>NZ_QLTA01000018.1:19689-83815 GCF_003269065.1 Paracidovorax anthurii
TCGCGCTGGTCGCGTCCCGTGCGGACGCGTGGATTGAAACGTGATGTCGATGAGGGTGAGCACGTCAGTCGGCAGCGTCACATCCCGTGCGAACTCGTGAACAGACCTCAGCCACCGCCCTCACCGCCCCTCGCGTCCCAGGCCCCGCTTCAACTCCTGCAACAGCATCACCACCTGCCGCGATGCATGGTGGCAGCGCTTGAAGGCCTGCTGCGCCTGCCGTTCGTCACCCGCTTCGGCGTGGATCACGAGGTCCGCGGCCTGCTGGTGGAAGTAACGGTGGCGGCGTTGCATCATGTCGAAGGCCGGGAGATGGCCCAGGGCGGCGCGGCCGGGGCCGTGCAGCCACTGGCCGAGTTCGGAGCAGGTGTCGTCGCGAATGGCCTCGGGGCGCAGGCGTTCGTCGCGCGCACCGTGCAGCAGGACCTGTTCCAGCCAGGACACCCACCGCGCATGGCTGGCGATGGCGGCGTCGATGTCGATCTCGGCCAGCAGCTTGGCGGCCTCGTCGCCCGCCACGACGAGCTCGCTGGCGTTGCTGTCGGGCAGCGAAGTCCAGTCGTCCAGCGCAGGCAGGCCGTCGGCCCGGGGCGGGAACAGTCGGCTGAAGAATCCCATGGTGTGCGTGAGGGTTGCAGAAAGCCGCCATCGGCCGGGCCGCCAAGGCCGCCGCAGCAGCAAGCGGAGGCGCCGGCATGCGGCCGGCACGCCGCACAGCGCCAGCGAAGAATTATCGGCGTGAACCACCGCCCAGAGCCGCCCCTTGCCCGCAGGCCTGCAGCGGATTTGACCCGCGCCGCACAATGGCCCGCATGACGACGCTTTCGCCCTCCACGCCCAATCCGTCCACCCCGCCCTCCCATGCGGAAGGCAGCACGCCCCGGCGTCCCGCGCTCTCGATGCTCGACCTGGTGGCCGTGCGCGAGGGCGGCAGCGTGGGCGATGCGCTGGCCATCGCGCTGCGCACCGCGCAGCATGCCGAATCGCTCGGTTTTCGCCGCTACTGGCTGGCGGAGCACCACAACATGCCCGGCATCGCCAGCTCGGCCACGGCCGTGCTGGTGGGCCACATCGCCGGAGGCACACGCACGATCCGCGTAGGCTCGGGCGGCATCATGCTGCCCAACCATGCGCCGCTGGTCGTGGCCGAGGCCTTCGGCACGCTCGCCGAGCTGTACCCCGGCCGCATCGACCTGGGTCTGGGCCGCGCACCGGGCACCGATGGCCCCACCATGCGCGCGCTGCGCCGCGACCGGGTGGAGACCGAGGAAGACTTCCCCCGCGACGTGGCCGAACTGCAGCGGCTGCTGGGGCCGGTGCAGCCGGGGCAGCGCCTCATCGCGGTGCCCGGTGCCGGCACCGGGGTGCCGATCTGGCTGCTGGGGTCGAGCCTGTTCTCGGCCCAGCTCGCGGCCGAGCGCGGCCTGCCCTACGCCTTCGCTTCGCACTTCGCGCCCCGGCTGCTGCACCAGGCGATCGACCTGTACCGGCGGCTGTTCCAGCCCTCGGCGGCGCTCGCGCGGCCCTACGTGGCGATCGGCGTGCCGGTGATCGCGGCGCCCACGGACGAGGAAGCCGAATACCTCGCCAGCAGCACCTACCAGCGCGTGCTGGGCATCCTGACGGGGCAGCGCGGGCTGCTCCAGCCGCCCGTGCGGGACTACGCCGCCACGCTGTCGCCGCAGGAGCGCGCGGCCATCGGCGACTTCCTCGCGGCTGGGGTGATCGGCGGGCCGGACACCGTGCATGCCGGGCTGAAGGCGCTGGCCGAGGCCACCCGGGCGGACGAATTCATCCTGGTGAGCGACGTGCACGACCCCGCGCTGCGCCTGCGGTCGCTGGAGATCGTGGCGCAGGCCAACGCCATGGCCTGACGCGGTCGGCGGCCTGACGGGGCCGCCCACCTCACCCGCTGCACCCGGAGGGCGGAGGGCGCCATCGGCAGCGGATACCATCTCATTTCCGTTGCCTTCGCGCCCACCCGATTGACCGCACCTCCGACCGATCCGCATGCCCGCCTTTTCCTTTGAAGCCCTCGATGCGCAGGGCCAGACCCGCAAAGGCACCCTCGAAGCCGACAATGCCAAGGCCGCGCGCAGCCTGCTGCGCGCCCAGGCGCTGGTGCCGCTGGCCGTGGAGGCCCTGGGCACGGGCCAGGGCGCGGGGGGCGATGGCAGTGTCTCCCTGGGGCAGAGGCTGTTCACGCGGCCGGTGTTCAGCGCCACCCGGCTGGCGATCTGGACGCGCCAGCTTGCGGGGCTGGTCTCCTCGGGCCTGCCGCTGGAGCGTGCGCTCACCGCACTGGCCGACGAGGCCGACGACGACCGCCAGCGGCACCTCGTGGCCACGCTGCGCGCCGAGGTGAACGCGGGCTCCACCTTCGCGCGGGCACTGGCGGCGCATCCGCGCGAGTTCTCGTCCATCTACTGCGCGGTGATCGGCGCGGGCGAATCGAGCGGCAACCTCGGCCTGGTACTGGAGCGGCTGGCCGATGACCTGGAGGAGCGCCAGGCACTCAAAGCCAAGCTCATCGGCGCATCGCTCTACCCCGCCATCGTGACCGGGGTTGCGATCGTGATCGTGCTTTTCCTCGTGGGCTACGTGGTGCCGCAGGTGGCCTCGGTGTTTGCGGGCACCAAGCGCGCGCTGCCGTTCCTCACCGTGGCCATGATGGCCATCTCGGATGCGGTGCGCCATTACGGCTGGGCGGCGCTCGGCGTGCTGGTGCTGGCGGCCGTCGCCGTCCGCTCGGCCCTGGCCCGGCCGCGGCTGCGCGAGAAATTCGATGCCGCCTGGCTCGGCCTGCCGTTGGTGGGGCGGCTCTCGCGCGGCTACAACGCAGCGCGTTTCACGGGCACGCTCTCCATGCTGGCCGGCGCCGGCGTGCCCATCCTGAAGGCCCTGCAGGCCGCCGCCGAAACCCTCGGCAACCGCGCCATGCGCGCCGATGCGCTGGACGCTCTGGTGCTGGTGCGCGAAGGCGCGCCGCTGGCCTCCGCGCTGGCGCAGAAGAAGCGCTTTCCCGGCCTCGTGTCGATGTTCGCGCGGCTGGGCGAGCAGACGGGCCAGTTGCCGCTGATGCTGCAGCGCGCAGCGGCGCAACTCTCCACCGAGGTGCAGCGCCGCGCGATGCAGCTCGCCACCGTGCTGGAGCCGCTGCTGATCGTGGCCATGGGCCTGATCGTGATGCTCATCGTGCTGGCGGTGCTGATGCCCATCATCCAGCTCAACCAGTTCGTGAAATAACCCCTCTGTCGGAACCCTTCGCATGCCGGTCACGCTGGAAGACAAGCTCGTCGTCGCGATCTCCTCGCGCGCGCTGTTCGACTTCGAGGAAGAGAACCGCCTGTTCGACCCCGAGCACCCGCAGGCCTACATGCAGCTGCAGCTCGACCGCCTGGGCGTGCCCGCGCGGCCGGGCGTGGCCTTCTCGCTGGTGAAGAAGCTGCTGGCCTTCAATGAACCCGGCCGCCAGCGCGTGGAGGTGGTGGTCCTCTCGCGCAACGACCCGGTGAGCGGCATGCGCATCTTCCGCTCGGCCGAGGCCGCGAGCGTGCCGCTGGAGCGCGGCGTGTTCACGCAGGGGCGCGACCCGTTCCGCTATCTGCGGCCGCTGGGTGCGCACCTGTTTCTCTCGGCCAACGAGAAGGACGTGAGCGAGGCACTGGCCCTGGGCTACCCGGCCGCGCGCGTGCTCACGGAATCGGTGCAGGCGAGCCACGCCAACCCGCACGAGGTGCGCATCGCCTTCGATGGCGATGCCGTGCTGTTCTCCGACGAGGCCGAGCGTATCTACCAGAGCGAGGGACTGGCCGCCTTCCAGCGGCACGAGACCGACAAGGTGGCCCAGCCCCTGCCCGATGGCCCTTTCAAGCCCCTGCTGGCGGCGCTGCACCGGCTCCAGCAGGCCGCCACGGGCAGCGGCACCGGCATGCGCATCCGCACCGCGCTGGTCACGGCGCGCAGCGCGCCGGCGCACGAGCGCGCCATCCAGACGCTGATGAGTTGGAACATCGCGGTGGACGAAGCCATGTTCCTGGGCGGGCTGGAAAAAGGCGGCTTCCTGCGCGAGTTCGAGCCCGATTTCTTCTTCGACGACCAGACCGGCCACGTCAACTCGGCCGCCCGCCATGTGCCCGCGGGGCATGTGGCCAGCGGGATCGCGAACGCGGCCCGCGCGGACGCGCCGGCCGCCGCCGTGCCCGCCCCTGGGATCACCGGGCCTGCATCCCAGGACCGTTGACACCGCCTTCGGCAAAGTTGTGCAAACCGCTGCAACCGCGCGTGAAACCCGGCATGGACCGATTGCAAAGGGCCGGCAGCAGGCCCATGTATGACACCATGCCGCGCATGCACCAGACCCTTTTCCACCGCGCCCCGCAGCCCAGCGCCTGCCGCGCCCCACTCCCCCAAGCCTTCAAGACCGCGCCACAGGCGCTTCCCGCGGGGCTCTGGCACCACCGGGCCCTGGCGGCGCTGCTCGCCGCAGGGGCCCTGGGATGGCTGCTGACGGCGCTCCCCGCCAACGCACAGCCAGCCGGTGCGGCCGCGCGGGCAGCGGCCTCCGCACCCGCGGAGGGCGCGAGCGCACCGCTCTCGAAAGGCGAGATCAAGGCGATGCGCGAATTCAAGATGCTGGATGCCAATGGCGACAACCGGCTCAGCCGCTCCGAGGTGGCGCTCTTCCCCCGGCTGGCCAACGCCTTCGACGACGCGGACACCAACCACGATGGCTATGTGTCGTACGAGGAGGTTCGCGCCTTTGCCGCCAAGTACCGCGCCGAGCGCGACAAAGCGAAGGCCGCTGCGGCATCGGCATCCAGCCCCGCCGGCAAGCCCCCGACGTCCGAGAAACCCTGAGACCCGCCCAAACTCCAGATGAATGTTGCCCGGGTTGCTATATTTTCAATAGCAACTCCCGGCATCTGCCTCACGTACCGCCCGTGCGCTTGACCTTGGGGTCGGAGTAGGTCACCGGATCGTTGCGGCCCTGCTGTGCCATGCGCTCCTGCAGGGTGGTCTTGTTCACCTCCTGGGCCATGTCGACCGCCATGCCGCTCGCCCGCCACATCGACTGGATGAACTCCAGCAACTGCTTGTAGATGGGCTCGGGCGGGGGTTCCTTGGCTTTCTCGGCCTCTTCCTTTTTCTTGGCCTCGGTCCAGTCGCGATTGGAGGGGTCCGCGTTGGAAGGTTTTTCGGGCTCCTTGATGGAAACCCCTTCGCCCAGCCGGTCCGTAGACTCGACGGGCGTGACGCCATTGACGGGCCGGACCGGCACGGCCCCCGAGGCACCAGTGGAATACAAATCGGCGCCCTGAGGACGCCAGTTCGGCGATCGATCGACAGGTGGCATTTGCATGGCAGATTCCATTCGTGTGCGTGGAGCGTCCGGGGGGATCCATCCCCGTCTCGTACATCCATAACGGCAAAAAGAAGGGTGAATTAAGCCCTTTTTTTGCTTTTGCACTGTTTTAAGGGTTTTCCCCTATCTATGCCATGCCATCAGGCGCCCAGCAGACGCCCCTGAAGTCGGTCTACAGGAACCTCTCCAGCAGCCGCCGGGAGGCCCGGTCGAGCGCCGCCGTGTCGGGCACGCGGAAGTGCACACCATCGGCCGAAGCGATGAGCAGGGCGCTGCGGCGGCCCAGGCGCCGGATGTCCTCCTCGGCCTTGAGCACCAGCCGCGCGGGCCCGCGATCGGTCTCCACCGTCCACGTACTGGGCGTGGTGAAACCCGATACAGCCTCGATTTTCGTGATAGTGGGCACAAACTCGCGCACGGCCAGTTCTTCCTCGATGAGCGCGCGTGCAGCCGGATCGATGCGCTCCAGATGATCGATCCACAGCAGCTCGTGGCCGTCCTGCCCCACCAGGGACAGGCCCTCGGAGGGCGCGGCGATAGGAAAGGCCCTCACCGGGGTGATGGCTTCGTGCACGGTGCCATCGGCCAGCGTGAGCACTAGCCGGCCATGGGCATTGCGCCGCAGGCCGAAGGAAATGGAAGGAACGGAGGGGTTCATCGGATTCGGGGACGGATCGGGCCGACCATGCAGGAAGTGCGAAAGCGGATCACGGCGTGCCCGCAGGATGCGAGGGATGCAGCAGCGCGCTGTCCATTACCACAAGGCCCGAGGCCTGGGCGTCCTCCTCGGCGCGGCGGGCCTGGGCTTCGTAGAGGCGCCAGTAGGCGCCCTGCTGCTCCATCAGTTCGTCGTGCGGGCCGACCTCGACGATCTCTCCCCGGTCCATCACCACGAGGCGATCGGCCTTGCGCAATGTGGAAAGCCGGTGGGCGATGGCGATGGTGGTGCGGCCCTGCACGAGGTTGTCCAGCGCCTTCTGGATCTCCTTTTCGGTTTCGGTATCGACGGCCGAGGTCGCCTCGTCGAGGATCAGGATGCGTGGGTCGATGAGCAGCGCCCGCGCGATGCTGATGCGTTGGCGCTCACCGCCCGAAAGCCCCTGGCCGCGCTCGCCCACCAGCGAGTCGTAGCCATGCGGCAAGCGCAGGATGAATTCGTGCGCGTGGGCCGCGCGGGCCGCCGCGACGATTTCCTCGCGCGTGGCGTCGGGCTTGCCGTAGGCGATGTTCTCGGCGATAGTGCCGAAAAAGAGAAACGGCTCCTGCAGCACGAGGCCGATGTGGCGGCGGTAGTCGGCCACGCGCAGGCGGCGCACGTCCACGCCATCGACCTGGATGGAGCCTTCCGTGGCATCGTAGAAGCGGCTGATGAGATTCACCAGCGTGCTCTTGCCCGAGCCGCTGTGGCCCACGAGGCCGATCATCTCGCCGGGGCGGATGTCGAGATTCAGTCCCTTGATGACGGCCCGGCTGCCATAGCGGAAGCCGAGGTTGCGCATCGCGATGGCGCCGCGCACGTGGCCCAGTTCCACGGGCTGCGCGGGGTCGGGCACGTTGCTTACGTGGTCCAGGATGTCGAAGATGCGCTTGGCGCCGGCCGCCGCCTTCTGCGTGACCGAGACGATGCGGCTCATCGAATCGAGCCGCGTGTAGAAGCGGCCGATGTAGGCGATGAACGCCGCCAGCACGCCCACCGTGATCTGGTTGCGCGCCACGAGCCAGATACCGAACGCCCAGACCACCAGCAGCCCGATCTCGGTCATCAGCGACACCGTGGGCGTGAACAGCGACCAGGTCTTGTTGAGCCGGTCGTTCACTTCCAGGTTGTGCTGGTTCGCCTCGCGGAAGCGCTGGGCCTCGCGCTTTTCCTGGGCGAAGGCCTTGACCACGCGGATGCCGGGGATGGTGTCGGCCAGCACGTTGGTCACCTCGGACCACACGCGGTCGATCTTCTCGAAGCCCGTGCGCAGGCGGTCGCGCACGTTGTGGATCAGCCACGCGATGAAGGGCAGCGGCACCAGCGTGACGAGCGCGAGCCAGGGGTTGATGGAGAACAGGATGCCCGCCGTCATCAGGATCATCAGCACGTCGTTGATGAAGTCGAGCGCATGCAAGGACAGGAAAACATTGATGCGATCCGTTTCCGAGCCGATGCGGGCCATCAGGTCACCCGTGCGCTTGCCCCCGAAATAGTCGAGCGAGAGCCGCAGCAGGTGCTCATAGGTGGTGGTGCGCAGATCGGCGCCGATGCGCTCGGAGACCAGCGCGAGGATGTAGGTGCGCGCCCAGCCCAGCCCCCAGGCCAGCAGCGCTGCCAGCAGCAGCCCGCCCAGGTAGAGCGCCACGAGGCGCACCGGGATCTGCTGGCCGTTCTGGAAGGGGATGAGGATGTCATCCATCAACGGGATGGTGAGATAGGGCGGCACCAGCGTCGCGGCGGTGGAGGCGAGCGTGAGCCCGAAGCCCGCCGCGAGCTGCTTGCGATAGGGCCGCGCGAAGCGCCACAGGCGCAGCAGCACCCAGGTGGAGGTGGGCGGCGCCTGGGTGCGGGCGCAGGCGGGGCATTCGTCGCTGTCGGGCGGAAGCACCGCGTGGCAGGCGGGGCAGCGCGGCTCGTCCTCGTCGGCCACGGCCGCGCCATCGCCCCCGGGTCGCTGCAGGCGGTCGATCTGCTGCTCGAACTTCTGGGCAAACCGCAGGGCCTGCGCGTGCGTGCCGAGCGTGAAGCGCCAGAACGCGATGCGCCGCTCGGCGTCCTGCAGCTCCAGCGTGCCGACGCCGCCATGGTCGAGCAGCCGCAGCGCCATGCCCGCCGCCAGCGGCCACTCCTGCACCTGGCCGTCGGCATCGCGCGCGAGCAGCCGCGTGCCGGTGAGGGCCAGCAGCCCCGGCGCGAAGCGCAGCGCGGCGCTCAGGTCAACCTCAAGCGCGGCTGTTACGTTTTCGTGGGGAGCGAGTCTCGCCCGCAGTTCGGCCCCGGCAGGGCCCGTCAAGACACCGGAGGCGTCCACAGGATGGTGATTTTGCATTTTGGTTGGTTGTTCCGTCCCCGGCGGCCCGGGAAGCCAGCCCGTGTGCTGGCAGGCATTGTCCCCGAAGCATCGGGCAGCCGGTCGGCATCGCCGTCTAACGCGGCCGCGGCCCTCCACGCTGACAGCGACCGCCCCGCAGGCGGCTAGCGCCCCGCAAAGCTGGCGCACAATCCCCCCGACATCCCCGCATCGGCCCCGGCGGCCTCCGTTTCCTTTACGCTGCACCCCATGGCGACGACATTCCCCGACATCCAATTGCTGCGCATCAACTACCTGCGCGGCCCCAACATCTGGACGTACCGCCCGGTGCTCGAAGTCTGGCTGGACCTCGGCGCGCTGGAAGACCATCCGTCCAACACCCTTCCGGGCTTCAACGAGCGCCTCACGCGCTGGCTGCCCGCGCTCATCGAGCACCACTGCGGCGTGGGCGAGCGCGGCGGCTTCCTGCAGCGGCTGGAGGGCGGCACCTGGTGCGGCCACGTGCTGGAGCACATCGTGATCGAGCTGCTCAACCTCTCGGGCATGCCCACGGGCTTCGGACAGACGCGCAGCACCAGCCAGCGCGGCGTGTACCGGATGGTGTTCCGCGCCCGCGACGAGCGCGTGGCACGCGTGGCGCTGGAGCAGGGCCACCGGCTCATCATGGCCGCCATCAACGACCAGCCCTTCGACGTCGCCGCCGCCGTGGCGCGCGTGCGCACCGAAGTGGACGACCAGTACCTCGGCCCCAGCACCGCCTGCATCGTCACGGCCGCGACCGACCGGGGCATCCCGCACATCCGGCTCAACGACGGCAATCTCGTGCAGCTGGGCTACGGCGCGGCGCAGCGCCGCATCTGGACAGCCGAGAGCGAGTTCACGAGCGCGATCGCCGAGGGCATCGCGAGCGACAAGGACCTCACCAAGAGCCTGCTGCAATCGTGCGGCGTGCCGGTGCCCGAGGGGCAGATCGTCAACAGCCCCGAGGAAGCCTGGGAAGCCGCGCAGGACATCGGCCTGCCCGTGGTGGTGAAGCCCTCGGACGGCAACCACGGCCGGGGCGTGACGCTGGACCTGCGCCGGCGCGAGGACATCGAGGCCGCCTACCACGCCGCCTATCCCGAGGGCAGCGACGTGATCGTGGAGCGCTTCATCCCCGGCGACGAGCACCGCCTGCTGGTGGTCGGCGGCCGCGTGGTGGCCGCAGCGCGCGGCGAGGTGGTGAGCATCACCGGCAACGGTCGCTCCACCGTGCAGGAACTGATCGACGCACAGCTCAACTCCGACCCGCGCCGGGGCTACGAGGAGGAATACCCGCTGGAGCTGATCGACGTGGCCGCCAACACGGCCGTGCAGCTCGAACTGAAGCGCCAGGACCTCACCGCCGCCTCCGTGCCCGAGGCCGGGCGGCAGGTGGTGGTGCAGCGCAACGGCAACGTGGCCGTTGATTGCACGGACGACGTGCACCCCGAGGTGGCCTACACCGCGGCCCTGGCCGCGAAGGTGGTGGGCCTGGACATCGCGGGCATCGACCTCGTGGCGCAGGACATAGCCCGCCCGCTGCAGGAGCAGGGCGGCGCCATCGTCGAAGTGAACGCCGGCCCCGGCCTGCTCATGCACCTCAAGCCCGCCATCGGCGCGCCCCGCCCGGTGGGGCAGGCGATCGCCGAGCACCTCTTCCCCGCCCCCGACGATGCGCCCGAGGGCACCATCGGCCGCGTTCCGCTGGTGGGCGTGGCCGGCACGCGCGGCACGGCGACCATCGCGCGCGTGGTGGCCTGGCTCATGCACCTAGGCGGGCGCCACACGGGCCTCGCCTGCCGCGAGGGCCTGTTCCTCGACCGCCGCTGCGTGGACCGGACCGACAGCGCGCACTGGGAGGCCGCCCACCGCCTGCTCATGAACCAGATGGTGCAGGCTGCGGTGATCGAGAACGACGCGCGCACCATCCTGCGCGACGGCCTCGCCTACGACCGCTGCCAGGTGGGCGTGGTGACCGACATGGACGGCAAGGACGATCTGGCCGAGTTCGACGTGTCCGAGCAGGAGCAGATGTACAAGGTGATGCGCACGCAGGTGGACGTGGTGCTGCCCGGCGGCGCGGCCGTGCTCAACGCCGCGGAGCCCCAGGTGCTGGAGCTGGCGCCCCTGTCCGACGGCGCCGTGGTGCTGTATGCACAGGACGGCGCGCTGCCGGCCATCGCCGAGCACCGCGCCCGGGATGGCGGCCGCGCCGTGTTCGTGAAGAACGGCCGCGTGGTGCTGGCCACGGGCTCGGCGGAACACGTGCTGGCCCCGCTGGCCGACCTCACCTTCGGCCGCAACGCCGTGCAGACCGACGCCGACACGCTGCTGGCCATCGTGGCCACCGCCTGGGCCATGGAGATCGCGC
The DNA here is from genome assembly GCF_003269065.1 of Paracidovorax anthurii. GTDB lineage: Bacteria > Pseudomonadota > Gammaproteobacteria > Burkholderiales > Burkholderiaceae_C > Paracidovorax > Paracidovorax anthurii. The sequence continues at coordinate 30,458 of NZ_QLTA01000018.1, forward strand.
CCGACCTGATCGGCGCGGGCATCAAGACCTTCGAGCCCGAGCCGCCCTGCCCTCCCGCCGCCGGGCCGTTGTCCTCCGTTTGAGCGCCGCCTGAGCGCCGCGCGCATCCCTCCCCGACACCGCAAGAGAACCCAAGAGAGCACTTTCCCCATGGACGTATCCCGCATCCGGGCCCTGCGCGGTCCCAACCTCTGGAGCCGCCACACTTCCATCGAAGCCGTCGTCTCGTGCAGCGAGAGCGAACGCGCGATGGGCCAGATCGCCGGCTTCGAAGCCCGCCTGCGGGCCCTGTTCCCGGCCGTGGGCGTGCTGCACCCCGAGGGCGGCGAGAGCGACATCTCGCTGGCCCACGTGCTGCAGACCGCCGCGCTGGCGCTGCAGGCCCAGGCCGGCTGCCCCGTGAGCTTCAGCCGCACCTCGGCCACGGTCGATGCGGGCGTGTACCAGGTGGTGGTGGAGTACAGCGAAGAAGCCGTGGGACGGCAGGCCTTCGCCGATGCGCAGGCCCTCGTCGAGGCGGCCCTGAACCACACCCCCTTCGACGCCGACGCGGCCATCGCCCGCCTGCGCGAGCTGGACGAGGACGAGCGCCTGGGCCCGAGCACCGGCTCCATCGTCGATGCCGCCGTGGCGCGCGGCATTCCCTTCCGCCGGCTCACGCGCGGCAGCCTCGTGCAGTTCGGCTGGGGCTCCAAGCAGCGGCGCATCCAGGCCGCCGAGGTCGATTCGACCAGCGCCGTGGCCGAGTCGATCGCCCAGGACAAAGACCTCACCAAACGCCTGCTGCACGCCGCCGGCGTGCCGGTGCCGCTGGGCAAGCCGGTCGAGACCCTGGACGAGGCCTGGGAGGTCGCGCTCAAGGTGGGCCTGCCCGTGGTGGTGAAGCCCCAGGACGGCAACCAGGGCAAGGGCGTGACGGTGAACATCACCGAGCGCGCGCAACTCGATGAAGCCTTCCGCACCGCGGCCGAGTACGGCACGGTGATGGTGGAGCGCTTCCTGCCCGGCCATGATTTCCGCCTGCTCGTGGTGGGCGACCAGCTCGTGGCCGCCGCGCGCCGCGAGCCGCCCCAGGTGCTGGGCGACGGCGAGCGCACGGTGCGCGAGCTGGTGTACCTGGTCAACCTCGACCCGCGCCGCGGCGAGGGCCACGCCACTTCGCTCACCAAGATCCGGCTGGACGACATCGCCGTGGCCCGCCTCGCGGCCCAGGGCCTCACGCCCGACTCCGTGCCGCCCAAGGGCCAGCGCGTGATCCTGCGCAACAACGCCAACCTCTCCACCGGCGGCACCGCCACCGACGTGACCGACGACGTGCACCCCGACGTGGCCGCGCGCGCCGTGGCCGCCGCGCAGATGGTGGGCCTGCACATCTGCGGCGTGGACATGGTGGCCGAGACCGTGCACCGGCCCCTGGAGGAGCAGGGCGGCGGCTTCGTCGAGGTGAATGCCGCGCCGGGCCTGCGCATGCACCTCTCGCCCAGCTACGGCAAGCCGCGCAACGTCGGCCAGGCGATGGTGGACAAGCTCTTCGCCCAGGGCCAGGACGGCCGCATCCCCACGGTGGCCGTCACCGGCACCAACGGCAAGACCACCACGGCACGGCTCATCGCGCACCTGTTCTCGGCGCAGGGCCTGCGCGTGGGCATGACCAACACCGACGGCGTGTACGTGAACGGCCGCCAGATCGACAGCGGCGACTGCTCGGGCCCGCGCAGCGCGCGCAACGTGCTGCTGCACCCCGAGGTGGACGCGGCCGTGTTCGAGACCGCGCGCGGCGGCATCCTGCGCGAGGGGCTGGGCTTCGACCGTTGCTCGGTGGCCGTGGTGACCAACATCGGCGCGGGCGACCACCTGGGGCTGAACTACATCAGCACGGTGGACGAGCTCGCGGTGCTCAAGCGGGTGATCGTGCAGAACGTCGCGCCCGAGGGCTATGCCGTGCTCAACGCCGCCGACCCCATCGTCGCGGCCATGGCCTCGGCGACCCCCGGCAAGGTGATCTACTTCGCGAGCGACCGCCACCATCCCGTGATGGCCACGCACCGCGCGCAGGGCCACCGCTCGGTGTACGTGGACGGCGAATCCATCGTCGCGGCCGAGGGCTCGTGGCGCGAGACGATCCACCTGCGCGACGTGCCCATCACCCGCAACGGCAGAATCGGCTTCCAGGTCGAGAACGTGATGGCCGCCGTGGCCGCCGCCTGGGGCGCGGGCTTGCCCTGGCAGACCATCCGCCGCGGCCTCTCGGGCTTCGTGAACGACAGCGACAACGCGCCGGGCCGCTTCAACGTGATGGACTTCCGTGGCGCGACGGTGATCGCCGACTACGGCCACAACCCCGACGCCATGCGCGCGCTGGTGCAGGCCGTGGATGCCCTGCCGGCCCAGCGGCGCGGCGTGGTCATCAGCGGCGCGGGCGACCGGCGCGACGAGGACATCCGCGAGCAGACCGTGATCCTGGGCGCCGCCTTCGACGACGTGATCCTCTACCAGGACGCGGCCCAGCGCGGCCGCGCCGACGGCGAGGTGATGGCGCTGCTGCGCGAAGGCCTCGCGAACGCATCGCGCACGAAGCACGTCGAGGAGATCCGGGGCGAGTTCACCGCGATCGACGCCGCGCTGGACCGGCTCCAGCCCGGCGACCTGTGCCTGGTGCTGGTGGACCAGGTGGAGGAGGCGCTGGCCCACCTGGCCCGCCGCTGCGCCGAGGGCGACGGGGCCGCGGCATGACGGCGCGCGGCCTGCCGCGCACGGGCCGCCATGCGCTGGCGCTCGGCCTGGCCTGCGCGGCGGCCCTCGCCGGCGCGGCCCAGGGCGAGAAGATCGGCACCGTCGATACGGCCTTCCAGTGGATCGGGCGCGACCACGACATCATCGTGGAGGCCTATGACGACCCTGCCGTCGAAGGCGTGACCTGCTACGTCTCGCGCGCCCGCAAGGGCGGCATCAAGGGCACGCTGGGGCTGGCGGAAGACCGCGCCGAAGCCTCCATCGCCTGCCGGCAGGTCGGGCCGATCCGCTTCACGCAGCCCCCGCTGAAGCAGCAGGAAGAAGTGTTCAACGAACGCATGTCGCTGCTCTTCAAGCGGCTGCGCATCGTGCGCATGGTGGACGCGCAGCGCAACACGCTGGTCTATCTCACCTATTCCGACAAGCTCATCGACGGCTCGCCCCAGAACAGCGTCACGGCCGTGCCCGTGGACCGGGCCACGCCGATCCCCCTGCGCAAGTAGCCCGCTTTCCCGCGGCACGGAATCCCCTCCGGCCCCGACTGGGTCGTCCCAGGCAAAAAGAAACCCGCCGAAGCGGGTTAACAGCAGCCTTCAATTGGGAGGGAGGGAGGGAGAAGAGACGAAGACTGCCGAGCCCCTAATGTGCCCGCGATGACTTAGACGATTCTTAAAGCCCGTCGCGTTGGCGCACCGGGGATCGGCCCCTGCCCTGTTCCCTCCCGCTCAGCCCCGTTCAGGACTGCCCGGCGATCTGCCGCAGCGCCTGCTCGAAGACCTCGGGCGGCTGGCCGCCCTGGATCAGGTGGCGGTCGTTGACGATGACCGCCGGCACGGAATGGATGCCATGCTGCTGGTAGAGCGCCTCGAGTTCGCGCACCGCATCGGCGTACTGGCCAGAGGCCAGCACCTGGGCCGCGCGGCGCGCGTCGAGCCCGGCGCCGGCAGCGAGGCGTTCGAGCAGGGCATGGTCGCCAGGGTCGTTGCCGTCCGTGAAATAGGCGCGGAAGAGCGCATGCTTGAGCGCCGCCTGCGCCCGCGGGCCGCCCTCCTCGCCCGCCCAGTGCAGCAGGCGGTGCGCATCGAAGGTGTTGTAGATGCGGCTGCGCCGGTCCATGTTGAACGCGAAGCCGAGCGCGGCGCCCCGCTCGGCGATCGCCTGCTGCGTCTGGGCCAGTTGCTCGGGCGAGGCGCCGTATTTCTCGGCCAGGTGCTCGCCGATGTCCTGCCCGCCCGCCTCCATCCGGGGATTGAGCTCGAACGGCTGGAAATGCACCGTGGCCTCGACGGTGCCGCCCAGGGCATGCAGCGCCCGCTCCAGGGACTGCAGGCCGATGGCGCACCAGGGGCACGAGACATCGGAGACGAAATCGATCTTGAGGGACGTCGCGGCGGACGGGGAAGCGGTCATGAAGGAGTCTCCTGGGAATAAGAGGTGGGCAAAGCGCCAGCGACCCGGGGCACCCCCCGGCCGGGTACGGCGGCAGCATCTCACGCTTCGCCGGACGGCACTCTACCTCCCTGCAATCCCATCGACAGGTTGCGGGAAAGCGCCTTCACGCCATCGACCAGGGTTTCCGCGATCGCCGAGGAATACTGGCCGCCCGCCACCCCCCTGCCCGTCTCGGAGAGCGTGGCCATGGCGTTCGCCATGGCGGCATCGCGCAGATGGTGCATCGATGACTGGCGCACCAACGCCCAGCGGGTGGCCGCGGAAGCCTGCGGCGCCGGGTCCGGCTCGCCCTGCGCCGAGGCATCCGGCGGCTGCGGAACGGCCCTCCTCGCGGCAGCCATGCTCATGGTGCCCCACTGCGCCAGGGTCACGGTGACCATCCACGCCAATTGCAGGGCCACGGCATGCTTCGGCGATATGTCCTTCAGCTCGCCATAGACCATCTCGCCCAGCAATTCGCTGGTCAGCTGGGCGCCGTCGAGCGACACCAGCGCCTGCGCGATGCGGGCCACCGCCTCCTGGTCATTGCGCTCCCGGAGTTGCTCCGCCAGGCGGGACGCCAGGGCCGCGAGCGGCCCGGCCACCACCTCCAGGCGCCGCACCGGCTCAGCCAGGGACGGCATCCGCAGCAAGGCATCCGCCATCGCGATGGTCCATTCCGGATGGGCCCGCATCTGGTGGCTCAGCCAGGCGGCATGGCCGGACAGGTGCCGCGCCACCGTTCCCCACAACGCCGCATTGGGCGTGAGCAGATGCAATCCCCAGGACAGGGCCTGGCCCATCCGCCGCCCGGAAGGCGCGGCGGCCGGGGCATCGGCGGCCACCGGCCTGGCCTCCTGGGGCCGGGGAAGGCCCCGCGTGGAGCGCGGCGGCAGGCTGCCCGAAGGCGCCTCCTTCGCGGCCGTTGCGGACCGCTCGGGGATGTCGTGCGACTGCGGCCGCTGGCGCGATGTCCGCGCAGGGCGTGGAGGCTGCGCGGGCCCTGGGGAGGGGGCCGCGCTCTGCGCGCCCGGAGCGGGAAGGGAATGGCTGCGGCGCAGGGCCGCGCCGGAGGAAAGCGAAGAGGGCATCGGAAGGTCGTCTGCTGCGTGGCAGGATGGCCGGGAGCGCACGGAACCGCCGCAACGCGCGGTCGCCATGCATCTGTGCATCCTTCTCGATGGTCTCCCAACCTCGGAGCCCGATTTCACCCCTCCCGGGACGGCGCAGCGGAGCACGCGCGAAATCTTGCCGAAGCATGCGAACACCGACCGTCACGGCTTGCGATTCGATTTGCTACTTTATTGATAGCAAACAAGTCAGATTTCATGGCGACATGGAGCCTCTTTCACCCCGAAACCATGCCCCAGGGCCTGTCCGGCGAGGCTCACGCGCCCTGGGCCGCCGCGCGGGCCGGCGCCCGGCGGAAAGGGGCCGCATCGCGGTGGTCCCTCCCCGCGGGGACGGGTGGCGCGCCGTCCTCCGGAGATCCGTCGGTGGACAGCGCCAGCGGCGAATGCCGCGGCCACCGCAGGCCGCGCGAGGGGTCTTCCTCAGCCCGGGCGCGGATCCGGGGGGCCTGGGATTGCACATTGCCGAAGATCGTCGCAATGGCCACGTCGGCCGCGTCGCGCCCGGTGGCCAGCCGCACCATGCCCATGGGGATGGCCGTGCCCGAGGGGTCGAACACGTACCAGCGGCCGCCGAGGAAGGCCTCGACGTAGGCATGGAAATCCGGCGGGCCGAGCGCGGGATCGGCGCCGTAGTCGGTGCCTGTCGCCATGCGCGCGGGAATGTTCGCCGCGCGGCACAGCGCGATCATGAGGTGCGCGAAATCGCGGCACACGCCGACGCGCTCCACGAAGGTGTCGAGCGCGGACGTGGTGGAGGTGGACGTGTTGGGCCGGAAGGCCACGTGGCCGCGCACCCAGTCGCAGATGGCCTGCACGCGGCCATAGCCCGGCCGCAGGTGGCCGAACTCGCGCGCGGCCAGCGTCACCAGCCGGTCGGACTGGCAATAGCGGCTCGGCAGGACGTAGTCCAGCACCTCGGGCGGCAGCTCGCCCACGGGCACCTCGGGGATGCGCGCGGGATCGGCCGCGTGGTGCGCCATGTCCACCGTCGCGGCATAGGCCAGCGCGAGCGGGCCGGGCGCGGCGTGCAGCCGGAGGCGGCGCGTGCCGGTGGCGGGGTCGGTGTGCAGCTGGGTCGCGGCGGGCGGCTCGATCGCCAGGCGCTCGTCCAGCACGTCCTGGCAGGCGGTCCGCGCCGCGTGGATGTTGAAGACGAAATCCGCGCCGGGCCCGTCGTGCACCAGGTATTCCAATTCCACCTGGAGCTTGATGCGAATCATGGGTTGGTGTGCTGGGAGTGAATGGACGGGGGACGATGTGGCGGGGCCCGTGGCGCCGTGGCCGCTTTCGCCGGGCCAAGCCAGTATCCGGAGCCATGCCCCGCGCGGGCTGTCAGCGGACAGCGCATTCCCGCGCAAGCGGCCAGGCGCGGCCCGGCCAATGCGTCCTTGTCCTACACCCTCGCGGCAGGGTTCGGAAAATGATGCGCGCTTTGATCCGGCAGCAAACGCCCCCTCAAGGACCGATCTCCATGCCCCTGGCCCTCGCCTCCCCGCGCCCCGGCGCACCCGGCATCTCCACGGCTCCCATGGCGCCGGGCCCGGCGGGCGGCGGGCCCCCGGTGGATGCTGGCATGATGCAGCCCCCAGGCACACTACCGCGCCACGCAGCGGCCGGCGGCCCGGACCTGGCCCCGGGCGCCGCCCCTTCCTTCTTTCATCCGTCCATCGACCCCCTCACCCGGACAGCCCCCAGCATGACCCCCTTGCGCATCCTGTACGTGGAGGACAACGCCGAACTCCGCGAAACCATCGGCATGCTGCTGGAAGGGGAGGACCGCGATGTCACGTCCTGCGCCACCGCCGAGGAAGCGCTGGCGCTGGATGCGCCCCGGCCCTTCGACATCGTGGTGACCGACGTGAGCCTGCCGGGCATGTCCGGCACCGACCTGTGCCGGCGCCTGCTGGCCGGCGACCCGGGGCGCTGGATCGTGCTGTGCTCGGGCTACCAGTTCAGCCACGGGCTCGACACCCTGGGCCCGAACGTGCGCGCGCTGCTCAAGCCCTTCGAGCTGGAGGACATGGAGGCGCTGATGGATTCGATCCGCAGCGCCCTGCGCGGACCCGCCTGAGCCCGCCCCCGGCTCCCCCGGCCCGCGCGGGGTTCTCAGCCACCGGCCCCGTGCGCGCGGATCTGCGCCACGCGGGGCAGTTCCACGCGGAAGACCGTGCGCCCCTCGCGCGAGCACACGCTGATCGATCCGCCGTGCCCCTGCACGATCTGGTGCACGATGAAGAGCCCCAGCCCCAGCCCCTGGTGGCGGCCCGGCTCGCGCTCGCGCCCCCGGAACGGATCGAAGAGCTGCGGTATGAGCGGGGGCGGGATCTCCCCGCCGTTGCGCACCGTCATCGCCACGCGCTGACCATCGCTGCCGTCCAGGTGCACCTGCACGGGCTGCAGCGCGTCCCCGTGGTGGATGGCGTTGCCCAGCAGGTTGGCGGCCACCTGGCACAGGCGCTCCGCGTCCCACTGGCCGCCGAGGTCGCCCTCGCGGGTGACTTCGATGGCGCGGTCCGGGTGGCTCGCATGCCATTCGGCGGCGGCGCGCTGCACGAGCGCGGCCAGGTCGGCGGGCGCGGCCCGCACGGGCAGGCCGCCGAACTGGCGGGCACGCGTCACGTCGAGCAGGTCCTCGATCATGCGGCCCATGCGCTGGGCGCTCGCGTGCACCTTGTCCGCCAGCACGTGCACCTTCTCCGGCTCCTGCGGCCGCTTGAGCACCACCGCGCTCGCGAGGATGGCGCTGAGCGGGCCCCGCAGGTCGTGGCTGAGCACCGCCATGAACATCTCGTTGAGCCGCAGCGCCTGGGTGCGCTCCTGCAGCTCGCCCGCGAGCGCCACCTTCTGCCGGTGCAGTTCGAAGAACACGTTGGCCTTGCTGAGCAGCATGTGGGGGTCGATGGGCTTGTAGAGGAAGTCCACGGCCCCGTTCTCGTAGCCCTTGAACTGCCAGTCCTGGTCGCGCGAGCCGGCGGTCATGAAGATGAGCGGGATGTGGCGTGTGCGCTCGCTGCCGCGGATCAGTTCCGCCAGCTCGAAGCCGTTCATCTCGGGCATCTGCACGTCCAGCAGCGCCAGCGCCACGTCGGTGTGCGCCAGCAGCAGCTCCAGCGCCTCGGGCCCCGACGCGGCCGTGAGGATGTGCACGCCATCGCCGCGCAGCAGGGCCTCCAGGGCGATGAGGTTCTCGGGCACGTCGTCCACCAGCAGGCACTTGACCGGAGCGGCCGCGCGCGCGGGCAGCTGGGCCGTGGGCACGGACGGGGGCGCGATCATGCGCGCGCTCCGTGCGGCAGGGCGGCCAGCAGCTCGGCGATGCGTGGCGGCGCGAGGACGCGGGTCGGCGTGCACAGTTGCAGCGCCGCTTCGGGCATGGGGGTCATGGAAGCGCTTTCGGGATCTTGCACGATGGTCGCGCCGCCGGCGGCCTGCACGGCGGCGATGCCCTGCGCGCCGTCCTGGTTGGCGCCGGACAGCAGGATGGCCAGGAGCCGGTCGCCATAGGCGTCGGCGGCGGACTCGAAGAGGACATCGATGGAGGGCCGGGAAAAATGCACGGGATCGTCCACGGAGAGGGAGAGCGTCGGGCCGGCATCGATCAGCAGGTGATAGTCGGGCGGCGCGAAGTACACGGTGCCGGGCTCCACCGGCTCCTTGTCCTGGGCTTCGCGCAGCGGCAGCGCGCAGCGCGGCTGGAATATCTCGCACAGCAGGCTGGGCCGGTCGCGCGGCAGGTGGAGCACCACGAGCACCGCCGCGCGCTGCGGGGCGGGCAGCGCCGGCAGCAGGACCGACAGCGCCTCGACGCTGCCGGCGGAGCCGCCGATGACGACGGCATCGAAGGAGCGGCCGGCAATCCAGGGCAGGCCGATGCTCATCATGCGCCCCCCCGCTTCTGGTAGATGCGGTCCTGCGCCACCAGTTCGTCGAAGGCCTGCGCATGCGAGGAAAAGCGCAGCGATTCCTTGGAGCCCAGCCCCAGGAAGCCCTTGCGGCACAGCGCCTCCTCGAACAGGCCGAGCGCGCGGTCCTGCAGTTCGCGGTCGAAGTAGATGAGCACGTTGCGGCACGAGACGAGGTGCACCTCGGCGAACACGCTGTCGGTCGCGAGGCTGTGGTCGGAGAAGACGATGTGCCGGCGCAGGCTCTTGTCGAACACCACGCGGCCGTAGGCCGCCGTGTAGTGCTCCGAGAGCGATCCGCGCCCGCCCGAGCGCGCGTGGTTGTCGGTGAAGGCGGGCACGCGCTCGATGGCGTAGACGCCCGCCTCGGCCTTCTGCAGCGCGTTGGCGTTGATGTCGGTGGCGTAGATGAGCGTGCGCTCCAGCAGGCCTTCCTCGCGCAGCAGGATGGCGAGCGAATACACCTCCTCGCCCGTGCTGCAGCCCGCCACCCACACCTTGAGCGACGGGTAGGTGCGCAGCAGCGGCACCACCGTCTCGCGCAGCGCGCGAAAGTAGCTCGGGTCGCGGAACATCTCGCTCACCTGCACGGTGAGGTATTCCAGCATGGCGGGGAACACGTCGGGCTCGTGCAGCACCAGGTGCTGCAGCTGCGACAGCGAGCGGCAGTGAAAGCGCGTGAGCGCCGTCTGCAGACGGCGCTTGAGCGAGGCCTGCGCGTACCCCCGGAAGTCGTAGTGGTAGCGGCGGTAGATCGCCTCGACCAGCAGTTGCTGCTCGATCTCGAAGGTCTTCCTGCGCAGCGCGGAGGCGGGGTCGTCCGGAGCGGTCACTTGGGCATCCACACGCGCACGAGCGAGAGCAGTTTCTCCACGTCCAGCGGCTTGGCGATGTAGTCGTTGGCGCCAGCCGCGAGGCACTTCTCCTGGTCGTCGCGCATCGCCTTGGCGGTGAGCGCGATGATGGGCAGGCGGCGCCATTCGGGCCGCTTGCGGATCGCGCTCATGGCCGCGAAGCCGTCCATCTCCGGCATCATGATGTCCATGAGCACGAGGTCCAGCGGCGGCGCGTCGCCGGCCTGGGCCCGCTCCAGCGCCTGCAAGGCCTCGCGGCCGTTGCGCGCGATCTGCACCTTGGCGCCCGTGGGTTCGAGCACGCTGGAGAGCGCGAAGATGTTGCGCACGTCGTCCTCCACCACGAGGATGGTGCGCCCCTCGAAGGTGGACTCGCGGTCGCGCACCATGCGCAGCATCTGCTGGCGCTCCGCGGGCAGGCTGGATTCGATCTGATGCAGGAACAGCGTGACCTCGTCGAGCAGCCGCTCGGGCGAGCGCGCGTCCTTGATGATGATCGACTTGGAGAACCGCCGCAGCCGCTGCTCTTCGTCGCGCGAGAGCGTGCGGCCCGTGTAGACGATCACGGGCGGGAAGGCCACGTCCTCCTCGCCAGCCATCTGCTCCAGCAGCTCGTAGCCGCTCAGGTCGGGCAGGTTGAGGTCCATCACCATGCAGTCGAAGGTGCTGGCCCGCAGCAGCTCCAGCGCACGCTGCGCCGTCTCGGCGCCGATGATCTCCACTTCGCCATTGGCGAGCAGGTGGCGCACGCTCTCGCGCTGGCGGTCGTCGTCCTCCACCACCAGCACGCGGCGCAGCGCCTGGGTGAACTTGGCCTCCATGCGCCGCAGGGCCTGCACGAGTTCCTCGCGCTTGACGGGCTTGAGCGCATAGCCGACGGCGCCGCGGCCCATGGCCTCCTGCGCGTAGTCGGCCACCGACACCACGTGCACGGGGATGTGCCGCGTCGCGGGATTGCGCTTGAGCTGGTCCAGCACGCCCAGGCCCGAGAAATCGGGCAGGTTCATGTCGAGCACCACGGCGCTGGGCATGTAGTCGATGGCCGCCGCCAGCCCCTCGCCGCCACTGTGCACGGCCACGCACTGGAAGCCCATCTCGTGCGCCAGATCGACCAGGATGCGCGCGAAGCGCACGTCGTCCTCCACCACGAGGATGAGGCGCTTGTCCTGCTGCAGCCCACCCCGGTCATCGGCCACCGCCGACAGCGCGCGGCGCAGCGCGTCCGGCGCGGGCGCGAGGGCCGGCTGCTCCACGGGCTCCACCGGCGTGGCCGGGGTGGCACTGGCCGTGGCCACGGCGCGCACGGGCGACGGCGCATCCGCCGGCGATGCGCCCTGCCCCCCGGGCAGCACCAGGGTGAACACGCTGCCCTCGCCCTGCGTGCTCTGCACCGAGACGCTGCCGCCCAGCAGTTGCGCCAGATCGCGCGAGATCGACAGCCCCAGGCCCGTGCCGCCGTACTTGCGGTGCGTGCTGCCGTCGGCCTGGCGGAAGGCCTCGAAGATCAGCCCCTGCTGGTGCTCGGGGATGCCGATGCCCGTGTCCCGCACGGAGAAGGCCACCTGCCCGTCCGTCTGGACGGCCACGCGCAGCGCCACGTCCCCGCGCTCGGTGAACTTGATCGCGTTGGACAGCAGGTTCTTCAGGATCTGCCCCAGCCGCTGCGCATCGGTGCGCAGCAGGGCGGGCACGCCGGGCTCCACCAGCGCGCTGAATGCCAGCCCCTTGTGCTGGGCCAGCGGCCGCAGCGGCTCGGCGATGGCCTGCACCGTGCGCGCCACGTCCACGGGCTCGATCTCCACCGAGACCTGCCCGGCCTCGATCCTGGCGAGGTCGAGGATGTCGTTGATGAGCGTGAGCAGGTCGTTGCCCGCTCCGTGGATGGTCTCGGCGTACCGCACCTGCTCCTCGGTCAGGTTGCCGGCCTTGTTGTCGGCCAGCAGCCGGGCGAGGATCAGGCTCGAATTGAGCGGCGTGCGCAACTCGTGGCTCATGTTGGCCAGGAACTCGCTCTTGTACTGGCTGGCCTGCTCCAGGTCGCGCGCCCGGTCGGCGAGGGCGTCCTGCGCGCGCAGCAGTTGCTGCTTCTGGTATTCGAGCTGCTGGGTCTGCTCTTCCAGCTGGGCATTGCTCTGCTCCAGCTCCGTCTGCTGGGCCTCCATCTGGGCCTGCGATTCCTGCAGCACCCGGCTCTGCTGCTCCAGCTCCTCATTGCTCACGCGCAGCTCTTCCTGCTGGGCCTGCAGCTCCTCGGCCTGGCGCTGCGTTTCCTCCAGCAGCGCTTCGAGCTGGAAGCGGTCCATGGCCGAACGCACGGCGGCGGCCAGCAGCTCCGACGCGCGCGCGAGCAGGTCGATGTCGATGTCGCGCACCGGGCGGAAGAAGCCCAACTCGATCACGGCGTGCACGGTGCCATCCTGCACCGCGGGCACCACCACCAGCTCGGCCGGTGCGCTGCGGCCCACGCCGGATTCCACGGCGAGGTGGGGCGCGGGCACGTCCTTGGCATGGATGGCCTGCTGCGACTGCGCTGCCTGCCCGATCAGGCCCTGCCCGACCGCCACGCGCTCCGCGCCGGGATCATCGGACAGCGCGTAGCCGCCGAAGCGGCGGAACACGCCATGGCCCTCGGCAACGTAGGCGGCCGCCACCCGGGCGCCCAGCCACTGGGCCAGGTATTCGAGCGCGCGCGGGCCCAGCTGGTCGAGGCGCTGCTCGCCCTGCAGCTGGGTCGCCAGCCCCACGAGGGCGCTCTTGATCCAGTTCTCGCGCGCCCTGGCACGGTGGTCGGCCCCGGTCATCGCGGCCGCGCCCAGGATGAGCAGCAGCAGCACCAGCGAGCCGCCCCAGGTGAAATACGCGCCGAAGAGCGCCGCGTCGTCCCAGGCCCGGCGCCGGTCCTCCAGTTCCTCGCGCTCGGCCGAGACCATCTCGCGCACGAGCCCGCGGATCGCGTCCATCGTGGCGCGGCCGCGGTCAGTCCTCACCAGGGCCATCGCCGCCTCGACCTGGCCCGACTGGCGCAGGGTCACGGTCTCGTGCAGCTCGGCCATCTTCTGCCGCGCGATCGGAAAGAGCTGCTCGTAGCGGCGCAGCTGGCGGGGAGAGTCGGACACCAGCCCCCGCAGCCGCTCCAGCTCGGGCTCCAGGGAGGCCTGCGCGGTGTCGTAGGGGCCGAGATAGCGCGCCTCGCCGGTAAGCAGGTAGCCGCGCTGACCGGTTTCCGCGTCCTTCAGGATCGACAGCACGTACTGCATCTGCACGATCGACTCGACCGCCGCGTTGATGCGGCGCACGGCATCCCAACGCCCCTGCTGCGACTGGTAGGTGAAAAGCGCGATGACGGCGGTGGCCAGCGCGGCGAGCACGAAGCCCAGCTGCAGGCGCAGGGGCATCCTGTGGTGGCTTTTTTCGGAGGGGAGAAGGCGGGAGGGCATGGGGGCGGCCGAGGAGGAAGGCGCCGATGATAGAGCCCGCCACCGCCGCGCCGCGTAGGCCGCGTCCTGCAACGCCAGGAGCACCCGTCCGGCGCCTACCGGCCGGCCTGCAGCGCCCGCAGGCGCTCGACCTCCTGGCGCAGGGCCTCGTTCTCCGCGGTCAGGTCCTGCACGCGCCGGCGCAGGGCCTCGATGCCGTCCGGCGGCACGGGCTCGCCCGCGTTCTCCGCTGCGGAATCCCCGTGCATTCCTTCCGCCGGCGCCGCTTCGGCGCCCGCGGGCTTGCGCCGGGCCTCGCGCGCCCGCTTGGCGGCCTGGCGCAACTCGTCCTTGCCGGCCAGGGCGGCGGCGCGCTGCTCGTCCTCGGGCAGGGTGGCCACGGCCGCCGCCGCGTTGATGGAGATCGTGCCGGAACGCACGGCCGCCACCAGTTCCGGCGCGGCCTGCTTCTGGATCTTCTCGATCATCACCACCTGGCTGCTGCTCAGGCGCGCGGCGCGGGCGATGGCCTCACGGCTGTTCAGCGGCGCGGCCTCCGGGGGCGCGGCGGCCGGGTCCGCGTCGCCCGCAGACGGCGCGGCGGCGCCCGGGGCGCCGGGTGCGGCGTCCTCGTCCCAGGGCGCGTCCGGGGACTGCGGCGCGGCGGCGGCCGGCGGGGCCGGCGTCCGCTGCGCGAGGATCTCCCGCTTGCGCAGGGCGAGCACGCCGCGCTGGAAGTCCGACACGCTGCGGCGCCCCAGGTGCTGGTCGATCATCCACAGGTGCACGTCTTCCATCGAGCGGAAATGCGGGTGCTGGACGGTATTGAACGGCAACCCGTGCTTCTGGCAGATGCCGTAGCGGTTGTGCCCGTCCACGAGCACGTCGCCCCAGAGCACGAGCGCGTCGCGGCAGCCTTCCGCGAGCAGGCTGCGTTCGAGCGCGCCGTGCTCCTCGGGCGTGAGCGGGTCGATGTAGGCCTTGAGTTCTTCCTTGACGATGATGGGCATGGGGCAGTGCAGCGATGGGCCGGAAAGGGGCGGCATTGTAGAGAGCCGGGCGTTCCGCCCCGCGAATTCCCGCCCCGGCGGGCCGCGCGGCGCGACAATGCGCGCCATGCACATTCCCCGCCGGCCCTTCGACCGCTCCCCCAGCTTCCGGGGGCAGCTCACCCTGTGGTTCGGCGCCCTCTCGATGGCCAGCGTGCTGGGCGTGGGCTTCTACCTCGGGCGCATCGCCACCGAGGATCTGGCGCGCTTCAGCGGCGAGCTGCTGCACACCACCGCCCGTTCCGCCTCCGACCTGCTGGCGACCAACCTGCGCGAGCGCATGCTGGAGATCGATCTGCTGCGGCAGTCGTACCTGCTCACCCAGGGCCCGCTGGACGGCGACGCGGTCCGCGCAACGCTGGACATGCGCAAGGAGGCGCACAGCGAATACGCCTGGATCGGCGTCACCGACGCGAACGGGCTCGTGCTGCAGGCCACGGGCGGCATCCTGGTGGGCGAGCGGGTGGACAAACGGCCCTGGTTCCAGGCCGCGCGCTCCGGCCTGTTCGTGGGCGACGTGCACGAGGCCGTGCTGCTCGCCAAGCGCCTGCCCAACAAGCGCCTCGACCAGCCGCTGCGCTTCATCGATTTCGCGGCCCCCATCGTGGATGGCACGGGCCGGCTGCGGGGCGTGCTCGGCGCGCACGCCCACTGGTACTGGGTGACGGAGACGGTGGAATCCATCGTGCTGGACCGCGCGGCCGGCAAGCAGATGGAAGTACTCATCGCCGACAAGGCGGGCAACGTGCTCTACCCGTTCCAGCACGCCGGCCAGTTGCGGCTGCCCGAGGCGGTCGATCCGCAGGAGCGCTACGAGCGCCTGCAGTGGAGCGACGGGGCGCAATACCTCACCAGCACCGTGCGGCTGCCTGCCACGGGCGCCGCCGACCTGGGCTGGCGCATCGTGGTGCGCCAGCCCGTGGACGTGGCGCTCGCGCCGGCGAGGGCGCTGCTCCACCAGCTCGCGCTGCTGGGCGCGGTCATCGCACTGCTGTGCGGCTTCGCGGCCTACCGGCTGGCCCGGCGCTTCAGCCGCCCCCTGGAGCAGCTGGCGATCGCCGCGCACATGATCGAGCGCCGCGAGGGCACGCCCACCTACCCCGACGGTGCCCACCCCGCCGAGATCGCCCAGTTGAACCACGCGTTCCAGTCCATGACGGCATCGCTGCTGGAGCGCGAACGCGAGCTGTCGCGGCTCAACGCCTCGCTGGAGAACCAGGTCGCCGAGCGCACGCAGGCCCTGCACCACGCCAACCAGGAGCTGGAGAACCTCGCGATCCGCGACCCGCTCACCGGCCTCTACAACCGCCGCCGCTTCGACGAGATGCTGCGCGAGTGCACCGACCGGTGCCGGCCATCGGGCCGGGGCTTCGCGCTGATGGTGGTGGACGCGGACCACTTCAAGCGCGTCAACGACACCCACGGCCACCAGACGGGCGACGCCGTGCTGCGGCAACTCGCCGGCATCATCACCGGCAACGTGCGCGCGACCGATTTCGTGGCCCGCTTCGGCGGCGAGGAGTTCGTCGTCCTGCTGCCCGAGCCCCAGGACCACGAGGAAGGCCGCATGGTGGCCGAGAAGATCCGGCTGGCGGTGGGCAAGAGCACCTTCCCCGGCGCGGGCCGGCTCACCGTGAGCATCGGGCTGGCCTTCCACCAGACCGGCGACGAGACGTCCGAATCGATCCTGGAGCGCGCGGACAAGGCGCTCTACCGCGCCAAGCAGGACGGCCGCGACCGCGTCTGCGTCGCCGGCACGGCGGGCTGACGGAAAAGCCCGCCCCTTCCGACGGCCGGCCCCGGCCCGGCCGTTATCATCCGCGCGCTCGCCGAAACACCATGAAACACGCGCACCGCATCACGCCCGTCCTGCTGCTGGCCCTCTGGCTGAATGCATGCCTGGGCTGGGCCCTGCACGAGGCCGGCCACCTGCGCCATGCGCTGCGCCCGCCCGCGGCGGCCAGCGCCGACGCCGCGCCGCGGGGCACCGCACCGGCGCCGCAGGAGGATGGCGACGAAGGCTCCGCCGACCCGCACGGGCTCTGCGCCTGGTGCCTGGCCTTCGCCCACCTGGGCAATGCCGCAGCGCCCTCCCTGCCGGCGCTGCGGGTGCACGCCGCTGCGGCGGACCCGCCCGCCCCCGCCACGGCGGCCCGCGCCGGGGGCCGCGACGGCGCATCGCCCTTCTCGGCGCGCGGCCCGCCCGGGGCCCTGCCCGCATGACCGCCTGACGCCGATGCGCCATCGCGGCGCACCGGGCTGGCGCCCGACCGGGGCATGGCCCCCGGAGGGCGCATGCGCACCCTTTCGCACCCTTTCGCACCTTTTCGCACCGTTTTTCCGCAGCCCCGCGCCACGGCCCGGGGCCGGCATCCTGCCGCACGCCCCGGGCATCCGCCGCGCGCGGCGCCGCTGCATCGCCTGTTTCTTTCTCCAAGAGTGTTTCCATGACTGCTTTCTCCCGCTCGCCCGCCTTCACGGCACTGCCCCTGGCGCTCGCCGCGGCCACCCTCTTCGCGGGCACGGCCCGCGCGCAAACCGCCACCGACGCCGCGCCCGCCACGGCGGCGGCCGAGCTCTCCACCATCGAGATCGTCGGCCGCACCGAATCGGGCACCTACCAGGCCCAGGAAGCCTCCGGCGCCAAGACCGACCTGCCGCTGCGCGAGCTGCCGCAGTCGGTGCGCGTCATCACCCGCCAGGCCATCGACGACCTGGGCGCCACGCGCCTGGACGACGTGCTCGACTACGTGGGCGGCGTCTCGCGCCAGAACAACTTCGGCGGCCTCTGGGACAACGTGGCCATCCGGGGCCTGCCGGGCAACGAGAACACCGGGTCGGCCACGCTGCTCAACGGCTTCTCGGGCAACCGCGGCTTCAATGCGCCGCGCGACATGGCCGGCGTAGAACGCATCGAGTTCCTGAAAGGCCCGGCCGCCGCGCTCTACGGCAGCAGCGAGCCCGGCGGCACCCTCAACATCGTGACCAAGCGCCCGCAGTGGACATCCGCGAACGCCGTGGAAGGCTATGCCGGCAGCCACGGCTACAAGCGCGCGGCCCTGGACAGCACCGGCCCGCTGGGCGAGAACGTGGCCTACCGCCTCAACGTGGCCGCCGAGGACCGCGACAGCTTCCGCGACCACGTCAGTTCGCAGCGCCAGGTGGTGGCGCCGGCCTTCACCTGGAAGCTCGGCGGCGGCACGGTGCTGGACTACAGCGGCGAATACCTGCGGCACCGCGCGCCGCTGGACCGGGGCGTGGTGGCGGTGAACAACCAGCTCGGCGCCCTTCCCCGCAGCCGCTTCCTGGGCGAGCCCGCCGACGGCGACATGACGGTGGAGAACGTCACCCACCAGCTCTCGCTGCTGCACGAGTGGAACGCGCAGTGGCGCAGCCGCATGGCGCTGTCGTACCGCACCACCAGCATGGAAGGCTTCTCCACCGAGGCCTCCACCCTGCTGTCCGATGGCACCCTGCGCCGCCAGCGCCGCTACCGCGACTTCTCCTCGGACGACACGGCGCTGCAGGCCGAGCTGATCGGCAACGTGCAGTGGGGCGGCATGCCGCACGAGCTGCTGATGGGCGTGGAGACCTACCGCTACACGCTGGACGCGCGCATGCTGCGCATCAACCCCACGGCCGCAGCGCCCTACGGCATCAACATCTTCAACCCGGTGTACGGCCAGCCCCAGCCCACGCCGGGCCCCAACACCGACTTCACCGAGCGCCAGCGCAACCTGGCCTTCTACGCGCAGGACGCGATCCAGATCGCGCCGCAGTGGCGCGTGCTGGCCGGCGCGCGCTTCGACCGCTATCGCCAGAACTACGACAACCACCGCACCGGCACGACCGACGGGCAGGACCCCACGGCCGCCTCGCCGCGCGTGGGCGTGAGCTGGCTGCCCAATGCGCAGTGGACCGTGTACGCCAACGCCGGCACCTCCTTCCGGCCCAACAGCAGCTTCACCTCGTCGGTGGGCCGCAACGGCCTCCAGCTCGACCCCGAGAAGGGCCGCGCGCTGGAGCTGGGCGTGAAGTGGGAGAGCGCCGACCAGCGCCTGGGCGCCACGGCCGCGGTGTTCGACATCACCAAGCGCAACATGCTCACCACCGACCCGCTGGACGCCAACTTCCAGATCACGGCCGGCAAGGTGCGCAGCCGGGGCGCGGAGTTCGACCTGGCCGGGCAGCTCAGCACCCACTGGCGCCTCAACGCCAGCCTGGTGCTGAACGACGTGGAGGTGGTGAGCGACAACACGCTGGAGATCGGCGGACGCCTGCTGAACGTGCCGCGCGTGAACGGCAGCGTGCTCGCCGTCTATGAGGACGCGCTCGCCGGTGGCCAGCGCTACGGCGTGGGCGGCGGCGTCACGCACGTGGGCAAGCGCCTGGGCGCGGCCCGCACGCAGGCCGAGGCCACCGCCGGCACGCCGGCCTTCGAGCTGCC
This sequence comes from Paracidovorax anthurii, assembly GCF_003269065.1. Lineage (GTDB taxonomy): Bacteria > Pseudomonadota > Gammaproteobacteria > Burkholderiales > Burkholderiaceae_C > Paracidovorax > Paracidovorax anthurii. The sequence goes on from NZ_QLTA01000018.1 coordinate 49,423, forward strand.
CGCCTACACCACCGCCAAGCTGGTCGCCTACTGGCGCCTCACACCCACGATGCGCCTCACGCTCGACGTGGACAACGTGTTCGACAAGACCTACTACACCACCTCGGTCAGCCGCCTCTGGGTCACGCCCGGCACCGCGCGCACGGTCACGGTGGGGCTGCAGGCGCGCTTCTGACGCGGACCGGCCCCGGCGCGAGCCGCGCCGGGGCCGGTACCCGGAAGAAGCGAGGATGCCCTATTGCTACCATTCCAATAGCAAACTATTCAGCAAACACGGCGACATGGAGGCCAGAACGCTTGTATCTGGCACCCGAGAGGCCCCGGGAAGCCTTCAGCGCACCTCGCTGACGAACTGCTCGCGCGGGCGGCGGATTTTCTGCAGGTTCACCAGCCAGTCGCCCTCGGGATGGCGGTAGCCCAGCGGCAGCAGGGTGACGCTGCGCAGGCCGCGCGCGCGCAGGCCCAGGATCTCGTCGAGCGCATCGGGCTGGAAGCCTTCCATGGGCGTGGAGTCCACGCCCTCGGCCGCCGCCGCGATCAGCGCGGCGCCGAAGCCGATGTAGACCTGCCGCGCGGCGTGCTGGAAGTTCACCTCCGCGCCGCGCTGCGGGTACGAGCCCAGCAGCATGTTGCGGTAGTTCTCCCAGCCCTCGTTCTTGAAGCCGCGCACCTCGTTCGTGTAGTCGAACATGTGGTTGATGCGCTCGGGCGTGTAGTCGTCCCAGGCGGCGAACACCAGCAGGTGCGAGCCCTCGGTGACCTGGGCCTGGTTCCAGGCGATGGCCTGGATGCGCGCGCGCACCTCGGGGTTAGTGACGACGATGATCTCGTAGGGCTGCAGGCCGCTGGAGGTGGGCGCGAGCCGGGCCGCCTCGAGGATGCGGTCCACGGTCTCCTGCGGCACGGCGCGGGCCGGGTCCATCTTCTTCGTGGCATAGCGCCACTGGAGCGCGTCGAGCAATTGCATGGTGTCGGTTCCTGTCTGTTGAGCGTTGGTGAAATCAGGAGCGACCGAGTGTAGGAGCCCGCGAGCCGCCCCGCCGGCACGGGTCTTTGCGCTCCGTGGTAGTAAGCACCAGGGAGATCAATGGTCAGAGCCCCCCGAACAGCCCGCCCTCGTCCAGCAGCGCATAGGCGATCGCGGGCTGCCGCTCCATGCCCTTCCTGATCGCCGCGGCGAGGGCCTGCCGGGTCTTGCGGCACAGGCCCCGCTGCTCGTGCACCAGGATGGCGATGCCGCGCAGGCTGCGGACCTCGTTGGGGCCGGGCGACAGGCTCAGGCGGATGCCCAGCTGCTCGGCCATGCGCTGCTCGATGCGGCGCAGGTCGTCCAGGCTGGCCACGTTCTCCAGCCGCTCCACCAGGCGCTTCTCCTCCTCCCGCGTCAGGCGCAGGACCCGCGCGTCGGCGCCCGGGTCGCGCAGGAACGCCTCCAGGTCGCAGATGCATGCGCCGGGCGGGCATTCGGTACGGACCGGAACCGGGAAGGGGTGGGTGGACATGGCGTGCCAGCGGAAGTCGGTGCGCGCATTCTAGGAACGAAGCCCCCCGCCGGCGCGGCCGCGGCGCGCCTGGCATTCCCCCGCGAGCAGCCTTTGCAGGGGCCCTCAACGCCCACGCCACGCCCCCGCCGCCTGCTGCGCGCTCCACAGCGCGTGGTAGCGGCCGGCGCGCTCCAGCAACTCGCCGTGCCGCCCCTGCTCCACGAGCCGGCCGCCCTCCACCACCAGGATGCGGTCGGCGCCGGCGATGGTGGACAGGCGGTGTGCGATCACGATCACGGTCTTGTCGCGCACCAGGGTGTCGATGGCCCGCTGCACGGCCAGCTCGCTCTCCGTGTCCAGCGCGGCGGTGGGCTCGTCCAGGACCACGATGGGCGCGTCCTTGAGCAGCGCCCGCGCGATCGAGATGCGCTGGCGCTCGCCGCCGGAGAGCCGGTCCCCGATCTCGCCCAGCCGGGTGTGCCAGCCCTGGGGCAGGCGCTCGATGAAGTCCAGGCACTGCGCGGCCCGGGCGGCGGCGCGGACCGCGCCGTCGTCCGCGTCCGGGCGCGCCATGCGGATGTTGGCCAGCACCGTGTCGTCGAAGAGGTGCACATCCTGGAACACCACCGAGATCAGGCCGTTCAGCACCTCCGGCGCCATGCGCCGGATGTCGATGCCGTCGATGGTGACGCGCCCCGCCTGCGGATCGGCATGGCGCATGAGCAGGCGCGCCACCGTGGTCTTGCCCGAGCCGGAGGGCCCCACCAGCGCCGTCATGGCCCGCGCGGGCAGCGCCGCCGTGAAGTCCGCGAGGGCGCTGTCCGCGCCGCCGGCGTAGCGGAAGCACACGCCCTCGAAGCGCACATCGAAGTCCCCGGGCACGGCCCCGGGCGCATCCACGGGCAGCGGGGGGATGGCCAGCAGCGCCTCGATGCGCTCCAGCGCGGCCTCCATCATCTCCAGCACCATGGCGTAGCCGACCAGGGTCGCCATCGGCTCGGACAGGCGCACGGCGATGACCATGGCCGCGGCCACCGCCGAGGGATGCAGCGTGCCCGACACCACCCAGCCGGTCCCCGCGACGACGATGCCCAGCAGGCCCAGCTCGACGACGCTGGCGGTGACCACGGACGGCTTCACGCCCCGGCGCTGGGTGGCGGTCTGGATCTCGCGCAGGCGGTCCACCCCCTCGCCCAGCATCCCGGCATGGCGGCCCTGCTGGCAGGCCGCGCGCAGCGCCGCCAGGCCCTGCGTGTATTCGACGATGTCGGCATGGCAGCGCCGGTGCGCCTCGTTCAGCCCGCGCATGTCGCGCGCGAAGGCCGGGCGGCGCCAGCGGTGCAGCAGCCAGAGCGCGGGGAAGACCGCCAGCAGCAGCGCGCCCAGCCGCGCGTCGAAGGCCATCGCGGCCAGCGCGAGCGCCAGCGGCGCGACGGTGGCCAGCAGGATGAGGTTGGCGATGGCCACCGTGTAGTTCAGCTGCTCGTCCACGTTGCCCAGGAGCAGCGCGTTCATCTCGCCGGAGCGTTTCTCGCGCAGCCGCTCCAGCGGCATGCGCCGCAATTGCTCGCCCAGCCGCAGCCGCAGGCCGTGGGTGGCGCGGGCCAGCGCGCCGCCGTACTCGAAGCCCTGCGCGCGCCAGCGCAGCGCCGTGGCCAGCCCGGCCAGCGCCGTCATGGCGGCCAGCCACCGCAGCACCGCGCCCGCATCGGGCCGCGGAAACAGCGCGGCGAACAGCGGGAACACGCAGGCCAGGGCCAGCCCCTGGAAGGCCGCGGCGGCGGCCAGCCCGGCCAGGCAGCGCCGCAGGGCCGGGGCGTGCGGCCCCACGGCCTCCAGCAGCCGGCCCCAGGCCGCGCGGGTGGAGGCCAGTGCCGCGGAACGCCGCGAAGGCGCTTCGATGGGTGCCGCGCTCATGGCACCGCTCCCGGCAAAGGCTCGGCGCACGGCGCGCCGGCGCCGCGCAGGGCCCAGCGCTGCGCCTGCTCGTGGTGGGCCCAGAGCCGCGCATAGGTGCCCCCGGCGGCGGCCAGCGCCCCGTGGCGCCCGGATTCGACCAGCCGCCCCCGCTCGAACACCAGGATCCGGTCCGCGTCCCGGACGGTGGAGAGGCGGTGCGCCACGATGATCACCGTCTTGCCGCGCATCAGCGCGGACAGCGCCGTCAGCAGCGCCAGTTCGTTCTCGGGGTCCGCGAAGGCGGTCGGCTCATCCAGCACCAGGATGGGCCGGTTCTGCAGGATCGCGCGGGCGATGGCGATGCGCTGGCGCTGCCCGCCCGAGAGAAAGGCGCCCCGCTCGCCCACGGGCGTGCCGTACCCCTGGGGCAGCGCCTCGATGAACCCGTGCGCCTGGGCGGCGGTGGCCGCGGCGACCACGGCCTGCGGCCCCGCGTCCGGCGCGCCCAGGCGGATGTTGTCGGCCACCGTGCCGGAGAAGAGGAAGGTGTCCTGGAACACGAACCCGACCTGGGCCATGAGCACGTCCGGGGCCATGTCGCGCACATCGGCGCCGCCGACGGTCACGCGGCCCTCCAGCACGTCCCAGAAGCGCGGGATCAGCCGCGCGGCGGTGGTCTTGCCGGCGCCCGAAGGGCCGACCAGCGCGGTGACGGTGCCGGGCTCGGCGCGAAAGCTCACGCCGCGTAGCGCGAGGCCCTCCGCCGCCTCACCCGCCCCCCCTCGGGCATCGCCATAGCCGAAGCTGACGTTCTCGAACGCCACCGCCGCATCCGCCGGCAGGGCCCCGTGCGCGGCCTCCGCCGCCCGCTGCTCGGGCAGCGCCAGGACTTCCTGGATGCGGCCGGCGCTCAGCTGCGCCTTCTCGACCATGTGGTGCAGCACCATCATCGGCATCATCGCCTCCGCCATTCCGGCGCCCAGCAGCAGCACGGCCACCCAGGTCCCGAAATCGAGCGTCCCGTGCGCCACCAGCCACGCGCCCAGCCACAGCAGCGCCAGCAGCGTGGGCAGCGGGTTCAGCACGGCGAAGGAAAAGCGCGCGGAAAAGCCCGCCCGCCGGTACCAGAGGGTCAGCACGTCCAGGTACCCGTCCAGCGCCTGCCGGTAGCGGCCGAAGGTCGATTGGCCGGTGTCGAAGCTGCGCACCACCGGCATCGCCTGCACGAACTCGATCACGGCGGCGCTCACCCGCTCGCGGGCCTCGTTGTAGCGCCGGCCCATGTCGGACGCACCCCGCATCGCCAGCCCCAGCACGCCGAAACCCACGGCCAGCAGGGCCGCCGCCGCCAGCGCCAGCCGCCCGTCGAGCCAGAGGAGCGCGAGGCCCGCGCACGCGGGCATCACGACGGCCCGGGCATAGAGCGGCGTGCTGTCCGCGACGAAGACGTGCAGGGCCTTGACATCGTCCTGCAGCACCTTGGAGAGCGCCCCCGCGCCCCAGCGCTGGACCTCGCCCAGCGGCACGCGCGCCAGATGCTCCGCCAGTTGCCGGCGCAGCAGGGCCTCCAGGCGGAAGGCCGCGCAATGGGATTGGTCGAACCCGGCCAGCCGCATCAGGTAGGCGCCCGCCAAGCACGCGGCCGCCGCCGCCAGCGGCGCCACGGGCCACGCGCCCGGCGCCGCCGCCAGCCGGCCCGCCGCCTGCGCCAGCGCCAGCAGCGCCCCCAGGTTCAGCAGCGCCCCCATGCCCGCCAGGCCCATCGCCCAGCGGATCTGCCCCCGCACCGGCCGCATGATGCGCCAGGCCCCCGGCCGCCCCGGGGGAGCGCAGGGCGCGGGGGACGACGTCGCGGTATGGTTTCCGCCCTCGCCGCCGCTCATCCTAGAAGTCGTGCCGGAAGCCGACGCCCAGCGTGCGGCCGCGCGCCGGCGCCCCCACGTAGGCCGCCGCGCTGGGCGCGAAGCCGTACAGGTCGTACCGCTTGTCGAGCAGGTTGCTGCCGTACACGTACACCTCGGTGCCGCCGGAGGCAACGCCGATGCGCAGGTCCACCTTCTGGTACTTGCCCAGGTTGAAGTGGTTCTGCGGGTCGGCCGCGCGGGTGCCGACGTACTGGTAGTCGAGCCGCGTATTCAGCACCGGGGACGGCATCCCCATGAAGGCCGACAGGCGCTGCGTGTAGGCCACCCCGAGGCTGCCGCTCCACTTCGGCACGTCGGGCGAGCGGTTGCCCTTGCGGATGTCGCCGCCGGACACGCCCGACACGTTGCTGGTGATCTCGGCATCGATGTAGCTCACGCCGCCCGACAGCGAGAAGCCGTTGCCCAGCCTCCACACCCCCTGCAGCTCGGCGCCCCGGCTCTCCGTGTCCGCGTTCACGGTGGAGGTCGCCAGCGTCGCCGCGTCGAAGCCCAGCAGATGGTCGTCCTTCACCCGCGTGGCGAACAGCGCCCCGCTCAGCGCGAAGCGGCGGTTGGCCGACTCCGTCTTGAAGCCCGCCTCGATCGCATTGGACGAGGCCGGCTTGTACGGCACGCTGTCGGCCACCTGCGTCGGATAGTCGCCGATGCCGCCCGACTCGTAGCCCCGCGACCACGCGCCATAGAGGTTGGTCTCCGGCGTCAGCGCCCACGAGAGGGCCACCCGCCCGGTGGAGTAGTCGTCGCGCAGCCTGCGGCCGTCGGGCACGGTGCCCCCGTAGGTGGCGTCGTAGGTCTTGCGATCCCAGGTGTGGCGCAGGCCGCCCGTGAGCTTGAGCCTGTCCGTCAGCGGCCAGGTGACCTCGCCGTAGAGCGCGTGGCTGTCGGTTTCGTAGCGCCGGTCGATGCCGAGATTCCGGCTGAGGTAGATCTGGTCGAACGTGCGCTCCGCGCGCGACAGGTTCACGCCCGCCACCCAGAACACGGACGCACCCGGCAGCGACGACCAGCGCAGGTCCTGGCTCACGGTGTGGCCGTCCATCATGCTGCGCTGCATGTTCTCCACCGGCATGCCGAACATGGCCTGCATGGCGCGCGCGTCGTAGCCGCCCACGAAGTCGGTATCGAACTTCGTGTAGCCCGTCACCGACGTGATCCGCCCCACGGGCAGGTCGTGGTTGAAGGTGACGGAATAGCGCTCCACCGTCTTCGCGTTGTGGTCGAACAGGCCCGGCGTCACGTCCATGGACGGCGGGTCGCCATAGGGCCGCAGCACGACGAGTCCCGGGCTGCGCCTGGCCTCCTCGCGCTCGGCCACGAACAGCGCGTTGGTGCCCGGGCCGTCCTCCCACAGCAGGCTGCCGCGGAACATCAGGCTGCGGGGCTTGGACAGCGGCCCTCCGGTGCGCGCGTTGTCGACCCAGTGGTCCGCGCCGCTGTTGCGGATCGCCACGCGGCCGCTGAGCGACTGCGACAGCGGGCCGCTGATGACCGCCTCCTCCAGGTGCTGGCTGTCCTGGCCGATCTCGCCCCGCACGTGGCCCTCCAGGGTGCGGGTGGGCTTGTTGGTGATGACGTTGATCGCGCCCGCCCGGCTGTTGCTGCCGAACAGCGTGCCCTGCGGGCCCTTGAGGATCTCGACGCGCTCGACGTCGAGCGTGCCGAGCGACATGTTGCGCATGGACATGGGCACGCCGTCGATCGACAGCGCCACGGCCCCGTCGTCCGTGCTCACCGGATTGATCGAGCCCGTTCCACGGATGAGCACGTTCGCGCTGTGGGGCGAGCCATCGCTCCAGACGTTCACGCCCGGCGTGCTGCGCAGCGCCTCTTCCAGCGTGGGCTGCCGGCGCGCCTCCAGTTCCTCGCCACCGATCACGCCGATGCCGAAGGGGATGTCCTTGGCGAACTCCTGCGCACGCCGCGCCGTCACGGTGACGCCCGCAAGCTCCGGCGCGCTCCCGCCCGATGGGGCGACGGTGGCGGCCGGGGCGGCAAGCGGCGTGCCCGGACGGGCTTCCTGCGCGCCAGACACGCCGGGCAGGGCGCCAAGGGCTGCCAGCAGCGCCAGCGACGACAGGGGGCCCGGCATCCGGGAAGGGTCTCGACGGCCTTGCGGCTTCTTCGCGAGGGGCTGTTGCGGCACGGAATGCACTCCTGAAACGGATTGAAGAAAATGCGGGGAAAAGCGGCCGCCGGGCGCACGCAGCAACCGGGGCCGCCGGCCATGCGGCCAGGCAAGGAGGGAGTTCGGAGATTCCCGGAGGGATGGCTCTGCGCCTCGACCTCGCCGATGGACCGGGACGAACCGGCGAGCATTGGCAAAAATTGTAAGATTTAATGTTAATGATTCTTATTTATTTTTCTACCCGAATCGGTTCACAATCCACCCGGATCGGGTTCCCTCCATGAAGCAGGCCGCATGAAACCCTCCGCACACACGGCGACGCCCGTCGCATCCGAGGTCGCCATCTCCTCCCTGCTCGCCGGCCGGCCCGTGCCCCACCTGGAGCCCGCCGCCGACTGCGAACTGATCCAGCTCGCGCCGCAGGACGGCGTGGACGTGCTGCTGTGGCGGGGGCATTTCCCGCAGCCCGTCACGATGAGCCTGCGGGACGACTGGGACAGGATCCACTTCTCGTGCTCGCTGCGCGGGCGCTCCGGCTTCGCCATCCGGGAGCGCGGGCAGGAGATCGAGCGCGTGCTGGACGAGGGCATCAACTGCATCAGCTACACGCCCGGCTGCAGCGGCCAGTCCTCGTATGCGGGCAGCTTCGAATACGTCACCGTCTCCGTGCGCCCCGACCTGCTCGCCGGCTGGGTGCCGGACCTGGGCGCCCCGCTCCAGCGGGAGCTGGACTCCGCACGATGCTGCGACATGCAGCGCTGCAGCCCCGAGATGCGCGCCGCCGCCCATGCCCTGAGCCAGGCCTTGCGCACGATGCGGGCCAGCCCGCAGCCCCGCGCGGCACAGCCCCCGCTGTGGCTGCTGGGCCAGGCGCTGGTGCTGGTGGGCCTGTCCGTCGAGGCCCGGCGCGAGGAACCGCCGCCGCGCGCCGAACTCTGCCCGGTCAGCCGGCGCAAGCTGCAGCGCGCGCGCGACCTGCTGTTGGCGGACCTGAGCAAGGCGCCCACGATCGCCGAGCTGGCCCGCGAGACCGGCCTGAGCGTCGTGCGGCTCAAGCACGGCTTCCGGCAACTGTTCGACCACAGCATCTACGGCCTCTTCCAGCAAGAGCGCATGCACGCGGCACGCCAGCGCCTGGCCTGCGGCGACACCCCGGTCACCGTCGTGGCCGCCGACCTCGGCTACGCCAACGCGAGCCATTTCACCGCCGCCTTCCACAAGCAGTTCGGCGTCAATCCCTCCTCGCTCAAGCGCCGGCGCTGATCCACCGCCCGCCGCGGCAAACCACCCGCCCACCGCCGGCGTGGCGCGCCAGGCACGCCGAGCCACGCCCGCACGCGGCCGGACAGATACGGATCCGGGCCAAAACAAATCCGATCCGGGTAGCGACTTAATCGCGAATACTTATCATTTACATATCTATAGGCAGAGCGGCATCCAGGCGCTGGCGGCCGGTGCTTCCGTCGCGCGCGGCGCACCGCGGGCCGTGATCGCACGGAGGCCGCCCGGCCGCATCCCGCGCGGCGCCCGACTTCCCGCGCCACGTCCCGCCGATCGCCGGCAGCCCTATCCGAGAAGGCACATGCATGAATGATTTTGTCGACACCCGGGACTGGCCACTGGTCGGCCTGCACATGCCGCAGCGGGTGCCCGACGAACGGGCCGACGCACTGATGGCCCAGCTCGAAGCCCTCTACGCGCGCGCCGAGCCGCACGTCCTGCTGATGGACGGCGCGGAGCAGCCACGGCAGTCCGCGGGCTTCATGGCGGCCTATACCCGCTGGAGCCGGCAGAGCTTCGCGCTGCAGCAGCGCTACTGCCTCGGCGCGGTGCGCATCGTGGAAGACGAGGCCCAGCGCCGCGAATACGTGCGCAAGGCGGACGCGTGGAACGCATCCGGCCAGGCCCCCTACCCCTATCGCATCGTCGCCACCCACAGCGAAGCCCGGGCACAGGCCCATGCCTGGCTCGCGCGATCCCGGGCCGCCGGCACGGAATCGGCAGGCCCCGCCCCGGAACGATGACCGCGCGGCGACAGACCACCGCCGCGCCCGCCAGCCCACGCCCTCACCTCCCCCAGCCAGTCCGCGCCCGTGCCGGCACGGGCACCACCACACGGCCTCTCAAGTGATACCTGCAACCGATCTGGACATCCCCCGCGAAGACCTCGCACGCCCCACCGCGCCCGGCGCGGGCCTGGCGATCGACGCGGCCCTGCGCGACGAACTCGCGGCCGGCCTGGACATCCCCGCCACGCAGCTGGACGAACACGCCAGCCTGCTGCAGCTGGGAATGGACTCCATGCACCTGATGGCCTGGCTGAACCGGCTGCGCAAGCGCGGCCACAAGGTGACGCTGCGAGACCTGTACGGCAACCCCACGCTGGCCGGATGGAGCCGCCTGCTGCAGCCCGCAACCCCGGCCACCACGGCCGCCCCCGAGCGGCCGGCTGCGCCGCCCGCGCCACCCACGTGGCCGGTGATGCGGGATGGCGAGGCCTTCGAACTCACCCCCGTGCAGCACGCCTACCTGGTCGGCCGCTCGCCGCAGCAGACGCTGGGCGGCGTCGGCTGCCACCTCTACCAGGAGTTCGACGGCACGGGGCTCTCCACCGAAGCGCTGGAGTCAGCGGTGCAGGCCCTGATACGGCGCCACCCGATGCTGCGCGTGGTCTTCCGCGGCGACGGCCTGCAGCAGTATGGAGAACACACCCCATGGCCGGGCCTCGCCATCCACGACCTGCGGATGCTGGACGACAGCGCGCTGGAAGCCCGCCTGCAGGGCCTGCGCGAGCGGCTCGGCCACCGGGTGCTGGCCGTGGAGCGCGGCGAAACCATCGACTTCCAGCTCTCGCTGCTGCCCGGGGGGCGGCATCGCCTGCACGTCAACATCGATCTGCTCGTGCTCGACGCGGCCAGCTTCACGCTGGTTTTCGAGGAGCTGGCGGCCCTGCTCAACGCGGACGCCCTCCCCGCGACCGATCCCGGCTACGACTTCCGCAGCTACCTCGCGCAACTGCACCACGAGAGCGGCACCGCGCGCGAGCGGGCGCAGCGCCACTGGCTCGACCGGCTGGAAACGCTTCCCCGCGCACCGGCCCTGCCGCTGGCGTGCGAGCCGGAGCGCATCGACGCCGTGCGCATCCACCGGCGCCGCGCCGAACTGAATGCCGCCGACTGGGAGCGCTTCAAGGCCCATGCCGGCGCGAGCGGCGTCACGCCCACCATGGCGCTGGCCACCTGCTTCGGCGCCGTGCTGGCGCGCTGGAGCAGCCAGCCGCGCCTCTTGCTCAACCTCACCCTGTTCGACCGCCAGCCGCTGCACCCGTCCGTCGAGCGCATGATCGCGGACTTCACCAACGTCCTGCTGCTGGACCTCCGCTGCGAGGGCGCGCCGTTCGACGCGCTCGCGCGCAGCAACCAGGACACCTTCGCCGACGCCTACGAGCACCGCCACTGGTCCGGCGTGGAGCTGCTGCGCGAGCTGCGCAAGGCGCAGACCCACCCCCACGGCGCGCCGGTGGTGTTCACCAGCAACCTCGGCCGCCCGCTGTACGGCGACGGCACGGGCACGGTCCTGGGCCGTCCCGGCTGGGGCATCTCCCAGACGCCCCAGGTCTGGATCGATCACCTGGCCTTCGAGCACGACGGGTCCGTGTACCTGCAATGGGACAGCAACGACCAGCTCTTTCCCGAGGGCCTCGTCGATGCGCTGTTCGGCGCCTACGCCGCGCAGGTCCGCCGGCTCGTGGACGACGCGGGCGCCTGGAGCGCCCCCCTGCCCGACCCGATGCCGGCCTCGCAGCGGGACGCGCGCTCGCGCGCCAACGATACGGCGCGGCCCGTGCCGCCCGGGCTGCTGCACCACGGCGCGTTCGCCGCCGCCGGGCGCAACCCCGGAGCCCTCGCACTCGTCCACGGCGCGCGCTCGCTGACCCACGCCGAGCTGGCGGACCAGGCGCGGCGCTGCGCCGGCGCACTCGCGGCGCGCGGCGTGCGCCCCGGCGACACGGTGGCGATCGCCATGTCCAAGGGCATCGGCCAGGTGGTCGCGGCGCTGGGCGTGCTGCATGCCGGCGCGGTCTATGTGCCCGTCGCGCTCGACCAGCCCGCCGAACGCCGCCGCAAGATCCACCGCGACGCCGGCGTCGCCGTGGTGCTGGTCTGCCGCGAGGACGCGGCGCGCGGCGCAGCGGAAGGCGCCCACGCGGACGACACCGATCCGCCCCATCTCTGCTGGCAGGACGCCATCCTGCACGCGGCGATGTCCGCCCCCGCCGACGTGGACCCGGGCCAGCCCGCCTACGTCATCTACACCTCGGGATCGACGGGCGCGCCCAAGGGCGTGACCATCTCCCACCGGGGCGCGCTCAACACCTGCGCCGACCTGAACCAGCGCTACCGCATCGGGCCCGGCGACCGCGTGCTGGCGCTGTCGGCGCTGCATTTCGACCTCTCCGTCTTCGACATCTTCGGCCTGCTCGCCGCCGGCGGCGCCCTGGTCCTCGTGGACGAGGCCCAGCGCCGCGATCCCTCCGTGTGGTGCGATCTGATCGCAGCCCACGGCATCACGGTCTGGAACACCGTGCCGGCGCTCTTCGACATGCTGCTCACCTACAGCGAAGGCCTCGACCTGAACGCGCCCCGCGGGCTGCGCATGGCGATGCTCTCGGGCGACTGGATCGGGCTCGACCTGCCGTGCCGCTACCGGGCCTTCCGCCCGGACGGCCAGTTCATCGCCATGGGCGGCGCGACCGAGGCCTCGATCTGGTCGAACGCCTTCGACGTGCAGGACGTGGCGCCGCACTGGCGCTCGATCCCCTACGGATACCCGCTCGCCAACCAGAGCTACCGCGTCGTCGATGAACAAGGCCGCGACTGCCCCGACTGGGTCGCCGGCGAACTCTGGATCGGCGGCGAAGGCGTCGCGCTGGGCTATTTCAACGACCCCGAGCGCACCGCGCGGCAGTTCGTCCAGGCGGAGGGCGGGCGCTGGTACCGCACCGGCGACATGGGCTGCTACTGGCCCGACGGCACCCTGGAATTCCTCGGCCGCCGCGACAAGCAGGTGAAGATCGGCGGGCACCGCATCGAGCTGGGAGAGATCGAGACGGCCCTGCACCGCATCGACGGCGTGAAGAGCGCGGTCGCACTGGCCCTGGGCGACCGCGAGAAATCGCTGGCCGCCTTCGTCGTGGCGCAGGGCGATGCGCTCGGCTCGGTCCGGCACGCCGACGCCGCGCTGCCCGGCCACTACGGCGGCCTCTTCGCTCCAGTGGCAGAGGAGGCGGACCGCGAACCGGACATCGAACGCCTCGTCGCCGACTTCCTGCACGACCATCTGCGGCGGCAGGGCCTGGATTTCGCCACGCCGACCGATGCTGATGAGGCCCTGCGGCGCTATGGTGCGGCGCCGCGCTGGCGGGGACTGCTGCAGCGCTGGCTGGAGCTGCTGGTGCGCCGGGAGCGCCTCGCCGCCGATCCGCAGGGCCGGGGCTTCGTCCACGGGCCGCGCCACGGCGAAGCGCCCTGGCAACCCTCGGATGGAGACCCGCTCTGCGCCACGGCGGACGCCCTGCTCACGCACCACGAGGCCCTCGCCCTCATCCTCCGGGAGCAGCGGCCGGCCTTCACGCTGCTCGACCACCCGTTCTGGGCACCCGAGCGGCTGCTACTGCAAAGCCGGGGCACGGTGGCCGCGATCGACGCGCTGGCCGATGCGCTGGCCGCGCTGTCGCGCGCGCTGGGCCGCCCCGTGCGCACCGTCGAGATCGGGGCCCGCGGAGGCCTCGCCGGCGAAATGCTGCTGCGCCGCCTGGGCGCGGACCAGTTGGCCTACACCGCGCTCGATGCCTCGCAGGACATGGTGCTGCGCGCCTCCGGCCGGCTCGCCGCCTCTCCCCATGCGAGCGTGCGGCGCTGGGATGGCGCATCGCAGGCGGACCTGGCCCACCAGGCCGACGTGGTCTGGGCGGCCAACGCCCTGCACCGGCTCGGCGGCGATGCGCTCGATGCCCTCACCGCGCTGGCCGCGCCGTCCGCGCTGATCCATGTGCTGGAGCTGCGCGGCGCGTCCTGCCTGGCCCTGGTCAGCGCCGACCTGCTGTCGCAGGACGGGGAAGGCCTCGGCAGCCATTTGCGCGATGCCGAGGGCTGGCAGGCCGCATTCCTGGAGCGCGGCCTGCGCTGCGAACGGGCCGATCCGGCGGGCGACCAGCAGCGCTTCGTGCTGCGCGCGCCCGCCGAGGTCCGGCAGCCCGACCCGCGCAAACTCGCGGCGGCGCTGGCGGCGCAATTACCCCCCTACATGGTCCCCCAGCGGCTGGTGTTCCTGGACGCGCTGCCGCTCACCGCCAACGGCAAGATCGACCACAAGGCCCTCGCCGCGCGCTGCCAGCCGGCGCAGGCCACGGATGCCGGGCAGGAGCCCCCCAGCGGCGATGCCGAGACCGCCGTCGCGGCGCTGTGGCGCGAGATGCTGCGTGCGCCCTCCGTGCACCGGCACAGCCACTTCTTCCAGCTCGGCGGCGACAGCCTGCTCGCGACCCGCCTGATGGGCGGACTGGACCGGGCCGGCTTCGAGGCCCGCCTGGGCGATCTGTTCGACTACCCGACGCTCGCGGCCTTCGCGGCCACGCTGCGCCCCCACGCAGACGGCGGGGCCGACCTCCTGCGGCCCGACCCCGCGTCGCGCCACGCGCCGTTCGCGCTCACCGACGTGCAGCAGGCCTACCTCGTGGGGCGCCAGCCGGGCTTCCCGCTCGGCGGCGTGGGCTCGCAATTCTTCATCGAATTCGAGGTCGCGGATCTGGACGTCCCCCGCTTCGAGGCCGCCTGGAACCGCCTGATCGCGCGGCACGACATGCTGCGCGCCGTGGTGCGCGACGGCCGGCAGCAGGTGCTGGCCGACGTGCCGCCGTTCTCGCTGCGGCGGCACCGCGTCCCGCGCCTCGACCACGCGGATACCGATGCGCTGCGCGAGCGGCTGTCCCGCCAGGTGCTCGATCCCTCGCGCTGGCCCGTCTTCGACGTGCAGGCGGCCGAGGACGGCAGCGGCCACAGCCGCCTGTTCGTCTGCCTCGACAACCTGATGCTCGACGGGCTGAGCATGCAGATCCTGCAGGCCGAGCTGGAGCAGTGCTATCTCCAACCCGGCAGCCCCCTGCCGCCGCTGGAGATCGGCTTCCGCGACTACCTCGCCCACGTCGCCAGCCCCGGCCCCGGCGAGGCCTCGCTGGCGTACTGGCAGCGGCGGCTGGACAGCCTGCCGCCCGCGCCGCAGTTGCCGCTGCTCCGTGATCCGGCCGAGATCGGCGTGCCGCGCTTCGTGCGCCTGTCCGACAGCCTCGGCGCCCGGGACTGGCTCTCGCTCAAGGCGCGGGCCGGCGAGGCGGGCCTGACACCCTCGGCACTGCTGCTGTCGGCCTACGCCGCGGTCCTGTCCGCGTGGAGCGCGCGCAGGGACCTGTGCGTGAACCTCACGCTGTTCGACCGGCGCCCAGTGCACCCCCAGATCGAGCAGGTGCTGGGAGACTTCACTTCCCTGCTGCTGCTGGCCTGGCAGCCCGCCGCGGACTGGCGCGCCAGCGCCCAGCGGCTCCAGCAGCGCCTGCGGCAGGACCTGGCGCATCGCGACGTCTCCGCCATCCGCGTCATGCGGGACCTGGCGCTGCGGCGCGGCCAGCCGGCGGCCGCCATGCCCGTGGTGTTCACCAGCGCGATCGGCTTCGAGAGCGACCGCTTCCTCGCGCATGCCTCCGCGATGAAGCCGCTCTGGGGCATCTCGCAGACGCCCCAGGTCTGGCTGGACCACCAGGTCTATGAATCCGAAGGCGAGCTGCGCTTCAACTGGGACGCGGTGGAGGCGCTCTTCGACCCCGGGCAGCTCTCGGCCATGTTCGGCCAGTACACGGCGCTGCTGCGCCGCCTCGCCAGCGATCCGGCGGCCTGGGATCTCGCGCTCGACACCCTCGTGCCACGGACCAGCGCCGGCACCGTCTCCCGCGTGCCGCCCGCCGTGGTCGCCCCGGTTGCGGCGGAAGCGCTCCCGGCCGATGCGGCCCTGGTGGACGCGCTGCGCGACCATTTCCGCCGCGCCACCGGCCTGCCAATCGCGGCCCGGCAAACCTTCTTCGAAGCCGGAGCGTCCTCGCTGCAGCTCGTGCAACTGCACATCCAGCTGCGGCAGGCCGGACACGGCGGCCTCGCGGTCACCGACCTCTTCGCGCATGCCACGCCCCACGCGCTGGCGGCACACCTGGGAGCGCTGGCCCGGGGCCCGGCCACGCCGGCGCACGCATCGCCGGAACCGGAGCGGCGGACCCTGCTGGACCAGCGCAAGGCCCGCGCGGAGCGCCGCCGCGGAGGCACGTCGTGAAACGCTACGTTCCCTACGGGTGCTACTACCTCCACCAGGGCATGCTCACGGCCCTGGTCATGCAGGGCGTGGTCGGCTACTACCGCCATGCGGGGCTGGATCTCGCGCAGCTGAGCTGGCTGTCGCTGGCCATGCTGCCGTGGGTCGGCAAGTTCCTGTGGGCGCCCTGGTGCGAGCGGCATGCGCTGCCGCTGGCCGGCAACCGCTTCCTCGGCAGCCTCGTGCTGCTGCAGATCGGCATGGCCGCGCTGCTGGCAGGCATCGCGCTGATCGACCCCACGCGGTCCACGGCCCTGGTCGTGCCCGCGCTCATGCTGCTGACGCTGCTGTCGGCCAGCCACGGCATCTACGCCAACGGCATCGTCATCTGCACGACCGACGAGCGCAGCCGCCCCATTGCCAACGCCACCCAGGTCGGCGGCAGTTACCTGGGCATTCCGCTCGGCGTCTTCGCCTTCCTGGCCGTGGCCCAGCATGCCGGCTGGCAAGCGGGCTTCCTGTGCATGGCGGCGCTGTCGCTGCTGCTGGCGGTTCCGGTGGTCCTGGCGCGGCAACCGATGCCGGTCGGCAAGGCCCCGGCCCAGGCACGGCCCCGGTTCAACCCCGCCAGCCTGCGCGCGCTGTGGCCGGCGCTCGCGCTGACGGCCATCTACTACCTTGCCATGCGCGGCCTCATGGCCCTGCAGACCGTGCTGCTCGCCGACCAGGGCCTGAGCCTGGTCGAGCTGGGGCAGGCGATCACGCTGTTCAGCACGGTGGCGAGCGGCCTCGGCGTCGTGCTCGGCGGGTGGTTCGCGCGGCGCGCCGGCGCATGGCGCGGCCTGCTGCCGGTGATGGCGCTGCACGCTGCCCTGGCCTGCCTGATCGCGCTGGGGTATTCCCACTTCGGCCTGCATGCCTGGCTGGCGGTGTTCGGCCTGGTCAACGTGGCCGCCGCCATCGGCTTCGTGATGCTCTACAACGTGCTGATGGGACTGGTGCAGCCGCACCAGCCCGCTTCCGACTATGCGCTGTTCCAGTCCGTGGACATGGCCGTCGCCATCTTGGCCTCCATGGGCACCCTGCGCATCGCGCACCACGCCGGCTACCAGACGGCCCTGACCCTGCTCGCCGCCGTCGCCCTCCTGTGCCTGTGGCCCGCCAGCCGGCTGCGCCACCGCCTCTCCCGCCGCGCCCCGACGGAGCCCGCGGCCTCTCCGAATCCCGCTTGAAGACCTCCCATGGACGATGCCCTTCCCTCCGCCAGCGTGCAACCCGACTTCCAGGCCCTCGTGGCCCGCCACTATCCCGACTGCGACCCGGTCGCCGTGATCGGCCACGCCAGCCGCTTCGCCGAATCCGATGACAGCGAGGCCTTCTGGCGCAACCTCGTGGACGGGCATCAATGCAGCCGCCGCTTCTCGCGGCAGGAGCTGATCGACGCCGGCCTGCCGCCCTCCACCGTCGATGCGCCGAACTTCGTCGGCATCGGCAGCGTGGTGCGCGATGCCGATGCCTTCGATGCCGCGCTGTTCGGCTACTCGCGGCAGGAAGCGGAATCGATCGACCCCCAGCAGCGGCTGTTCCTGCAAATTGCGTGGCACGCCCTGGAGCATGCCGGCTATGCGCCGCGCGACGTGCCCCACAAGACCGGCGTGTTCGGCTCCGCCCGGGTCAGCACCTATCCCGGCAAGGAACCGCTGCGCATCGCCGAAGTGGCCCAGGTGAAGGGCCTGCAGTCGCTGATGGGCAACGACAAGGACTACGTGGCGACGCGCGCGGCCTACAAGCTGAACCTGCGCGGCCCGGCGCTCTCCGTGCAGACGGCCTGCTCCAGCTCGCTGGTCGCGGTGCACATGGCCTGCGAGAGCCTGCGCGCCGGCGAATGCGACATGGCGGTGGCCGGCGGCGTGGCGGTGTCCTTCCCCCAGAACGCCGGCTACCTCCACCAGCCGGGCATGATCTTCTCCCCCGACGGCCTCTGCCGCCCGTTCGATGCTGAGGCCCAGGGCACCTTCGGGGGCAACGGAGCCGGGGCGGTGGTGCTGCGCCGCCTGGCCGACGCGCTGCGCGACGGGGACCCCATCGTCGCCGTCGTGCTCGGCAGCGCCATCAACAACGATGGCGGGCGCAAGGTCGGCTACACCGCGCCTTCGGTCGCCGGCCAGAGCGAGGTGATCCGCGAGGCCATGTCGCTCGCGGGCGTGGAGAGCCACCAGATCGGCCTGATCGAAGCCCACGGCACCGCCACCCCGCTCGGCGACCCGATCGAGGTGGAGGCGCTGCGCTCCGTCTTCCACCGGCGCGCCGACGGGCCGCCGTGCGCGCTGGGGTCGGTCAAGAGCAACCTGGGCCATCTGGACACCGCCGCCGGCATCGCCAGCCTGCTCAAGGCCGCCCTGGCGGTGGAGCGGGCGACGATTCCGCCGAGCCTGCACTTCCGCCACCCCAATCCGGCGCTGCGGCTGGATGACAGCCCGTTCCACGTGCCCGCGCAGGCCCAGCCCTGGACGGCACCCATCCGCCGGGCCGGGGTTTCGTCGTTCGGTATCGGCGGCACCAACTGCCACATGATCGTCGCCTCCCTGCCGGATGAACTGCGCGCGGCAAATACCGAACCCGCACCGGGCGAACCCGTGGCCCCGCCGGCGGGGGCCCTGCTGCTCAGCGCGTCCAGCGAAGGCGCCCTGCGGCGCCTGGCCGGGGCCTATGCGCAGGCGCTGCAGGCATCGCGGCCGAAGGATCTGGCCCACACGGCGCTGCACGGCCGGCACCTGGACCTGCCCTTCCGGCTGGCCACCCCGCTCTGCGAGGAAACCACCGCCGCCCTGGCGGCCTGCGCCGCCGGCGAGGACGACGTGCTGGTGCACCGCGGCGACGGCGAACCCGGCCGGCAGGCATGGCTGTTCACCGGCCACGGATCGCAGTGGCCCGGCATGGGCCGCACGCTGTACCGGCAGTCCCCCGCCTTCGCGGCGCGCCTGGACGTGTGCCTCGCCGCCTGCGAGGCCGGCAGCCGGCCGCTCACGCCCTCCCTGCGCGACGCCCTGCTCGGCGAGCACGGCGAACTGCTCGACCGGATGGAATACGCCCAGCCCGCGATCGTCGCCTTCGAACTCGCCATGGCCGCGCACTGGGAATCCCTGGGACTGCGGCCCGACGTGGTGCTGGGCCATTCGGTGGGCGAATTCGCCGCCGCGGTGGTGGCGGGCCATTACGGGGCCGAAGAAGTGATGCGCCTGGTGTGCCTGCGCGGCGCGCTGATGGAGCGCTGCAGCGGCGGCAACATGCTCTCCGCCTTCGCCGACGAAGCCACCCTCCTGCCGATCGCGGAGCCGCTCGGCCTCGACCTGGCCGCCTGGAACGGCGAGCGCCACCTGGTGTTCTCCGGCGAGCGCGACGCCATCGAAGCGCTGGCCGCGGCCCTGGGCGAACGCGACATCCGCTGCAACCGCCTGTCCGTCGCGGGCGCGGCCCATTCGCGCAGGCTCGACCCCATCCTCGAAGAGTTCCAGCGCGAGGCGGCCACCCTGCGGGCCGCGCCCGCGCGCCTGCCCCTGATCTCCACACTGACGGGCGAGCCCGTCGATGCGCAGGGGCTCAACGCACCCGACTACTGGCGCCGCCACCTGCGCGAGCCGGTGCGCTTCATCCAGGCCCTGCGGACGGCGATCGCGCAGGGCGCGGATGTCTTCCTGGAACTCGGTCCCGACGCGCCGCTGACCGGCATCGGCACCCGCGAAGCACCGCACACGGCCACCTGGATCGCCAGCGCGCGGCGCCACCAGCCCGCAGCGCCCCAGCTGGAACAGGCGCTGCTGCAGCTGTATTCGGCCGGGGTCGGACTGCCGTGGAAATCCCTGCTGCCAACGCGGGGCCGCAAGATCCCGGCGCCGCTCTACGCGTTCGACACCGACCGCTACTGGCGCGAGGCGGAGCCGGCCCCTGCCACCCCCTCCCCTGCAGCCTCCGCCGGCGCGCTGGACGCGGGCCGGCAGGTGGCCACGCAGGCCGCCGCGGAACTCGACCTGCCGCGCCTGCACGCGCTCTATGCCTGCGTGACGAAGCTGCATGCCATCGATGTCGATGCGCTGGTGCGGCGCTGCGTGGGCCCACGCATCGCGCAGGGCGTGACCGTGCTGGAGGTGCTGCGCGGCGGCCGCCTGCTGCCGCGCCATCGCCAGTTGCTCACGCGCCTGCTCAACGCCTGCGCCGAGGACGGCTACTACCGCCGCGACGGCGAACGCTATGCCGCCGCAGCCGACATCCCGCACGGATCGCGCGCCGCGCTCATCGACGAACTCCGTTCCTGCTGCGAAGGCCTGGACGTGATCGCCGAAACCGTCGCGCGGGCCGGCGAGAACCTGCACGCCATGATGAGCGGGCAGGTGGAACCCGTCGCGGTCATCTTCCCCGAGGGCGCATCCGGCGGCGTCGAGGTGCTCTACCAGGACTTCAGCTTCGGGCGCTACTTCAACCGCATCGCCGCCGGCACGGTGGCGGGCCTGATGCGTGAGCGCCAGGCACAGCGCCGGCAGCACGCGCCCTACCGCGTCCTCGAAGTCGGCGGCGGCACGGGAGGCACGACGGCCTGGCTGCTACCGGAGCTGGCGGACCAGCCCGCGCTGCGTTACGACTTCACCGACATCTCGGCCCTCTTCACCCGGCGCGCCGAACGCAAGTTCGCCGAGTACGGCTTCATGGCGTACCGCGAACTCGACCTGCAGAAGGATGCGCGGGCACAGGGCTTCGAGGCGGGCGGCTACGACCTGATCGTGGCCGCGAACGTGATCCACGCCACCCAGCACGTCGGGCGCACGCTCGCGAACCTCTACCCGCTGCTGAAGCCGGGAGGCCGGCTGCTGATGCGCGAGATCACCCGGCCGATGCGCCTGTTCGACTTCGTTTTCGGCCCGCTGGTCGCGCCGCTGCACGACGAGGAAGCCCGGGGCGGCGAGCTGTTCCTGACCACCTCGCGCTGGAAGGAGCAGTGCCTCGCCGCCGGCTTCGAGCGCATCGATTGGCTGCCCGACGACGGCACGCCGGCCGCGGACATCAGCGAGCACATCCTGCTGGCGACCGCACCGGGGCACGCGCCGGCGATCGCGCTGCCCTGGCAGGCCGGCGACGGTCCGCTCGGCCAGCCGCTCACGGGCAATGGGTGCTACCTCGCGGACTGGTCCGATTGCGCGGGCCAGGAAGAGCGCTGGCGCGAGCGCGTGCGTGCCGCATGCGCGGAGCTGTCGGCGCGCCACGGCAGCGGCCATGCGCTCGTGCCGGCCGGCATTCCCCCCGTGCCGCAGCGGCTCGGCCTCGTGCGGCTGCAGTGGCAGGCGGCGGCGTTCTCGGCCCCGCGCGTCGCGATCGAAGCCTGCGACGCCGCGGATGGATGGCGGTTCGCCCTGGCCTCCTCGGAAGCCACGCCGGACCTGCCGGCGCCCATGCCGGCGCCTGGAACCCATTACGAATGGCAGTGGTCCGAGGTGGCGAAAGCGCCGGCCATGGCGCAGGCATTCGCTCTGCACGGTGCATCGGCGGAACTGGCTGGGGCACTGCGCGCGGCGGGCATCGCGCTGGTGCCGCAGGCGCCCCGGACGCTGCTCGTGCTGCAGGCCGGCGAAGGAGACCCGCTCTCGGCTGCGGCCCCTCTGCTCGCGACGCTCTCGGGCAACGGGCCCCTCGTGGTCATCACCCGGGCCGCCTGGCGGATCCGCGCCGGCGATGCCGTCGATCCCGTGCACCACGCGGCCTGGGGCCTGCTGCGCGTGGCCGCCGCGGAACAGCCCGCGCGCGAAATCGCCGTGGTGGATCTCGACGCCGAGGCCGACTGGGACGCCCTGCTACCCGGCCTTGCGGCCGCGAGCGCCAGCCAGCGCTGGATCGCCGTGCGCGACGGCCGGCCGCTGGTGCCGCGACTGGCCGCCCAGCCCCATGCCGCGCCCGCCCTGCCGCCCGGAGGCTTGCCGGACAACGGCTGGCACCTCGTGACCGGCGCATTCGGCGGCCTGGGACGGCTCAGCGTGCAATGGCTCGCCAGCCACGGTGCGCGCCGCATCGCGCTGCTGGCGCCGCGCATGCCTGCGGACGGGGCAGACTTCCAGCGCATGGTGAGCGAACGGCATGGCTGCCGGTTGCACTGGGTGCCTTGCGACGTCGGTGATCCGGAGCAGCTCACCCGGGCGCTGGAGGATCTGCAGGCCGACGGCGGCATCGCCGGCGCCGTCCATTCGGCGGGCCTGCTGCACGACGCCCCGCTGGCCTCCCTCGACCGGGCCCGGATGGCGCCCGTGCTCGCGGTGAAGGCGCAGGCCGCGCGCACGCTGCAGGCATGGCTGCAGGCGAACCAGGGCCGCTACCTGCTGCTCTACTCGTCGGCCGCCGCCGCGCTGGGCGCCGCCGGCCAGGGCGCGCATGCCCTCGCCAGCGCGTACCTGGACGGCCTCGCCCTCGCGCAAGGCCCGGACACACGGCCCACGGTCGTCTCCATCGCCTGGGGTGCCTGGGGCGAAACCGGCCGCGCCGCCGATGCCGCGCTGCAGGACCAGCTCGCGGCGGGCGGCATGGGCCTGCTCGCCAGCGCCGAGGGTCTGTGGCACCTGGAGCAGGCCGCCATGCGCGGAGCGCCCTACCGGCTCGCCATGCGCGTCCTGCCGGAACGGCTCGATGCCGAACGGCGCGCCTTGCTGGCGCCCACCACCGGCACCAGCGCGCCCGCGGCCGCAGCCCCAGCATCGCCCGCCCGACCAACCGCGCCAACCCTTGCGCCCCCCAAAGACCTCCACGATGCCCAGGCCGTGGCCGCCTGGCTCACGGAGCGGATCGCCGCGCAGCTGCGGCTGGACGATCCGTCCCGGATCTCGCCCGGGCGCGATCTGCTGCAGCTCGGGCTCGATTCGCTGCTGTTCCTGGAGCTCAGCAGCGACATCCAGCGCCAGCTCGGCGTGCGCCTTGACGCCGGGCGTGCCTACCGCGACCTCACCGTGAACGGCCTGGGTCGGCTGATCGCCGAGCTCGCAGGCGAATCCGCGCCCGGCACGCCGGCGCGGCAGGCCCCGGCCCTGCTGGGCCACGACGCGGCCGGCCGACACCTGCCGTTCCCGCTGACGCCGATCCAGCACGCCTACTGGCTCGGCCGCACCGCACTGATCGAGTACGGCGGCGTCGCCTGCCACGTGCTCTTCGAGTGGGACCAGCGGCACGAGGCCTTCGACCTCGGGCGCTTCGAGCGCGCGTGGAACGCACTGGTGCGGCGCCACGACATGCTGCGCATGGTGGTCGATCCGGACGGCCAGCAGCGCATCCTCCCGCAGGTGCCCGACTACCGGATCGCGCGCCGCGACCTCCGGGCGCTTGCCGCCGGACAACAGCAGCAGGCCTTGGAGGACACGCGCCAGGCGATGTCCTACAGCGTGCCGCCCGCCGACCGCTGGCCCCTCTTCGAACTCGTCGCGAGCGAGCTCGACGACCAGCGCTACCGGCTGCACATGAACCTGGACCTCCTCATGTTCGACGTCCAGAGCTTCAAGGTCATGATGGACGATCTGGCCCTCGCCTATCGCGGCCAGGATCTGGAGCCCCTGCCCATCACGTTCCGCGACTACGTGCTGGCGGAGCAGGCACGCCGCCAGGAGGACACGTGGCTGGCCTCCTGGCACTACTGGCAGGAGCGGATCGCGGAGTTGCCCCCCGCCCCGCGCCTGCCGCTGGCCGCCGACCGGCCACGCACCCAGCCGCGCTTCACCACCTACCAGGCCCGGCTGGACCCGGCCGCCTGGAGCGGCCTCAAGCGGGAATGGCAGGCCTGGGGGGTGACGCCGTCGGCGGCGCTGCTGACGCTCTTCGCCCACACGCTGGAGCGCTGGTCCCGGCAGCCCGACTTCACGCTCAACCTCACCTTCTTCGACCGCCGTCCGGTCCATCCCCAGGTGCGCCAGCTGATCGGCGACTTCACCTCGGTGCTGCTGATCGACTTCGACCTCGGCAACCCCTGCCCGCTGCGCGAGTCCATCGAACGCACGCAGCAGCGCCTGTGGCAACGCCTCGCGCACAGCCAGGTCAACGGTGTCGAGCTGATGCGGGAGCTCGGCAAGGGCCGGGGACTGCAGCGGCAGCCCCTGATGCCAGTGGTTTTCACCAGCATGCTCGGCATGTCGCTGGACGGCCTCGCCATCGACCAGGCCATGACCGGCCTGCTCGGCGACCCGGTGCACGTGTTCACGCAGACGCCGCAGGTCTGGCTCGACCACCAGGTCATGGAGATCGATGGTGAACTGGTGTTCAGCTGGTACTGCATGGACGACGTGCTGGACGACGGCGCGGCCCGGGCCATGTTCGAGGACTACCGCGCGGTGCTGGGCGCGGTGGCGGCCCGGCCGGAGTTGATGGGCCGGGCCGGCCTGGCGAAGCTGCGGGAAGACGGCGGCCTGGAGACCTTCACGCGCCGCCCCTGGCCCGCGCATGCCCAGGGCGCCGGCATCGACCTGCGCGACATCGAAGACGCGCTGCGCGAACGGGCCGGCATCCTCCAGGCCGAGGCCACGCCCGCGCCGGACGGCCGCACGCTGGAAGTGAAGGTGGTGGCCGCCGACCGGGAATGCCTGCCGCCCGGGCAGGCCCCGTGCGATCCGGGCGTGCTGGAGCCGCTGGAGGCCGCGCCGCAGGACGAACTCGAAGCCGCATGGCAATGGCTCGAAGCACGCGCCGTGCGCGGCATCGTGGACACCCTGCGGGGCCATGCGCTCTTCGAGCGCAACGGCCAGGGCCACGGCCTCGACGAAGTCCATGCCCAGCTGCAGGCCCTTCCGCAATACCGCCGCCTAGTGCGCCAGTGGCTGCGCCTGCTGTGCGAGCGCGGCTGGCTGCGGGAAGACGGCGGGGTCTTCGTGCGCGAGCGCGACTTCACGGAGAAGGCGGATCTGCAGCCGCTGCCGGACGCGGACTGGTGCCGCACCATCGCCCGCTATCTGGACAACTGTATCGCCCACCATGGCGCACTGCTGAGCGGCACCCGCTCTCCGCTGGAATTGATGTTCGCCGACGGCGACGCCATCGCCCGCGCCTTCTACAGCGACAACCCCGCGGCCCGCTGCCTCCACCGGCACGCCGCGCGGATCGCGGGCGCGCTGGGCGAGGGCCTGTCGGACCTGCGCGTGCTGGAAGTCGGAGCGGGCATCGGCGCGACCACCCGCCATGTCCTCCCGGCACTGCAGGGCCGCCTGGCGGACTACCGGTTCACGGACGTATCGACGCTGTTCCTCGACGATGCGCGCAAGCAGTTCGGCCACGCGCCCGAGGTCGATTACGCCCTGCTCGACATCAATCGCCCGGTGGACTTCGATGCCCACCCCGGGCAGGGCTACGACCTGATCGTCGCCGGGCAGGTGATGCACGACGCGAGCCACGTGGCGCGGTCGCTGCGCCGCCTCGGCATGCTGCTCAGGCCCGGTGGCAGGCTGCTGCTGGTCGAGGCCACCGAGCGCGACAGCGCCCTGCAGATGGCCAGCGTGGGCTTCATCGAGAGCCTGGGCGGCTACCAGGACGTCCGCATCCTGGACGACAAACCGATGCTCGACCTGCCGATGTGGCGCTCGGCCCTGGAGCAGGCCGGCTTCGGCGTGGAGCTGGCGTGGCCCGGGGAAGAGCGCACGCCGCTGCGCCAGCACCTCATCCTGGCCCGCGCGGAGCGCGTCGGCCGGCTCGACACCGGCGACATCGAGCGCTCGCTGCGGGCACGGTTCGGCGACCGCCTTCCCGCCGTGCGCGTGCGGCAGTGCGAGCGGATCGACAGCGCCGAGGCCCCGGCGGCGGCGCTGCCGGCCACCACCTCCGCGGCGCCCGCGCAGCCTGCCCAGGAAAGACAGGGCGGCGGCACTGCAGACCGCGCCGCGCTGGAGCGCCAGGTTGCCACGGTCTGGCAGGAGCTTCTCGCGCGGCCGGTCCCGCGGGACGCCGATTTCTTCCAGTCCGGCGGCGACAGCCTGATCGCCACGCGGATGATCGCCCGGCTCCACCGGCAAGGGCTGCGCGGCGCCAGCCTGCAGGGCCTGTTCACCCACCCCACCCTGGCGGGTTTCTGCACGCTGCTCGAACCACCGCAGGCGGTGGACGCCCCGAGTGTCCTGATCCCGATCGCCCGGGGGAGCAAGGCCGGGTGCGCCTTCGTATTCCACGCCTCGGACGGCGAGCTCGGCGCCTACCTGCCCCTGGCCCGGCACCTGGATACCGAGGTCTTCGGACTGCAGGCCCCCGATGCCCTGAAAGCCGCGAGCCTGAAGGACCTCGCCGCCGGCTATGCCGCGGCCATCCGGCGCCAGCGGCCCCAGGGGCCCTACACCCTGATCGGCTGGTCCTACGGCGCCTTCGTCGCCGCCGAGACGGCCCGCCTGCTGCACCAGGACGGCGCCCCGGTCGAGCTGTCGCTGATCGATCCGGTCTGCCGCGGCGACTTCGCCTTCGCCGACCGCGCCGCGCTGCTTCGGCTGATCGCCAACGGCCGGGTCCAGGTGCCGCTGCCGGACGACCTGGAACGGCTCGCCCCGGACGAGCAGGTCGCCTGCTTCGCGCGCAATGCGGCGGCGGCCGGCCTGCTGGCCTCCGACCCCGATCCGGCGCAGGCACGCGGCTGGATCGACCGCATCGCCCACCTGCTGGAAATGCTCTCGCGCCACCCCGCGCCGGAGCCCCTGCCCGTGCCATGCCTGTGGCTGAGCGCCGGGCAGCGCCCCGCGCACTGGACGCCCGCGGAGCACGACTGGTCGCGCTGGGCGCCCGAGGCCGAGCGGCACACGCTCGACGCCGACCACTGGCAACTGGTGATGGACGAAACCGCAGCCCGGCGTGCCGCGGCGCTGATGCGCCAATGGCAGCAGCGCCACAACGGAACCAAGGAACGGACCACATGAACTCCCCTGACCCGAAAAAACGGCGCGTCCTCATCGCGGGCGCCAAGTTCGGCGAGATGTACCTCAACGCCTTCCTGCAGGCCCAGCCCGGGCTGGAGCTGGCAGGCCTGCTGGCGACCGGCAGCCCGCGGGCGCAGCAATTGGCCCACGCCTTCGGCATCCCGCTCTACACCCATGTGGACCAAGTGCCGGACGACATCGACATCGCCTGCGTGGTGGTGCGCTCGACGGTGGTGGGCGGCAGCGGAACGGCGCTGGCCGAAGCGTTCCTGCGGCGCGGGATGCACGTGATCCAGGAACACCCCCTGCACCCGGACGATGCCGAGCGCCTGCAGGGGCTGGCCGACGAGCGTGGCTGCGCCTACTGGATCAACAGCTACTACGCGCATGCACCGGCCGGGCAATGCTGGATCGAGCGGGCACGGCGTGCGCGGCAACTGCTCGGCGGCGAGGCGGCGCACTTCGCGCACCTGACCACGAGCCGGCAGTTGCTCTACTCGTCGCTCGACCTCCTGCTGCAGGCCTGCGGCACGGACGGCACCGGGCACGAAGTCGCGGTCGAAGCCACGGCCGACGAAGACGGGGCCTTCCGGCTCCTGCGGCTGGACCTGGGCGGATGCCGGGCGGCACTGCGCCTGCAGACCTACCTGGACCCGGGCGATCCCGATCTGCACAGCCTGGCCATGCACCAGCTCACGCTGGGATGGCCCTCGGGCTACCTTTCTCTGGAGGCCAGCCATGGCCCCGTGCTGTGGACATCGGCGCTGTACGACCCGCGCCACCGCGAAAGCGACCAGAGCCTCTACCGCAGCGCCCAGGATGCCGGCGGCGACCCGTTCGCGCGCCCCGGCACGCACCTGGTCCATCCCGCGCCTCCGGACTGGCGCCATGCCCTGGAGGTCGACGGCCCGACCGGCGTGGGCCGTGTGCTGCAGATGCTGAACCGGCATCTGGACGGGGCCCCCGTTCCCTCTGCCTTCCGGGCTGGCTACCAGCAGGCCCTGGCCCGGCTGTGGCAACAGACGCTGCGCTGTGCGGGCGCGGCCCGCGAGCGCAGCCTGCCTCCGCCCCGCATCCTCGACGTGCAGGCGCTGGCCGAGCCCTGCCACCTCGAACCGGAACCCGCGCCATGACGCCAGGCAGCATGCTGCGCACGATCGTGTCGGTGCCCGAACCGGCGGCGCTCCATGTGGTGCTCTGCCCGTTCGCGGGCGGCAGCGGCGGTGCATTCCGCAGCTGGCACGGCATCGAGGATGCGGGAGTGCACGTGTCCCTGGCCATCTATCCCGGCCGCGACCA
Organism: Paracidovorax anthurii; assembly: GCF_003269065.1. GTDB lineage: Bacteria > Pseudomonadota > Gammaproteobacteria > Burkholderiales > Burkholderiaceae_C > Paracidovorax > Paracidovorax anthurii. The sequence goes on from NZ_QLTA01000018.1 coordinate 77,411, forward strand.
CCGCCTGCGCGAGGCCTGCGCCACGGACATCGGGGCGCTGGCCCGCCAGCTGGTCGAGGCACTCAGCGCCGCTGGCATCGAGCCGGACCAGGCCATCCTCGCCGGCCACAGCATGGGTGCCCAGGTGGCGTTCGAGGCCTGTGCGCTCCTGGAGCGGCGCGGCGAACACCCGGCCGGCCTCGTGCTGTCCGGCTGCCATGCGCCCCACCTGCGGGGACGCCGGCTGCTCAGCCCCCTGGACGACACCGCCTTCCTCACCCAGCTCGTGGACATCGGCGGCTGCAGCCCGGAGTTGCTGTCCGACCCGGCGCTGCTGGCCCTGTTCCTGCCCATGCTGCGCGCCGACTTCCGCGCCACCGAAGACTACGGCCGCGCCGATTCGCCGGACCGGCAGCGCCTGCGCACCCCGGCGCTGCTCATTTACGGAAGCAGCGACGAGGAAGCCCACCGCAGCGAGGTCGCGGCATGGGCGCACTGGCTGCGCGACGCGGAAGGTCCGGTCGCCATCGCCGGAGACCATTTCTACGCCACCCGGCGGCCACGGGCCTTTCTGGGCCACATCGCGCGCCGTTTCGCATCACTCGCCACAAGCATCCACGCCAGGTGAACCCATGGACACACGCACCCGCAACATCCCCCAAGACGATCTGCAGCCCTCAGGCCATGCCGAGCCACATCCCCCGCTGGGCGAATGCCTGCGCCGCTGGGCGCACCTGCATGCTGCGCGCACCGCGCTGGTGGACGAAGACACCCGCCTCTCGTTCGCCGAACTGGACCGCCGCGTGGACCGACTGGCGGCAGGCCTGCACGCGCGCGGGCTTCGCAGCGGCGACCGCGCGATGGTGCAACTGCCCAACGGCATCGGCTTCGTCACCGCCTGCTTCGCGCTGCTGCGCCTCGGCGCCGTTCCCGTGCTTGCCATGCCCACCCAGCGCGCGCACGACATCGATGCCCTTTGCCGCCTCGCGGAGCCCGTGGCCTACTTCGTGCCGAACCAGGCCAACGGCTTCGACCACCGGCCGCTGGCCGCGGACATGGTGCGTGCGCACCCCTCGCTGCGGACCGTGGTCGTCGATGGCGAGACGGGCCCGCACCTGCCCGATGCATGCTCCCTGGAAAGCCTGGACGGCGCTCCCCGGGAATGGGCCGCCCCCTCGCCTGGCGACACCGCGCTGCTCCTGCTGTCGGGGGGGACGACCGGCGTGCCCAAGCTGATTCCACGCACCCATGCCGATTACGCCTACAACTTCAGCGCCTCGGCCGAGCTGTGCGGACTGGACGAACACACCGTCTATCTCGCCGTGCTGCCGGTCGCCCACAACTTCACCCTGGCCTGCCCCGGCGTGCTCGGCACGCTGGCCCGGGGAGGCACCGTCGTGCTGTCCCGCACGGCGAGCTGCGACGAAGCCATGCCCCTGATCGAGCGCGAGCGCGTCACCCACCTGGCGCTGGTACCGCCCCTGGCGCAGCTGTGGGTCCAGGCCCGCGAATGGGAAGACAGCGATCTGTCGAGCCTGCGCCTCGTCCAGGTCGGCGGCTCGCGGCTGGAGCCCACGCTGGCCCGGCGCCTGCCGCAAGCCCTGGGCTGCCGGCTGCAGCAGGTGTTCGGCATGGCCGAAGGGCTGCTCTGCTACACCCGGCTGGACGATCCGCAGGACACGATCGTCCACACCCAGGGGCGCCCGCTGTCTGCGCAGGACGAAATACGCATCGTGGATGCGAACGACCAGGACGTTCCCCCCGGCGAGGTCGGGCAGTTGCTTACCCGCGGCCCCTACACCATTCGCGGCTACTACCGCGCGCCCGATCAGAACACCCGCAGCTTCACCGCCGACGGCTACTACCGCACGGGAGACCTGGTGCGCCGGGACTCCGCCGGCAACCTGATCGTCGAAGGCCGCCTCAAGGAGCAGATCCAGCGCAGCGGCGAGAAGATCGCGGCGGCCGAGGTGGAAGCCGCGCTTGGCCAGCTCCCGGGCGTGCGCGCCGCGGCCGTCGTCGGCGCCCCGGACGACTTGCTGGGCGAGAGGATCTGCGCCTTCGTGCAGCCCCGGGATGATGCCCCCATCGACACGGGCAGCCTGCGGCAGGCCCTGCGAGAGCGCGGGCTGAGCGCCTTCAAGCTGCCGGACCAGTTCGAGACCGTCACCCATTGGCCGCTCACCCCGGTGGGCAAGATCGACAAGCAGCGGCTGGTCGCGATCGCCCAGGAACGTCGTGCGCCCTCCTCCCAGGCCCCCGCCGCCGCGCGCTACACCGAACGCCGCCTGGCGGTGGCCACCGCGCCGCTGGAGCTGTCGGCCCGGCTGGCCAGCCGCCTTTCATCACGGCACTACACGCTGTACGAACGCGGCAACGAATGGCACATCGGTCTGGACTCGGCCCTGGATGTCGTGGTCGAAGCCGACGGGACGGTCCGCCGCAGCGACGGCGCCACATGGCAAGGCCTTCCGCCCTGTGCAGGCGTCGCCCAGGCGCTCGCCGACATCCCGTTCGAAGGCTGGCGCGCATACGGCCGCGCCGATTTCGAGCTGGCGCACCTGATCCACGGACTTGATGCGACCGGGGGAGCGCGGCGCCTCCTGAAGCTGTCCATCCCCCGTTGCGAAATCATTCTTCGGGAGGGAGAAGCCCTGGTCCGCGCCCTGGATCCCGCCGATCTGGCCGGCATGGCGGCCCTGGTGGAATCCCAGGATGCCGCCAGTGGACCGGAGATCGGCCCCCCCGTCGAGATCGCCTGGGACGCGGGCACCGAGCACGCCTACAAGGACCGCGTTGCCGCCGCCGTCGACGAGATGCGGGCGCACGCCTACCAGAAGGTCATCCTCTCGCGGACCGCCGAAGCACCGGCCGCCCTCGACATGGTGTCGAGCTATCTCACGGGCCGGCGATCCAACACCCCCGCGCGCTCCTTCCTGCTGCGCGACGGCGATTTCGAAGCGTATGGCTTCAGCCCGGAAACCGTGGTGGAAATCGATGCCCTGGGCCGGGTTTCCACCCAGCCCCTGGCCGGCACGCGCGCGCTGTCCGGCGACGCCGCCGAGGATGAAAGGCTCCAGCGCGAACTGCTCGCGGACGCCAAGGAAGTCGCCGAACACGCCGTCTCCGTGAAACTCGCCCTGCGCGAAATGGCCGAAATCTGCGCACCCGAGTCCCTGGGCGTGAGCGAATTCATGGATGTCTATCGGCGGGGCAGCGTCCAGCACCTCGCCTCCCGCGTGGCCGGCCAGTTGGCCCCGGGCCGCGATGCCTGGAGCGCTTTCGAGCAGCTGTTCCCGGCGGTGACTGCCTCGGGCATCCCCAAGCGCGAGGCCCTGGACAGCATCCGGCGCCACGAGCGCGCACCCCGCGGCCTCTACAGCGGCTGCGTCATGCTGGTGGGCAGCGACGGCGCGATGGACGCCGCGCTGGTGCTGCGCTCTGCCTACCGCGACGGCGACCGCTGCTGGCTGCAGGCCGGCGCCGGGCTGGTGCCCTCGTCCACGCCGGACAGGGAGTGGACGGAAACCTGCGAGAAACTGGCATCGGTGTCGCGCCACCTGCGCCTGCGGACGGGGCCCGGCGAGCGTGCGGAACCTGAACCCCTCCAGGCCTGATCGCCGCGAAGACCTGCGGCCCGGCAGGGAGCGCTGCACGGTGCCCCCTTGCCGGGAGCACCGCCCTCTGGCCATCCGGCCACGGGAGCCCTGCCGAAAACGGCGGCTCCAGGATCGCGCAACCACGGCGGCTTCAGCCTGCGCTCCCCGGAACACCGCGCGCGGGAGTTCCGGATGCGCGCCGCCGAACGGCCGCCTGCGGGCGCGATGCCCCTTGCGGAACCTACGGCTGCGCCACTCCCAGGCGCACGATGCTCGGAACGTAGCGCCCCAGCCAGGGCAGCTTCGCGATCACGGGAGCCAGGCAAGCCGGGAAGGTACGAAAGCGCCGGTAGGGCTCTTCCTCCACCCGAGCGATGCGGGGACTCCAGCTGTGCAGCAACGGCGCGATCTCATGGCGATCCAGGCCCCAGGGCATCGGTGGAACCTGGTAATGCGGCGTGCGGCTGAGGCCTTGCAGCGTCTTGCGCGAAAACCAGCGGGGAATCACGTCGAACATCAGCTCTGCCCCGGGCAGGCGTTCGGCGATGAGCGCCACCAGGCGGCGCACATCGGCTTCCTCGAAATACATGAACAGGCCCTGCGCGGTGATGAAGATCCCGCGCGACGGATCGACCTCGTCCAGCCACGCGGGATCGAGCGCCGACAGCCCCAGATGCCGGCAGCGCTCGCTGGCCGGCAGATAGCGCTCGCGCACGGCGATGGCCTCCGGCACATCCACACACAGCCAGCGCACCTGGCCGTCGTCGCAGCGCTGGAACTGGGTTTCCAGCCCGCTGCCCAGCTCGACGACCATCCCCCCGGGATGGGCCGCAAGCCACGGCCGAAGCGCATCGTCGAACATCGCCGAGCGCGTGGCATGCGACGCATCGGGAGGACCAAAGTCCCGGTCGTAGTCGTAAGGAATGGACCGATAGATGCGGACAGCCTCGGCATCCCTCAGCCAGCCGTTGGGACGCAAGGCCTCGGTAGCACGGTTGTGGAGCGTCCACAGCATCGTCTGCGGAACACCGGTCAATACGCACGCATCGGTCATCCGAAGGTCTCCAGGCTGGTTGAAAAAGGCCGCCCCCGGGCGGCCTGCGATGGCATCGCGATTGGACATCGGGTGATGAGCAAGCGCACTCATTAATAATAATGCGTCTCATTACATTTTATGGTTGAAATCATCGAATTTGATGCGCTTGATCGGCCATCAATGCTTCGCTCCGGCTGAAAGCCCTTCGGCGGTGCCGGCAGATCATCGCCGTAGCGCATCGTCTGGCCCAGGGTGTTGTCCCGGGTCTGGATGCGCTGGCCCGCGGCCCTCGTGCGTGAGATCGCCCGCCCGGTTGTACACGTACGTGTAGTCCACCGTTCCGCCGCCCACCTTCGAGTCTATGCGCCAGCGTGGCAAATCACTATTCTTTTTATAGCAAACTATTCAAAGAATACGGCGACATCCCGGGGTTTTTATTCAAGCTTCGTGCGTGGCACCCTGCGCACCAAGGCAGACGCAAGTCCGAATGGGTCGTGCGCCAAGTCCTGCACCTGAGCTTGCACATCCCCAGCGGACACCAAATCGCCCACGTGTTCAATCGACTCCACGGCCACCGGCTCGCCATCGGCAAGACCTTTGTCTATCAATGCCGTGTGCAGCATGCCGAGCATCTGACCGGGATGCGCCGGGCAGTGCAACGGCGTGCGCCCTGGCCCGTGGCCCCAACCACACCTAGGGCATTAAACCTGAGCAGCGTGCCGGGGCCTGACGACACCCGCGTGAACATCCTGGGCAGCCATGGATCATGGCTCGCGCCTCTACGTTCAGCTGCAGGCCCTGCCGGGCAAATGCACCTGGACCTTGCTCGGACATCTGCTGATTGCTATCGGGCACCATGGCAAACCCCATGCCATCCGCACCGACAACGAGGCCGTGCTCACCAGCCGGCTCTGGCGCACTGCATTGGGCCTAATAGGCATTCGGCACCAGCGCAGCGCGCTAGGATGTCCATGGCAGAACAGCCGGATTGAACGGCTCTTCAGCACGCTCAAGCCCGTTCTGCGATCCATGCACCTGACGCCTGGAGGACTGCCAAGGACACTGGCCGGCCGGATTCACCAGCTCCTACAACGAAATCCGTCCGCATCAGAACCTGGATGGCTTGACGCCACACGATGCTTGGCATGGCATCACCTGGGTGGATGTTTACCGGGCGCAGGGCCGAGGGGCGTGGGCGCAGGCCTGTGAGGGACGGCTGTGGGGTTATCGATCCCGATGTTGAAGCTCCACCTGCCCGCCACCGCCCGCCGAGCCATGCCGTCCGCAGTAAAGCAGGGTGGATTGCGCCGGCAAGGCGGTTTCTGCTGCATCCATCGCCCAGGCGAGGTGAAATTCTTCCCGACTAGGAGCCGATCCAGTCATTGGCAGGCCGGAGCCGCCTAAAAAATGGGCAAGGCATCTTGGAAAAATGGGCGGTCTCAAAACCGAAATGCAACATCCGGCATTTGCTGATCGATTAATGGATTGTCGCGTCGCGTTGCTCAGCCATACCTTGCACGAGATCGCGCATAGCTTGAATGGGGCTGCGCCAGTCGAGCGTGGCGCGCGGCCGGTTGTTCAGCAGGTCGGCAATGGAGTCCAGTTCGTCTTGGCTGTAGACCGACAGGTCCGTGCCCTTGGGCAGAAATTGGCGCAGCAGTCCGTTGGTGTTCTCGCAGCTGCCGCGCTGCCAGGGGCTGTGCGGATCGCAGAAGTACACGCGCATGTTGGTGTCGCGCGCCAGTTCGCGATGGCGCGCCATCTCGCGCCCTTGGTCGTATGTCAGCGTCT
>NZ_QLTA01000019.1 GCF_003269065.1 Paracidovorax anthurii
GGGCAGATCGTTGCCGCCCAGACTCAAGGACAGCTGCTGCACCACCTGCCACATCGGCAGTTGCCGATATAGCGACAAGCCGATGACCAGCCAGATGGCGTGCTCGGCTGGAAGCTTGCGCCTGCGGATGCTGGCCTTGCCGCTGGCGGCAAGGGCTTGGGTGATCCACTCGTTGTCGATCAACTGCGCCAGCTCCCCCAGGCTATCGTTGGGGGCTTGTTGCAGGGTTTGGGTCAGGGTGTTTTCGAGCAGGCGCAAAGCAAAAAGGGAACGTGTTGCACACGTTCCCTTTTTAGCTCCCATCAGACTTCCAAGGGCTTATCTGACTGGCATTGCCCTGCGGGCGGGGCCCGCGCCCGGCCGGCCTATTGCCGCGCCGTGCGCACGTTGGGCGGCAGGGCCTGCGGGTGGCTGGTGCGCAGCGGGTTGATGTCCAGCCCGCCCCGGCGCGTGTAGCGTGCGTACACCGACAGCTTGATGGGCCGGCAGCGCGTCCACAGGTCCATGAAGATGCGCTCCACGCACTGCTCGTGGAATTCGTTGTGGTTGCGGAAGCTGACGAGGTATTGCAGCAGCCCCGCCTGGTCAATCTGCGCGCCGCTGTACTGGATGCGCACGCTGCCCCAGTCGGGCTGGCCGGTCACCAGGCAGTTGCTCTTGAGCAGATGGCTCACGAGGGTCTCGGTGACGGGGGCTTCGCCGTGTTGGGCGTGCAGCAGTTCGGGGGCCGGGGTGTACTGCGTGCATTCCACGTCCAGCCGGTCCAGCAGCAGGCCGTCGAGCTCCTGCACGGGCTCGCGGTCGAACATCTCGGGCAGCACGAGCTTCACGCCCACCGTGGCCGGGTGCTGCGCGCCGCGCCAGACCGCTTCGCTCACGTCGGCGCGGAGGCGCGCCTGCACTTCGGCCGCGTCGGCGAAGCGCGTGCCGTTGAAGCTGTTCAGGTAGAGCTTGAACGACTTGCTCTCCACGATGTTCGGCGTCTCGCAGGGCACGGTGACGTGCGCGATCGCCACCTGCGGCTTGCCGCGCGGGTTCAGCCACGAGAGCTCGAACGCGGTCCAGAGGTCCGCGCCGAAGAAGGGCGGCGCACCGGTGATGCCGATCTCGTCGCGCTTGGGCTTCCGCGGCAGGGGGAAAAGCAGCGAGGCGTCGTACTGGTCGGCATAGGCGGCGGCGCGGCCCAGCTGCGATTGGTCGGGAGTGCTCATGGGGTTTCGTGGAGATTGCTACTTTATTAATAGCAAACTATGTAGAAAATACGGCGACATGGAGGCGATTTCATTCGAAACGGCCCTCGCGCAGCCATTTCGTGGCGATCCACTTGTCTCCCGCGACGACGGGCGCCCCACCGTGCAGCGTGCGTGTGGACGGGTGGGGGCGCTCGTAGCTGAAGAACACCGCGTTGCCCTGGCGCGGGGCGATCTCCAGGTGCACGTCGGGGAAGGTGGTGCCGCCACCCTTCTCGGGGTTGTTGAGGTAGATGACCAGCGTGGCCACGCGCTGGCCGCCGCGCCGCAGGATGGTGGGCGTTCCGGGCTCGGCGGGGTCGAAGTAGTCGTAGTGCGGCTTGTATTCGGCGCCGGGCCGGTAGTGCAGCACCTGCAGGCCCTCGCCGTTCTCCAGGGGCCACTTCACCAGCCGGGCGATGCGTTCTTCCAGCCGCGCCACCACCGGGCTCTCGCCGCGCTGGAAGAACATGCCGTTGCTGGTGCGGTCGCCGTTCACCTCCTCGCCGCCCGTGCGCGTGGCGACGGTGAGCGAGCGCGCCATGCGGGGGCGGGCCGCGTCGATCAGGGCCTCGCATTCCTCGGGCGAGAGCAGGTTGCCGAACAGCACGATGCGCGGCTGAGCCAGGGCCATGAGCACTTCCACGTGGCGGTCGCCCACGTCGATGGAGCCGGGCGCGTCCGCCAGATCGGGCTCGGGCACGCGCGAGCCGGCGGGCTGGCCCTGCTCGACGGCCAGGGCTTCGAGGTGGTCGCGCAGCACGTGCTCCATCGCATAGGTGGCCACTTCCGGACTCCAGCCCGCGTCGAGCATGGACTGCAGCACCACGGATGCCGTGAAGCCGGCCTGGGCCTGCGCGATGATCCAGGTGCGCAATTCAGGCGTGATGGAACTGGAGAGCGCTGCGTCCTTGTCGTCGGCATGCGCGGGCGAGGTGCTGGGGCGTGTGGCGGACATGGCGGGTGGATCTCTGCGAAAGGCCGGTGGGAAGCGGGAAGGTACCGCCCGCGGGAAACTCGGTCGCCGAATGCGGTCTTTCCGCGGGGCGTTACTCCGAGGTCTTGCGGCGGAAGACGAGCCGCTCAGGCGCCGAGGCGGCAGGGGCGAAGGCATAGCCTTCGAGGTCGAAGCCTTCGAGCTGGCGCGGGGTGGCGATGCGCCGCTGGATGGCGTGGCGCGCCATCAGGCCGCGCGCGCGCTTGGCGTGGAAGCTGATGATCTTGTAGCGGCCGCCCTTCCAGTCCTCGAACACGCATTCGATCACGCGGGCCTTGAGCACGCGCGTGTCCACGGACTTGAAGTATTCCTGCGATGCGAGGTTGACCACCACGGGCGTGGCGTCGGCCGCGAGGCGCCGGTTCAGGTGCTCCGCGATGCGCGGGCCCCAGAACTGGTAGAGGTTGGCGCCGGCCTCCGTGGCCAGGCGCGTGCCCATCTCCAGGCGGTAGGGCTGCATCCAGTCGAGCGGGCGCAGCACGCCGTAGAGGCCGCTCAGGATGGCCAGGTGGTCCTGCGCCCACTGCAGGTCTTCGTGGCCGAGGCCGTGGGCCTGCAGGCCCTCGTACACGTCGCCATTGAAGGCCAGCGCGGCCTGCCGCGCGTTGGCGGCGCTGAATTTCGGGGACCACGCGGCGTAGCGCGCCACGTTCAGCCCGGCGAGCGCGTCGCTGATGTCCATCAGGGAGGCGATCTGCTGCGGCGACTGGCGCCGCAGCACCTCGATCAGGCGCGTGGACTCGGGAATGAACGGCGGCAGCGTGTGCGCCAGCCCTTCGGGCAGCGGCGTGTCGTAGTCCAGGGATTTGGCGGGGGACAGCAGGAACAGCATGGGCGCTCGGGTCCGGGGGATCGGGGGAGAGCGGGACGGGCGGCGGGGAGGGCGGCCCGGGGGCCGCGCGGAGGGCGCCGTGCCTGGCGCATGCCCCGTCCCGGAAAAAGAAGCCCGCCCGCAGGCGCCAGGCGGCGCCTGCGGGCGGAGGGCCCTTGCCGTCAGGCGGAGGCCTGCTGCTCGAACGGCAGCTTCAGGTCGCGCAGGTCGCGGCGGGTTTCCACCAGCACCAGCGGGCCTTCGTCGACCACCACCACCGGGGGCCGCTCGCGCGGCACGTGGACCGGGCGAGGCTCCGCGGCGATGGCGGCCTGGGCGGCAGCGATCTTCCCGGCATCGGAGTTCACCCACTGCAGGCCGGAGCCTTCGGCGATGCGGCTCAGCTCATCCACGGGCAGCGTGAAGGCCGACACGCGCGGCATGCCCGCTGCCGGAGCCGCTGCGGCAGGTGCCGTGGGCGCCACGGGGGCTGGAGCTGCCACGGGGGCCGGAGCCGCCACGGGGGCGGGCACGCTCGCCGCCACGGCCGTTTCCGCCACGACCGGAGCCGGTGCTGCGGCCTGCGGGGCCGGCTCGGCCGCCGGCGCGGGGGCGCTGTTGAAATAGCTGCGGCGTTGCGGCTCCTGCGGGGCGTCGTCCTCCTGCGGGACGGACGGGGAGTGCGGGGCGTCCGCCTGCACCGGCTCGGCCTCGGCGCCATCGCGCGGGGCACGGTCGCCGCGCTCGCGGCGGTCGCGTCCGTAGCGGTCGCGCGAGCGGCGTTCGCGGCGCGGCTCGTCGTCCGGCGCTGCCGTGGATTCGCCCACGTTCAGGTCCAGATCGGGCAGCGTCGCGAGCGGCGACGTGTCCACGAACTCGGCCTGGGCTTCGTCGCCACGCGGGCTGCGTTCGCGGCGCTCGCCGCCGCGCTCCCGGCGTTCGCGGCGCTCGCCATTGCGCGGGCCGCGCTCGGCGCGGTCCTGGCGCTCCTGCGCCGCGCCGTGGTCCACGGACACCTCGGCGGCGTTCAGGGGCAGGGCCGCATCGGCGCCGGCCAGGGGCTGGCGCTGCGCATCGGCCCCGTCACGGCGGTCGCGGCCCCGGCCACCTTCACGGCCCTCGCGGCCTTCACGACCATTCCGGGGGGCCAGTTCTCCTTCGCCCCGGGGGAGGGCGTCGCGGCCGTTGTCGCGTCCCGCATCGCGGCCGTTCTCACGGTCGCGGCCCTGGCGGCCTTCGCGGCCTTCACCGTCGCGCGGGCCTCGGCCGTTGCGCGGGGCCTCGCCCTCCGGGCGCTCGCTGCGTTCGCCCCGGCGGCCACGGCCTTCCGCGCCGCCGTTCTCGCGCTGTGCATCGCGCTGTCCGTCCCGGCCGCCGTCGCGGCCATTGCGCTCGCCACCGCGCCGGCCGCCACGTCCGTCACGGCGTCCTTCGCGCGGCGGCTCGGCCGCAGGTGCCGGCGCCGGCGCGGCCACCGGTGCGGGCCGGGTTTCGCCGAAGCCGAAGAGGCTTCGCAGCCATGCGAAGAATCCCTGCTCCTGCGGGGCCGCCGGCGCTGGCGCGGGTGCCGGTGCGGGGGCCGCGGCAGGGGCCGCCGCCGCGCCGGAGCGCGCGCCGCCCGTGCGCGTCGGCTCGGGGCGTGGCTCGGCGATCGGTGCGGGCGCGTCGGGCAGCACGCCCTTGATCACGGGCGTCTGCTTGTTGGTGGGCTCCTGCGAGCGGCGCGTGACGGTCGTGGGGTCTTCCATCTCCTCGGCCAGCGTGTAGCTGGCCGTGATGTGGTCCAGGCGCGGATCGTCGTGCTTGAGGCGCTCGAGCTTGTACTTGGGCGTCTCCATGGTCTTGTTGGGCACCATGAGCACGCTCACGCGCTGCTTGAGTTCGATCTTGGCGATCTCGGTGCGCTTCTCGTTGAGCAGGAACGAGGCCACTTCCACCGGCACCTGGCAGTGCACGGCGGCGGTGTTGTCCTTCATGGACTCCTCCTGGATCATGCGCAGGATCTGCAGCGAGAAGCCTTCCGTGTCGCGCACGTGGCCCGAGCCGTCGCAGCGCGGGCAGCGGATGTGCGCACCCTCGCTCAGCGAGGGCTTGAGGCGCTGGCGGCTCATCTCCATGAGGCCGAACTTGCTGATGGTGCCGAACTGCACGCGGGCGCGGTCCTGTCGCAGCGCGTCGCGCAGGCGGTTCTCGACCTCGCGGCGGTTCTTGGCCTCTTCCATGTCGATGAAATCGATCACGATCAGGCCGCCCAGGTCGCGCAGGCGCATCTGGCGCGCGACTTCATCCGCGGCTTCGAGGTTGGTGCGCGTGGCGGTTTCCTCGATGTCGCCGCCCTTGATGGCGCGCGCGGAGTTCACGTCCACCGAGACGAGCGCCTCGGTGTGGTCGATCACGATGGCGCCGCCGCTGGGCAACTGCACCGTGCGCGCGTAGGCGGATTCGATCTGGTGCTCGATCTGGAAGCGGCTGAACAGGGCCGCGTCGTCGCGGTAGCGCTTGACCTTGGCGGCATGCTCGGGCATCACGTGCGCCATGAACTGGTGCGCCTGCTCGTAGATGTCGTCGGTGTCGATGAGGATGTCACCGATGTCGTTGTTGAAGTAGTCGCGGATCGCGCGGATCACCAGCGACGATTCCTGGTAGATCAGGAACGCGCCCTTGCCGCCCTTGGCCGCGCCGTCGATGGCGGTCCAGAGCTTGAGCAGGTAGTTCAGGTCCCACTGCAGTTCGGGCGCCGAGCGGCCGATGCCGGCGGTGCGCGCGATGATGCTCATCCCCTTGGGGTATTCGAGCTGGTCCATCGCCTCCTTCAGTTCGGCGCGGTCCTCGCCCTCGATGCGGCGCGAGACCCCGCCGCCGCGCGGGTTGTTGGGCATCAGCACCACGTAGCGGCCCGCGAGGCTGACGAAGGTGGTCAGCGCCGCGCCCTTGTTGCCGCGCTCTTCCTTCTCGACCTGGACCAGCAGCTCCTGGCCCTCGCGGATCACGTCGTTGATGCGCGCCTGGCTGGGCGAGACGCCCTCGGCGAAATACTGGCGGGAGATTTCCTTGAACGGCAGGAAACCGTGGCGGTCCTCGCCGTAGTCGACGAAGCAGGCCTCCAGGCTGGGCTCCACGCGCGTGACGACGGCCTTGTAGATGTTGCCCTTGCGCTGTTCACGCCCTTCGATCTCGATCTCGTAGTCCAGCAGCTTCTGGCCGTCCACGATGGCCAGGCGCCGTTCTTCGGGCTGCGTGGCGTTGATGAGCATCCGCTTCATGATGCGTTTCCTTTTTTCGTTGCGTACGGGACGCTGCGCAGCAGGGGGCTGCATGCGTCCCGTGGGGGTTCAACCGATGACACAGGCTCTCCAGGAGCCATGGATGCCAGGGCCGACGCACTGAAACGAGGGGAATTGCCGCTGAAGCCAGGCGGCCGCGAAGCATCTAGCTTGGCAGCCGGGGAGGTGGGGCGTGGATGGGGGCGATGGAGAAGGCGTGCCTGGGTGCCATGAAGAAGGTGGCTGGTAGCGCACGCCACGCAGGCGCTTCCGGCATGCGGATGGCCCATACCAGAGGCGCTTGCCTCTGCCACAGGACCATGAACCAAGCCATCAGCGCCAACATGTTTTTCGCTTTGATCCGCGGCAGGGCAGTCTCGGAGAGGAGATGGCCTGCCGGCTGGGGATTCCGTTTGGATGTTTCAATTCGTCAGCCGGCCGTGCGGAATGCGGGCCTTCGCAGGCAACGGGCCTGCGATCTGCGCGCACGACGCCCGTTGGCATCGACCTTGCCCGGGCGGCTTGCAGGGTTGGGTGGACTAAACTCCAGACAAATCAACCACTTACACAACGTCGCACAGGTGAAACACATTATAGGGGCCAAACCGGCGCCCGGCCGCCCCCCGGCCGCCAACTCTCCCGGCCCCGCCACGGTGCGCATGGTGGAGGTCGATGCCGAATTCGCCGGCCAGCGGCTCGACAATTTCCTGATACGCGAACTCAAGGGCGTGCCCAAGACCCACGTCTATCGCATCATCCGCAGCGGCGAGGTGCGCATCAACAAGGGCCGCGCCCAGGCCGACACCCGCGTCGAGGCCGGCGACATCGTGCGCGTGCCGCCCGTGCGCGTATCCGAGAAGGCTGCCGAGAAGGCCGAGAGGCCCGCTCCGGCGCGCGAATTCCCGCCGCTGCTGGAAGACGATCACCTGATTGCCCTGGACAAGCCCGCCGGCGTGGCGGTGCACGGCGGCAGCGGCGTGAGCTTCGGCGTCATCGAGCAGTTGCGGCAGGCGCGGCCGCAGGCGCGCTTCCTGGAACTCGTGCACCGGCTGGACCGCGAGACCTCGGGCATCCTGCTCGTGGCCAAGAAGCGCTCGGCGCTCACCCACCTGCAGGACCAGTTCCGCGAGCGGGAGACCGGCAAGACCTACCTGGCCCTCGTGGCCGGGGACTGGCCCGAGCGGCTCAAGGTGATCGACGCGCCCCTGCACAAATACCTGCAGGCCGATGGCGAGCGCCGCGTGCGCGTCACCACGGCGGACGACCCCGATGGCATGCGCTCCATCACCCTCGTGCGGGTGCGCTCCCGCGCGGCGGCCCGTCCGGCCGAGGGCCTGCCCGCCATGACCCTGCTGGAGGTCACCATCAAGACCGGCCGCACCCACCAGATCCGCGTGCACCTGGCCAGCCAGGGGCATGGCATCGTGGGGGATGACAAGTACGGCGATTTCGACCTGAACCGCCGCGTGCACAAGCACGGCCTCAAGCGCATGTTCCTGCATGCGTGGCGGTTACAGTTCAGCCACCCCGCCAGCGGCGAGCGCATCGAGCTGCATGCCGAATTGCCGCCGGAGCTGGCCGGCTTCCTCGCCGCCATCCCCACCTGACTCCCGCCCGCCATGTCCGCATCCCGCCCCCGCCGCTTCGACCTGATCGCCTTCGACTGGGACGGCACGCTGTTCGACTCCACCGCCATCATCGTGCGCTGCATCCAGGATGCCGTGCGCGACGTTGGCGGGCAGGCGCCCAGCGACCGCGACGCGGCCTGGGTGATCGGCATGGGCCTGATGGAGGCGCTGGCGCACGCCGCGCCCCACGTGCCGCCCGAGAAATACCCCGAACTGCGCAGCCGCTATGGCTACCACTACGCGCGCCACCAGGACGACCTGAGCCTGTTCGATGGAGTGCTGCCCATGCTGGAAGACCTGCGGTCGCGCGGCCACCTGCTGGCCGTGGCCACCGGCAAGAGCCGCCGCGGGCTCGACGAGGTGCTGCATGCCAAGGTGCTGCGCGGCATGTTCGATGCGTCCCGCACGGCCGACGAAACGGCCAGCAAGCCCCATCCGCTCATGCTGCAGGAGCTGATGGCCGAGTTCGACGTGGCGCCGCAGCGGCTGCTCATGATCGGCGACACCACGCACGACCTGCAGATGGCCGTGTCGGCCGGCTGCGCGAGCGTGGGCGTGAGCTATGGCGCCCACGAGCCTTCCGGCTTCCATGCGCTGGCGCCGCTGCATGTCGCCCATTCGGTGCGCGACCTGCACGACTGGCTGGTGCTCAACGGCTGACCGCCGCCCGGATCGCCCGCATGGCTTCTCCCGCCGGCCAGCCCGTTGCCCTGTGCGCCAGCGCCGACCTGATCGATGGCGGCCTCGCCGTGCCGTTCGACGTGGTGTATGCCGGCCAGCCCTGCCGCGCGTTCGCCATCCGCCACCAGGGCCGGCCCCAGGCCTACCTGAACCGCTGCACCCATGTGGCGATGGAGATGGATTACCAGCCGAACCGCTTCTTCGACGACAGCGGCCAATGGCTGCTGTGCGCCACGCACGGCGCCGCCTACCGCCCCGATACCGGCGAGTGCGCGGGCGGCCCCTGCCGTGGCGGACTCGTGAAGATCGCGATTTCGGAAGAGCTCGGGATGGTGCGCTGGCATACTGACCGCCACGTGCAACCCGTGGAATTCTGAGAAATCACATGACCGATCCGACCCGGAACGAGCCATCCGGCCTGGGACAAAATCCGCCGCCCACTCCCGATCTGTGGGCGAAGCCTGCTCCTGAAAAAGGAGTGAAAGATGCCGAGGCATCCGCCGGCAAGGCGCCGGGTTGGGAGCGCGACGTCCTCGAAAAACTGGTCTTCGCCACCCTCAGGGAGCAGCGTTCCGCGCGCCGCTGGAGGGTTTTCACCCGCATGGCCTGGCTGGTGTTCCTGGTCGCGGTGGCCTGGGTGTTGCTGGCGCGCGACATGGCCGCCCCGAGCAAGAGCACGCCCCACACGGCCGTGGTCGATGTGAAGGGCGAGATCGCCTCGGGCGCGGAAGCCAGCGCCGAGTTCGTCGTGGCCGCCATGCGCAGCGCGTTCGAGGACTCGGGCTCGCAGGCCGTGGTGCTCCTGATCAACTCCCCGGGCGGCAGCCCGGTGCAGGCCGGCATCATCAATGACGAGATCGTGCGCCTCAAGGCCAAGTACAACAAGCCGGTGTACGCGGTGGTCGAGGAGACCTGCGCGTCGGCCGCCTACTACATCGCCGCCGGCGCGGACCAGATCTTCGTGGACAAGGCCAGCATCGTGGGCAGCATCGGCGTGCTGATGGACGGCTTCGGCTTCACGGGCACCATGGAGAAGCTCGGCGTGGAGCGCCGCCTGCTCACCGCCGGCGAGAACAAGGGCTTCCTCGATCCGTTCAGCCCCCAGACCGAAAAGCAGCGCGCCTACGCGCAGGCCATGCTGGACCAGATCCACCAGCAGTTCATCCACGTGGTCAAGCAAGGGCGGGGCGATCGCCTCAAGCCCACGGCCGACACCTTCAGCGGCCTGTTCTGGACCGGCCAGCAGGCCGTCGAGATGGGCCTCGCCGACCATCTGGGCAACCTGGACTACGTGGCCCGCGAAGTCGTCAAGGCCGAAGAGATCATCGACTACACGCGCCGCGACAACGTGGCCGAGCGCCTCGTGAAGAAGTTCGGCGCGGCCATGGGCGAAACCGCGATGCGCGCCATCAAGAGCGTGCCGGCCGTGCGCTGAAGCGCCGTTCGTCGCTTCCGCCGCATCCGGCAAGAAAGAAGGGGCGCCATCGGGCGCCCCTTCTTTCTTTATGGGGGCGAAGCCGCCGCTCCCGCCTTGCGCTGGCGCGAGCCGTCTTCCAGCAGGATGTCGTCCGCCATCAACTCGCCGTCCTCAGACCACTCCTTGCGCGCCTCGATGCGGGTGCGGCCCCGGTTGTCGGGGGCGCTGAAGGTTTCCTCGCGCGCCAGGCGGCCGTTGGCATGGAAGCGCTGCTGCACGCCCGTGGGTCGCCGGTCGGCCGTGAAAAGGCTGCGGTGCGTGAGCCGACCTTCGTCGTTGAAGAGTTCGCTCTGCAGCCGGGCGGCGTCCCCGGTGCCCGTCAGCACGGTGCGCTCGCGGCGCTCGCCGTTGGCGTACCAGCGTTCCTGGAGCGTCTCGCGGCCGGCCGTGTAGCCGATCTGCTCGATGAGCTGGCCGCCGGCACTCCAGCGCCGCAGGGTGGCCGGTTGCCCGCCGCGGTCGGTCAGCGGGCGCTCGTCGGGTTCGTAGATCCGCTCCTCGCGGCGCACGGGTGCGGGCAGGGTGCCCGTGCCGGCCGGGCCTTCGGCGCTGAAGCTGCGCTGCACGCGGCGGCCCTGCTCGAAAAGCCACTGCGTGGCCAGTTCCCCCCGCGCATTCCACTCGGAGGCGGCCATGAGCCGCCCGTTCTCGTAGCGGCGCTGGGCGGCTTTGCCGCCGTCGGCCGTGTAGAGCACGGTGTCGGCGGCACCGCCGGGGCCGAAGCCGCACAGGGGGCGGTCTTCCAGGGTGACGCTGCTGGCCGGGCAGAGCAGCCGCGTGGGCTGGCCCGCCGGGTTGTAGCTGGCGGAGAAGAGTTCGCGCCCCTCGCCATGGAAGGTGAGCCGTTCCAGCCGGCCCTGGCTGTCGAAGCTCCGCACCAGCCCCTGGGTGCGGCCATTGACGGCAAACTCCTCGCGCCGCACGCGGCCGTCGGGCCAGAACTCCACCACCCGGCCTTCGCTGTTGCCGCGCTCGTTCACGCTGCGCTCGCGCAGGAGCCGACCCTCCCGGTCGAAAAAGCGCTCCGGCCCCACGAAGCGGCCCTCCCGCAGGGTCTGTTCGCGCTGCAGGCGGCCCGTGTCCTGTTCCCGGCACTGCAGCAGGCCGGACCGCCCGGCCAACTCGGCGCCATGGGCCGGATTGACGGCCTGACCGTCCATTTCGCAGCGAATGATCGCGTATGTCGCCGTATTTATTGCAAAGTATGCTATGAAAATAGTAGCAATCGACAGGGCGTGGCGTGGCATGGCGGCAGGTGTTCAGCGCCCGATGGCGAATACCGCGGGCGTGCGGTTGTCCGGGGGCTCCGGCTGTTGCCGCCACTGGCGTACCAGGCGGCTCGACGTGCGTGCGTGTGCCAGGGTCAGGCCGCTGGCAATCGCGAGGCGGGTGTTGGCCTGCAGCGCCTGCACCAGGGATTGCCACAGCGCGGCGTTGCGGTAGGGCGTCTCGATGAAGAGCTGGGTCTGGCCCTGCTTGAGGGCGATGGCCTCCAGCTCGCGGATGCGCTGGGCGCGCTGGGCGGCATCCTGGGGCAGGTAGCCGTTGAACGCGAAACCCTGGCCGTTGAGCCCGCTCGCCGCCAGGGCCAGCAGCAGCGAAACGGGGCCGACCAGCGGCACCACGCGCAGCCCCAGGTCGTGGGCGGCGCGCACCACCGAACTGCCCGGGTCGGCCACGGCCGGCATGCCGGCCTCGCTTACCAGGCCCATGTCGTGGCCCACGAGCGCCGGCGCCAGCAGGCTCCGGGCGTCGAAGTGCGCCGCCTGGCCCATGCCCGCGTGGTCCCCTTTCTTGTGGACCTCGCGCGGCAGCTCCGTGATCTGCTGGCCTTGCAGGGGCGCCGCCAGCGGGTGGAGCGCATCGATGCGCTTGAGATAGGCGCGGGTGCTCTTGGCGTTCTCGCAGACCCAGTGCGTGAGCCGCGCGGCCGCCTGCAGCGTGCCGGCGGGCAGGGCTTCCTCCAGCGGTGCCTGGGCATCGCAGCCGAAATCGAGCGGCGCGGGGACGAGGTACAGGGCGCCGTGCGGGGGCGCGCCAGAGGGCGTGTCCGCCGTCATGGCAGCACCATTCCCGCAGCGCGCAGCATGCGGCAGGTGCGGATCAGCGGGAGCCCCACGAGCGCGGTGGGATCGTCGCTCACGATGGCTTCCAGCAGGCTGATGCCCAGGCCTTCGCTCTTGGCGCTGCCCGCGCAGTCGTAGGGTTGCTCGGTGCGCAGATAGCGCTCGATCTCCGCGTCGGAAAGGTCCCGGAAGCGGACCTCCACCGGCGCGATGTCCACGGCCTCGAAGCCGGTGGCCACGCACACCACCGCCAGGGCCGTCTGGAAGACCACTGCGCGGCCGCGCATCCGCTGCAGTTGCTCCACCGCGCGCTCATGGGTGCCCGGCTTGCCGAGCGGCTCGCCCGCCAGGTCTGCCACCTGGTCGGACCCGATGACGATGGCCCCGGGGTGCCGAGCGGACACGGCCCGCGCCTTGGCGAGCGCGAGGCGCAGGGCGAGGTCCCGGGGGGGCTCGCCCTGCGCGGGTGTTTCGTCCACATCGGGGGCTGCGACATCGAAGTCGAGGCCCAGCCGGGACAGCAGTTCGCGCCGGTAGCGGGACGTCGAGCCCAGTACCAACGGGCGGATCAGGGAGGGAGAGTCGGGCATGGCGGCGATTCTCTTACACTGCCGCCATGACCAAGGAATTCTCTCCCCAGCGCCTCGACGTCAAGGCATTCGCGCAGGCGGGCGGTCATCTGTCCGGCCACGATTCGCTCTTGAAATATGAGCGTCTGGTGCAGGAGGCAAAAGGACTGCACCCCGATTTGATCGTGGATTGGCAGGCCCATGGCGAAGTGCGTACCACGCACGGCATCGGCGGGCAGGTCTGGCTGCGGCTCGTCGTCAGGGCCTTCCTGCCGATGACTTGCCAGCGCTGCCTCGGCCCGGTGGACGTGCCGCTGGAGGTGGACCGCGAGTTCCGTTTCGTGGCCGACGAAGCCACCGCCGAGGCGCTCGACGACGAAAGCGAGGAAGACCTCCTCGCGATGAGCCGGGAGTTCAATCTGCGCGAGTTGATCGAAGACGAATTGCTCATGGTGATGCCCCTCGTGCCACGGCACGACGAGTGCCCGGCGCCCGTGCACATGGCGTCCAGCGACGAGGATTTCGAAGAGGCCAATGCCGACAAGCCCAACCCTTTCGCGGCCCTGGCTTCCTTGAAGGCCGGCAAGTCCGGAGGGTGAAAAAACCTTTTGGGCTATAATCGAGAGCTTCGCGCGAATCCCCTCGTGTCTTCTATGGGCTGATCGCGTTTTACCCAACCCTTCAAGACTCAGGAGCCACCATGGCTGTTCAGCAAAACAAAAAGTCTCCCTCCAAGCGCGGCATGCACCGTTCGCACAATGCGTTGACCGTGCCCGGCATTGCCGTCGAGCCCACCACCGGCGAAACCCATCTGCGCCACCACATCAGCCCGAACGGCTTCTATCGTGGCCGCCAAGTGCTGAAGAACAAGTCTGAAGCCTGACCTTCTTCCTCGCGCCAAGGCCCGCTGCTACGCAATAGGTAGCGCGGGCCTTTGTCTTGTCTGCAGCTCCATTTTTCCCTCGGGTCCCGTTCGTGCGACCCGCCAAGTCGCCCATGATCACACTGGCTGTTGACTGCATGGGGGGCGATCACGGCCCCCGCGTCACGCTGGCGGCGTGCCGCCAATTCCTCGATCGTCATCCTGAAGCGCGCCTTCTGCTGGTGGGGCAGCCGGATGGCTTGAGCGGCTTCGTGCATGAGCGCGCCGTGGTCGTGCCGGCCAGCGAGGTCGTTTCCATGGACGACCCGGTGGAGGTGGCCTTGCGTCGCAAGAAAGACTCCTCCATGCGGGTCGCGATCCAGCAAGTCAAGGAGGGCGCCGCCCAGGTTGCTGTATCTGCGGGTAATACAGGCGCTTTGATGGCGATCGCTCGCTATCTTCTCAAAACCCTGGATGGCATCGACCGCCCGGCCATCGCCACCCAGATGCCCAATGCCCAGGGGGGCGCCACGACCGTGCTCGATCTCGGGGCGAACGTGGACTGCAGCGCGGAACATCTGGTGCAGTTCGCCGTCATGGGGGCTGCGCTGGTGTCGGCATTGCAGGAAGAGCGACCGGAGCCTACCGTCGGCCTCCTCAATATCGGCGAGGAGGTCATCAAAGGCAATGAAATCATCAAGAAGACTGGTGAGCTGCTGCGTTCTGCCGCCAAGTCGGGCGATATCAACTTTTATGGCAACGTCGAGGGCAATGACATCTTCAAGGGCACCGTGGACATCGTCGTTTGTGACGGTTTTGTGGGCAATGTGGCGCTGAAGGCCAGCGAGGGGGTCGCCTCGATGATCGTCGGCGCGCTCAAGCAGGAGTTCAAACGCAGCATCTTCACGAAAGTGGCCGCGGTTGTTGCTTATCCGGTCTTATCTGCGCTTATGCAGCGCATGGATCATCGTCGCTACAACGGTGCCGCGCTCCTGGGGTTGCGGGGGTTGGTCTTCAAGAGTCATGGTTCCGCTGACACGATGGCTTTCGAGCAGGCGTTGAACCGCGCGTATGATGCGGCCCGCAACAACCTGCTCGACCGAGTCCGTACGCGGGTTGCGCATGCCGCTCCTCTTCTGGCGCCGGCCGATGTCCAGCCCGTTGCCTGAGCGTTCGAGCCTCTGATTAATGAGACGTTATTCCCGTATCACAGGGACTGGCAGCAGCCTGCCGCCCCGCCGTCTGACGAATGCCGACCTCGTGGCCGAACTGGCGGGGCGTGGCATCGAGACTTCGGACCAGTGGATCGTCGAGCGCACGGGCATCCGCGCGCGGCACTTCGCCGATCGGGATGTGTGCAGCAGCGATCTGGGGCTGGAGGCCGCCCGCCAGGCCCTGCAGGCCGCGGGGGTCCAGCCCCGGGATATCGATCTCATCATCGTCGCCACGTCCACTCCGGACATGGTGTTTCCTTCCACGGCCTGCATCCTCCAGAACAAGCTCGGTGCCAATGGTTGCCCGGCATTCGACGTGCAGGCGGTTTGCAGCGGTTTCGTCTATGCGCTGACGGTGGCGGATTCCATGATCCAGTCGGGTGCCGCGCGCCGCGCCCTGGTGGTGGGGGCCGAGGTGTTCAGCCGTCTGCTGGATTTCAATGACCGCACGACCTGTGTCCTCTTTGGGGATGGCGCGGGGGCCGTCGTGCTGGAGGCCTCCGACACTCCCGGGATTCTTTCCAGTGATCTGCATGCCGACGGGAGCCATGTGGGCATTCTCTGCGTGCCGGGCAACGTCTCTGGCGGGCAGGTCCTGGGTGATCCGCTGCTCAAGATGGATGGGCAGGCGGTGTTCAAGCTGGCGGTCGGCGTGCTGGAAAAGGCCGCCCGGGCCGTGCTGGACAAGGCTGGCCTGAAGGATGCCGACATCGACTGGCTGATTCCGCACCAAGCCAATATCCGCATCATGCAGAGCACGGCCCGGAAGCTGGGACTGCCGATGGACAAGGTGGTGGTCACGGTGGACCAGCATGGCAATACCTCGGCAGCGTCCATTCCCTTGGCGCTCGACCATGCCGTGCGGTCGGGGCAGGTGCGCCCAGGCCAGAACCTCCTGCTCGAAGGCGTGGGAGGGGGCTTCACCTGGGGCGCGGTGCTGTTGACGTTGTAGTCATCGAACCCCCTCCGTGCGGACGGGGGTTGTTATTGCTTGAACTCATTCATGACAACGAAAAATTTCGCATTTGTCTTTCCGGGGCAGGGATCGCAGTCTGTGGGCATGCTCGATGCCTGGGGCGACCACCCTGTGGTGGCGCAAACCTTGCAGGAAGCATCGGACGCCCTCGGGGAAGACGTCGCGCGCTTGATCCATGAAGGGCCCAAGGAGGCGTTGGCGCTGACCACCAATACCCAGCCCGTCATGCTGGTGGCGGGCGTGGCGGCATGGCGGGTGTGGCGTGCCGAAGGTGGTGCGGCTCCCTCGGCGGTCGCCGGGCATTCCCTCGGGGAGTATTCGGCCCTGGTGGCTGCGGAAGTGTTGTCCCTTGCCCAGGCTGCGCCCCTCGTGCGCCTGCGTGCGTCCGCCATGCAGGAGGCCGTGCCCGTGGGCACGGGCGCCATGGCCGCCATCCTGGGGCTGGACTCCCTCAAGGTGATCGAAGGCTGCGCGGCCGCCTCTGCTGCCTTCGGGCAAGGCAGCGCGGATGTCGTGGAGGCCGTCAATTTCAATGACCCGATTCAGACGGTCATCGCGGGGACCAAGGCGGGGGTCGAGAAGGCGTGTGAGCTGCTCAAGGCCGCTGGCGCCAAGCGTGCGCTGCTGCTGCCGGTGTCGGCGCCTTTCCATTCCAGTCTCATGAAGCCGGCGGCCGAGAAGCTGCGGGCGGCACTCGCGGAGCTGGCCTTGGCGGCTCCCCGGATTCCTGTCGTCAACAACGTCGATGTGGCTGTCCTGCAAGATGCCGATGCGATCCGCGACGCGCTCTATCGTCAGGCTTTCGGGCCCGTGCGGTGGGTGGAGTGCATCGGGGCGCTCAAGGCGCGTGGGGTGAGTCATGTGGTGGAATGCGGTCCGGGCAAGGTGTTGACGGGCTTGGTCAAGCGCATCGACTCCGCGCTGACGGCCGGATCCTTGTATGACCCCGCATCCCTGTCCGAAACCCGTGAATTGCTGGCGTGAACGCAATGTCTACCCATAACACCCCTTCTCCTCAGATCGCCCTCGTGACGGGGGCATCCCGTGGCATTGGTGCCGCCATTGCCGCAGAGCTGGCCGGGCGCGGTTACCGTGTCATCGGCACCGCCACCACCGACGAGGGGGCCCAGCGCATTACCCAGGCGCTTGCGACCCACGAGGGATGCCGCGGGGCGGCGCTCGATGTCAACGATGCGGCAGCCCTGGAGGCACTGGTCGATGGCATCGTCAAGGAGCATGGTGGCGTGCACGTGCTCGTGAACAACGCCGGCATCACGCGTGACCAGATCGCCATGCGCATGAAGGACGACGACTGGGATGCCGTGCTAGACACGAATCTCAAGGCAGTGTTTCGAGCCAGCAGGGCCGTGATGCGCCCGATGATGAAGCAGCGCTTCGGGCGCATCATCAATATCACCAGCGTGGTGGGTGCATCCGGTAACCCGGGTCAGGCCAATTACGCTGCCGCCAAGGCCGGCGTGGCCGGCATGACCCGCGCTCTTGCCCGGGAACTGGGCAGCCGGGGCATCACGGTGAACTGCGTGGCACCCGGCTTCATCCGGACCGACATGACGGCGGAGTTGTCGGAGGAGCAGAACAAGGCGCTGCAGGCCCAGATTCCGCTGGGTCACATGGGCCAGCCCTCGGACATCGCGCAGGCGGTCGCATACCTCGCATCCCAGGGGGCTGGGTACGTGACAGGCCAGGAGTTGCATGTCAATGGCGGCATGTGCATGTAATTGAAGCAAGTTAACGCCGGTTGTTCCGCCCGGCAGGCTATTTCGGGGTGTATCTCGATACGGCTAGAATCGCGGATTCATTCACAACCCCCAAAGGGAAACCATGAGCGATATCGAAGCACGTGTCAAAAAAATCATCGCCGAACAACTCGGCGTGGAAGAGTCGCAAGTCACCAATGAAAAGGCTTTCGTGGCCGATCTGGGTGCTGACTCTCTCGACACGGTGGAGCTGGTGATGGCGCTGGAAGACGAATTCGGCATCGAGATCCCTGACGAAGACGCAGAGAAGATCACGACGGTGCAAAACGCCATCGACTACGCGAACGCCCATCAGAAGGCCTGAGTCCGGGTTTCGATCCCGGATCTCCCGATCCGATCAGCACACAAGAGTCTTAGCGCATGAGCCGTCGTCGCGTCGTCGTGACCGGCCTGGGTTGCATCACCCCCGTCGGTAACACGGTGGCGGAAGCCTGGGCCCGTATTTTGGCCGGTCAGTCCGGTATCGATCTCATCACCAAGTTCGATGCATCGAACTTTGCCTGCAAGATCGCAGGCGAGGTCAAGGGATTCGACCTGAATGCCTACATCAACGCCAAGGATGCACGCGCGATGGACACGTTCATCCACTACGGCATTGCTGCGGCGGATCAAGCGGTGCGCGATGCGGGCTTGCCCACGGGAGAAGCCCTGGACGATGATCTGGCCACCCGCATCGGCTGCATCATCGGGTCGGGCATCGGCGGCCTGCCGCTGATCGAGAACACGCACGCCGAACTCGAAAGCCGGGGGCCGCGCCGTGTCACGCCGTTCTTCGTGCCGGCATCCATCATCAACATGGTGGCGGGGCATGTGTCGATGCGCTTCGGCTTCAAGGGGCCCAATCTCTCGGTCGTCACGGCCTGCACTACGGGATTGCATTGCATTGGCGAAGGTGCGCGCAAGATCGAGTATGGGGATGCCGATGTGATCATCGCCGGTGGCACGGAGTCCACCGTTTCTCCATTGGGGGTCGGTGGCTTTGCGGCCATGCGGGCGTTGTCGACCCGCAATGACGATCCCAAGACGGCCTCTCGCCCATGGGACAAGGACCGCGATGGGTTCGTCCTGGGTGAAGGGGCGGGAATGATGGTTCTTGAAGAGTACGAGCATGCGAAGGCCCGTGGCGCCAAGATCTATGCCGAACTCTGCGGGTATGGCCTGAGCGCCGATGCGGGGCACATGACGGCGCCCAGCATGGATGGTCCGCGCCGGGCCATGCTCTCGGCGCTGCGCAATGCGGGCATCAATGCCGATGAGGTCGATTACCTGAATGCCCATGGCACGTCGACCCCGCTGGGCGATCTCAACGAAACCAATGCGATCAAGGCGGCATTAGGAGATCATGCCAAGCGCATGGTGGTGAGTTCCACCAAGTCGATGACCGGCCATTTGCTCGGAGGGGCGGGCGGTATCGAGAGTGTTTTCACCGTATTGGCCTTGCGTGACCAGAAGGTGCCACCCACGATCAATATCTTCGAGCAAGATCCTGAGTGCGATCTGGATTACTGTGCCAATACAGCGCGCGATCTGAAGATGAATGTCGCCGTGAAGAACAATTTTGGATTTGGTGGCACCAACGGCACGCTGGTGTTCCGCCGCATGTGATCCATCCCACGCGCGCAGTCCGTCGCTGAACGCCACGTTGCCTTGCACGCCCTCATGGCGTATTCCGTTCGGACCCACCATGCTCCGGCTGTGCGCCATATCGTGGGAGCCGGCCGCTGTGTGCCGGCTTTTGCGATCTGCGTCAGTCTCCTGGGGCTTGGGCTGTGGAGTGCCTGGGTGCTGACGGGGAGCGGGTCCCACTGGATGCCTGCAGTGCTTGGTTGCGTACTTTGGGTCACCGTGTCGGGGGCCGCTTGGCATACCGTTCATCGCTGGGCCGAAGGGCTGTTGTCCTGGGATGGTCTTTATTGGTCACTGGACCGGGGAAACGCGTCTGCGCAGCTCCTGGGGCGGCTGGAGATACAACTGGATCTGCAGTTTTTCATCCTGGCCCGCCTGCTCGGCCTCGATGGCCGTACGGTGTGGCTGGGGCTTGAGCGGGGCAATGACTCTGCCGCATGGTCGGCGTTGCGCCGTGCGGTATATTCCCGGCCCGAACGGGAGCCCGCTGCCGAGGGTTCGACGATCCCTCCCGCTCATCGCGACGGCGCATGAGCTATTGAATACATGAACGCTTCCACGCCCCCGCCTTCTCCCGCCGACAGCGACATCCAGCTCGTGGAGCGCACGGTTTCCGGCGACCACAGGGCATACGAACTGCTGGTGATCAAATACCAGCGCCGCATCGAGCGCCTGATCGGCCGCATGGTGCGCGATTCCGACCTTGTGCAGGACATTGCGCAAGAGACCTTTCTGCGGGCCTACCGCGCGTTGCACCAGTTTCGTGGAGAGGCCCAGTTCTATACGTGGCTCTACCGCATCGCCGTCAACACGGCTAAGAAGGCCTTGATGGATATCAAGCGCAATCCGGTGATTTCCGAAAATGCGCTGAGGGGAGGTGACGATGAAGATGAAACTTCCCGTATCGGACATGAACTAACCAGCGACGAAACCCCGGAAACCGTCCTGGCTGCACAGGAAATCGCGGCGGCGGTGAATGCCGCGATGGATGCGCTTCCCGAGGATTTGCGCCAGGCCGTGGCATTGCGCGAAATCGAGGGGTTGACCTATGAGGAAATTGCCGACGCCATGAATTGCCCGATCGGGACGGTGCGTTCGAGAATCTTCAGGGCGCGTGAAGCCATCTCTGCCCGCGTGCGCCCACTGCTGGAAAAGCAGTCCGGCAAACGCTGGTGACACGAGATGGTGTTGGGAGCCTGGCGGCCTTGCCAGGCGCAACGACGATAGCAGGTGATTAGCATGAAAGACGATCTGAAACTGCGTGAGCAACTTTCCGCCCTGGCCGATGGCCAGTTGCAAGGGGCGGAATGGAGCGAGGCGGTCGCGTACGCTCAGAGCGACGATGGCCGGGCCCATTGGGAGGTCTACCACTTGGTCGGTGACGTCCTTCGTTCCTCGGACCTGGGCAAACCTTCCGATAGGTCGCTTGCGGCCCGGGTTCGCTCGCAGCTGGAGCAGGACCGCACGCACGTGGAATTGCCCGAGCCGGCACGGGTCGTGGCAAAGACGATCGAAGCGCAGGATGAGGCGGCCAACGCGGCGGTATTCCGCTGGAAGATGGTGGCTGGTCTGGCGTCCCTGGCGGCGGTGGGGGTTCTGGGCTGGAATGGCTTGAATGCACTGCAGCAATCGGATGGCGGTGCGCAACTGGCGTCCATTGCCGCGCCGGGGCAGGTGCAGGGGGCCACCATTGCCGCAACGGAGGTGGCGGGAAGCCAGCAAGTGATGCTCAGGGATCCCCGGCTGGATGAGTTGCTGGCGGCGCACAAGCAGTATGGGGGCGCGTCCGCGCTGCAGATGCCGGCCGGATTTCTGCGTAACGCCACGTTCGAAACTTCCGCGCGGTGAGCATTGGTGGGACAGGAGGGAGTGGGTTGGCCAGGAACCATGACATCGGGTCTTGTGTGAGCACGCGAAGGCCCGCGGCCAGGACATGCGGTCTCTGGATTTCGGCATGGCTGGCATGCACGCTGATGGGAGGGAACGTGTGGGCGACTCCCCCCGAGCCCGAGCGCCCGGCATCCGTTGCCTTGCGCTCCGCGGCGCCGGCCGATATCCAGCAGTGGATGGAGCGCATTCACCGCGCTTCGCGCGAATACAGCTACAGCGGCAGCTTCGTGGTCTGGTCCTCCTCGGGCGCCATGGCCAGTTCGCGGATCTGGCATGCGACCGATGGCAAGGTGCAGATCGAGCGTATCGAGGCGTTGAACGGCTCGCCGCGCACCGTGTTCCGCCGTGATGACCTCGTTCGCACATTCCTGCCGCAGGCCCAGATGGTCAAGGAGGAGCAGCGGGACATGCCGGGCCTCTTTCCCCATCTTCCCCAGGCCGAGGGGGCGGCGCTGGCCAGCCACTATCAGGCGCGGGTGGTGGGCAGCGAACGAGTGGTGGGGCAGGAGGCCGACATCGTCTTGCTCCAGCCCAAAGACGCGTTGCGCTTCGGCTATCGCATATGGACGGCGCGCACGAGTGGCCTGGTCGTCAAGCTGCAGACCCTGGGGCCGCAGGGGCGGGTTCTGGAGCAGGCCGCTTTTTCTCAGCTCGATTTCGACGCGCCGCCCACGGTGTCCCAACTGGCGGCGCTGATGAACGATACGCGCGGGTTCCGCGTGCTGACGATTCCTCTGGCCAAAACCACGGCGAAGGATGCGGGCTGGCAAATGCGCCAGCCTGTCGCGGGCTTCTCGCCGGGCGATTGCTACAAGCGCGAAGCTTCGTCCATGCCGATGGCGATGGCCCTGCCGCCGCTGCAGTGCATTTTTTCGGATGGCCTTGCGACGGTCTCCCTCTTCTTCGAGCCGTACGACGCGGCCCGGCATGCGCGCGAGCCCAGGCGCATGGACATGGGTGCCACCCAGACGCTGGCCATGAAGGTGGCGGGCGATACGTGGCTGACGGCTGTGGGCGAGGTGCCCCAGGAAACGTTGCGGTTGCTGGCAGAGCAGGTCGAGCCCCTGCGCTGATGCTCCATTCCACGGATGGGGTGGCCGCCGGATACGATCTCCGGAACCAAACAAGGTCTTGGCCTTCACACCATCGGTCACTTTTTGACCAAGATATCTGATTTGCACGAAGAGAAGGAAAGGTCTTTCATGCTCACGATGCCGCGTAGAACGCTGCCGTTTCAAGCCCTGGCCCGCGCGCTCGCCTTGGCAGGCGCCGTGGCCCTGGTGCCCGCCGGAGCCCTCCATGCCCAGGCGGCCACGCCTTCCTCGCCGTCCCTGGTGCAGGGTCTTCCCGACTTCACGGATCTGGTGGATCAGGTGGGGCCGGCCGTGGTCAACATCCGCACGCTGGAGAAGGTGCCCGATCGGGCGGCCGCCGGCGCGATGGACGAGGAAATGCTGGAGTTCTTCAAGCGCTTCGGCCTGCCGATGCCCAACGCGCCTCGCCAGCAGCGTCCGCAGCGCCCGGATGAGGAGCAGCCCCGGGGCGTGGGCTCGGGCTTCATCCTGACTTCCGACGGCTATGTGATGACGAATGCCCATGTGGTGGAGGGTGCCCAGGAGGTGCTCGTCACCCTGACCGACAAGCGGGAGTTCAAGGCCAAGATCGTGGGCTCGGACAAGCGCACCGACGTGGCGGTGGTCAAGATCGAGGCCACGGGCCTGCCTGCGGTGAAGGTGGGAGATGTGAACCGCCTGCGCGTGGGTGAATGGGTGATGGCCATCGGTTCGCCGTTCGGGCTCGAGAATTCGGTGACTGCCGGGATCGTCAGCGCCAAGCAGCGCGACACGGGCGACTATCTGCCGTTCATCCAGACCGACGTGGCGATCAACCCGGGCAATTCGGGGGGGCCGCTGATCAACATGCGCGGAGAGGTCGTGGGCATCAACAGCCAGATCTACTCGCGCTCGGGCGGCTTCATGGGGATTTCCTTCGCCATTCCGATCGATGAGGCCATCCGGGTGAGCGACCAGTTGCGCGCCACGGGGCGGGTGACCCGTGGGCGCATCGGCGTCCAGATCGGCCAGGTGACCAAGGACGTGGCGGAGTCGATCGGCCTCGGCAAGCCCCAGGGGGCGCTGGTGACCGGGGTCGAGGCAGGCTCGCCCGCCGAGAAGGCCGGCGTGGAGGCGGGCGACATCATCACCCGTTTCGACGGCAAGGGCATCGACAAGATCTCGGACCTGCCACGGATGGTGGGCAACACCAAGCCGGGCAACAAGAGCACCGTCACCGTGTTCCGGCGTGGTTCCACGCGCGATCTGTCCATCACCGTGGCCGAGATCGAGCCCGACGAGAAGGTGGCCGCGAATGCCAATGAACGCGGCAACGCGAAGCCCAAGGCGTCTCCTGCGGCGCAACAGCTGGGGCTGGCGGTCGTGGAGCTGACGGACGCGCAGAAAAAGGAACTCAAGGTGAAGGGGGGCGTGCGCGTGAGCGCCGCCACCGACGCGGCGGCCCGTGCCGGGCTGCGCGAGGGTGACGTCATCCTGGGCATCGCCAACACGGAGATCACGGGCCTCAAGGATTTCGAGGCGGCGCTGGCCAAGGCGGACAAGAGCAAGCCCGTCAACGTGCTCTTCCGGCGGGGCGACTGGGCGCAGTATGCGCTGATCCGCCCGGCGCGCTGATGGCGTCCGGGCCCCGGATGCCGAAAAGCCCCATCCCGCAGTCGGGAGTGGGGCTTTTGGTCGGTCCGGGGTGCCCCATTGGGAAGGCCCTTGCAGGCAGCGATGCCTGCAGAAAAAAGTCTATCTACAGCTTTGGATAGAATGCGGGGCGTTTTTGCGGCGCTGATGGTATATGCGAGGCTTGTAACATCACGATATGGGATCGTCACTCTTCATGCACAGGTGTTCCACAGATCGCCCACAACTTGTTCCCAAAGAACTCGGCATTTCTGTGAATAAGTTGTGCATAAAATACGCGTTGCAGGGTGGCAACGCGCTCTGGGCGTGGTAGTGCAGGCTTTCCCTGGCGGCCTTTTTGCCTACAATGAAGCTCCAACCATCGCAGTTGCCAAAGATTGTTGGTTCAGGGCGCGTCACCATTTGACGCGCCCTTTTTTCTTGTGCGCGCCGTTTCAATTCAATTACTTGTCGCTTCTCGTTGATGAATCACATCAGAAATTTCTCGATCATTGCGCACATCGACCACGGCAAATCGACCTTGGCTGACCGGCTGATTCAGCGGTGCGGCGGCCTGGCGGACCGCGAGATGGAGGCCCAGGTGCTCGACTCGATGGACATCGAGAAGGAGCGTGGGATAACCATCAAGGCCCAGACGGCGGCTCTGCAGTACACGGCGCGCGATGGCAAGGTCTACAACCTCAATCTGATCGACACGCCGGGCCACGTGGATTTCTCGTACGAGGTGTCGCGCTCGCTGTCGGCGTGCGAAGGGGCGCTGCTGGTGGTCGATGCGTCGCAGGGGGTGGAAGCGCAGACGGTGGCGAACTGCTATACGGCGCTGGACCTGGGCGTCGAGGTGCTGCCCGTGCTGAACAAGATGGATCTGCCGCAGGCCGACCCGGACACCGCGAAGGCCGAGATCGAGGATGTGATCGGCATCGACGCGACCGATGCGATTCCCTGCTCCGCCAAGACCGGCATGGGCATCGACGAGATCCTCGAGTTGATCGTCGCCAGGGTGCCCGCGCCGCGCGGCAACCCGGACGCGCCGCTGCGCGCGATGATCATCGACAGCTGGTTCGATCCCTACGTGGGCGTGGTGATGCTGGTGCGCGTGGTGGATGGCCGCCTGCTCAAGGGCGAGCGCTTCAAGATGATGGCTTCGGGGGCGGCGTACAACGCCGACAACCTGGGCGTGTTTACGCCCGCCAACGAGCCGCGCAATGCGCTGAATGCGGGCGAGGTGGGCTACATCATCGCCGGCATCAAGGAGCTCAAGGCAGCGAAGGTGGGCGACACCATCACGCTGGAAAAGAAGCTGCCGAACAACCTGGGCCCGGCGGAGCGGGCGCTGCCCGGTTTCAAGGAAATCCAGCCGCAGGTGTTCGCCGGCCTCTATCCGACCGAGGCCAGCGAATACGACCAGTTGCGCGACGCGCTGGAGAAGCTGCAGCTCAACGATGCCTCGCTGCATTTCGAGCCCGAGGTGTCGCAGGCGCTGGGCTTCGGCTTCCGCTGCGGCTTCCTGGGCCTGCTGCACATGGAGATCGTGCAGGAGCGGCTGGAGCGCGAGTTCGACCAGGACCTGATCACCACGGCGCCCAGCGTGGTGTACGAGGTGGTCAAGGGCGACGGCGAGGTCATCATGGTGGAGAACCCCTCCAAGATGCCCGAGCAGGGCCGCATCCAGGAGATCCGCGAGCCCATCGTGACGGTGCACCTCTACATGCCGCAGGACTACGTGGGCCCGGTGATGACGCTCGCCAACCAGAAGCGTGGCGTGCAGATCAACATGGCCTACCACGGCCGGCAGGTGATGCTCACCTATGAACTGCCGCTGGGCGAGATCGTGCTCGACTTCTTCGACAAGCTGAAGTCGGTTTCGCGCGGCTATGCGTCGATGGACTACGAGTTCAAGGAGTACCGTGCCTCCGATGTGGTGAAGGTGGACATCCTGCTCAATGGCGAGAAGGTGGATGCGCTCTCGATCATCGTGCACCGCAGCCAGTCGCAATACCGCGGCCGCGCGGTGGCGGCCAAGATGCGCGAGATCATCAGCCGGCAGATGTTCGATGTGGCGATCCAGGCGGCCATCGGCGCGAACATCATCGCGCGCGAGACCATCAAGGCGCTGCGCAAGAACGTGCTGGCCAAGTGCTACGGCGGCGACATCACCCGCAAACGCAAGCTGCTCGAAAAGCAGAAGGCGGGCAAGAAGCGCATGAAGCAGATCGGATCGGTCGAAGTGCCGCAAGAGGCCTTCCTGGCGATTCTGCAGGTGGAGGACTGATCCGATGCAAGCAATGCAATATGTGACCGCCGCGGTGCTGGCGGCCTTCGTGGGCTACGTGGGTGCCTGGTACGTGGGCGCCATCGAGGGCAACTTCGCGCTGCTGCTGCTGCTCGCGACGGTGGTGACCGGCGCCTACTGGGTGGCCGAGCGCCTCGTGTTCCTGCCGCGCCGCCAGCGTGCCGCGCAGGCCATCGAGGAGGCCGCGGCCCAGCGCCGCGCCGAACTCGACCGCATGGGCATCGCCAAGGTGGACGGCGACGTGCAGGAGGCGAAGGACAGCATCCTCATGCAGCCCTGGTGGCTCGACTGGACCGCCGGGCTCTTCCCGGTGATCGCCGTCGTGTTCCTGCTGCGCTCCTTCCTCTTCGAGCCCTTCAAGATCCCGTCCGGCTCGATGATTCCGACGCTGCTGGTGGGCGACCTCATCCTCGTGAACAAGTTCACCTACGGCATCCGCCTGCCCGTGATCAACAAGAAGATCTCCCAGGGCACGCCGCCCCAGCGCGGCGACGTGATGGTGTTCCGCTATCCGCCGCAGCCCAGCATGGACTACATCAAGCGCGTGGTCGGAGTGCCCGGCGACGAGATCGCCTACCTGAACAAGCGGCTGACGGTGAACGGCAAGCCGGTGGAAACCACGGCGCTGCCCGACTTCCTCGACGAGGATTCGATGCGCTATTTCAAGCAGTTCGACGAGCAGCTGGGCGAGAAGCGCCACCGCATCATCAACAACCCGGACGTGCCGGCCTTCATCCAGGGCGCGAGCGACTACGCATTCCGCGAGAACTGCCGCTACAGCGTGGAAGGGGTGGTGTGCAAGGTGCCCGAGGGCCACTATTTCATGATGGGCGACAACCGCGATAATTCGCTCGATTCCCGCTACTGGGGCTTCGTGCCGGATGCGAACATCGTCGGCAAGGCCTTTTTCGTGTGGATGAATTTCGGCAACTTGAAGCGCATCGGGCCGTTCCAGTGAACGGCGGCGCGCCGCCGGCGGGTCGCATGGCCTGGCGGCGCCACCCAACAGGACGACAGAAAGACGAGGGTTCGGGCATGGGTCTGCATCAGCACTATCGGCAATCCTTTCCATCGCGTGCCATCGGGGCGGGGCGCCGCGCCCGGCAGCGGGGCCTGTCGTTCATCGGGCTCGTGTTCGCGGCCGTGTTCGCGGTGGCGGTTTTCGCGATCGGCGGGCAGTCCGTGCCCATCTTCCTGGAGTACCAGGCGATCCGCAAGGCGGCAAACAAGGCCGCGCGCGAAGCCACCACGGTGCCGGAGGTGCGTGCCGTATTCGACCGCGCCAGCGCCATCGACAACATCAGCTCGATCGGCGGCAAGGACCTCGAGGTGACCAAGCGCAACGACAAGATCGTGGTGTCGTTCAGCTATTCGCGCGAGATCCCGCTCGTGGGCCCGGCCTATCTGGTGTACCGCTTCCGCGACCAGACCAACTGATTCTTTCTATTTCCGCTTTCTCGGTGTCTCCCAGTCTTTCCGCATTGCAGGACCGCCTGCAGCACGCCTTTTCCGATTTTTCCCTGCTGCAGCGAGCCGTCACGCACCGCAGCTTTTCGGCCGACCACAACGAGCGCCTCGAATTCCTGGGCGACTCGGTCCTGAGCCTGGCCATCTCCAGCCTGCTCTATCAGCGCCTGCGCGACCTTCCCGAGGGCGATCTCTCGCGCGTGCGGGCCAATCTGGTCCGCCAGGAGACGCTGCACGGCCTGGCGCTGGGCCTGCAGCTGCCGGAGGTGCTGCGGCTGGGCGAGGGCGAGACCAAGTCGGGCGGCAAGCAGCGGCCCTCGATCCTGGCCGACGCGCTGGAGGCCCTCATCGGCGCGGTGTACCTCGATGCGGGCTACCAGCGCGCCGAGGCGATGGTGCACCGGCTCTACCAGGGCGTGGAGATCAATCCGCGCATGCAGGCCGCCGCCAAGGACGCGAAAACCGCGTTGCAGGAGTGGCTGCAGGGCCGCAAAATGAAACTGCCGCAGTACCGCGTGGTCGCCACCGTGGGCGCTGCCCACCGGCAGACCTTCGACGTGGAGTGCGACATCCCCGAACTGGGCCTGACCGAGCGTGGCATCGGTGGCTCCCGGCGGGCGGGCGAGCAGGCCGCCGCCACCGCCATGCTGGCCACCCTGAAAGCGAAACATCCATGAATCCGACCGTTCCCCCTTCCACCGGCGCCGACGCAGGCCAGGACGACCTGGAGGCCATGCTGGCCGCGGCCCGGCCGGGGAGCGCCGCCGCGCCGGCGGCCGGCGCCGAGGGCCCGCAGCGCTGCGGCCTGATCGCCATCGTGGGCAAGCCCAATGTGGGCAAGTCCACGCTCATGAACGCGCTCGTGGGCCAGAAGATCAGCATCACCTCGCGCAAGGCGCAGACCACGCGCCACCGCATCACGGGCATCCGCACGCGCGAGCAGACGCAGTTCGTCTTCGTCGATACGCCGGGCTTCCAGACCCGGCACAGCACGGCGCTGAACAAGTCGCTCAACAAGACGGTGATGGGCGCGATCGGCGACGTGGATCTGATCCTCTTCGTGGTCGAGGCCGGCAGCTTCACGCTGGCCGACGCCAAGGTGCTCTCGCTCTTCAAGCCCGGCATTCCCACGCTGCTGATCGCCAACAAGCTCGACACGGTGCACCGCCGCGCCGAGATCGCGCCCTGGCTCAAGGGCATGCAGGAGCGCCACCCGTTCGCCGAATTCGTGCCCATGTCGGCCAAGAACAAGGGCGACATCGAGCGGCTCTTCGGCATCTGCGCGAAGTATCTGCCCGAGCAGGCCTGGTGGTATGCCGAGGACGAGCTGACCGACCGCAGCGAGAAGTTCCTGGCCAGCGAGACGGTGCGCGAGAAGCTCTTCCGCTTCACGGGCGACGAGCTGCCCTACACCTCCACCGTGGTGATCGACAAGTTCGACGAGGAGCCCAGCAAGACGCACAAGCGCTTCGTGCGCGTGGCCGCCACGATCGTGGTGGAGCGCGACGGCCACAAGGCGATGGTGATCGGCGAGAAGGGCGAGCGCCTCAAGCGCATCAGTACCGAGGCGCGCCAGGAGCTGGAGAAGCTGCTGGATGCCAAGGTGTTCCTCGAAGTGTGGGTGAAGGTGCGCTCGGGCTGGGCCGACGACGAGGCGCGCGTGCGCTCGTTCGGGTATGAGTGAGGCCCCCCCTGAGTCGCCTGCGGCGCCTTCCCTCCGAGGGGGGACGACGCCAGCGGCCGGGCAAAGCCCGCTCCGCGGCGTCTGCCGGCCTGGCCTGCTCCGCGGCCATCTGAACGATGGGCGCCGCGCCGGTTTCGGGTGCCGTGGGTGAGCGGACGTGCGCCGGGCTCCTGACCGTTCCTGTCTCCGCTTTTTTCGCTGGCCGCTGTCCGGCGGGCGCGCCGTGCCGTTGGCGAACTAGCAATCCATGGCCGCACGCCGCATCTCCGAAGAACCCGCCTATGTGCTGCACCGCTACGACTGGAGCGAGTCCAGCCTGATCCTGGACGTGTTCACACGCCACCATGGCCGCGTGGCGCTGGTGGCCAAGGGGGCGAAGAAGCCCACCTCCAATTTCCGGCCCGTGCTGCTGCCGCTGCAGCCGCTGCGCGTGGGCTACACGCTGGGCGGGGAAGGGCGGGGCGAGGTGCATGCGCTCAAGGGCGCCGAGTGGGTGGGCGGGCACGTGATGCCCACGGGCGATGCGCTGCTCTCGGGCCTGTACCTGAACGAGCTGCTGATGCGCCTGCTGGCCCGCGAGGACACGCATGCGCCGCTCTTCGATGCCTATGCCGGCGTGGTGCGCGTGCTGGCCAGCGAGCATGGTGACGCGCTGGAGCCCGTGCTGCGGAGCTTCGAGCTGCTGCTGCTGCGCGAGATCGGCCTGCTGCCCGCGCTGGACGCCGAAACCGCCACCCTCGCGCCGCTCGCGCCGCAGGCGCGCTATGCGCTGGTGCCCGAGGCGGGTCTGCGCGCGGCGCTGCCCGCGGACCGCAGCGCGCTGGGGGGCGCGCAGTGGCGGTTGCTGCACCGCGCGCTGGACGATGCGCAGCCCTACACGGCCACGCTGCGCGCCATCGTGACCGGCATCGCGGGCGCGCCCCTGGCGGCCGACCTCAAGCCGCAGCTGCGCACGCTGCTGCAATACCATTGCGGCAGCCCTTTGCTGCGCACCCGGCAGCTCATGATCGATCTCCAATCCCTATGACGCAGCATTCCCCCCGCACCGCGCTGTCGGTGAACGTGAACAAGGTCGCCCTGGTGCGCAACACGCGCCATCTGGGCATTCCCAGCGTGGAGCGCGCCGCGCGGCTGTGCCTGGAGGCCGGCGCCCAGGGCATCACCATCCACCCGCGCCCCGATGGCCGGCACATCCGCGCGGACGACGTGCATGCCCTGGCCGCGCTGATGCGCCAGTGGCCGGACCGCGAGTTCAACATCGAGGGCAATCCCTCGCAGAACCTGATGGACTTCATCCGCGAGGCGCGGCCCCACCAGGCGACCTTCGTGCCCGACAGCGAGGACCAGTTCACCAGCGACCACGGCTGGAGCTTCCCGCAGGACGCCGAGCGGCTGGCGCCCCTGGTGGCCGAGTGCCGGAGCCTGGGCGTGCGCGTGAGCCTCTTCATGGACCCGGAGCCCGGGTCGATGGCCGCCGCCCGCGCCGTGGGCGCCGACCGCGTGGAGCTCTACACCGAGCCCTATGCCGCCGCCTGGGGCACGCCGCAGCAGGTGGCGCAGCTCGCCCGCTATGCCGCCGCCGCGCGCGCGGCGCAGGGTGCCGGCCTGGGCGTGAACGCCGGGCACGACCTGAACCGCGACAACCTCGCGGCCTTCGTCGCCCAGGTGCCCGGCGTGCTGGAGGTCTCCATCGGCCACGCGCTCATCGCCGACGCCCTGGAGCTGGGGTATGCCGCCACCGTGCAGGCCTACCAGCGCTGCATCGACGAAGGTGTCGCCGCACGGCGCTGAGTGCTATTAATTAAATAGCTGCTCATGCAGCAAAGACGGCGACATGACTGCAATTTCGGCCTGAATCAACCCCGGGGGCGCGCTTTTCCATGATCTACGGCATCGGCACCGACATCTGCGACATCCGCCGCATCCGCGCGAGCCTGGAGCGGCACGGCGACCGCTTCGCCGAGAAGGTGCTGGCCGCCGGCGAACTCGCCACCTGGCGCGAGCGCGGCGCCCGCTGGCCCGAGCGCGGCGTGCGCTACCTGGCCACGCGGTTTTCCGCCAAGGAGGCCTTCAGCAAGGCCATCGGCATGGGGATGCGCATGCCCATGACCTGGCGCGACTGCGAGGTGGCCAAGCTGGACAGCGGCCAGCCCGTCATCGTGCTGCACGGCGCGCTCAAGGCATGGTTCGAGGCCCGCGGCCTGCGCTGCCACCTGAGCGTCACCGACGAAAGCGACTACGCCGCGAGCTTCTGCGTGGTGGAGCACGCGCAGGCGGCTGGCGGCACGGATTCGGGTCGAATCCCCTCCATGTCGCCGTAAACGCTATGCGAATAGCTCACTAATTGATAGCAAATCATCTTCCAGCTCCCCCCATGACCCCCGACATCGAACACGCACCCGTCATCCTCGACGTGGCCGGCACGGCCCTGAGCGACGCCGACCGCCGCCGCCTGGCCCATCCGCTGACCGGCGGCGTCATCCTCTTCGCGCGCAACTGGCGCGACCGCGCGCAGCTGCTGGAGCTGACGGCCTCGATCAAGGCCGTGCGCGACGATCTGCTCATCTGCGTGGACCACGAGGGCGGGCGCGTGCAGCGCTTCCGCACCGATGGCTTCACCCCGCTGCCGCCCATGCGCGCCCTGGGCGCGATGTGGATGGCGGACGGCCGCCAGCGCCCCGGCAGCGGCGCGCTGCGCGCCACCCAGGCCGCGACCGCGGTGGGCTATGTGCTGGCCAGCGAACTGCGCGCCTGCGGCGTGGACTTCTCCTTCGCGCCGGTGCTGGACCTCGACTGGCCGGGCGATGCCGCCGGGGCGGGGTCGGCCGGCGGCTCCCAGAGCAGCGTGATCGGCGACCGGGCGTTCCACGGCGATCCGCGCGTGGTCACGCTGCTGGCCAAGAGCGTCGCCCACGGCATGCTGCAGGCGGGCATGGCGCATTGCGGCAAGCACTTTCCGGGGCATGGCTTCGTGCGCGCCGATTCGCACACCGACGTGCCGGTGGACCGCCGCAGCCTCAAGGCGATCCTGGCGGACGACGCCGCGCCCTACGAATGGCTCTGCGGCACGCTCACGGCGGTGATGCCCGCGCACGTCATCTATCCCAAGGTGGACGGCCGGCCGGCGGGCTTCTCGCAGCGCTGGCTGCAGGACATCCTGCGCCAGCGGCTGCGCTTCGGCGGAGCCATCTTCAGCGACGACCTCAGCATGGAAGGGGCCCGCCGCATCGACGGGGCCGTGGTGGACTACGCCACCGCTGCCCTCGCGGCCCTGGAGGCCGGCTGCGATCTCGTGGTGCTGTGCAACCAGAGCCTCGTGGGCGAGGGCGCCGAGCGGGGCCGGGCGCTGGACGACCTGCTCGACGGGCTGTCGCGGGCCCGCGCCCTGGGCCGCTGGCGGCCCAGCCCCGGCAGCGAGTCGCGGCGCGTGGCGCTGCTGCCCCAGACGCTGCCCCTGCCCTGGGACGAACTGATGCTGGAGCCCGCCTACATGCAGGCGCTCGACTCTCTGCCCTGATTTTCGGGGCCTCCGGGGATGCCGGGCGGCGGCCCGGATGGGGTGGGCGGGGGGTAACCCATCCTCCCTGGATTGTGAGCAAGTGTTGCTGGCGGCGGGCGGTTCCCGGTGGGCGGCTGCGGCGCCTGAATGGCCTGCCTCCCGAGGGAGCGCGGGCCTGCGGCCAGGGCGCGGGCTCCCACGCGCCGCCGTCACATCGGCCTACAGATCGGGGTCAACGCGGCGCGCAGGCTGGCGTTGGGAAAAAGGTGCGGCTGCCGATGGCGGCAGCGCGGCTTTCCCGGAAGGACCTTCCCATGGCGCGACCCTCCCTGTTTTTCACCGGCCGGCTTCCCCCCGCGGCGCTCACCCTGCTGGCGGCCTGCGCGCTGGCCGCCTGCCAGCGCGTCGCGCCCCCCACGCCCTCGGCCGCCGGCCCGGCGCCCGAGCCGCCTCCCGCCGTCGTGCCCGCCGCCTACACGCCGCCCGGCGCCGATGCCCTCTACCAGATGGTCGCGCCCATCGCGCTCTATCCCGACAAGCTGGTGGCCCAGGTGCTGGCCGGGGCCACCTACCCGGACCAGATCACCGCGGCGGAGGGCTGGCTGGCGCAGAACCCGGCGCTCAAGGGCGATGCCCTGGCGAACGCCGCGGAGTCCCAGCCCTGGGACCCGAGCGTGAAGTCGCTCACGGCCTTCCCGAACGTGCTGGAGCAGATGGCGTCCAACCTGCCCTGGACGACGGCGCTGGGCAAGGCCTACTACCACGACCCCGCCGATGTCATGAACGCGATCCAGGTGCTGCGCGCCCGGGCGGCCCGGGCCGGAACGCTCCAGAGTTCGCCGCGGCTGCGGGTGGCCACGGTGGCCGGCAGCGCGCTGCCCCCGCCGCCGCCGGCCACGCTGCCCGTGGAGGTTTTCCAGGGCCCGGTGGTGGTGGCGCCGCCGCCGACGGTGATCACCATCGAGCCCACGGAGGTGCAGACCGTCTATGTGCCGCGCTACGACCCGCAGGTGGTGTTCGGAACGCCGGTGCCGCTTTATTCCGGCTACCGCTGGGCCGCGCCCGTGGTGCCGATGGTTCCCGTGGCCGTCGCGGCCGGGCCCGACCCGGTGGCCGTGGGGGTGCTGGCCTTCGGCGCCGGCGTGCTGGTCGGGGCCCTGGCCGGCCACGGCCACCATGCCTGGGGGTGGGACGCCTGGAATGTGCACTGGGGCGGGCCCCCGCCGCAGCCCGTGGCGTGGGGGCCCGCGCCCGCTCCCGCGTGGCGCCCCGCCGTGGTGTACCGGGGAACGACCTACGTGTCGCAGTCGCCCACGGTGATCGAGAACATCCACAACCACATCACCGTGAACCACCGCGACACGTTCTATGCGGCGCCCTCGGCTCCCCCGCTGCCCGGGCCCGTCCGGGTGACCGCGGAGGCCGGCGGCGCGCCCGCCATGGCGCTGGCTGGCGGCATGGCCGCCCCGGCCCGGCCCGGGGGGCCGCCGCACCCCGTGCAAGGGGTGGGCCAGCCCGCCGCGCCGATGGCCCGGGTGTTCGCGCCAGGGGCACCATCGCCTGGATCAGCCGCCTTCGCGGCCGGGCGCCATGCGCCGCCCCTGGTGGCTGCGGTCCCGGCGGCACTCGCCCACGTGCCCGTGGCGCTCCCGCATCCGCCATCGCAATCGACCCTGCCCGGCCGGCCGGCCGCGCCGCTGGTCCAGGCGGTGCGCAATGCTCCGGGTGGGGTGCCTCCTGCCGCCGTGCCCCGGGACGCCGC
This sequence comes from Paracidovorax anthurii, assembly GCF_003269065.1. Taxonomy (GTDB): domain Bacteria; phylum Pseudomonadota; class Gammaproteobacteria; order Burkholderiales; family Burkholderiaceae_C; genus Paracidovorax; species Paracidovorax anthurii. The sequence goes on from NZ_QLTA01000019.1 coordinate 34,478, forward strand.
GCATCCCCCCGCCGGGCCCGTGGCGGCCGCCCTGGCCACGCCGGGCCCGTTTCCCGTGAGGATGGCCGCACCCTCGCCGGTGCCGGCACCGCCGCACGGATCGGAGGTGGTTCACGCGGGGCCGGGCAGCGGCAATGCGCGCGAGGCATTCCAGGCGCGCGGCATGCCGATGCCGCCGGTGCCCATGCCCCGGCCCATGCCGGTGGAAGCCCCGGTGGCGCGGCATGAGCCGCCGCCCCGGCCGCAGCAACCCGTGGTCCACATGCCGCCCGCGCTGCAGCAGGTCCATGCCGCGCCGGCCCCGCAGTTCGCCGGCGGGCACCCGCCCCCGCAGGGCGGCGCGCCGAGGCCCGAGGCGCACGCACATGGGCAGCCGCCGCAGCAGCGGCCCGACCACCGCCATCCGCATGGCGATGGCGCCTGAGAGCGCCAGCACGTTCTGACGCCCGGGCCGCGCCGAAGGGGCGCGGGCCCGCCCGTCAGGGCCCGGCGGGCGTGGGGGCGGGTGTGCCGGCTTCCGCCGTGGCCGTGGCGGAGGGCGCGGCGTCGCCGGCATGCGCCACGGCCGCGTTCGGCCGGGAGGGCGCCGTGGTCCAGCGGCGCACCACGCGCTGGAAGATGAGCGCGTTCGGTATCTGCAGCAGCACGGGGGCGTCCGAGTCGCCGAGGAAGTCTTCCAGCGTGGTGTAGAGCAGGTTGATGTCTACCACGCGGCCCTTGGCGCCGGGCTTTTCGGCGGTGTCGAGCACCTCGATGTAATCGCCCAGCCGGAACGGCTCCACGGTGAAGATCAGCAGGGCGCAGAACAGGTTGGAGAGCACGCTCCAGGCCGCGAAGAACGCCACCGCGCCCACGGCCGCGAAGCCCGTGAACGCCGTCCAGAGCACGGTGGCGGAGACGCCCAGGCGTTCGAGCACCAGCAGCGCGGCGCCGCCCATGATGATCCAGCGCACGAGCGCGCCGATGGGCACCATGAACTCGATCGGCCACTGGTAGTGGCGCCCGGCGCGCTGCAGCAGGCGGTGCAGCATGCGCTGCAGCAGGATGGCCACGAGCACGATGAGCACGATCTGTACGCCGGGCACGATGATGTCCAGCCAGTCCTGCATCCAGTCGGGGAGGTAGGGGCGAAGGCGCAGCATGGGGGAGGAGAAGGAGAACAACGGATTCGGGAAGGGCAATGGGAAAGGCACGGGCCCGGGGCCGCCTCGGAGGGCGGGTGTTCCGCGGAGCGGACCAGAGAATACGCCGGAATGCGGCCGTGGACCCCAACCTGGCCCGGGCCGGTCCGGCCGCCGCCGGGCGGGCCGCGTTTCAGCTGCGCAGCTGCTCGACGGTGTCCATCTGCATCTCGAAGCTGAAGAAGCGGGCCCGGCCCTGGGCCTTGGCGGCGTAGAGGGCCTCGTCGGCGCGCATCAGCATGGCCTCGGCGCTCGTGCCCTCGTCGGGCACGCAGGTGGTGATGCCGCCCGACACGGTGAGGTGGTCGCCCAGCGGGGAATCCGGGTGGGGCATGGCGCGCGCGTTCACCAGCTTGCCCAGCGCCCGCGCGAACGTCATGGCGCCCGAGCGCGGCGTGTTGGGCAGGATCAGCGCGAACTCCTCGCCGCCGTAGCGCGCCGCCACGTCGCGGGGCCGCACGCACACGTCCTTGAGCAGCCGGCCCACCTCGCGCAGGCAGGTATCGCCCTGCACGTGGCCCACGGCGTCGTTGAAGCGCTTGAAGTGGTCCAGGTCGCAGAGCATCAGGGTGAGTGGCAGGCCGTCGCGGCGCGCGGCCAGGATCTCGCTGTGCAGGATGCGGTCGAAGCCGCGCCGGTTGACCAGGCCCGTGAGCGTGTCCACCTCCACCATCTCGTTGAGCCGCTGGTTGGCCAGGTGCAGCTCCTGCGACATGCTCACGAGCCGGCGGCGCATGTCCAGCAGCCGGCGCATGGCGCGCAGCTTGGCCACCAGCACGATGGGCTTGACCGGCTTGACGAGGTAGTCGTCGCCGCCGGCCTCGATGCCGCGCCACACGTCCAGGTCGCTGTCCAGGCCCGAGAGGAAGATGATCGGCGTCCAGCCGCCCGGCTCGGCCTCGCGCATCTGCTGCGCGACCCAGTAGCCGTCGTTCTCGTCCGAGAGGCGGATGTCCAGCAGGACCAGGTCCGGGCGGCGCAGCTTGAAGAGCTGCAGGGCCACGTCGCCGGAGGCCGCCTCCAGGACGTCGGAGACGCCGGCGTGCCGCAGCTCGGACACCAGCGCCAGCCGCACCGAGAGCTGGTCTTCCACCACCAGCACGGAAAAGGGCCCCGCCGCCGGCGGTTCGTCGTTGTGCCGGCCGGCGTGCACGGAAGGATCGGTGGGCGTGGAGGTCATGGTCCGTCCTCTCAGGGCTGGGCGCGTTCTTGTGAAAGGTGCCGCCACGCCCGGGCCCCGGAGGCCGGCCGCGCGGCGGGCACGCTTTTTCAGTGCTCGCGGCGCAGCGCGGGGAACAGGATCACGTCGCGGATGCTCGGGCTGTCGGTCAACAGCATCATGAGCCGATCGATGCCGATGCCGCAACCCCCGGCGGGAGGCATTCCGTACTCCAGGGCGCGCACGAAGTCGTGGTCGAAGTACATGGCCTCGTCGTCGCCGCTGTCTTTCTGCGCCACCTGGGCCTGGAAGCGCGCGGCCTGGTCCTCGGCGTCGTTCAGCTCGGAGAAGCCGTTGCCGAATTCGCGGCCGGTGATGTAGAGCTCGAAGCGCTCGGTGACCTCCGGGCGGGCATCGTTGGCGCGCGCGAGCGGCGAGATCTCGGTCGGGTGCTCCATGATGAAGGTGGGCTGCCAGAGCTTGTCCTCCACCGTTTCCTCGAAGTAGAGCACCTGCAGGCCGGCCAGGGTGCGGGTGGAGAGGCGGTTCTTCTCCTCGGAGAGGCCCAGCTTCTTGAGCGCGCTGGTGAGCCAGGCGGCGTCGTCCACGTGGGCCCCGGCCTCGGTGTACTGGAAGATCGCCTCGCGGATCGTGAGGCGCTGGAAGGGCTGCGAGAGATCCACCTCGCGCCCGCCGTAGGTGAGCTGCAGGCCGCCGGTGGCCTTCATCGCGGCGTCGCGCACGAGCTGCTCGGTGAAGTCCATCAGGTCGCGGTAGTTCCAGTAGGCCGCGTAGAACTCCATCATCGTGAACTCGGGGTTGTGGCGCACCGAGATGCCTTCGTTGCGGAAGTTGCGGTTGATCTCGAACACCCGCTCGAAGCCGCCCACGACCAGGCGCTTGAGGTAGAGCTCGGGCGCGATGCGCAGGTACATCTCCTGCTCCAGCGCGTTGTGGTGCGTCACGAACGGCTTGGCGTTGGCGCCGCCCGGAATAGGGTGGAGCATGGGCGTCTCCACCTCCAGGAAGCCGTGCCCCACCATGAATTCACGGATGCCGCTCACGGCCTTGCTGCGCGCGATGAAGCGCCTGCGGGCGGCTTCGTCGGTCATCAGATCCACGTAGCGCTGGCGGTACTTGACCTCCTGGTCGGCCACGCCGTGGAACTTGTCGGGCATGGGGTGCAGGCTCTTGGTGAGCAGGCGCAGGTTCGTCACCTTGACCGACAGCTCGCCGGTCTTGGTCTTCATGAGCGTGCCCTCGGCCCCGACGATGTCGCCCAGGTCCCAGTGCTTGAAGGCCGCATAAGGTTCTTCGCCGATCGCGTCGCGCGTCACGTAGAGCTGGATGCGGCCATGGGTGGCGCCGAGCGAGCCGTCCTGCACGGTGGCGAAGCTGGCCTTGCCCATCACGCGCTTGAGCATCATGCGGCCGGCCACGATCACGGGCACCGGACTGGCTTCGAGCGCCGCGGCGTCGGTTTCGGCGTACCGGGCCTGCAGGTCCGCGGCGTGGTGCGCGGGCTTGAAATCGTTGGGGAACGCCACGCCCTTGCCCTGTGCCTGGGCCTCCCGCAGGGCCTTGAGTTTTTCGCGGCGCTCGGCGACGAGCTGGTTGGTGTCGATGGCAGGCGTGGCAGTGTCGGACATAGGATCGAAAAGGGGAGGGCGTGGAGGCGCGCGTCGCGGTGCGCGGCCAAACCGGTGATTTTAAGAGGCAGTCCGCAAAACGAGCTCTAGCGCAGCCAGGTGCGCAGCAGCCGCAGGCCGAATTTCAGGCAGGAGACCGGCAGCGCCAGCACCAGCGCGCCGCGGTGCGCGCGCCAATCGACGGCACCGAGCGCCCTCAGCTCCCCGCGCTGCATGCGCCACAACTGCGCGCTCAGGCCCGATGCGCCGAAGGCCGGTTTGTGCATGAACGAGAGCGTCTGCGTGTGGCGCGCACAGCGCCAGCCGGCCGCGATCAGCTGCAGCCAGAGCGCATAGTCTTCGCTGAGCTGGCCGTCCTCGGGAAAGCGCACCCGTGCATCGCGCCGCACCATGACCGACGAGGTGTGGAAGGGGTTCGACAGCATGGCCGGCAGCAGTGCGACCTCGCGGGTGTCGAGTGGAGGGGGCGCATCGTGCGGGCGTGCCGGCGGCATTTCCGGTGCCAGCAGGCCCGAGTAGCCGCCGAACAGGTCCAGGCCCTGCCGCTGCATCGCCTCCAGCTGGCGCGCGAGCTTGTCCGGCGACCAGAGGTCGTCGGCATCGAGAAAGGCAATGACGTCGCCCGTGGCCAGGTCCAGGCCGCGGTTGCGCGCCGCTGCCGCACCGGCGTTGCGCGGCTGCTGCACCACCCGCAGCAGGAAAGCGCCCGCGGGGTCGTAGCGCGTGGCCAGCGCGACGGAGCCGTCGCGCGAGCCGTCATCCACGCAGATCACCTCGAACGGCGGCAGGGTCTGGGCCCGCACCGAGTCGAGCGCGCGCTGCAGCGTTGCCTCGGCGTTGTAGACGGGGATGACGACGGAGACGCGCGGCAGGCTCATGGCGCCGGGGCGAAATCGGCGCCGAGCCGGTGCCATCCGGGCAGCGACGGATCGGCCCCGGCGAGCGCGGGGCCCCGGAACCACGGCGCCGGCGCAAACACCGCACGCGCGCCACCCAGGTAGCCCGCCATCGCGCTGAACGAGCTGTTGGCGCAGGCCAGGACATCGGCATTGATCAGGGCCTGCAGCGCCTGTTCGGCCGTGTCGTTGCCGCCGAGGTGGGTGTCGAGGAACAGGCCGCGGTCCGGTGGCATGAGCGGCGCGAGCAGGGCCCGTGCATGCGCATAGTCATCGGAGATGACCAGCACGGGCAGTTCGGGCCAGTCGCGCTCCAGCGCCTGCAGCACGCTGCGGTAATAGCCGGCGCCGAGCGGGCCGATCTGCTCGCGGTTGTAGCGCAAGGCGGCATAGTCGCCGCCCCGGACATGCAGGGCCGCGTAGCGCGACAGGCCTGCGGGGGCCGTGCGCAGCGCCGGGCGCAGCCGTTCACGGGCCTGCAGCAGCGCCCGCTCGCTGAAATGGCGCGGATGCTGGTAGTAGCCGTAGTGAAAGCGTGCAGGCGTGCTGCCGTCCGCGGAAGAGGCATCGGTGCGCAATTGGCCCAGCAGGCGGGCTGCACGCACGAACACCGGTTCGGCGCGCCACAGGCCCTGGGTGCGGCGCAGCGGCAGGCGCAGGTCAGTGAACACCTTGGCCAGTTCGACCTCGCCGATGGCCTGGTTGCCGCGCACCTTGCGCAGGAAGCTGGTGTCGAGCGCGACATCGGCTCCCGATTCGGCCAACGTCAGTGCGTGCAGCCATTCGAAGAACTGGTTGCCGAGCCCGCCGCGCAGGAAGACGCGCGTTGTGGTCATGTTTTTTTCCGGTCAGTGGACACGATGGAGTTGGAAGAGACCGGGCAGGCTCGCAATGAGAGCGACAAGATTGATGACCAGCCAGCCCGACGTTGCGCCGACCACCCCGAAGCGGGCGACCATGATGGGAATGATCAGCAGGCACAGCGCGCCGGTCAGCACATTGATCTGGAAGATGCGGTCGATTTTGCCGTGCACGAGCCAGTGGGTATAGCCGATGTTGTAGAACGCATTGAGGATGGCTCCGACCAGAAGCCACCCCAGCAAGGGATAGACGACCGCTGCGGCATGCGCGTCCTTGAGCCACCATTGCAGCAGTGCAGGACCAGGGACCGCGTAGACCATCACGCCCGAGGCGGCGATCACCGCGATGGCGCCGAACAGCCGCAGGTACAGGCGCCCCAGCGCCATCGGATCTGCCTTGAGTCTGAGGGCGCGCGGCAGCACGGCCTGCATCAAAGGATAGGTCAGCAGGAACAGGCCGCCCGCCGCCGACGAGGCGATCACGTAGTAGCCGAAGTCCGCGATCGGGACCAGGTTGCTGAGCAGCAGCTTGTCCAGTTGCATCGTGAGCGCGCCCAGGCCCGAGGCGACCGCAAGGCCGGCAACCGCAGGCCAGGCCTGGCGGATCACCTCGCCGTGCCAGCGGGCGTCGCGGCGCCGCGTGCCGGTCGCGGACCAGGCGGCGCGGGCGCGCAGCGCGGTCTCGAACAGCCCGGCGGCGACGTGCCAGACCAGATAGACCGTCAGTGACGGCCAGCAGGTCACGGCCAGCACGGCGCCGCCATGGCGAAGCAGCGTGGCGATGAGCAGGATCTTGTTGAGGGTGACCTGATGCTCCGTGCCCACGAGGAGGCTGCGGTAGAGCGAGCCCGGGAACATGGTTGCGAAGATCGCGGCCGCACCGAAGACCGCAGCATGGCCGCTGGCCTGCGCCGCTGCATCCAGGTGGAGCCAGTGGCGCGCGATGGGCCCTGCGAGCAGGGCCAGTCCGAGGCAGATCAGGAGCGCCAGCGCCCAGTAAAAGCGCTCGAACCCGTACAACAGGGTCGCTGTGCGCGGCTTCACGGCGCCTTCGCCGGCGGAGCGCAGCGAGATCTCGCGCACCAGGGCCTGGCTCATGCCCGCGTCGAGCAGGTTGAGCACGGCCTGCAGCGTGGTGACGAAGCCCACGAAGCCGAACTGCTGCGGGCCGAGCGCGGCGAGATACCAGGGCAGGGCCAGGATGGGCGCGAGCGCGACGGCTCCCGAACCGACGTAGTTCGCCAGGATGTTGCGCTCAAGGGACATGGGGGGGCGTGGCGCCTGCGTGAAGACCCGGCCGGCATGGCGCGCATCGACCTGGAGCTGCGGGATGGCCTGCTTCCTGGCCGGCCCTGTCGGTCTTGCCTGGAAGCACCCGGGGTACAGGCCGGGCCGCCAATCGTTGCCGGTCAGCCGTTTTCACCGCGCTCCAAACCCCGTCAATACCGTGCGCACCGTTTTGTAGCCAATGAGCAGGTCCAGCGCCATGGAGCAGTGCGCCACGTAGTAGAGGTCGTAGCTCAGTTTGATGGCGGTCTGCTCGGCGCTGTCGGCGTAGCCCTGCTGCACCTGCGCCCAGCCCGTGAGGCCGGGGCGCACCAGGTGGCGGTAGGGGTAGGTCGGCATGGCGGCCGCAAAATCCTGCGCGAACTGCACCTGCTCGGGGCGAGGGCCGATCAGGCTCATGTCGCCGCGCAGCACATTCCAGAGCTGGGGCAGCTCGTCCAGCCGGGTACGGCGGATGAAGCGGCCCACGCGCGTGATGCGGTCATCCTGCTGGCGCGCGAACTGCGCGGTGCGGTCGGCGGGCTCGTGGCGCATGCTGCGCAATTTCCAGATGCGGAACGTGCGCCCGTGGCGGCCCATGCGCGGCTGCGAGTACAGCATGGGGCCCGGCGAGTCGAACTTCACGGCCAGCCCCGCGCCCAGGCACAACGCGAGCCACACCGGCAGGGAGATCAGGGTCAGGCCCAGGTCCAGCAAGCGCTTGGCGATGTCGTAGGCGGGGTGGCTGGCCAGTTGCCACAAGTCCTGCTCGCCCAGCGAGCCGGTGATCTTGCGGCCCGACAGCATTTCCGCCGCCGCTTCGGTGCTGTAGAGCGGCACGCGCTGGAGCTTGAGTTCGCTCACCCATTGCAGGCGCTGCATGTCTGCATCGACCAGCCGGTCGATCACCACGCCGTCCACGCCCATGCGCTGTGCGGGAGCGGGCAGGCCGCCCGTCCAGCTGACCAGGCGCAACTGGCTGTCGCGCTGTTCCTGGGGGCGGAGCATCTGGCGCAGCGCGGGGGGAGTGCCCGCATCGAGATAGGCCAGGTGCAGCGTGCGGCGGCGGCCCCAGAGCCCGTGCCCGCACAGCAGCCAGGCCAATGCCAGCACGTAGGCCAGCAGGACGGCACCGCGCGAGTAAGGCTCTTGCAGCAGCGCGAAACCCAGCGGCGCCAGCAGAAACGCCACCGTGGTCACCACCAGCAGGAAGCCGCCCTGTTCCAGGGGCGGCAGGTGGGCACCCTGGTGCAGCCAGCGCGCCGCGAGCAGGTAGGGCACGGCGCACCACAGCACGGTGGAGGGAAACAGTGGCGTGACCCAGCCCGCGTCCTCCATCTGGCGTGCCACGGCGTAGCCCAGCGCCTGCGTCAGCAGGCCCAGCAGACTCCACCAGAGCAGGGCGTTGCCACGCCGCGTGGGGGCGGGCGCTGTGGTGGGGCGGGGCGTACCGGAAGAGGTCATGCAAGGGCCTGGATGTAGATGGCGAGTATGGCCGACGCCATGTGTTCGGGGGTATGGCGCTCTTCGTACCGCGTGCGGGCCGCCCGGCCCAGGCGCTCGCGCAGCGCGGAGCTGCGGGCCAGGCGTTCCAGGGCGTGGGCGATGGCCTCCACCTCGTTGGGGACCAGGGCGCCGTGCTGTTCGCCGGGGAGCAGCTCGCCGATGCCCGGCAAATGGCTGGCCACGATGGGAAGGCCCGCACGCATGGCTTCGATCACCGAGATGGGCAAGCCCTCGTGGTCGGACAGCAGCACGAAGATGCTGTGCCGGGCGAGGCGCCGGGGCACGTCATCCGCATCGCCCACGAAGCCGACCTGGTGCAATGCCAATTGGTGCGCCTGCGCTTGCAAGGCCACGCGACCCGGGCCGTCGCCGATGATGCTGGCGGGCACCTCGTGCCCCAGGGCATCGCGCAGCCGGGCCAGGGCGTGCAGTAGCAGATCGGGGCGCTTGGGCGCGGCCAGCCGGGCCACCATGGCGATGCACGCGGGTTCGAGCCCGGGCTGCGCCCGGTGGCCGTCGTCTTCCACGGCATTGGGCACGACGGTTTGCCGGCCAGCCTGCACCGGCAAGCCTTGCGCAAGCTGCAGTTCATGCGCCGATACGCACACCAGGTGCTGCGTCCACCGCGCCAGCAGCCATTCGCAGCACCAGGCCACGGTGCGGCGCAGCCAGGGCGCCTCGGGCTTGAAGGCAAACCCGTGCACGGTATAGACCACGGGCTTGCGGCACAGCCTGCCCGCAAGGCGCGCCACCACGCCGGCCACGGCGCTGTGGGCGTGCAGCACATCGGGTTCGTGCTGGCGGATCAGCGCACGCAGTTCCAGGACCGAGCGGCACAGGTGCCAGGGCGCCAGTGAATTGCGCAGGCTGGGCGCGCGGTGGACGGGGAGCCCCAAGGCGTGCAGATCGCTTTCGAGTGGCGCGGGCTCGGTGCCGCCGATGACGGCGCTGAAGCGGACTTGCGGGGCGAGTGCCCGGCACAGGGTGCGCACGTGGGTCTGGGCGCCACCCCGTTCGCCTTTGGTGATGACCTGCATCACCTTCGGTTCAGCCGCCATGTTCTATCTGGAATGTGTTGTCGCCATGGAGGGATCGCATCGCCCTGCGAAAGTGTGTGGGTGCACGCACGGCGCCGTGTGTCTTGAAGGTGGGCGTACTGTGATGCGTTTCGCGACCCTTTTCATGGCGTCGGCGGCCCCTAGCTCGCAATACCCGTGCGGTCCAGCACGTCGCCCACCAGTTCCAGCCGCAGCAGCGGGCTTTCGAGCTGCATGAGCTGCTGCTTCAGGTCGAGCGGCACGGGCAGCAGCTCGCACCAGCGGTTGGCCACCCAGCCGCAATCGTCCAGTTGCGCCGCCAGGGGCACGGCCAGGCCAGGGTCGTCCGGGCTGCGGTCGCGCAGCCGCGCCAGCACCTGCTCCAGGGCCGATGCGGTCTTGCGCAGGTCTTCGGGCACCGGGATCGCGGCGTCCGGCGGCAGTTGCTCCACGTCGGCGATCCAGAGGCCGTGGGGCAGCAGGTGGCGGCGCACGATGCGAAAGCGCTCCGACCCTTGCGCCCGCAGGGCGATGAGGCCGGGGTGCGATGCGTCCAGGTCGGCGATGGCGGCGAGCGTGCCGACATCGTGGAATTGCTCCGGCGCCGCCCCTGGCTGGCGCACCTCGTGGCCGTCCGTCAGGGCCACCACCCCGAAGGGCGCGCCGGTCTGGCGGCACTTGCGCACCATGTCGAGGTAGCGCACCTCGAAGACGCGCAACGCCAGCTGCCCTCCCGGAAAGAGCACCGTGCCGAGCGGGAACAGCGGCAGCGATGTCAGGGTGAGCGGCGGGGTGGGGGGCTCGGAGGGGGGCGGGGCGAAGGTCATGGTCGCCAGTATGGCCCGCTATCATCCCATGGCGAAACAGGCCCGCGACGGGTCTTTACATGACGAGGTTTCATGCTTTTCCAGATCGCATCTTTCTTGCTGGACGTGGTAGGCGGGCTGCTCACCGGCGCCTGCCTGCTGCGTCTCTACATGCAACTGCAGCGCGTCCCTTTCTCCAACCCGATTGGGCGGCTGGTGTTCGCGCTCAGCGACTGGCTCGTGCTGCCGCTGCGCCGGGTCGTGCCCACGGCGGGGCGCTGGGACTGGGCGAGCCTCGTGGGCGGGCTGCTGATCCAGTTCGTTCAGTACCTGCTTCTCTGGCTGCTGCTCGGCGGCGGCATGGGGCTGACCTGGCTGCCCTGGCTGGCGGTGTTCGGGCTGGCGCGGGTGGCGGTGTCCGGCCTGATGGGCCTGCTCATCGTGTGCGCCGTGCTGTCGTGGGTGCAGACACGCTCGCCGCTCTCGGACGTCATCACGCGGCTCTGCGACCCGGTGCTGCGGCCGCTGCGGCGCGTGATCCCGTTGCTGGGCGGGGTGGACCTGTCTCCCCTCGTGGCCATCGTGGGCCTACAGGTCGTCATGATCGTGCTCGGCCACCTGCAGAATGCGGTGCTGTAGCAGCGACTGGCCAGAAGCCGGAAGCGGCGCCCCCGGCGCCTACTTGCATGAGAAATAGCTGCCATGTCGCTGAATCCAGGACGTCGGCAGCTATCTTTTTGATAGCGCAGTGTGCCGGGGCCGCTCAGGCCACGGAATCGGCGGGCAGGCGCTGCAGCATCGCGAGGCTCTTGGCCACCGTGCTGCGCAGCTCGCGCCGGTCGCAGATGAAGTCCACCGCGCCCTTGGTCTGCAGGAACTCGGCGCGCTGGAAGCCTTCAGGCAGGGTGACGCGCACGGTGGATTCGATCACGCGCGGCCCGGCGAAGCCGATCAGTGCCTTGGGCTCGGCGATCACGATGTCGCCCACGAACGCGAAGCCGGCCGACACGCCGCCCATGGTCGGGTCGGTGAGCACGCTCACGTAGGGCAGGCCCTTCTTGGCCAGCCGTGTGAGGGCCGCGTTGGTCTTGGCCATCTGCATGAGCGAGAGCAGGCCTTCCTGCATGCGCGCGCCGCCCGTGGCGGTGAAGCAGATGAAGGGCACCTTCTGCTCGATGGCGGTCTCGACGCCGCGCACGAAGCGCTCGCCCACCACGCTGCCCATGGAGCCGCCCATGAAATCGAACTCGAAGCAGGCCACCACCACGTTGATGCTCTTGACCGAGCCGCCCATCACCACCAGTGCGTCGGTCTCGCCGGTGTTCTCCAGGGCTTCCTTCAGGCGCTCGGTGTACTTGCGGCTGTCCTTGAACTTGAGCGCGTCCACCGGCAGCACTTCCTGGCCGATCTCGTAGCGGCCTTCCGGATCGAGGAAGGCGTCCAGGCGCGGACGGGCATTGATGCGGTGGTGGTGGCTGCAGTGCGGGCACACGTTCTGGTTGTGCTCCAGATCGGTCTTGTAGAGCACCGTCTCGCAGCTCGGGCACTTGATCCAGAGCCCCTCGGGCACCTGGCGGCGCTCCGTCGGGTCGGACTGCTGGATCTTGGACGGCAGGAGTTTTTCAAGCCAGGACATGTGTATTCCTCTAGATGAATGGCAGGTCGCAGCACGCAACCTTCAAAACCGGCGCGGCCCAGGCGAGGGACGCCGCGGAACCGGCTCCGCCGGGCCGCTGGCGTCGTCCCCCTTCCCGCGCGAAGCGCGAGAGAAGGGGGAAGCGGCAAAGCCGCTCAGGGGGATGCGCCCCATTTTATGCGTCGAGCGCCTTGCGCACCCCGCGCAGGAAGTCGATGGCGAGCGGCACCACCTTCTCGTGGGGCTGGTCGTCCAGCAACTGGATGATGCGGCTGCCGATCACCACGGCGTCCGCCACGCGGCCAATGGCCTGCGCGGTGGCCGCGTCGCGGATGCCGAAGCCCACGCCCACGGGGATGTGCACGTGGCGGCGGATCACCGGCAGCATGGCCTCGACGGCCGAGGTGTCGAGCGCGCCCGAGCCGGTCACGCCCTTGAGCGAGACGTAGTACACGTAGCCGCTCGCCACGCGCGCCACCTGCTGCATGCGGGTCTCGGTGCTGGTGGGCGCGAGCAGGAAGATCAGGTCCATGCCGTGCGCGCGCAGCCGGGCCGCGAAGTCTTCGCATTCCTCGGGCGGGTAGTCCACGATGAGCACGCCGTCCACGCCGGCCTGCGCGGCATCGCGCACGAAGGCGCCATCGCCGTGGACCTGGTCGTAGCGCTCCACCGGGTTGGCATAGCCCATGAGCACCACGGGCGTCTTGGTGTTGCGCTGGCGGAACTCGCGCACGTGGCCCAGCACCTGCGCCATGCCGATGCCCAGCGACAGGGCCTTTTCGCCCGCTTTCTGGATCACCGGCCCGTCGGCCATGGGGTCGGAGAAGGGCACGCCCAGCTCGATGATGTCGGCGCCGGCCTCCACCATGCCGTGCATGAGCGCTGGCGTGATGTCGGCGAAGGGGAAGCCGGCCGTCACGTAGGGGATGAGCGCCTTGCGGCCCTTGGCCTGCAGTTCGGCGAACGTGGCGGCGATGCGCCCGCCCGTGGCGGAGGGAGGGGTGGTGGTGGAAGCGGTCATGCGGTGGGGCTCCCCTTCACGGCGTGGCCGCGCATGGAGGGGCGGTCGTAGAAGTCCACGCCCGAGAGGTCGGCCACGGTGCCGATGTCCTTGTCGCCCCGGCCCGAGAGGTTCACGAGGATGGACTGGTCGGCGCGCATCGTGCGGGCGAGCTGCAGGGCATAGGCCACGGCATGGCTCGACTCCAGCGCGGGGATGATGCCCTCGGTGCGGCAGAGGTAGTGGAAGGCGTCCAGCGCCTCCTTGTCGGTGATGCCGACGTATTCGGCGCGGCCGATCTCCTGGAGCCAGGCGTGCTCGGGGCCGACGCCGGGGTAGTCCAGCCCGGCGCTGATGCTGTGCGTCTCGGTGATCTGGCCGTTCTCGTCCTGCAGGATGAACGTGCGGTTGCCGTGCAGCACGCCGGCGCTGCCGCGCTGCAGCGAGGCCGAGTGCTTGCCGCTGTCCAGGCCCTCGCCCGCGGCTTCCACGCCGATGAGGCGCGTCTTCTCGTGCGGGATGTAGGGGTGGAAGATGCCCATGGCGTTGCTGCCGCCGCCCACGCAGGCGATCACCGCGTCGGGGTGCCCGGCGGCGATGTTCTGCGCGGCGAGCATGGCGGGCATCTGCGCGAGGCACTCGGTGCCGATCACGCTCTGGAAGTCGCGCACCATCATCGGGTAGGGGTGGGGGCCCGCCACGGTGCCGATGATGTAGAAGGTGTCGTCCACGTTGGCCACCCAGTCGCGCATGGCTTCGTTGAGCGCGTCCTTGAGCGTGCGGCTGCCCGATTCGACGGGCACCACGGTGGCGCCCAGCAGCTTCATGCGATAGACGTTGGGGCTCTGGCGCTTCACGTCCTCCGCGCCCATGTACACCACGCACTCCAGGCCGTAGCGCGCGCAGATGGTGGCCGTGGCCACGCCGTGCTGGCCCGCGCCGGTTTCGGCGATCACGCGCGGCTTGCCCATGCGCCGGGCCAGCATCGCCTGGCCGATCACGTTGTTGATCTTGTGCGCGCCGGTGTGGTTCAAGTCCTCGCGCTTGAGGTAGATCTGCGCGCCGCCCATCTCGCGGCTGGTGCGTGCCGCGTGGTAGATGGGCGAGGGCCGCCCCACGAAGTGCGCCAGTTCACTGTGGAATTCCTTCAGGAAGTCCGGGTCGTTCTGGTAGCGCGCATAGGCCTCCCGGAGTTCGGTGAGGGCGTGCGTGAGCGTCTCGCTCGCGAAACTGCCGCCATAGCGGCCGAAATGTCCCGAGGCATCGGGTTGCTGGTAGGAAAGCATCAATCGTTCTCTGCAAAGTGCCCATCGGCCGCGCGCACGGCGGCGATGAAGCGTTGGATCTTGCCGGCGTCCTTGATGCCCCGCAGCGGCTTGCCGTCGGGGCCATCGGCTTCCACGCCGGAACTGACGTCAACCGCGAGCGAGAGGCCGCGCGGCCGCACCTGCAAGATGCCATCGGTCACGTTTGCAGGCGTGAGTCCACCAGACAAAACGAGGTGAGAGCCGACGCTTGGAGGAAGGAGTGACCAATTGAATGCCTTGCCGCCGCCGCCATAGCCTTCGACATGGGCGTCGAGCAGGATGGCCTGGGCGTGTGAGTATTGGTGGGCGAATTGTACGAGGTCGAAAGCCGGGGCCTCCGCGCCCAGGGGAATGCGCGCGGCCCGCAGGTAGGGCCGGCGGCCGGCATCGGCCGCCGCCCGGCAGTCCTCGGGGGTCTCGTCCCCATGGAACTGCACGGTGGCCGTCGGAATGTCGGCGCAGGCGGCCATCACGTTGGCGGTGCTCTCGTTCACGAACAGGAGGACCGGCGTGACGAACGGGGGCAGGCGGCGCGCCAGCTCGGCCGCGCGCCGGGGCGTGACGGCCCGGGGGCTCTTGGCGTAGAGCACGAAACCCACGGCATCGGCGCCCGCCGCCACGGCGGCATCCACGTCCTGCTCGCGGGTCAGCCCGCAGATCTTGATCCGGGTGCGCGTGGCCGCGCCGGCCGGGAGGGCTGCGCTGGAAGGGGAACTGGAGGCGGAAGGCGGTGGGTGGAGCATGGCAAGCCGAAAGCGCTGGATGCCCCGGAGGGCGGCGGAACCCGTTCGGGACGGGGCCGTGGGCGGTGAAAGCGTGGGTTGCGCCGCTGGTTGCCCGCGTCAGGGCAGCCAATCATACGCAGCGGTGCGTGCGGGCAGCCCCCAGGCCGGATCGTAGACGGGGCCGAGAAAGTAGAGCCCGTCGGGGGAAAAGGTGGGGGCGGCGGCATCGCGCGAGCGTGCTTGCAGCACGGAGCGCATCCAGTCCGGGGGGTGCTGGCCCTGGCCCACGGCCACGAGACAGCCCATGATGTTGCGCACCATGTGGTGCAGGAAGGCATTGCCCTCGAATTCGAAGCGCCAGTAGCAGGCAGGAACGTCGTCGCGCCCTCCCGGGCGTGGAACGGGCTGCGTATCCAGGGGGCCGCGCCGCGTGATCGCGATGCGGTTCAGCGTTTTCACCGGCGACTTGGCCTGGCAGGCGGAGGCGCGGAACGAGGTGAAATCGTGCTCGCCGATCAGGTGCGTCGCCGCGGCGCGCATGGCGTCTTCGCCGAGCGCATTGAATACCCATCCCACACGCCCGGCATCCACGCTGGGCCGCACGGGGGACTGCAGCAGCACGTAGGCGTACCGCCGGGCGGTAGCGCAGGCTCGGGAATGGAAGGATTCCGGCACGGGCCGGGCCCACTGCACCGCGATGTCCGGCGGCAGGAAGGTGTTGGTGCCCCGCACCCAGGAGAACGGTGCCCGCTCCAGGGGCGTATCGAAGTGCACGACCTGCATCAGGCCGTGCACGCCGGCATCGGTGCGGCCCGCGCAGATGGTGGCTACTTCATGGGTGGCGAAGCGGGCCAGGGCCGCTTCGAGGTGGTCTTGCACGGTCTGGCCGCCGGGCTGGCTCTGCCAGCCGCGGTAGGCCTGGCCGTTGTAGCTGACGCCGAGGGCGACCCTCATGGCCGCGCGCCCTTCCGCCCGGCCCGCGCCGGGGCGGACACGGCGGGCATCAGCCCAGTTCGGCCAACAGGCGCTGTGCCCGGGCCTTGAGCGGGCCGGAGGATTCGGCGATCACTTCCTCGACCAGGGTGCGGGCGCCTTCGCTGTCGCCGATGGCGTTGAACTCCTCGGCCAACGCGAGTTTGGTGGCCAGCGGATCGTCCGGCAGGGCCGGCGCGTCGTCGGCGGCAGGGTCCGCCGCAGGGGCTTCGGCGGCGGGGGCTTCGGATTCCAGGCCCGAGCGCGCGGTGGTGGGCGAGTCCAGGTCGAGCGACAGGCCGCCCAGGTCGAACTCCAGCGGCGCGGGGGCCGAGGCCGGGCTGGCGTCCGGCGTGAGCGGGGCGCTTGCCGAGTTCATGAGCGACAGATCGGTCGGGAAGTCGAGCTCGGGGGCTGCTGGCTCGAGGTTGTTGGCCGCCGCCACCGGAGGCGGCGCCATGCTGGCTGGCTCGAAGTGCAGCGGCTCCATGCCGGCCGGGGGCGTGGGTGCCGCAGAGGCGGCAGCCGTTGCCGCGGCGAACGCGCCGGGGGCGGCCGGAGGCGCCGGGGGGGCCTCGGTCAGCGCATCGTCCGGCAGGTCGAGGTCCAGGTCCAGGTCGAGATCGGGCGGCAGGGCCGCTGCCGCCGCTGCGGCCGCCCCGGCACCCGCCACGGCGACTCCGGCTCCGGTCCCGGCCGGGCGGCCGTCGGTGAGCGTGCTCGCAAAGCCTTCGCTGGGGTAGCTGCGGCTGTCGTCGCTCTCCAGCGTGGGCGGGCGGCCGCCGGGCTGGTAGAACGCATTGTCGGGGTCGATGCCCCGGCCGATGTCCGCCACGCGGCTCCAGTCGGGGCCCTGGCCGTCGGTGAGGCGGAACACGTCCTGGGCCACGGCTTCGAGGGCCTTGCGGTCCTGGCGCTTGGCATAGATTTCGGCCAGCTTCACGTGCACCGCCGTCCGCTCGGGGCTGTGGCGCAGGGCCTCCTTCAGGATCTCCTCGGCCTGCAGGTCGCGGCCATAGGCGAGGTATACGTCGGCCTCCGCCACGGGGTCCACGTCGCCGCCGGCATCGAGCTGGCTCGGGGAGTACGCCATGGACGACGAGCCGGTGCTCAACTGGCTGCTGGCGGTGTCCACCCGCTGGCCGCCGCTCGCGCCGAAGAACGAGTCCTGCTGCAGCTTGCTTTCCATGAAGGAGCTGTCGACCGCGCCCCGGTTGCGACGGCTCTGTACCGTGCGATAGACGCCGTAGCCCAGCAACAGCGCGAGCAATCCGCCGCCTGCCAGGGGGACCATCGGGTTTTCGAGCAGGGAATCGACGAACCCAGGCTCCTCGGGTGCGGGAGCCGGCGCGGGGGCCGGACGCGGCGGTGCCGCCGGGGCTGGCGCGGCGGATGCCGTGGCCTCGGGCTCGGGCGCCGCAGTGCTGGCGGCGGGGGCCGGCTCGGAGGCGGCCGGCGCCGAGGGGGCTGCGCTGGATGCGCCAGCCGCCACGGCTGGGGCCGGGGTGGGGGCCGCGGGGGCGCTGGCCACGGGGGCTGGAACGGAGGCCGGGGTGGCAGCCGCCGGCGCGGCCGGAACGCTGCCCGCAGGGACCGCGACGCGGGCGCCGCCCGCAGCCGACGCCGCAGGCGCGGGGGTGGGCGCACCCGCCGGTGCGGAGGCCGTCCCCAGCTTGTTCAGGTCGGAGATGTTCTTGGACAGCTCGGCCATGCGGTTCGACGCATCGCTGGCCTGCTTGTCGCGGGCCAGTTGCTCCTCGGCGGCACGCTGGCCCTGCACCGATCCCTTGGACAGCGTGAGCTTGTCGGGCGCGGTGGTGGCCGGCTTGCGGTCTTCGACCTGGGCCTGGACGCGGCCGCTGGCCGAGCGTTCTGCCGTGCCCACGTCTGCGGACGGCGCGGCACCGGCCAGGCGGCGGCGGAAGTCGTTGAAGTCGCGGCTCTGGGCGGCGATGATCTGGCGGGCCTCGGCGGGCGGCGTGGCGCGGGCCTGGGTCTCGTCCGGGATCTGGAGCACCGCGCCGGCCTTGAGCCGGTTCACGTTGCCACGCACGAAGGCGTCGGGGTTGGCGCGCATCATCGCCACCAGCATCTGGTCGAGCGACACGCCCGAGGGGCGGTACGTGCTGGCCAGCCGGCCGGCGGTGTCGCCAGGGCGTGCCACCACGCTGTCGGCGCTGGCCGGTGCAGATGCAGATGCAGATGCAGGGACAGCGGCGGGGCGGGGGGTGGGTGCGGGACGGGGTGCGGCCGCCGGCGTTTCAGCCCGCGGCGATGCGGGCGCGGCCGTGGCGGGCCGCGTGGACTGCGGCGCTGCCGACGCGGTGCTGCCGGCCTGTGCCGCGGCCGTGGGCGAGGGGGCTTCGCGGCGCATGGCCGGCGGGTCCAGCAGCAGCGTGTAGCTGCGCACGATCTGGCCGGAACTCCAGCTGGCGTCCAGCACCAGATCGACGAAGGGGTCGTTGACCGGGCGGCTCGTGCTCAGCCGCAGCGCCATCGTGCCGTCGGCACGGCGCTGCAGGCGCACCTGAAGATCGTTGAGGGTGGGCGAGAACTCCATGCCCTGGGCGCGGTAGGCCTGCGGGGAGGCCGGCGCGGCGCGCAGGGATTCCGCCTCGGCGGCGGTGATCTGCGGCAGATCGATTTCCGCCCGCAGGGGTTCCCCCAGGGCGGATTGCACCGTGAGGCGACCGAGGGCGAGGGCGCTGGCATCGGGAGCATAGAAGCTGGCCGAGACGAAGGCCGCGGCGGCCAGGACAGAGAGTTTCCAACGATGCATGTGTGCCATCAGCCAGTCAGGTTGAGCCTTCGCGAAAAACGCGGAAGCAGGCCTGAACCCGGTTCCGCGCCAACGCGTGAAAATATGTAAAAAGCACCATAGCATCAATGGTTTGCAGTGACAAGCCGAGCCGCACGGCGTTCCAGAGAGCCTCTGGAGATGCTCAAAAACAGAGGGTTTTCGATGTTGCCGGGCGACAACGAGTCGTAACAAACCGTGCCAGAGGCGGCCGTGGCGGGCGGGTCGCGGACCCGCCTCCGCCGCGGCGGTCCGTCAGGCGTCCAGCAGGATGCGCAGCATGCGGCGCAGCGGCTCCGCGGCACCCCACAGCAGCTGGTCCCCGATGGTGAACGCGCCGATGTATTCCGGTCCCATGGCGAGCTGGCGGATGCGGCCCACGGGAATGTGCATGGTGCCGGTCACGGCCACGGGCGTGAGGTCGCGCAGCGTGGCCTCGCGCGTGTTGGGCACCACCTTCACCCAGTCGTTGTCGGCGGCGATCATGGCCTCGAGGTCGGCCACGGGCACGTGCTTCTTCAGCTTGAAGGTCAGTGCCTGGCTGTGGCAGCGCATCGCGCCCACGCGCACGCAGAAGCCGTCCACCGGCACGGGCTGCGTGCCGAAGCCTTCGCCCTGGCCCATGATCTTGTTGGTTTCGGCCATGCCCTTCCACTCTTCCTTGGACATGCCGTTGCCCAGGTCCTTGTCGATCCAGGGGATCAGGCTGCCGCCCAGGGGCACGCCGAAGTTGGCGGTCTCGGCCTCGGAGAGGCTGCGCTGCTTGGCGATGACCTTGCGGTCGATCTCCAGGATGGCGCTCTTGGGATCGTCGAGCAGCGCGCGCACCTCGGCGTTGAGCGTGCCGTACTGAGTGAGCAGCTCGCGCATGTGCTGCGCGCCGCCGCCGCTGGCGGCCTGGTAGGTCTGCGTGCTCATCCATTCGACGAGGCCGGCCTTGTACAGCGCGCCCACGCCCATCAGCATGCAGCTCACGGTGCAGTTGCCGCCGACCCAGTTGTTGCCGCCGCTGGCCAGGGCGTTCTTGATGACGGGCATGTTCACCGGATCGAGCACGATCACGGCGTCGTCCTTCATGCGCAGGGTGGACGCGGCGTCGATCCAGTGGCCCTTCCAGCCGGCTTCGCGCAGCTTGGGGAAGACTTCGGTGGTGTAGTCGCCGCCTTGCGCGGTGATGATGATGTCGCAGCGCTTGAGGGCGTTGATGTCGAACGCGTCCTGCAGCGTGGTTTCGTTGCGTGCCTGGGCGGGCGCCTTGCCACCGGCGTTCGACGTGGAGAAGAACAGCGGTTCGATGAGGCCGAAATCGCCTTCGGCCTGCATGCGTTCCATCAACACCGAGCCGACCATGCCGCGCCAGCCCACCAACCCTACCAACTTGCTCATTTCAACGCCCTTTCGGTTTAAGAAAACAGTGCCCGACCGGGACTGCTCGCCTGGCTCGTCTGGGCCAGGAAGGGCGCACGACGAACCAGGCTGGGTCAGCCCTTAATGGTGGTCGTGGTTTTGGTGATCGTTGCGCGCTCGGCCACACCGGCCAGGGCGGCGGGTGCATTGTTCAGGGCGAACGGGCGGGCGGCAAACATGGCGGGCATTGTAGCGGATAGCCTTGCGCGGCCCCGTACGTGGATCCACGCATCGCGTGCCGCCGGGTGGGACGCGGCGCTTGCCGGCCGGGCCCGCACCCGGAAGGGAAAGCGGCCCGTGGGCCGCCGTGCCGGCACACGGGCGCAGGGCGAGGTCAGGCCGCCAGCGCCTTCACCACCGCGTCGCCCATCTGCGCCGTGCCCACCTTCGTGGTGCCTTCGCTGTGGATGTCGGGCGTGCGCAGGCCCTGCGCGAGCACCTTCGTGACGGCGGCCTCGATGCGGCGCGCGGCGTCTTCCTGGTCCAGGCTGAAGCGCAGCATCATCGCCGCCGAGAGGATGGTGGCGAGCGGGTTGGCCACGCCCTGGCCGGCGATGTCGGGCGCGCTGCCGTGGCTGGGCTCGTACAGGCCCTGGTTCTTCGCGTTCAGGCTGGCCGAGGGCAGCATGCCGATGGAGCCGGTGAGCATGGACGCCTCGTCGGAGAGGATGTCGCCGAACATGTTGCCGGTGACGATCACGTCGAAGGCCTTGGGCTTCTTCACGAGCTGCATGGCGGCGTTGTCCACGTACATGTGCTCCAGCGCGACGTCGGGGTAGTCCTTGTGCACCTCGGTGACCACGTCCTTCCAGAACTGGAAGGTCTCCAGCACGTTGGCCTTGTCCACGCTCGTCACCTTCTTGCCGCGCTTGCGAGCGGCCTGGAAGGCGACGTGCGCGATGCGCTCGATTTCGGGGCGGCTGTAGCGCATGGTGTCGAAGGCTTCCTCGGCACCGGGGAAGTGGCCGTCGGCGGCGGTGCGGCGGCCGCGCGGCTGGCCGAAGTAGATGTCGCCGGTCAGCTCGCGGATGATGAGGATGTCCAGGCCCGCGACGAGTTCGGGCTTGAGGCTCGATGCGTGCGTGAGCTGCTCATAGCAGATCGCGGGACGGAAGTTGGCGAACAGGCCAAGGTTCTTGCGCAGGCCCAGGATGGCCTGCTCGGGGCGCAGCGGGCGGTCGAGCTTGTCGTACTTCCAGTCGCCCACGGCCCCGAAGAGCACGGCGTCGGCCTGCTGCGCGAGCGCCAGGGTGGCCTCGGGCAGCGGGTGGCCGTGCGCCTCGTAGGCCGCGCCGCCCACCAGGGCCGATTCCATCTCGAACGGGAGGCCGAGCGCGTCGAGCACCTTGACGGCCTCCGCCACGATTTCCGGGCCGATGCCGTCACCCGGCAGAACTGCGATTTTCATACTTGCTTCTCTTTTGATAGCGGACTATTGAGTGAATACGGCGACCTGGAGCCCCCCGGGCTTGAAATCCGGCTCCGGGGCGCACCGGAGCGCCCCGGGAGGGGGCCTCAGGCCGGCATGGTGTGCGCCAGCCAGGGCTTTTTGGCCAGGCGCTCGGCCTCGTAGGCGCGGATCTTGTCGGACTGGCGCAGGGTGAGGCCGATGTCGTCGAAGCCGTTGAGCAGGCAGTACTTGCGGAAGGGCAGCACGTCGAAGGCGATCTCCTCGCCCTGCGGGCGCACGATCGCCTGCCGCTCCAGGTCGATGGTGAGCTGGTAGCCGGGGAAGGCGGCCACTTCGTCGAAGAGCTGCGCCACGGTGGCCTCGGGCAGCACGATGGGCAGCAGGCCGTTCTTGAAGCAGTTGTTGAAGAAGATGTCGGCGAAGCTCGGCGCGATGACGGCGCGGAAGCCGTACTGGTCGAGCGCCCAGGGCGCGTGCTCGCGGCTCGATCCGCAGCCGAAATTCCTGCGCGCCAGTAGGATCGAAGCGCCCGCGTAGCGCGGCTGGTTCAGCACGAAATCGGGGTTGGGCTTGCGGCTGGCCGGGTCCTGGCCGGGCTCGCCGTGGTCCAGGTAGCGCCATTCGTCGAACAGGTTCACGCCGAAGCCGGTCTTCTTGATCGACTTGAGGAACTGCTTGGGGATGATGGCGTCGGTATCGACGTTCTCGCGGTCCATGGGGGCCACGAGGCCCTGGTGCACGGTGAATTTCTGCATGGTGGTGTTCCGGGTGTCCTGGGCTTTACTTGGCGGCGCGCTCGATGGCGCTGCCCGCGCGCTGCACGTCCTGGCCCATGCCCTTGACGGTGTTGCAGCCCGCCAGCAGGCAGGCCAGCGCGACGGCGATGAACGATGCGGTCGTTTTCATGGCGATGCTTCCTTCGTGTTCTTTCCGTGGCGGTGCGGATCAGGCGAACTGGCGCACGTCCACGAAATGCCCGTGCACGGCGGCGGCGGCGGCCATGGCGGGGCTCACGAGGTGGGTGCGCCCGCCCGCGCCCTGGCGGCCTTCGAAATTGCGGTTGCTGGTGGAGGCGCAGCGCTCGCCAGGCTCCAGGCGGTCGGCGTTCATCGCGAGGCACATCGAGCAGCCCGGCTCGCGCCATTCGAAGCCCGCGGCCTTGAAGATCTCGTGCAGGCCCTCGCGCTCGGCCTGCTCCTTCACGAGGCCCGAGCCCGGCACGACCATCGCCACCTTGACGTTGCGCGCGACCTTCTGGCCGAGCTTCTTCACGATGGCGGCAGCCTCGCGCATGTCCTCGATGCGGCTGTTGGTGCAGCTGCCGATGAAGATCTTGTCCACGAAGATGTCGGCCAGCGGCTTGCCGGGCTCCAGGTTCATGTAGGTCAGGGCGCGCTCGATGGCGCCGCGCTTGTTGGGGTCTTTCTCCTTGTCGGGGTCGGGCACGCGGCCGTCGATGCCCAGCACCATCTCGGGCGAGGTGCCCCAGGTCACCTGCGGCACGATGGCCGCGGCGTCGAGATCCACCACCGTGTCGAACTTCGCATCCGGATCGGAATGCAGCGTCTTCCAGTAGGCGGCGGCTTGGTCCCACTCCACGCCCGTGGGCGACAGGGGGCGGTTCTTCACGTAGTCGATGGTCTTCTCGTCCACCGCCACGAGGCCCGCGCGCGCGCCGGCCTCGATGGCCATGTTGCACACGGTCATGCGGCCTTCCATGCTGAGCGCGCGGATGGCGGAGCCCGCGAACTCGATGGTGTAGCCCGTGCCGCCGGCGGTGCCGATCTTCCCGATGATGGCCAGCACGATGTCCTTGGCCGTCACGCCCCGCGCCACCGGGCCTTCCACCCGGATGAGCATGTTCTTCGCCTTCTTGGCCAGCAGCGTCTGCGTGGCCATCACGTGCTCGACCTCGCTGGTGCCGATGCCGTGCGCCAGCGCGCCGAAGGCGCCGTGGGTGGAGGTGTGGCTGTCGCCGCAGACCACCGTCATGCCCGGCAGCGTGGCGCCGTTCTCGGGGCCGATCACGTGCACGATGCCCTGGCGGCGGCTCATGAACGGGAAGAACGCGGCGGCGCCCACCTCGGCGATGTTCTTGTCGAGCGTGGTGATCTGCTCCTTGCTGATCGGGTCGGCGATGCCGTCGTAGCCGAGTTCCCAGCCGGTGGTGGGCGTGTTGTGGTCGGCGGTGGCCACGATGGAGCTCACGCGCCAGACCTTGCGGCCCGCCTGCCGCAGGCCCTCGAAGGCCTGCGGGCTGGTCACCTCGTGGACGAGGTGGCGGTCGATGTAGAGGATCGAGGTGCCGTCTTCCTCGGTGTGGACGACGTGTTCGTCCCAGATCTTGTCGTAGAGGGTGCGTCCCATGGTGTGCTTTCTCGTGGGCTGGTTCAGGTGGGGTGGTGGATTGTAGGAAGGCCGGATGGCGGGGCTGTAACCGTGCCCTGCGCGCCGCCGGCGGCCTGGCGCGCGAGGTGGCCGGCCAGCAGGCGCGCGGCGGCGGGCAGGGCATCGAAGTCGCGCGCCACGAGGCGCAACGAGCGCTCCGCCCAGGGTTCGTCGAGCGCCACGGCCTGCAGCCGCCCCACGCCGCGCATGAGCGCGAACGCCCGGTCGGGCAGCAGGCCGATGCCCAGGCCGTTGTCGATCATGCGGCACATGGCGTCGAGCCCGGTGACCTGGATGCGCTGGCGCAGCGGCCGGCCGGCCCGCGCGGCGGCGCGCCGCATCGCCAGGCTGATGCTGCTGTGGGCCTGCAGGCCGACGATGTCCCGGTCCAGCACGTCCTCGAAGCGGACGGCGGGCCGCCCGGCCAGCGCATGCCCTTCGGGCACGACCAGCACCAGCCGGTCGCCGCGGTAGGGGCGGCTCTGCAGCTCCTGCGGCTCCGCGCCGTCGCTGGTGTGGCACAGGCCCAGATCGGCGGCGCCCTCGCGCACGGCGTGGAGCACGTCGGGGCTCAGGTGCTCCTGCAGGTCGATCTTGATCCGGTCGTGCTCGCGCGTGAACGCTCCGAGGTCCTCGGGGAGGAACTGCACGATGGCGGAGATGTTGGCGTGCATGCGCACGTGGCCGCGCACGCCGTCGGTGTATTCGCCCAGCTCGCCCTGCATGCGCTCCAGCCCGAAGAGCACGGTGCGCGCATGGTGCAGCAGGCTCTCGCCCGCCGGGGTGAGGGAGACGCCCCGGCTGTGGCGTTGGAGCAGGGCGGTGCCGACGGCGGACTCCAGGTCCGAGAGGCGCTTGCTCACGGCCGATGCCGCGATGAACTCCCGCTCCGCCGCGCGGCCGATGCTGCCCAGTTCGCAGACGGCGACGAACAGTTGCAGCGAGGTCAGGTCGATACGGCGCGCGAAACTGCGCTCGGAGTTCTTCATGGCGGGGTGTGCTTCTCGATTGGAGAAGGGATGCCCCTATTTTCCTGTAGAAGAACCTCGCCAGCCATCGTGAGATGCGATGTCGCGCATCGCGATGGCGCATCCCTGGGCGCAAAAAAAGCCGCCCGGCCATGGGGCGCGGGCGGCGTGGCGGGTGGCCGCCGGCGGAGACGGGCGGCCCGAGGGCAGGGTCAGCTGAACAGGTTCTTCAGCCGGTCGGTCCAGCTCTCGCCGCTGGGAGAATGCTTGGCGCCGCCCTTCTTGAGCGATTCGTCCAGCTCGCGCAGCAGCTTGCGCTGGTGCTCGGTGAGCTTGACGGGGGTCTCGACCACGATGTGGCAATAGAGGTCGCCCGGGTAGGTGGCCCGCACGCCCTTGATGCCCTTGCCGCGCAGGCGGAACTGCTTGCCGGCCTGCGTGCCCTCGGGGATGTCGATGGCGGCCTTGCCCTGCAGCGTCGGCACCTCGATCTCGCCGCCCAGCGCGGCGGTGATGAAGCTCACCGGCACCTGGCAGTGCAGGTCGTCGCCGTCGCGCTCGAAGATCTCGTGCTTCTTGAGGCGGATCTCGATGTAGAGGTCGCCCGGCGGCCCGCCGTTGGTGCCGGGCTCGCCGTTGCCCACGCTGCGGATGCGCATGCCGTCGTCGATGCCGGCGGGGATCTTCACCTCCAGCGTCTTCTGCTTCTTCACGCGGCCCTGGCCGTGGCAGGTCGTGCAGGGCTCGGGGATGATCTTGCCGGTGCCCCGGCAGTGCGGGCAGGTCTGCTGCACGCTGAAGAAGCCCTGGCGCATCTGCACCGTGCCCGTGCCCGCGCAGGTCGTGCAGGTCTTGGCGCTGGTGCCGGGCTTGGCGCCGCTGCCGTGGCAGGTCTCGCAGTTCTCCCAGGACGGGATGCGGATCTGCGCTTCCTTGCCCTTGGCGGCTTCCTCCAGCGTGATGTCCATCGCGTAGCTGAGGTCGTTGCCGCGATAGACCTGCCGGCCGCCGCCCGCGCCCCGGCGCCCGCCGAACATGTCGCCGAAGATGTCGCCGAAGGCCTCCGCGAAGCCGCCGAAGCCTTCCGCGCCGGCGCCGCCCGGGCCGCGCATGTTGGGGTCCACGCCGGCATGGCCGAACTGGTCGTAGGCCGAACGCTTCTGGGGGTCGGAGAGCATCTCGTAGGCCTCCTTGACCTCCTTGAACTTCTCCTCGGCCGGCTTGGCGGCATCACCCTGGTTGCGGTCCGGGTGGTACTTCATCGCCAGCTTGCGATAGGCCTTCTTGATTTCGTCGTCCGAGGCGTTCTTCGGAACGCCCAGGATCTCGTAAAAATCTCTTTTGGACATGGTGTTTCCGGGTCCGTTGGGAACAGGAACGCCGCGCTGGCCCTGGGGAAGGGCCCGGCGCGGCGGCTATGGAAGGCACGCGGGCCCCACGGGTCCGCGCGCGCGGGGCGTCAGCCCTTCTTGACTTCCTTGACTTCGGCGTCCACCACGTTGTCGTCGTGCGGTGCGGAAGCGCCGCCCGAGGACGACGAGGCCGCGCCGCCGGCCGCAGGGCCGGCTTCCGCACCCGCCGCTGCGGCGGCAGCGGCCTGGGCGGCCTGCGCGTCGGCGTACATCTTCTCGCCCAGCTTCTGGCTGGCGGTCATCAGCGCGTTCGTCTTTTCCTCGATCGCGGCCTTGTCCTCGCCCTTGAGCACGGCTTCAAGGTCCTTCACGGCGGCCTCGATCTTCTCCTTCTCGCCGGCATCGAGCTTGTCGCCATGCTCGGCGAGGCTCTTGTTCACGCTGTGCACCGTGGCCTCGCCCTGGTTGCGGGCCTGCACGAGTTCGAGCTTCTTCTTGTCGTCGGCGGCGTTCAGCTCGGCGTCCTTCACCATCTTCTGGATCTCGTCCTCGGACAGGCCCGAGTTCGCCTTGATGGTGATCTTGTTTTCCTTGCCGGTGCCCTTGTCCTTGGCGCCCACGTGCAGGATGCCGTTGGCGTCGATGTCGAAGCTCACCTCGATCTGCGGCACGCCGCGCCCGGCCGGCGGAATGCCTTCCAGGTTGAATTCGCCCAGCAGCTTGTTGGCGGTGGCGAGCTCGCGCTCGCCCTGGAACACCTTGATCGTCACGGCCGGCTGGTTGTCGTCGGCGGTGGAGAAGGTCTGAGCGAACTTCGTCGGGATCGTGGTGTTCTTGGTGATCATCTTGGTCATCACGCCGCCCAGGGTCTCGATGCCCAGGGACAGCGGGGTGACGTCGAGCAGCAGCACGTCCTTGCGGTCGCCCGAGAGCACCTGGCCCTGGATGGCGGCGCCGACGGCCACGGCCTCGTCGGGGTTCACGTCCTTGCGCGGCTCCTTGCCGAAGAACTCCTTGACCTTCTCCTGCACCTTGGGCATGCGGGTCATGCCGCCCACGAGGATCACGTCGTGGATGTCGGCCACGCTGATGCCGGCATCCTTGATGGCCGTGCGGCAGGGGGCGATGGTGCGCTCGATCAGCTCATCGACCAGGCTTTCGAGCTTGGCGCGCGTGAGCTTGATGTTCAGGTGCTTCGGGCCGGAGGCATCGGCCGTGACGTAGGGCAGGTTGATGTCGGTGGCCGAGGAGCTGGACAGCTCGATCTTGGCCTTCTCGGCGGCTTCCTTCAGGCGCTGCAGGGCCAGCACGTCCTTGGACAGATCGACGCCTTGCTCTTTCTTGAACTCGGCAATGATGTAGTCGATGATGCGCTGGTCGAAGTCCTCGCCGCCCAGGAACGTGTCGCCGTTGGTGGAGAGCACCTCGAACTGCTTTTCGCCATCGACGTCGGCGATCTCGATGATGGACACGTCGAACGTGCCGCCGCCCAGGTCATACACGGCGATCTTGCGGTCGCCCTTTTCCTGCTTGTCCAGGCCGAAGGCGAGCGCGGCGGCCGTGGGCTCGTTGATGATGCGCTTGACGTCCAGGCCGGCGATGCGGCCGGCGTCCTTGGTGGCCTGGCGCTGGGCGTCGTTGAAGTAGGCCGGCACCGTGATCACGGCCTCGGTCACGGGCTCGCCCAGGTAGTCCTCGGCGGTCTTCTTCATCTTGCGCAGCACTTCGGCGCTGATCTGCGGGGGCGCCAGCTTGTTGCCGCGCACTTCCACCCAGGCGTCGCCGTTGTCGGCCTTGGCGATCGTGTAGGGCATGAGGTCGATGTCCTTCTGGACTTCTTTTTCCTCGAACTTGCGGCCGATCAGGCGCTTGGCGGCGTAGATGGTGTTGCGGGGGTTGGTGACGGCCTGGCGCTTGGCCGAGGCGCCGACGAGGATCTCGCCGTCTTCCTGGTAGGCGATGATGGACGGCGTGGTGCGGGCACCCTCGCTGTTCTCGATCACGCGCGTGGTATTGCCTTCCATGATGGCCACGCAGCTATTCGTGGTGCCCAGGTCGATACCGATGATTTTTCCCATGTTGTTCTCCGCGATTCTTGAAGGATTTGGATAGCCAATAACGTGTGGATAACTTGCCCGGCTTCAAGCCGTCCGCGCACCGATTTCTGCAGGTCGCGCGGCCCGGTCCGGGGCGGGGCGGCTTATTTCGGGGCCGCCACGGTCACCAGCGCGGGGCGCAGCACGCGGTCCGCGATGGCGTAGCCCCTCTGCAGCACGGCAACCACGGTGTTGGGCTCCTGCTCGGCGGGCACCATGCTGATGGCCTGGTGGTGGTGGGGGTCGAACTTTTCGCCCGCGGCCGGCTGGATGGCCAGCACCTTGTTGCGCTCGAGGGCGGAGTTGAGCTGGCGCAGCGTGGCGTCGGAGCCTTCGCGCAGTTGCTCGATCGTGGCGTCCTTGATCGCCAGGGCCGCCGTCAGGCTGTCGGCCACGGGCAGGAGGCTTTCCGCGAAGCTCTCGATGCCGAACTTGCGGGCCTTGGACACTTCCTCTTCCGCGCGGCGGCGGGCGTTCTCGGCCTCGGCCTTGGCGCGCAGGAACTGGTCGGCCAGATCCGCGCTCTTGGCCTTGAGCTCCGCCAGCTCGTTCTGCAGGCGGCCCAGTTCGTCCGCGGTGTGCGCCGCCATCGCAGCTTCGACCTCTTCGGGCGCGGCGGACGGTGCGGGGGTGCCTGCGGGTGGGGGGGTGAAATGCTGTGGATCGGACATGTCGGTTGTTCTATGAAGAAGTGAGAATGAACGAGGACGCCCGGCACCTGGGTACAAAGGGACGGATTTCAAGCGAAAACCCGCCAAATTCCGGCATCTGCCTCCTCCGCAGGTGCGGCAGGCGCACGGCGACCAGGCGGAAGTGTACAAGCCGGAGGGCTCGCGGCTATAATCGCCGGCTTTGCCTTGCCACACTGCTTCACTCGACGCGGCAGGTGGTTTTCGACCAAAAGGAGTTTGCATGCGTCACTACGAAATCATCTTGCTGATCCACCCGGATCAAAGCGAACAGGTTCCAGCCATGCTGGAGCGCTACAAGGGCATGATCACTGCCGGCGGCGGCAAGGTCCACCGCGTGGAAGACTGGGGCCGCCGCCAGCTGGCCTACATGATCAACAAGCTCGCCAAGGCCCACTACCTCTGCGTGAACATCGAGGCCGATCAGGCCGTGATGGCCGAGCTGGAGCACGCCTTCAAGTTCAACGACGCCGTGCTGCGCCACCTGACCGTCCAGAAGAAGAAGGCCGATACCGGTCCTTCCTCCATGATGAAGACCGTCGAGCGCGAAGAGGCCCGCAAGGCCAGCCAGGCCGAGTTCGCCGCTACCGAGCGCTGATCCGCCGGCAGCATCCGAGGATGCGTGGAACACCGCAATACCGTGGCCCTCACGGCCTGCATCGCGGAGACGAAACCCCTGCGATACACGCCCGCCGGCCTGCCTGCGCTGGATCTTCTGCTGGAGCACGCATCGCGGCAGACGGAAGCCGGCGTGCAGCGTGAAGTGAGCGCCGCCGTCAAGGCGATCGCCTTCGGCGCGCTGGCCGAGCGGCTGGCCCGGCAGGCGCTGGGAAGCCTCTGGACGTTCCAGGGCTTTCTCGCCACGCCGCGCAACGGCAAGGGTCTGGTGTTCCACATCCAAGACATTCAACAAGATTAATTTTCAAGAGGTCCGAAAATGGCCACGTTCAAGAAATTCAACAAGGACAAGCGTCCGAAGCGCAACACCCAGTCGCTGCTGTTCAAGCGCAAGCGCTTCTGCCGCTTCACCGTCGCCGGCGTCGAAGAAATCGACTACAAGGACGTCGACACGCTGCGCGATTTCATCGCCGAGAACGGCAAGATCATCCCCGCGCGCCTGACCGGCACGCGCGCCATCTACCAGCGTCAGCTGAACACCGCCATCAAGCGCGCCCGCTTCCTGGCCCTGGTGCCCTACAGCGACCAGCACAAGATCTAAGGAGCACGAGCCATGCAAATCATCCTGCTCGACAAGGTCGTCAACCTCGGTAACCTCGGCGAGATCGTCAAGGTCAAGGACGGCTACGCACGCAATTTCCTGATCCCCGCGGGCCGCGCCCGCCGCGCCACCGAAGCCGCCAAGGCCGAGTTCGAAGCCAAGCGCGCCGAACTCGAAAAGGCCGCTGCCGCCAAGCTGGCGGAAGCCCAGGCCCAGGGCGAGAAGCTCGGCGGCACGACCGTCAAGCTGACGCAGAAGGCTGGCGTGGACGGCCGCCTGTTCGGCTCCGTGACCAACCACGACATCGCCGACGAGCTGAACAAGCAAGGCTACAAGGTCGCGAAGGCGCAGATCCGCCTGCCCAACGGCCCCCTCAAGACGGTGGGCGACGCCACGGTGAGCGTGGCTCTGCACACCGACGTGGTGGTGGAAGTCAACGTGTCCGTGTACGGCGAAACCGCCTGATCCACGCGGAAAGAAGACTTCTTTCCGCCATGGGCAAAAGCCGCCTCCGGGGCGGCTTTTGCGTTTCTGGCGCGGCCATTCATGCACCGCCTGCCCACCGGCTGTGAACGGGTTGTCCACAGACTTGTCCCCTGATCGATATGCCCCGGGCGCCTCGGCGCGCGGGGGTGCAAGGACCGATTGCCATGAGTACCGACTTCCCTCCCCTCCTTGAGTCCGATTTCACGCCGTCCGTGCCTGCCGACCAGGAGGTGGCCAAGCTGCGCGTGCCGCCGCATTCGCTGGAGGCCGAATCCAGCGTGCTGGGCGGGCTGCTGCTGGACAACATGGCCTGGGACCGCGTGGGCGACCTGCTGGTGGACGGCGCCTTCTACCGGCATGAGCACCAGCTGATCTATGCGGCCATCGGCAAGCTGATCAATTCCAGCAAGCCGGCCGACGTGATCACGGTCTTCGAGGAACTGCAGAGCCTGGGCAAGGCCGAAGAGGTGGGCGGGCTGGTCTACCTCAACAACCTGGCGCAGTACGTGCCCAGCGCCAGCAACATCCGCCGCTATGCGGAAATCGTGCGTGAGCGCTCGGTGCTGCGCAAGCTGGTCACGGCCAGCGACGAGATTTCCACGAATGCCTTCAACCCCAAGGGCAGGACCGTGGAGAAGATCCTGGACGAGGCCGAGTCCAAGATCTTCGCCATCGGCGAAGAAGGCTCGCGCATGAAGCAGGGTTTCCAGTCGCTGGACACCCTGGTGGTCGATCTGCTGGACCAGGTGCAGGAGATGGCGGACAACCCCATGGACGTGACGGGGGTGCCCACCGGCTTCGCGGACCTCGACCGCATGACGTCGGGGCTGCAGGCCGGCGACATGATCGTGCTGGCGGCGCGGCCGTCCATGGGCAAGACCTCGTTCGCCGTCAACATCGCCGAGCACGTGGCGCTCAACGAAGGGCTGCCCGTCGCGATCTTCTCGATGGAAATGGGCGCCGCGCAGCTCGCGGTGCGGATCGTGGGCTCCATCGGCCGCGTGAATCAGGGCAACCTGCGCACCGGCAAGCTCACCGACGAGGAGTGGCCGCGTCTGACCGAGGCCATCGAGCGCCTGCGCACCGTGTCGCTGCACATCGACGAAACCCCGGGCCTCACGCCCGGCGAACTGCGCGCCAATGCGCGGCGGCTGGCGCGGCAGTGCGGCAAGCTGGGGTTGATCGTGGTCGATTACCTGCAGCTCATGAGCGGATCGGGCAGCAGCGGCGGCGACAACCGCGCCACCGAGCTGGGCGAGATCTCGCGGGGCCTGAAGATGCTGGCCAAGGAGCTGCAATGCCCGGTGATCGCGCTCTCGCAGCTCAACCGCTCGGTGGAGCAGCGCACCGACAAGCGCCCCATGATGTCCGACCTGCGCGAATCCGGCGCCATCGAGCAGGATGCGGACATCATCATGTTCATCTACCGCGACGACTACTACAACAAGGACAGCAAGGAGCCGAACGTGGCCGAGGTCATCATCGGCAAGCAGCGGAACGGGCCGACGGGCACGGTGAAGCTGTTCTTCCAGAAGAACCAGACGCGCTTCGAGAACCTTGCCATGGGCTCGGGCGACGACTTCTGAAGCCTTTTGGGCTCCATGTCGCCGTATCCATTGAATAGTTTGCTATTTTTTATGTAGCAATCGGAGGCCTTGGGCCTCGCGGTACGCGGCTGGCGGTTTCAGGCACCCGCCGTCACCCAGGCCCCCAGCACCACCACCACGAGGGCCAGCGCGCCGCCGGCCCAGGCGAGCCGCTGGCCCTGCACGCGCAGGGTCTCCACGGTGCGCACCAGCAGGGCGTTCTGCTCGGCCAGGGACTGGATCAGCTGGGCGGACGCCTGCTGCTCGGCCTCGAGGCGCTGCACGCGTTCCAGCAGCATCGCCGCGGTTTCCTCGGGCGAGGGCGCGGCAGGCGCGCCCGGCGCCGTCTCGGCGGGGCGGCGCGATGCGCCCAGCAGCCGGCGGGCCGCCTGCACGATCTGGGGCGTGGCTTCGATCACCTCGCCCCAGGGCACGAGTTTCAGCGCGGTCATCCATCCCACGGCCATGCCCGGTGCCCCTGCCGTCAGAGCACTTCACTCGCGAAGTCCGCGAGGCGCGAGCGCTCGCCGCGTGCCAGGGTGATGTGCCCGCTGTGCGGCCAGCCCTTGAAGCGGTCCACGGCGTAGGTGAGGCCGGAAGAGCCTTCGGTGAGGTAGGGTGTGTCGATCTGCGCGAGGTTGCCCATGCAGATGATCTTGGTGCCCGGGCCCGCGCGCGTGATGAGGGTCTTCATCTGCTTGGGCGTGAGGTTCTGGGCCTCGTCGATGATCACGTACTTGTTCAGGAAGGTGCGGCCGCGCATGAAGTTCATGCTCTTGATCTTGATGCGGCTGCGGATCAGCTCGTTGGTGGCCGCGCGGCCCCATTCGCCAGCATTGCCGCCGTCGCCCTTGGCCAGGAATTCGAGGTTGTCGTCGAGCGCGCCCATCCAGGGGCCCATCTTTTCCTCTTCGGTGCCGGGCAGGAAGCCGATGTCCTCGCCCACGCTCACGGTGGCGCGGGTCATGATGATCTCGGTGTAGCGGCGCTCGTCCAGCACCTGGGTGAGACCCGCGGCGAGTGCCATGAGCGTCTTGCCGGTGCCGGCCGTGCCGGTCAGGGTGACGAAATCCACGTCCGGGTCCATGAGCAGGTTCATCGCGAAGTTCTGCTCGCGGTTGCGCGTGTTCACGCCCCAGACGGTGTTCTTGGCCGAGCCATAGTCCTTGAGCGTCTGCAGCACGGCGGTCTTGTCGCGGATCTCGGTGACGCGCGCGAACAGGCTGGGCTCGCCGGGCGCCTCGAAGAACACGAACTGGTTGATCATGAGCTGCGGCACGATCGGCCCGCCGATGCGGTAGTAGGTGTGCGGGCCGTTCTGCCAGCTCTCCACGTTCTTGCCGGTCTTGGCCCAGAAGTCGGGCGGCAGGGCCAGCACGCCGGAGTAGAGCAGGTCGCCGTCCTCCAGGGCCTTGTCGTTCTGGTAGTCCTCGGCGGCGAGGCCCAGGGCGCGCGCCTTGACGCGCATGTTGATGTCCTTGGACACCAGCACGACCTCGCGCGGGGCGTACTTGTGGCGCAGGGCCTCGACCACGCCCAGGATCTGGTTGTCGGCCTTGCCGGGGGGCAGGCTCGTGGGCAGGCTGTAGTCGAGGGGCTCGGTCTGGAAGTAGAGGCTGCCGCCGGCCGCGCGCTGGCCCGTGGCGTCGAGCCGGAGGCCGCGGGCCATGTCGGCGCCCTGCGCGGCGGCGAGCTGATCGAGCGTGCGGCTGGCCTGGCGGCCGTTGCGGGCCACCTCGGTCATGCCCTTCTTGTGGCCGTCGAGCTCCTCCAGCACGATCATCGGCAGGAAGATGTCGTGCTCTTCGAAGCGGAAGAGGCTCGTCGGGTCGTGCAGCAGCACGTTGGTGTCGAGTACGAACATCTTGGTGGGGCCGGTGCCCCGTGCCTTGCGCGGGCGCACCGCAGGTTCGGCGGGCGGGGTGGGCTGCACGCGGGTTGCCGCGGGCTCGGCGGCGGTGGCTGCGGGCGGTGTGGCGAGGACGGCGGCCGGGCGCTTGGCGGTGCGCCGTGCGCTGGAGGCGGGCACGGGCGCTGCTGCCGGCGTGGAGTCCTCGGTGGCCGCGCTCTTGGCGCGTGCATTGGCGCGTGCATTGGCGCGGGGGGCGGTGCCCGGGGTGGCGCGCGCGGTGCGCCGGGAGGACGTGCGCGGTGCTTCGGCGGGGGTGGCCGGCACATCGGCGCCACGGTCATCCGTGGCCTGCGGGTCTTCCGTGCGGGACTTGGCGGTGGCGCGGAACGCGTCCGGGGAGAGCAGGGCGGCGCGCTTCGTCGGTGCGGGTGGCAGGGGCATGGTGCGGGGCCTCGAAAGGACGGAAGAGGGTCAGAAAGCAAAAAGCCGCCTGGAGGCCAAGGCGGCTTTGGTGGGGAGCGGTGGCTTTGCGGAGTGCTGCGGCATCGAGCCCATTATGCACGTCCCCATGCGGCTCCCGCGGTGCGCGGGCGGGTGCCCGCAGGGGCTTACGCCGCCTTCTTGAGGGCCTTGATGGACTTGACGGCCTTCAGGACCTCGTCCACGTGGCCCGGAACCTTCAGGCCGCGCCACTCCTGCACGAGGATGCCGTCGGGGCCGATGAGGAAGGTGCTGCGCTCGATGCCCTTGACCTTCTTGCCGTACATGATCTTGTTCTTGACCACGCCGAACATGTGGCACATCTTCTCTTCCGTGTCGGCGATGAGCTCGAAGGGCAGCTCCAGCTTTTCCTTGAAGTCGTCGTGGGACTTCATGTTGTCGCGCGACACGCCGAACACCGCTGCGCCGGCCTTGGCGAAATCCTGGTACTTGTCGCGGAACT
Source organism: Paracidovorax anthurii (assembly GCF_003269065.1). Classification (GTDB taxonomy): domain Bacteria; phylum Pseudomonadota; class Gammaproteobacteria; order Burkholderiales; family Burkholderiaceae_C; genus Paracidovorax; species Paracidovorax anthurii. Next base: position 69,672 of record NZ_QLTA01000019.1, read on the forward strand.
GCATGGCCTCGGTGGTGCAGCCCGGTGTGTTGTCCTTGGGATAGAAGTACAGGATCAGAATCTGGCCGAGGTGCGATGTGTTGGAGACCTTGATCCCGCCGGTCGCGTTGGCTTCAAATTCAGGGAGGGGTTTGTTGACAACGATCGCCATGGCACTTCAATCTTTGGATGTAGTCGTTGAAAAGCCGGAGGAGTTGTGTGTTATTGCTCTTGGAAGGCCCCCGACCGCAACCCGTGATTTTACCTTGAAACGGACTCTTTCGCGAATCGCAGTCTGTAACCAAGATACCAGCGCATTTCAGGCGGTGGACTCCAGCACCAGGGCCGCGACGACGTTGCGGCCCTCGCCGGCGAGGATGTTGTAGGTGCGGCAGGCGGCCTGCGTGTCCATGGTTTCCAGGCCCGTGCGCCGGGCCATGAGCGGCTGCAGCCAGGCGGGCGGCGGGAAGCGGTTGCGGCGGCCGCTGCCGAAGATGATCACCTCGGCATCGAGGTCGGCCAGTTGCGCGAAATGCCCGGCCGTCAGGTCTTCGAAGCGCGCGCAGTTCCAGGTCAGCCGCTGGCCGCGCGCGCCGATCACCACGCTCTCGGTGAGCCGCTCGCTGCCCACCGCGATCCAGTCCGGGCCATAGGCGCTGATGGTCTGGGCTTCGGAGCGGTCGGGCTGGAATTTCATGGGGCTGGGCGGGTGCGCCGCCCGCGGTGTCTGCCGCCGCGCGGGCAGCTCTGCGCAGGGCGCGGGCGAAGGGTGGAACTGTGGTCAAATTATAGGTTTCGCCAGAGAGGCAATGCCCGCTGGCGGGGTATCCGGCCTTTTACGTTCCCTCTTCCCAAGTCCCTCGCGGCGCCGTTGCGCGCGGGCCTCCGCATGATGAAAACGATTCACAAATCCGCGAAGTTGAATAACGTTCTCTATGACGTGCGGGGGCCGATCGTGGATGCGGCCAAGCAGATGGAGGACGAGGGCCAGAAAATCATCAAGCTCAATATCGGCAATCTCGCGCCGTTCGGTTTCGATGCCCCCGAGGAAATCCAGCAGGACATGATCCGCAATCTGCCGAATTCGGCGGGTTATTCCGACAGCAAGGGGATTTTCGCGGCGCGCAAGGCCGTGATGCATTACAGCCAGCAGCAGGGCGTCAAGGGCGTGACGCTCGACGACATCTACCTGGGCAACGGCGCGAGCGACCTCATCACCATGGCCACCAACGCGCTGCTCGACGACGGCGACGAGCTGCTGGTGCCCGCGCCCGATTACCCGCTCTGGACCGCCGCGGCGAGCCTCTCGGGTGGCCGCCCCGTGCACTACCTGTGCGACGAGGCCAACGGCTGGATGCCCAACCTGGACGACATCCGCGCCAGGATCACGCCGCGCACCAAGGGCCTCGTGGTCATCAACCCCAACAACCCCACGGGCGCGCTCTATTCCGACGAGCTGCTGCAGGCGCTGGTGGACATCGCGCGCGAGCACGGCCTGGTGCTGCTCGCCGACGAGGTGTACGACAAGGTGCTCTACGACGGCGTGCGCCACACGCCGCTGGCGAGCCTCTCGACCGACGTGCTCACGCTCACGTTCAATTCGCTCTCCAAGGCCTATCGCTCCTGCGGCTACCGCGCGGGCTGGATGGTGATCTCGGGCAACCGGTCGGTGGCCCGCGACTACATCGAGGGCATCAACATGCTCGCCAACATCAAGCTGGGCTCGAACGTGCCCGGCCAGTGGGCGATCCAGACGGCGCTGGGCGGCTACCAGAGCATCAACGACCTGGTCAAGGAAGGCGGGCGCCTGCGGCGCCAGCGCGACCTGGCCTACGAGCTCATCTCGGCGATCCCGGGTGTGAGCTGCGTGAAGCCGAAGGCGGCGCTCTACATGTTCCCCCGCCTCGATCCCGCGATGTACCCCATCGCGGACGACCGCCAGTTCTTCATGGAGGTGCTGCGCGCCACGCGCGTGATGCTCGTGCAGGGCTCGGGGTTCAATTACCCCGACCAGCAGCATTTCCGCATCGTCTTCCTGCCGCACGAGGACGACCTGCGCGAGGCCATCGGCCGGCTGGCCGACTTCCTCGCGCAATACCGCCAGAAGCACGGTACGGCGTGACGCCGGGCCGGCTGCTGACCCCTGTTTCCATCGCCGCGGATGCCGCCCCGGGTGCGCGATGCGGCGCAATTTGACTGGTAATTCTCTGATCATGAAACCGATCCAAGTGGGCCTGCTGGGCATTGGCACCGTCGGCAGCGGCGTGTTCAACGTGCTGAACCGCAACCAGGAAGAAATCCGCCGCCGCGCGGGCCGCGGCATCGAAATCGCCTGCGTCGCCGACCTGGACGTCGGGCGCGCCCGCTCGGTGGTGGGCGATGCCGCGCAGGTCGTGGCCGATGCGCGCGCCGTGATCGCCAACCCCGACATCGACATCGTGGTGGAGCTGATCGGCGGCTACGGCATCGCCAAGGCGCTGGTGCTCGAAGCCATCGCCGCCGGCAAGCACGTGGTCACCGCCAACAAGGCGCTGCTGGCCGTGCACGGCACGGAGATCTTCGCGGCCGCCTCGGCCAAGGGCGTGATGGTGGCCTTCGAGGCCGCGGTGGCCGGCGGCATCCCGATCATCAAGGCGCTGCGCGAGGGCCTCACGGCCAACCGCATCCAGTGGATCGCCGGCATCATCAACGGCACCACCAACTTCATCCTCTCGGAGATGCGCGACAAGGGGCTGGACTTCGACGTGGTGCTCAAGGAGGCGCAGCGCCTGGGCTACGCCGAGGCCGACCCGACCTTCGACATCGAGGGCGTGGATGCCGCGCACAAGGCCACGATCATGAGCGCCATCGCCTTCGGCATCCCGGTGCAGTTCGACAAGGCCTACGTGGAAGGCATCACCAAGCTCGGGGCGGCCGACATCCGCTATGCCGAGCAGCTCGGCTACCGCATCAAGCTGCTGGGCATCGCCCGCCGCCGCACGGGCGGGGCCGACGGCGTGGAACTGCGCGTGCACCCGACCCTGGTGCCGGCCAAGCGCCTGATCGCCAACGTGGAAGGCGCGATGAACGCCGTGGTGGTGCAGGCCGATGCCGTGGGCACCACGCTCTACTACGGCAAGGGCGCGGGCAGCGAGCCCACGGCCAGCGCCGTGATCGCCGACCTGGTGGACATCGCGCGCCTGGCGGCCGCCGACCCCGAGCACCGCGTGCCCCACCTGGCCTTCCAGCCCCACACGCTCGACGAGGCGCGCGACGCGCTGCCCGTGCTGCCGATGACCGAGGTGGTCACGAGCTACTACCTGCGCCTGCGCGTGGCCGACGAGGCCGGCGTGCTCGCCAAGGTGACCGGCCTGCTGGCCGGCGCGGACATCAGCATCGATGCCGTGCTGCAGCGCGAGGCCGACGAGGTGGGCGGCGAGGGCTCGACCCACACCGACCTCATCATCCTCACGCACGAGACGCGCGAGGGCACCATGAACGACGCGATCGCGCAGATGCAGGCCCTGCCCACGGTGCTGGGGCCGATCGTGCGCATCCGCAAGGAGGAGTTGAACTGATGCGCTACCTCTCCACCCGCGGCCACGCAGACCGCAAGCGCTTCTGCGAGATCCTGCTGGAAGGCCTCGCGCCCGACGGCGGCCTTTACCTGCCCGAGCACTATCCGCGCATCGACGACGCCGCGCTCACGCGCTTGCGCGCGGCCTACCACGAGCAGGGCTACGCCGAGCTGGCGTTCCAGATCCTCTCGCTCTACATCGACGACATTCCCCCCGCCGACCTCAAGCGCCTGTGCGAGAAGACGTACACGGCCGAGGTGTTCGGCACGGGCGAGATCGTGCCGCTGCGCCACCTGGAGAACAGCCTGTGGCTGGAAGCGCTTTCCAACGGCCCCACGCTCGCCTTCAAGGACATGGCGATGCAGCTGCTCGGCAACCTGTTCGAGTACGAACTGGGCCGCCGCGGCGAGACGCTCAACATCCTTGGCGCGACCAGCGGCGACACCGGCAGCGCGGCCGAGTACGCGATGCGCGGCAAGCGCGGCATCCGCGTGTTCATGACCAGCCCGCACGGGCGCATGAGCCCGTTCCAGCAGGCGCAGATGTTCAGCCTGCAGGACGAGAACATCTTCAACATCGCCATCGAGGGCGTGTTCGACGATTGCCAGGACATCGTCAAGGCCGTGAGCAACGACCTGGCCTTCAAGCGACGCTTCAAGATCGGCACGGTGAACTCGATCAACTGGGCGCGGCTGCTGGCGCAGGTGGTCTATTACTTCGCGGGCTACGTGCAGGCGACGGAGCACAACGACCAGAAGGTGAGCTTCACGGTGCCCTCGGGCAATTTCGGCAACGTCTGCGCGGGCCACGTGGCGCGCATGATGGGTCTGCCGATCGACAAGCTCGTGGTGGCCACCAATGAGAACGACGTGCTCGACGAGTTCTTCCGCACCGGGGTCTACCGCGTGCGCGGCAGCGCCGACACGCACGAGACCTCCAGCCCGTCGATGGACATCAGCAAGGCCAGCAATTTCGAGCGCTTCGTGTTCGACCTGCTGGGCCGCGATGCGCAGGCGACCCGCGCGCTCTTCGGGGATGCCCTCGCGCGCGAGGGCCGCTTCGACCTGAGCGGCGACCCGCGCTTCGCCGAGGCGGCCGCTCGCTACGGCTTCGAGAGCGGCAAGAGCACGCACGCCGACCGCATCGCCACCATCCGCGACACCTGGCAGCGCTTCGGCATCACCATCGACACCCACACGGCCGATGGCGTGAAGGTGGCGCGCGAGCACACCGAGCCCGGCGTGCCCATGCTGGTGCTGGAGACGGCGCTGCCGATCAAGTTCGCGGAGACGATCGAGGAGGCCCTGGGCCACGCGCCCGAGCGCCCCGCGAAGTTCGAGGGCATCGAGAACCTGCCCAAGCGCGTGCAGGTGATGCCCGCCGACGCGCAGCGGGTGAAGGCCTACATCGAGCAGCATTGCGAAGCCCCGGCTTGAGGGTTTGAACGCGTTCTGAGAGCCTGGGAGCCTCCATGTCGCCGTGTTTGCTGCATGGAATGCTCCTGAAAATATAGCAAACGCACGGAGGCTGCCATGAAGGTCGTCGGCTTCGCCGGTTTTTCCAACAGCGGCAAGACCACGCTCGTGGAGCGGCTCATTCCCCTGCTGCGCGCGCACGGGCAGCGCGTGTCGGTGGTGAAGCACGCACACCACAAGTTCGACATCGACCAGCCCGGCAAAGACACCTGGCGCCACCGCGTGGCGGGGGCCTTCGAGGTGGTGGCGTCCTCCGGCCAGCGCATGGCGCTGATGCGCGAATACGAAGTGCCCGCCGAGCCCGTGGTGCACGACCTGATCGCGCGGCTCGACCCGGCCGTGGACTGGGTGCTGGTGGAGGGCTTCAAGGAAAGCGACCTGCCCAAGGTCGAGGTCTGGCGTTCGCCCTCGGCCGACTATCCGGCGCATCCCGTGCGCTACGGCGCCGATCCGTGGATCGTGGCCGTGGCCGCCGATGCGCCCGCCGCGCGCCTGCCCGCGCCGCCCGGCGCGCTGCCCGTGTTCGACGTGCGCGAGCCTGCCGCGCTGGCCGACTGGCTGCGGGCCGAGGGGCACCGCTGGGAGTACCGCGCGGGCGGCGCCGCGCCGGCGGCCCGGGAGGCCCGGCCATGACCGCCCCCGCACCCCGCCCGCCGCTCAAGCCCCTGGACGATGCGCTGGCGGACCTGCTCGCGCAGGCCGCCCCGCTGTCGGGCGAGGACGTCGTGGACACCTTCGATGCCGATGGCCGCGTGCTGGTGGCCGATGCCGTCTCGCCGCTGCGGGTGCCGCCGCACGACAACAGCGCCATGGATGGCTACGCGCTGCGCTGCGCCGATCTGCCGCTGGAGGCATCGGCCGGGCTGCCAGTGTCGCAGCGCATCGCGGCGGGGGCCGCGCCTGAACCCCTCGCGCCCGGCACGGCCGCGCGCATCTTCACGGGCGCGCCGCTGCCTCCGGGCGCGGACGCGGTGGTCATGCAGGAGGAGTGCGAGGCCCTGGAGGGCGGTGCGCGCGTGCGCATCCAGGCCGTGCCCCGGCCGGGCCAGTGGGTGCGCTGCGCGGGCGAGGACATCGAGGCGGGCGCCACGGTGCTCGCGGCCGGCACGCGGCTCGGGCCGGCGGCGCTGGGGCTGGCGGCCAGCATCGGGCTCGCGCGGCTGCGCGTGGCCCCGCGCCCGCGCGTGGCGCTGTTCTCCACCGGCGACGAACTCGTGATGCCCGGCGAGGTGCCCTCCGAGCGCATGCCGCCCGGCGCCATCTACAACAGCAACCGCTTCTTCCTGCGCGCGATGCTGCAGCGCCTGGGCTGCGAGGTGACCGACCTGGGCATCGTGCCCGACCGGCGCGATGCCACCGAACGCGCGCTGCGCGAGGCCGCGCAGGGCCACGATCTGGTGCTCACGAGCGGTGGCGTCTCGGTGGGCGAGGAAGACCACGTCAAGCCCGCCGTGGCGGCGCTCGGCCGGCTCGACCTGTGGCAGGTGGCGCTCAAGCCGGGCAAGCCCTTCGCCTACGGGCGCATCGGCGAGCGCGCGCATTTCATGGGGCTGCCGGGCAATCCGGTGTCGAGCTTCGTCACCTTCGCGGTGCTGGTGCGGCCCTTCCTGCTGCGGCTGCAGGGCGCGCGCGACGTGGCGCCCCGGGCGGTGGATGCGCGCGCCCATTTCGCGTGGCCCCGGGCGGACAAGCGCCGTGAATTCCTGCGCGTGCGCCGCAATGCCGAGGGCGGGCTCGAATTGTTCCCGCACCAGGGCTCGGGCGTGCTCACGTCCGCTGCCTGGGGCGACGGCGTGGTGGACAACCCGCCGGGCCGCACGATCGCCCACGGCGACACGGTGCGCTTCATTCCCTTCGCCGATCTGCTCGCATGACCTTCGACGCGCCAGCTTCTTCCGTCACCGCTCCGGGCTCCCCCGGGGCCATCACGGTCACCGTGCGGTATTTCGCGTCCATCCGCGAGGCGGTGGGGCGGGGCGCCGAGGCGCTGGCCACGCGCGCGGCCACGCCGGGCGCGCTGCGCGACGAGCTGATCGCGCGCGGCGGCCCCTGGGCCGAGGCCCTGGCGCGCGGCCGCGCGGTGCGCGTGGCGCTCGATCAGGTGCTGTGCGGCGAGGATGCCGCGCTGGCCGAGGGGGCCGAGGTGGCGTTTTTCCCGCCGGTGACGGGCGGCTGAACTCGCCACGGCAGCGCCCGTCCCTTCATTCCCGGGGCGTGTCGAGGTCCGCGAGCGCTTCCGCCTGCGCCTTCGCCGCGTCCCGCAGGCGCTGGGCCAGCGCCACCGAGGCCGGCGCCATCGGCGCGCGCAGCGTGTTCTCCATCCAGCCCCGGGCCGACAGCAGGGCCTTGAGCGGCGCGGGGTTGGGCTCGGTGAAGAAGGCCTCGACCAGCGGCGCGAGCGCGCGCCACAGCGCCCGGGCGCGCGCGAGGTGGCCCGCCTCCAGCGCGCGCAGGCATTCCACGAGGCGCGCCGGCTGCCAGTGCGCGCTGGCCGCGATGGCGCCCGCGCCGCCCAGGGCCATGGTGGCGAAGATCTGCGCATCTTCCCCCGCCAGCACCTGCAGCGCGCCGTCGGCGATCAGCGCCTGGGTCTTGGCCGTGCTGCCGCCGCAGTCCTTCACGGCGCGGATGTTGGCGTGCGCGGCCAGCGTGCGCAGCGTGCCCAGCTCCAGCGTGGCGCCGGTGCGGTAGGGGATGTCGTAGACGATGAGCGGCACGGCGCTGGCGTCGGCGATGGCGTGGAACCACTGCAGCAGGCCCGCCTGCGCGGGGCGGATGTAGTGCGGCGCCGGCACCAGCAGGCCGGCCAGGGGCAGGGCGTTCCACTGGCGCACGCGCTCCAGCGCGTGGCCCAGGTGGTAGCCCGACAGGCCCATCACCACCGGCAGGCCGTCCGCGGCGTCCAGCACGGTGGCCAGCACCGCATCCTGCTCGCCGGGCTCCAGCGCGGCCGCCTCGCCCGTGGAGCCGCAGGCCACGAAGCCCGCGATGCCCTGGTCCCGCAGGCGCCGCACCAGGGCCGCCAGCGTCGCATGGTCCACCGCGCCGCCCGAGGCCGCGAAGGGCGTGACGAGCGGCACCCAGAGCCCCGAGAAGTCGCCGCGGGCGCGCCGCGGGGCGGGCGCGGGCAAGGGCGCGGCGGCCACGGAGAGGGAGACGGGGGAGGTAAGGGGCATGGAAAGCATCCTTGTTCAAGAAACCGGAATGCCGGGACCGGCCCCGTTGCCCTCCGGCATGCGCAGGGAGGTCCGGTGGGTCGGGGATGCCTGGGGGAGGGAGGGGGCCGCCGCGCACCAGGACGGGCATGGCCCAGTGTAGTGGCGGTGCCGTAAAAACAGTGTCAATGCCGCGCCGCATTCCACGCGGGCCCGGGGCCCGCGCTGTCAGAACGTGTTCACGTGCTCAGGCGGCGGGTGGCGCCCCGGCGGCCGGCAGCTCCGGGCAGCGCCAGTCCAGCAGTTCGGCCAGCCGCAGGGTGATCCAGCGGGCCTCCGCCATGGTCACGCCGGCGCCGGGCGAGGCCAGGCCGGCGTGGATGCGCAGCAGCACTTCGGATTCCGACGGCGCCTGCACGTGGTAGAGCACCCGGGCCTGCTCCACGAGGTGGTTCGCGAGGTCTTCGCAGAACTCGTGGCGCTCCCGCACCTCGGCGGCCGGCGCGGTGAGGCGCTGGCGCGCGTCGCTGTAGAGCGCGATGAAGGAGGGCGGGACGTGGATCTGGTTGTCGTCGTGCATGGCGGCGGCTCGGGGGGCGGGGCGGTGTCAGTCGGGCGTGAAGAGCCGCTCGAAGCGCCGGGCATCCTCCTCGCGCTCGAAGGTGGCGAGCTGCCCCATCTTGTTGTCCGCGTGCCGGCAGGCGGCGAACAGGCTGGCCGGGCCGGCGAGGCCGTAGTCCGGCAGGTGGATGAGGGCATACGGATGGGGCACGAAGACCTGGTGCGCGAAGACGTCCCGGCGCGTGTTGCGCGGCGACGGGAAGAGCAGGTAGAGGTCGGTGGTGATGGTCTGCGTGGCCATGGCGGGAAGCGGCGTGGGGATCGGCGGGCCGGGCACTTTAGCAAACGTGGCCCCGGGCGCGCGGCGCGGCCGCTTCCGTGGACCGTTCCCGTGGACAATGGGCAGCCATTCACGCTGATACACGCACCAGGAGCCCGCATGGCACGCCAGGACAAGAACGCATGGGCCGCGAAGGTCTTCGCCCTCATCCAGGGAGGCCAGACGCAGGCCGCCATGGCGCAGATCAAGGTCGCCCCCTCGGCCGCCGACGTCGGGCGGCTGCAGGCGATGCTTGCGCGCGCGCCGGCCGCCACGGCCGTGCGCCGCCAGCTCGACGCCTTCATCGAGGAGGAGCAGGCCCTGCTGGCTGCGCCCCGCCTGCACCGCGCGCCCTGAGGACGTGTGAGCGTGTGAACGAATCCCGCGTGCCCGCTCCATGAACGCCCCCCATCCCCCGTCCCCCGCCCGCGTCGCCATCCAGGCGCAGGATTTCGACGTCTCGGCCGAGCTGGCCGCGCTGCGCGCGCAGGACGCGCGCGTGGGCGCCGTGTGCTGCTTCGTGGGCACGGTGCGCGACCGCAGCGGGGGCGAGTCGGTCGCCTCGATGGAGCTGGAGCACTACCCCGGCATGACCGAGAAATCCATCGAGGCGATGGTGGACGAGGCGCTGCGGCGCTTCGACATCTTCGCCGCGCGCGTGGTGCACCGCATCGGTTGGCTCGTGCCGCAGGACCAGATCGTGCTGGTGGCCGTCACCTCGGCGCACCGGGGGCAGGGCTTCCAGGCCTGCGAATTCCTCATGGACTACCTCAAGACCCAGGCGCCTTTCTGGAAGAAAGAGGCCACGCCCGGGGGCTCCCGCTGGGTGGATGCGCGCGTGAGCGACGACGAGGCGCTGGCGCGCTGGGGCATCGCGTCCCGCAACGCCTGAGAGCGTGTTCACGATCCCGCCGAGAGCTTCGAGCGGGTTCACGGTGCCGGATACGAGCGCCGAGCGCGGGCCGGGGCGGTGCCTGCCCGTGGGCCATTCGGTCCCGACGGCGTGCGATGGCTCTGCGGGAACGATCTGCACATTCCTCTTTGATCGCAGGTAAGGGAATTCCCACCCTCCGCGAATGGAGATTCCCCGGTACTGTTCGGCCATAAAGGCGAAAAGCCAGAACACGTGTGCTTAGAGGTAAAGGGAGGGAGCAGCATGAAAGCTGTCGTTTTTACGGTGGCGGACTATTTGCTTGCGCGGCTGAAACAGTTGGATGTGACCGAGGTCTTCCAGATCCCAGGCGACTACGTCAAACATTTCACCCAGGCGCTTGAGCATTTTCCGGGCATCGCCACCATCGGCGCTGCCAACGAGCTGGACGCGGCCTACGCCGCAGATGCCTATGCCCGCACTCGCGGGCTGGGGGCGGTTTCGCTCCAATACGGCGTCAGCACCTTCAGCGCGCTGAACGCGATTGCCGGGGCCTATGTGGAGCGGAGCCCGGTGATCGTCATCAGCGCCACGCCCGGGGCCGACGCCCGAAACATTACCGACATGTACGGCGTCACCTTTCACCATTCCACGGGTGATCTGCATGCCGACCAGAACGTGTTCGAGAACGTGACGGTGGCCGCCCGCACGTTGAGCACGAATGTCGGCGCGGCCGAGGCCATCGACCACCTGATCGTCGAGGCGCTGACGCACAGCCGGCCGGTCTATATCGCCTGCTACAAGGAGGTGTGGGGCCAGCCCTGCCCCCGCCCGCCCCGGACGCCTCTGAAGGCCCGCGAACTCAAGGGCCCGCCCGACGCCTTGCGGAACGCCGTCGAGCAGGCGTGGAGCATGATCACGGCGGCCAAGAAGCCCGTCATCCTGGCGGGTGAAGAAGTGCTGCGCTTTGGCCTGAGCGGCTTGCTGCAGCAGCTCATCGACGCGAGCGGGTTCGTCTATACCACCACCTCCCTGGGCAAGACGGTGCTGGACGAAGGCGGCCCCAAGTTCCTGGGCACCTATTCGGATGAAGCATCCATCCCCAGCGTGATCGACGCGGTCCTGGGCGCCGACTGCGTGCTGTGCCTGGGCACCTTCATCACCGACGACTACCTGATCTTCATCGAGAAGCAGTACGCCAACATGGTCCTGGCCACGGCGCAGGGCGTGCGCGCGGGCTACTTCAAGTACCCGGACGTGGTGATGAAGGAGTTCATGCAGGCGCTGCTCGAGAAGTTCAAGGGCAGCAAGGCCTATCCCGGCAAGGCCATCGCCCCGCCGCAGCCGGCCTACCCCGAGCCCTGGAAGAGCAACTCGGACCCGAAGTTCGACAAGCAGCCCGAGGTCATCACCTTCAACCGCTTCTTCCAGCACTCGATGAACTTCCTGGCCGAAGCCGGCCACCTGGACGACATCGTCATGCCGCTCGGCGTCAGCAGCTCCATGTACGTGGCCACGAACGCCTACGGCATGCGCCAGGGCAGCTTCATGGCGTCAGCCGCCTGGCAGTGCGTGGGCTTCGAGACCGGGGCGGCCAGCGGCGCTCAATTGGGCAGCCGCAAACGCGCGTGGGCGGTGGCGGGCGATGGCGGCGTGATGATGGTGTGCCAGGCCATCAGCACCCTGGCCAAGTACAAGCTCAACAGCGTCATCTTCGTGATGAGCAACCAGGTCTATGCCATCGAGCAGGTGTACGTGGACATGAGTGCCTTCCAGACGGGCAAGTTCGACACCTTCGACATCCTGCCCCAGTGGGACTACCTGGCACTGGCCAAGGCCTATGGCGCCGAAGGATTCCGCCTCGAAACCGTGTCCGACCTGAAGGCCGCGCTGCCGCGGATATGGAAGGTCAAGGACCGCCCGGTGCTGGTGGAGGTCGTCATTCCCGCGACCGACCTGGCCGGACAAATGAAGCGCCTGGGCAGCGAGTGACCCCGGCCCGGCCCCTCTTCCAACTCCCACAAGATCCGCGACGATGACCAAGAAGACCTACTCCATCTTTGGTGCCGGTGCTGCCGGCCTGTACACCGCCTGGCGCCTGCTCGAAGGCCAGCTGAAGAACGCGAAGTTCGCCAGCCGCCAACTCAAGCGTGGCGATGTGCTCGAGTTGTACGACTGGGGCCAGTACGACTTCAACTCCGCCAACCCCGGCACGCGCGCCGCGGGCGCGCGCATCTGCACCTGGCACTACCAGAACAACCCCGGCAATTCCTTTGTGGAGTTGGGCGGCATGCGCTATTCCCACTGGGAATCCACGCCCACGCCGCAGTTTCCCGACCCCAACGGCGGCACCACGCCCGGGCACCGGCTGGTCACCACCGTCATCCACGAACTGGGCCTGGACAAGTTCAGCGTGCCCTTCAACGTGACGGACAACCAGCTCTACAGCCTGCGCACCCGCAACTTCTACCTGAACGACATCAGCAGCAACAACCCGGCCCCGTATGCCGCGGCCAACTACGCGGCCGGCGTCAGCCCGGACAACGGGTTCTCGGTGCTGCAAGACCTGGTGCCGCAGACGATGGGCAGCCACTGGACGCGCAAGGACTGGTGCCACTTCTACACCACAGGCGTCATCGAGCGCCGGCAGTCCGACGGCTACGTCTTCCAGCAAGGCGACCGCTTGCGCGACATCGGCTACTGGAACCTGCTGTACGACCAACTGGGCTCCGAAGGTTTCGACTACGCGGCCGACGGCAACGGCTACAGCTCGAACGTCATCAACACCCACGCCGGCGTGTCGATGAACATCAACAACGAGTTCACGCCGGGCACGCAGTACCGTACCCTCACGACGGGCTTCTCGGGCATGTTCAATGCCCTGTTCGACCGGATCGAGAAGCTCGCCAAGGCCAAGGGCGTGGTCTTCAAATACCAGCCCAACACCCGCCTGCACTCCATCCTCTGGAAAGACGGGAAGGCCGCCTTCACGCTGGCCACGCGGGCCAACCCGGACAAGCCCAGCGCCCGAGGCCAGGCCGACGCGGCGTGGCTGGCCATGGGTCGGGCGCCTATCGAGCGGGTGGCCCAGGCGACCTGCTACCAGGAGCAACCCGGGCTGGACGTGCTGAACCACGAGCAGGTCAGCTTGTACCGGGAGTCCACCATCATGCAGCCGTCCTACAAGGTGGGCATGTTCTTCGACACCGACTGGTACTCCAATCTTTCATCCTCCGCGCCCCCCTATCCCGCCAAGATCGAAGGCTATTGCGTCACGCCCACGGAGATCGCGGAGCTGGCCAAAAGCAAGTTCCCGGCCCCGGCCATCAAGGCGCTGAAGACACTGGCGTTCAACCCCTACACGTCCATCGGCGATCTGGTCGAAGCCATCGAGGCGCAGACCGGCACCGCCTTGACGGTCAAGCAGGGGCTTTGTTGCACAAATCACCCCGGCCACACCGGTAGACTGAAGGCGTGACGGAAGCAAAGAGCGAGAGGCGGACCAAGTACCGCACGACGAACTGGAAAGCCTACAACGCAGCGCTGAAGGCGCGAGGATCGTTGACGATGTGGCTGGATGAAGGCATGCAGTGGCTTGGCAAGCCGAACGGCAAGCGCGGGCGCAGCCCGACGTTCTCGGACGCAGCCATCCAGTTTTGCTTGAGCATCAAGTGCCTGTTCGGCCAGCCCCTGCGGCAGGCGCTGGGCATGGTGGACAGCCTGCTGCGGCTGGCCAAGCTGGACTGGCCGGT
>NZ_QLTA01000020.1 GCF_003269065.1 Paracidovorax anthurii
AGACTTAAGGACAGCTGCTGCACCACCTGCCACATCGGCAGTTGCCGATATAGCGACAAACCGATGACCAGCCAGATGGCGTGCTCGGCTGGAAGCTTGCGCCTGCGGATGCTGGCCTTGCCGCTGGCGGCAAGGGCTTGGGTGATCCACTCGTTGTCGATCAACTGCGCCAGCTCCCCCAGGCTATCGTTGGGGGCTTGTTGCAGGGTTTGGGTCAGGGTGTTTTCGAGCAGGCGCAAAGCAAAAAGGGAACGTGTTGCACACGTTCCCTTTTTAGCTCCCATCAGACTTCCAAGGGCTTATCTGACTGGCATTGCCCATGATCCGGGGGTTCACCTCCACCAGCACCGGGCCGTGCTCCCCCTGGATCAGCTCCACATGGAAGATGCCCAGGTCCAGCCCCAGGCTGCGCACCACGGTCAGCGCATAGTCCTTCAGGCTCTCGGCGGTGGCCTCCCCCACCGGGGCCGGAATCGTCGTGCCCAGTTCGACCGAGGGGTCCACGCTGCAGCGCTTGCGCCAGGACAAAGCCATGGCCCTGTAATCGCCGCCAGCGGCCGCGATCTCCACCGAAAACAGCGGCCCGGTCGCATACCCCTCGATCAGGGTCTGTTCCGACAGGGTCTCGATCACTCCCTCCGGCACGTCCAGATCGCGGTCGAGCGAAGCGAAATAGGCGCGCATCTGTTCCGGCGCCTCGATCTTCGCGGTCAGCAGGCTGGCCGCGCCGCGTTTGGGCTTGGCGATCACCGGGTAGCCGATTTCCGAGGCACGGGCCAGGGCGCTCTCCAGATCGCCGACCAGCGCAAAGGGAACGGAGCGGATGCCCCGCTCGGCGATGTGGGCACGGCAGGCGGCCTTGTCCTGGGCCAACGCCACGGCATCGGGACGGGTGCCCGGTACACCGAGGCGGGCGGCGCAACGCGCCACCACATGCGTGCAGAAATCCAGCACCGTGATCACCGCATCCAGCTGGCCGTTGCGCTTCAACTGCGACAGGGCCCCCATCAGCTCCTCCTCGTCCAGCGACGATTCGATCTGGACCACCTGATCGCAATACTGCGGGTCACCAGTCATCTCGACCCCCTGGATGAACGCAGCGAACCGATTCGAACGCACGAAGGTCACGAAATGCCCCGCCTGCCTGGCTGCGCGCAGCGCCCCCAGGCCGACCATGTTGCTATCGACGAAAACAATGTGCATGGAGTCTCATCCTTCCTGAGGTCTTTCACTGGCTCGCGGCGTGTGCAAACGCAGATTCATCAGATGCACCCATCCGGGCACGGCAAGGGCAGCCACGATGGCAATGGCCACGACGGTGCCAAGGCCCGTGCGATCCACCAGCCAGCTGCCCAGCAACGAGAAAACAACCATGGAACCCACGGCCCATGCATTGGCATCTGCCACGATCCGGGCCATGCGCTCCGAAGGGGCGGCGGTGATGATGTGGCGCAGATGGACGCAGAACGCGATCTCGAACAGGCACGCGAACAGCGCGTAGAGCGCCAGCCCGGGCACCTGTGCCGACATGAAAGGCAGGGGGATCAGGCTGACCAGCACCAGCAGGTGCAGAAACGGGCCGGCGGCGGCATAACGCCCACCGGAGATCACGATCCGCGCGGCCACGAATGCACCTGCAATGTAGGCAAGGTTGGTTAGCATCTGTACCAGGGCAATGCCGGATTCGCGCATTCCCAGTTGCGACACCGGAAAGGCCGATCTGGCAATGTTGTGAAAGCCCTGGTAGAGGCAGACTGCCGCGACGAAGTACACGATGGCCGCGCGTAAGCCCGGATCCAGAGGAAAGGCCCTGCCCTTGGAGCCCTGGGTGGCCGCAGGCTTCGCCCCCGCCGGCAAGGAAAGATAGACCCCCGCCGCCGCCAATTGCATCAGGCCGCACATGAGCAGCACGCCAGGCAAGGACAACCGCTCAAGCAGCAAGGCACCGCAAAGCGCCCCCATCCCTCCGCCCGCCAATGCCGCCGTGTTGTAGTACGAAGCGGCGCGGTCCAACGCCCGCCCCTGGAAATAGCCCTTGAGCGCCACGGTGCGCGAAACCTTGGACAACGCATCGAAGGCGCCCTTGACCAGCAACAGACCGATCAACCACCCCACCTGTTCGAGCCACACGGACACAAGCGGCAGCAGCAGCGTGCCGCCCACCTCACAGAACACCAGCAGCGCGCGTGCGGAGTGGCGTGCCACCGCCGCCTTGATGAGCGGCAAGGCCAGCACCGCCGGCAGCCATTGGGTCAGTACCACCGTGTTGGCCGCAAACGCGGAGCCCGTGCTGGCGAACACTTTCGCCGACAAGGTCATGAGCAGAAAGAACGTGGCCGACGCCGCCAGGAAAATGGCGACCCAGATACGCAGGAACAGCAAGCTGCCCTGGGTCAGGTCCGCGATGCGTGCGTCGTCTGCGCTCGGGTCGTTCATAAGCCATCCATGCAGCCTTGGCGCCGAAGAGGATGGCGCGGCCTGCTGTTTCTTTTGTCATGCGGCACCCGGCAAGTGCTGCCTCCCCCGGCCCGGCCAGCGCCGAACCCCGAGTCCGCTGGAACCAGCGCGAGCGGAACGGAAAAAAGAATAGCACCAGGTCACACGGGAACAGCCCGCAAAAAAGCAGAACCTCAACCGCACATTTGAGACAAGGAACGCTCCTGGACCTGCGCGCCCTCCGGCGTGATGTCGGCGCACACCTGCACCACCCAGTCCATGACCACCCGCACGCGGTCGAGCCTGCGAAGGTCCGAGTGCACCACCAGCCACAGTTCACGGACCAGGGGAGGCCGGTCCACATCGGTGCGCACCAGACCGTCGATACGGTCCCCGACCACGGTGGGCAGCAGCGCACGCCCCAGACCCGCCAGAGCCCCTGCCAGCAGGCCTTCGCCATCGTTGACCCGCACCACGGATCGCGGCGATCCCTCCTGCATCAGGCGCTGCGTCCACTCCACTTGCGGCAGCATGTCCATGCCGGTGCCATAGGTGAGCCAGGGCAAGCTGCGCGCATCGGCGCCCCGCAGGCTATAGACCGCATAGTGCAATTCGCCCACCTTGCGCGTGACGGCCCGGACGCCATCCATGGGCCGCGCCAGCCGCAATGCAATGTCGGTCTCGCGCCGGGCCAGACTCAGCACCCGGGCATCCGCCACGAGATCCACCTCCAGATGCGGGTGCCGCCGCACCAGATCAGGCAGCAAAGGAATGAGCACTCTGTTGACCATGAGCGGCACGGACGTCAGGCGCACCGTGCCTGCGATGCGGCTGTCGGCATCCCGGATGCAGTCGGTAGCGTCCTGAACCACCGACTCGATGCGCTCGGCGCGCTGCACCAGCGCATGCCCTGCCTCGGTCGGCGTGACTCTCCCGTGCTTGCGATCGAAAAGACGCGCACGCAGACGCTGCTCGGCGCAACCCACCTTGCGCACCACGGTGCTTTCGTTGACATGCAGCAGGCGCGCGGCTTGGGCGAAAGAGCCGGCACGGGCCACAGCCAGGACGATTCTCATGTCGTCCCAATCCTCTTTGTTCACCGATCCCTCCTGTCCCGCAAAGCTCCTCTATGCGAATGCATTTTTGCACACCCACTTCCGCAAATCCACAGAGTGGAAAATCAAACAATTCTTCCTATCATCCCGGACCTTCCGGCCTGCATCACTGCAGGGCCGAACGTCAACCGTCTATGGACAGGGAGAAGCAGTTTGGTCACCTTGGTCATTGCCCTGCTGGTTTTCGCGCTGTTGTGCGCCTGTAGCCCCTTCCTCGTCTGGCGCTCTTACTTCGCCGTCGTGAAGGCCGTGGTCACGAGCCCGCACCTCGACGCGCGCAGCCGGTTCAGCATGTTCAGGCATCTGGTTGCAGAACTGCTGGTCCAGCCCCTCTTCACGCTGCTGTGGATTGGCGACGAAATGCTCTGGCATGGCTACCGCAAGGCCCGCGTGGCGCCTCCGGTCTTCGTCATGAGCCAGCCACGCAGCGGCACGACGTTTCTGCTGCGCACGCTGGCCTCCGACGAACAATCGTTCTTCGTGCTCAAGCACCTGGACTGGCGGGCGCCCTTCATCGGTTTCTGGAAACTGATCGATGCACTGGGATTGCGCGAACGCCTGGAGCGCATCGATTACTGGCCCGACACCGAGATCGGTCGCCTCGCATCAAGGATGCACTTCCACAACCTGGGCAGCGTGGAAGGGCATGGCGTCTTCTTCGAGGAGAGGATGTACCACCACTACTTCACCTTCCGGCGCTTCCCCCTGCCCGAAGTGCTGCAGCAAGTCGATGGCGTGGATGCACTGACGGAAGGAGAGCGGCGCAAGCTGGTCCGCGCCCTGAGACAGGCCGTGCAGAAAGCGGCCTACTACCGCGGGGCAGGCCGCTTCTGGCTGACGAAGGAAAACGAGAACGTGGACCTCTTTCGCCTGGTGTACGAGGCCTTTCCCGATGCGCGTTTCCTGACGATCGTGCGCGAGCCCCAGGCCTTCGTCAGCTCCTATATCCGCATGTCCGACTCCTGTACCACGCCCAAGCATGGCCAGGACCCCAACACCATTCCGGGCTGGTACAGCGCCAACATGGCATTTCGCAGAAACCAGTGCGACAAGCACATGCAGTTCTGCCGCGAACTGGAAGCCCGTGGCGCTATCACCTACGTCACGTTCGATCAATTCACGAGCGACGTCGGAAAGGCTGCAGCCGACATCTACGAGCGGCTGCAGATACCGATGGGGGACGCATTCGCGGCACACCTGCAGGAGCTGCAGAAGAAGCAAAACGCTCGGGACCGGGGCTATCTCAACCCCCAGGCCGACGACCGGGATTTCGACGCCTATGCGGACTTCGTCGTGCGGGTGCAGCAGCAGTCCCAGCGCACTGCCTACACCCCTTGAATCATCCAGCCCCTCTCGATCCGCAACGCTTTTCACGTCCCGATACCGATGAGTGCACGTTCCCGACTCACGCCCCAGATGGCCGCCTATGCCGAGAAATTCGCCGACAGCGGCGATGTGCGCTGGATGCCCTACCTGATGTATTTCCACCCGGCCAGCCATCGCAGTCCCGTGGTCAATACCGATGCCAGCGGCTTTCGCCACGCCCCGCAGAAAGGCGAGAACCTGTCGGTGCATGGCTTCGATCGATCCCGGCCGGTGCGCCTCATCGCGGGCAGTTCCACGGTCTTCGGCATCGGCGCCAGTTCGGACCACTGGACGCTGGCCTCCCGGCTCGGGGAAAACGATCACAGGGCCGAGCCATGGCTGAACTTCGGGGGACGCAGCTTCAACTCCACGCAGGAGTTGCTGCTGTTGGTCCTGAATCGCCACCAACTACCTCCGGTCCGGGAAATCGTGCTGTTCTCCGGGTTCAACAACCTCGGGCTGGCGCGGCTGCCCGGGCGGCTGCGCGGCGAGCACGGTGCATTCTTCAATTGCGGCGAGTTCTTCGAGGCACTGCCCCCCGCCAAAACCCCGGGTCTGCGGGGCCTGGGCCAACGCCTCTTCGGAACCCAGCCGGCAGGAGCTGAGGACGACGAAGCCCCTCCATCCCTCGAAGCGCAAGTGGCCTATGCCGCAGAACTCACGGTCCGCCATCTGCACATCTGGAACCTGATCGCGCGTGAACTGCAGGCCCGGCTGACCTATGTCCTGCAGCCGCTGTCGGGTTGGGTGCGATCGCAGGGCTGCACGGAGGAAGAGGCGCTGTTCGCGGAACTGGACGAGGTCGGCCGCTTCACGGAGGTCTATGGAGACATTCTGACTTCCGACGTATGCCACCGTTACGCAGATGCACTCGCAGCCGCCATGGCACCACTCGATGTGCGCTTCATCAACCTCAGCCCCGAACTGTCGAAGAGACTGCCCCCCGACCAGTGGCAGTTCGTGGACCGCATCCATTTCACCGACGAAGGGCACGACATCGTTGCCAGGCTCCTGCTGGAGCTGCTTCACTGACTCCCACCAGAAAGGACCGACACCATGAAGCTACTGAAAAAGCTGTTCTCCCGTTTCCTGCGCCGCAAAACCAAGAAGCGGGATGCATCCATCTACCCCATGTTCTGAGGTCGGATGCATGCCTGAGTTTCGCGAGTGGTATCGCTTGGCTTCCCACTGCGAAGCATTTCTGGAAGAGCACGAGATCATTCGTGTCATGCAGGCGGTCGCACCACCCGCCCCGGGCAGCGGCTCCGTGGAAGTGGCAACGCTGCAGGCATGGAGGCTCGAACGCACTCAGGCCTGGAACGATGCCTGGGCAACGCTGACGCCTCCGTCAGCGCGCGAGCGCTTCGTCCAGGCCCTGCTCCTGCAGTCCGCCCCACTGGGATTGATCCTGGGCGCGTGGCTGCAAGGCATGAGCGCACCGGGCGTCTGCGAAGACCCCGGCCAGTTGGCATTGCTTTCGCTGCTGGCCGACGATCTGGGCGTGGGACGACCGCACGGCGCACGCCGTGATGCGTTCCGCAGTCTGCTGGAAGTCGGCCATCAACCACTTCACGGTGGCTCGGCAGGTGCGCTCCTCCAATGCCATGGCATCGACGACGCCATGTTCGCGTGGCCGGCATCGCTGCTTGCGATGAGCCGGCGCAGCGACGTGTTCCATGCCGAGCTCTGCGCCGTGGACTGGGTGCTGCGCAACGTTGGCATGCTGCCCGCCTGGAGCCCGTTGCGCGCGCACTGGCCCCATCGGATCGACTGGGAGCGGCTGGACCTGGCGTGTTCCGGAGATGGCCGGGTGGTGGCCGATCCGCTCGCCTGCTCGGATCGCGTGGCAGTCGCCATCCAGGCCTCCAGCGACACGGCGGCACGATCCTTCCAGCGAGGAGCGCACTGGACGCTCCAGGCGCTTCAGGCCTGGGACGCGGCCTTGCTGGCCTGGAGCGTGGCCTCGGCGGACATCCACCAATCCATGGCCCGGCTGGTGCAGTGCAAATCCCGCGAGGCAGCGGTTTATCACCAGACCCGCCCCCTGGGGGGCTGTCCGCTGTCGCAGCGCTTCCAGCAGGCCCAGGCCAATCCGTTCCCATTGGTGGAGGATCTGGCCCAAAGCCGTTTCGTGCGACCGGGCCAGCCCGCCAGAAGTCCGCTTGTCACGGGGCTGGTCAGTCCGCGCGGCCCCATGTTCGGTATTTTTCCGCAGCATGAACTGGATCTGCTGCGCGAGTGGGTCAGCAA
Source organism: Paracidovorax anthurii (assembly GCF_003269065.1). Classification (GTDB taxonomy): domain Bacteria; phylum Pseudomonadota; class Gammaproteobacteria; order Burkholderiales; family Burkholderiaceae_C; genus Paracidovorax; species Paracidovorax anthurii. The sequence continues at coordinate 7,167 of NZ_QLTA01000020.1, forward strand.
TCTGCCTGCGGCAGCCATATCGGGCACTGCGGATTCTCCGTTGGTGCGCTCCACGCAGCGGGGGCCGGCCCCGCCCTGCCCGGTCGGACCCGATCGCCCACCCCAGGCATTGCGCCTGCACCTGCGCGAGGCCTACTTCCTGCTGCAAGGACGGGCAATGGAGCCAGCCCTTCGCGAATGGGCCGTCGCCTGCGTGCGGGAACGCCTGCACCAGGCCACGCGCAGCCCGCGCCCCGGTGAGAGGGACCTGCCGGCCGCATGGCAGCCCGGCACCCTGCGCCCCTGGCTGCTCGACCAGCATGACCTGCACGGCCGGGCCTATGAGCAATCCAGCAGCAAGGCGGTCACCGTCACCCGGGAGGACGTCATCGAATCCACGCTCCAATTGGCACCGTTGATACTGATCGACGGCGCCTGGCTGCAAGGCTTCACCGACACCGCCCTGGCATGCAGCGAGACCGGAGCGCCGCTGTTCGCCACCTATTGGGACGAATTGGGCAACGGCCAGGTCGCCCTCAATCACCCTCGCATCTACCGCGATTTGCTGGCATCGATGGATGTCCGCCTGGCCCCCACCGGCTCCTGGGAATTCGCCACCGACCCACGCCTGGCCGAGGCGTCCTTCGAACTGCCCGTCTACTGGCTGTGCCTGGGCAAGCTGCCCGCCATGTTCCTTCCCGAGATCCTGGGCATGAACCTGGCAATGGAGTTGTCCGGCGTCGGCGACGGCTATCGCGATGCGCGGCGGTTTCTGGCCGCACATGGCTTCAGCACACAGTTCGTGGACCTGCACAACACCATCGACAACGTCGCCACGGGCCACTCGGCATGGGCCGCGGAAGCCATCGAGCACCATATGCGCAACGCCATGCACACGGGCGACAGCGCATGGATCGCCGCACAGTGGCAACGCGTGCGCGCGGGATATGCCTCGCTGGCGAAGATGCCCGAGTCGCGCAGCCAGCGCCTGCTCCGGGGCCTGGGCTCGCTGTGGGGCCGCTCCAGGCCTCCCATGCAGCCCACCCGGCCGCACCACCACCCGGCCCCCTCTCTGGAGAACGCATAGATGAGCAAGTATGTCCTGGGCGTCTCCGCCTACTACCACGACAGCGCTGCCGCGCTGGTCCGGGATGGCCGCATCGTTGCGGCGGCGCAGGAGGAGCGCTTCACGCGCGTGCGGCACGATGCGGCCTTCCCGGCCCATGCGGTCCGCTACTGTCTGCAGGAGGCGGGCATTTCCCTGGAGGAAGTGGATGAAATCGCCTATTACGAAGATCCCAAGGTCAAGTTCTCGCGGATGCTGGCCTCGTTCGCGGATGGAGGAATGGCGGGGCTCAACGCCTTCATGCGGGTGTTTCCCGAATGGATGCGCTGGAAACGCGACGCGCTCTCGCAGGTACGGCAGGAACTCGATGCCCTCGACCTGGGGTCCGTGGGCCCGCTGACGGCATCGCCCCACCATCGTTCGCACGCGGCCAGCGCGTTCTATCCCTCGCCGTACCCTCATGCTGCGGTGCTCTGCATCGACGGCGTGGGGGAATGGCAGACCACATCGATCTGGCACGGCCGGGACCGGTCGCTGGAGCTCGTCAACTCCATCTCGTATCCGCATTCCCTGGGGCTTCTCTACTCCGCCTTCACCTACTACTGCGGCTTCAAGGTCGACTCCGGCGAATACAAGCTCATGGGCCTCGCGCCCTACGGCCAACCCATTTATGCCGGGCTGATCCGCGACCATCTGATCGACCTGAAGGCCGATGGCTCGTTCTCGCTCAACCTGCGCTACTTCGAATTCCTGCGTGGCCAGCGCATGGTGGGCCATGCCTTCGAGGAACTGTTCGGCATGCCGGTGCGCGACCCGGAAGCACCGCTCGAACAGAGGCACTGCGACCTCGCGGCGTCCGTGCAGAAGATCACCGAAGAGGCCGTGCTCCGGCTGGCGCGCGCCGCAGCCCGCCACACGGGAGAGCGCAGGCTGTGCCTGGCCGGCGGCGTGGCCCTGAACTGCGTGGCCAACGGCGTGCTGAGCCGCAGCGGGTTGTTCGATTCACTGTGGATCCAGCCCGCCGCCGGCGACGCTGGCGGCGCGCTGGGTGCCGCGCTCGACGTCGCCGTCCGCACCTCCGGGCGGCCCCACCTGGCCCAGGGCACCGACGCCATGCACGGAGCGCTCCTCGGCCCGGAGTTCTCCCCCGAGACCATCGGCCGCTATCTGCAAGACCAGGGCTACCCCTTCGAAAAGCTGGAGGGCGATGCGCTCCACGACGCGGTTGCCCGGGAACTGGCCGCCGGTGCCGTGGTCGGCTGGTTCCAGGGGCGCATGGAGTTCGGGCCGCGCGCGCTCGGCGCGCGCTCCATCATCGGAGATCCACGCAACGCACAGATGCAGCGCACGATGAACCTGAAGATCAAGTTCCGCGAGTCGTTCCGCCCGTTCGCGCCCGCCGTGCTGCAGGAAGACGCCGCCACGTACTTCGAAATCGACCAGGAGAGCCCGTACATGCTCCTGGTGGCGCCTGTCTCGCAGCAGATACGCACCGCAGGAGCATCCGACGGAGGCCTGGGCTCCATCAACGAAGTGCGTTCCCAGTTGCCGGCGGTCACGCACGTGGATTTTTCCGCACGCGTGCAGACGGTCACCGATGATGCCAACCCGGTCTTCGCGCGGCTGCTGCGCAGCTTCAAGAAGCGCACGGGTTGCCCCGTGCTGGTGAACACCTCATTCAACGTACGCGGCGAGCCCATCGTCTGTACGCCCGCGCAGGCCTATGCCTGCTTCATGCGCACCGCCATCGATATCCTGGTGCTCGGCCCCTATCTGCTGCGCCGCGGCGAGCAGCCCGAGTTCATCGAGGAAGCCGACTGGCGAGAAGCCATTCCGCTGGACTGAGAAAGCACCGCTCCATCATGCCCCTGAAGATATACGCCCTCATCGTTTTCATTTTCGTGCTGTGGCCGCTGGGCTGGGTACGGAGGACCACCGGTCGGTCTCCCTTCGTCGCGCGCCGGGACCCCCAGTCGGCCTGGGACCAGAGCTTCGGCCCGGACTCCCGCGGTCGATGACCTCCTTCCCGGCCCCATCCCCCCGTTTCACATCTCTGTCTAGCCTCCATGGAACAACAACAAGGCCTCACCACCCGCATCGTCCACGCAGACCGGCATTTCGGCGTGGAACACAGCGCCATCCGGAAGCCCATCCACACCTCCGTTCAGTACGGCTTTGACCGTGTGGAAGACCTGATCGGCGTCTTCCAGGGCACGGTGAAGAATGCCTTCAATTACGCGCGCACCGGAACACCGACCACGGCAGCGCTCGAATCCAAGCTGACCCGGCTGGAGCAAGGTTTCGGCTCGATCTGTTTCGCCTCGGGCATGGGCGCCATCGCAGCCGTTTTTCTGACCCTGCTGCGGGCCGGCGACCACCTGGTATCCAGCCGCTATGTCTTCGCGGGCACGAACAGCCTGTTCGGCACCCTGCGCGACCTGGGGGTTGCCGTCACGACGGTGGACAGTTGCGCGGCCGCCAACGTGGAAGCCGCGCTGCAGCCCACCACGCGCATGGTGTTCGTGGAAACCATCGCCAACCCCGGCACGGAGGTTCCCGATCTGCAGGCCATCGGGGAGCTGTGCCGCCGGCGCGGACTGCTGCTGGTGGTGGACAACACCATCACCTCGCCAGCGCTTTTTCTCCCGCGCAGTATCGGAGCGGGTCTGTCGATCAACTCGCTGAGCAAGACCATCGGCGGCCATGGCGCGGCCTTGGGCGGCGTCGTGACCGATACCGGCGAGTTCAACTGGGAAACCTATCCGAACATCGCGCAGGACTACCGGCGCGGCGACCCCCGCCAGTGGGGCCTGCAGCAGATGCGCAAGAAGGCGCTGCGGGACATGGGGGCCTCGATGTCCTCGGAGGCTGCGCACCAGATCGGCATCGGTGCCGAGACTCTGGCGCTGCGGGTGTCCCAGACCAGCGCCACGGCCTTGACCCTGGCGCGCTATCTGCAGGCCCACCCCGCCGTCAAATGCGTCAAATACCCCTGGCTGGAAGACCATCCGCAGCACGCCATCGCCAAGCGCCATTTCAGCGCGGGCTCCTGGCTCCTGTCCTTCGAGCTGCACGACCTGGACGCCATGCTGCCGGCGCTGAACCGGCTGCAGGTGATCACGCGGGCCACGGGCATGGGAGACACGCGCACGCTGGTCATCCCGGTGGCGCCCACGATCTACTGGGAAGCCGGCCCCGAGGTGCGGGCCTCCATGAACATCGGCGAAGGCCTGGTGCGCATGTCGGTCGGACTGGAGGAGCCGCAGGATCTTCTGGCCGATTTCGAGCAGGCACTACCCCGCTGACGGGCAGCGGCCGGGGACAATTCCACCCAGTGGCGGGAAGCCGAAAAGCGCCGGAGCATTGCTCTACGCGTCCCGCGCGTCTGCGCTTTGCTGAAGCGCCCACATGCCGGCATAGCGGCCGCCCATCGCCAGCAACTGCGCGTGGGTGCCGCGCTCGACGATCCGGCCCGCATCCATGACCAGGATTTCGTGCGCATCCACCACGGTGGACAGGCGGTGCGCTATCACGAGCGCCGTCTTGTTGCGCGCGATGCCTTTCAGCTCGGCCTGGATGGCGCGCTCATTCGCCGAGTCGAGTGCCGAGGTGGCCTCATCGAAAACCAGGATGGGCGGATTCTTGAGCAGGGCGCGCGCAATGGCCACACGCTGCTTTTCCCCGCCCGAGAGCTTCAGGCCGCGCTCTCCCACCTGCGTGGCGTAGCCCTGGGGGCTGCTGGCGATGAAATCGTGGATGCGCGCAGCCTGCGCCGCCGCTTCCACCTCGTCCTGCCCGGCCCCGGGCCGGCCATAGGCGATGTTGTAGGCCATGGTGTCGTTGAACAGCACCGTGTCCTGCGGCACGATGGCGATGGCTTTGCGAACGCTGTCCTGCGTGACGTCGCGCAGGTCTTGCCCCCCGATGGTGATGCGCCCCCGCTGCACGTCGTAGAAGCGGAACAGCAGCCGCGCCAGCGTGGACTTTCCGGAGCCCGATGCGCCCACGATGGCCACGGTCTTTCCGGCGGGGATTTCGAAGTCCACCCCATGCAGAACCGGACGGGCAGGCTCGTAGGCAAAGTGCACGTCCTCGAACCGCACGGCGGGCGGCAGCTCGCGCAGGGCCAGCGCAGGCGCCTGCGGGGCGTCGCGCACTTCGCGCTCGCGGTCCATCAGCGCGAACATCCGGTCCAGGTCCGTCAGGCTCTGCTTGATCTCGCGGTAGATCACGCCGAGGAAATTGAGCGGGATATAGAGCTGGATCATGAAGGCATTGACCATGACCAGATCGCCCAGCGTCATGCGCCCATCGGCCACGCCCTGCGCCGCACGCCACAGCATGGCCACCAGGGCCGTGGCGATGATGAGTTGCTGCCCCGCATTCAGCAGCGACAGGGATGTCTGGCTTTTCACGCGGGCGTGGCGCAGGCGCTCCAGGCTCTCGCCGTAGCGCCGGGCCTCGAAGGCTTCATTGTTGAAGTACTTGACGGTCTCGTAGTTGAGCAATGAATCCACCGCCCGGGTGTGGGCGGCGGAATCGAAGGCGTTGGCTTCGCGGCGGAAGTGCGTGCGCCACTCCGTCAGCAGGACCGTGAAAAGAATGTAGAGCGCCAGGGCGGCCAGGGTGATCCAGGCGAAGCCCATGTCGAAGCGCGTGCCCAGGACGCCCAGCACGAGGAACACTTCGACCAGCGTCGCGCCGATGTTGAACAACGTGAACGAGATCAACGACTCGATGCCGCGCACGCCGCGTTCGATGTCGCGCGTCATGCCCCCGGTCTGCCGCTCCAGGTGGAAGCGCAGACTCAGCGCATGCAGGTGCTCGAACGTCTGCAGGGCGATCCGGCGCGCGGCGCCCTGCGTCGCCTTGGCGAAGACGAGCTCCCGCAGTTCCGTGAATACCGAGGTGCACAGGCGCAACAGGCCATAGGCCGCCAGCAGCGCGACGGGCACCACGATGGCGGTGGATGCATGGCCGGGCGGGAGCGCCATGGAATCGACGATGCGCTTGAGCAGCAGCGGCACCCCGACATTGGACAGCTTGGCGACCACCACGAAGGCCAGGGCCGCGAAGACCCGCCAGCGGTAGTGCAGAAGATAGGGGATGAGACGGCCCAGCGCGGCCCTGTCGCCGCGCGCACTGGCGGCATTTCCGGCGGGATTCGGTGCAATGGAGGGGACATCGCCGTGGGGGCGCATGGGGGAGAATCCCGGTCGTTGTTCTTACCGAGATTGTGCCAATGACCTCCGCTCACGCCGCCCAAAACGCATTGCCCGACGACAAGGAACTGGTCCTGAAGGTGATTCCGATGCCGGCGGACTGCAATGCCAACGGCGACATCTTCGGGGGGTGGGTGATGGCCCAGGTGGATCTGGCGGGCTCGGTCCTGCCCGCACGCCATGTCCAGGGGCGCATGGCCACCGTGGCGGTGAACGAATTCGTCTTCAAGCAACCCGTGCGGGTGGGAGACATCCTGTCGTTCTTCTCCACCATCGCCCGCATCGGGCGCACCTCCGTGACCGTGGAAGTGGAGGTTTACGCTGAACGCTTCGCGGCCCAGGGCCGGTATGTGAAGGTGACGGAAGCGCGGCTGACCTATGTGGCGATCGATGCCTCGGGCCGCCCCCGGCCCATACCGCGCCCCACCGAAGCGCTCCTGCAGGACGCCTCGTCTGCGGCAGCAAGCAGCAGCGCAGCCTCCTGACACCGCAGACAGGGCTGGGCCCCTGCAGGGCCCGGGGCAAATCGCTCTGCCCCGTCTGCTTTCAAGCCGCCAGGGGCTGGGCCTCGCTGCGCGACAGGTTGGCGGCACTGTGCGAACGGGCCGCTCCCGTGGTGCCGGACTCGATTTCGCCCGCCAGTTGGCCGCCTTCTTCGATCACCACCTTGCCGTAGCGGATCTTGCCGTTGACCTTGCCGGTGCTGTAGATCACCAGCTTCTGCCGCACCGTCAGCGTGCCGTCGAACTCGCCATGGATCTCCGCGATGTCGATCTCCGCAGAGCCCCGGAAAGCCCCCTGCTCGGCGATCTGGATGACACGGGAATCCATGGTGGCCTCCACGGTGCCTTCGACCACCAGCGTGTCGCAGTCGGTGATCTCCACGCCCTTGAGTTTGATGTTCGGCCCCACGGTGAGCTTGCTGCCCACGCCGTCGGCGACCGCATTCGCCGTAGCGGCACCGGCCGTGGCCACGGGCTTGCTGCTGCCCAGGGGACTTGCTGCGGTGGTGCTGGAAGCGTTCCCCGCACCCGCCGAGCCTCCACCGAGCACCGAGGCGGGCTGGCGAGGCTGGAAGGATTCGGTTTCACGCTTGCCAAAGAAGGGGTTTTGCACGGCCATCAGTTCTCCTTGGAAAAAGTTCATTGATGCTAGAAGCCGTGCGGCGGCAAAACTCCGCGCGTTACGCAAGAACGGTAACGAAACCCTTCTCTCGTTGCATGCGCTTGCATGGATTGCAGCGTCATACAGCCTCGCCGCGCGGGCAGGCCCGTGCCGGGGCCGATCGCCGTCAGGGCCGGAAGCCGGAGCGCCGGACCACGGGCGCCCACTGGGCACGGTAGGCCGCCAGCATCTTGACCGTCTGCTCGCGCGTACTCACCACGGGCACCATGTCGGCCGTCACGAAGCGGGCCTGCAGCTCCTTGTCGGCCATGGCCTGGGTGGTCGCTTCCGCGATTTGGCGCACACGTGCCACCGGCAGCCACGCCGGTGCATAGAGGACGTTCCAGGCCAGCGCGGAGAGCGGCAACCCGGCTTCCTTGAACGTGGGCACCGCGGGCAGGCGGGGGGAGCGCTGATCGTCCGAGATGGCCAGGATGCGCAGCTTGCCCGCCTTGTGGAGGGGCTCCAGGGTTTCAAGGGTGTCGATGGCCAGGGGCACGTGCCCGCCCATGAGGTCGTTGAGCAGGGGCGCCGATCCGCGGTAGCCCACGACGGGCAGCTTGAGGCCGAGCTGCTCGGCCAGCATCAGCGCGAAGAAATGGGGCAGGCTGCCCGTGGCCGGAACGCCCGCGGCCAGCTTGTCCTGGTTCGCGACCATCCAGGCATGCAGGTGCGCGAACTCCTTGACCGGCACGCCCGAGGACACCGCCACGCCGAAGGCGTAGCGCGTGATCTCGGAGAGCGCCACATAGTCCTTGTCGGGGTCATAGCCGCCTTCCGAGAAAACGAGGGGCGCGACCAGCATCACGGCCGGATTGGCCAGCATCACGACGTTCTGCCCGGGGCCCTCGCGGTGCACCTGCTGCGCGGCCAGCCGGCCGCCCGCGCCGACGCGGTTGTCCACGATCACCGGCACGCCCAGCCGGGGCCCGAGGGCCTCGGCCAGCAACCGGGCCGCCCGGTCGGAGGAGCCACCCGCCGGGTACGGCACCACGATGCGCAACGGGCCGCCATCGAGCGGCGACGTCGAGGCCCGGGCGGTCAGGGCGAAGGCCCCGGCGCTGGCCAGCGACCATTGCAGCCACATCCTGCGGCGAAGGGAGGAAGCGGGGAAGGAGGTACGGGTCATGGCGGCAGGACTCGGCAATGGGACTGTGGCGACTACTGTAGCGCCCACCGGCCCTGCTTGGCACGTAGCGTTATTCCCGAGTGCCCCCCTGCATCTACCGCAGGTTCGTTCGCGTATTCCGCGATCCGGTCGCGCGCGCCGACCCCGGGGCGACCGTCCTGCCCGGGTTTCAGCGCGCGCTGAAATCAGGGCGGCGCTTCTCCATGAACGCGGCGAAAGCCTCCCGGGCGGCGGGCTCCTGGAGCATGCGGCCGAAGCTGGCGCCCTCTTCCGCCATGCGCTCGAGCACCGCGGCGGTCTGGTCCTTATTCATGAGGCGCTTGATCTCGATGAGGGACGGCAGCGGCTTGGCCGCGAGCTTGCGGGCCTGGGTCTGGGCCACCATGTTGCACTCCGTGGGAGGCACGACGCGGTTGACCAGCCCCACTTCGAGCGCGGCCTCGGCCATGAAGGGCTCGCCCAGCAGCAGCGCCTCGGCCGCGCGGTGGTAGCCCATCATGCGCGGCACGAGCAGGCTGGACGCCGCCTCGGGGCACAGTCCCAGGTTGACGAAGGGCATGGAGAAGGCCGCGTTGTCGCCTGCATAGACCAGGTCGCAGTGGAACAGCAGGGTGGTGCCGATGCCCACGGCGGGGCCGCACACGGCCGCGACGACCGGCTTGGGGAAGGTCGCGATGCCGCGCAGGAAGCGGAACACGGGCGAATCCTGCGTGGACGGCGGGTTGTTCAGGAAATCCCCGATGTCGTTGCCGGCGCTGAAGATCGCCACGTCGCCCTGGAGCACCACCACGCGCACGGCGGCATCCTGCGCCGCGGCCTTGAAGGCGTCCGCCAGCGCCGCGTACATGGCGCGGGTGATGGAGTTCTTCTTTTCCACGCGGTTGAAGGTGATGGTCATCACGCCGGATTCGGCGTGCACGAGGATGTCCTGGGATTCGGTCATGGGAAGGCTCCTGCGGGGCGGGAACAAAGAAAAAGAGGAATGGGGCCTGAATAGAGCACGGGAGCACTGCCCCGTTCATTCCTTGTAATAGACGATCTGGTGGCTGCTGGCCAGCATGGTTCCGCCCTGGTTCCAGAGCTGCACCGTCTGGTCGAAGAAGCCGTTGCGGAACTCCTGCGCCCGGGCCTGCCCGAGCAGATGGCCGGTACCCGTCTCCGCGAGCGGGTCCCGGCCGGCATGGAAATACACGGTGAGCGACACGGTTCCGGCCGGCACCTGGCGCGCGCGGCGCAGCCACACGCGCGGGAAGAATACATCCGCCAGCGCCGCGAGCGCGCAGAAATCGAGCGGGCGCTGCGGCTCGTCGCGCATCCAGACCTGGCTCAGGCTGTTGTCGCCGCCGCCATCCCAGCGCTGGGGAATGCCCCCTTTCACCAGGCGCAGGTCATAGCGGTCCAGCCACCGCACGGGCAGGCCGCGGGTGATGCGCTCCAGGCCCTCGGGGCCGGGGGTTTCGGGCATGGGGGTGTCGGGCAGGCTCCAGGTCTCGCGCCGCGCGGCGGTGACGGCCGTCGCGGTCGTGGTCACCACCGGCGCGCCGTCGGGGCCGGCCTGGAGCACCGAGAGCGTCCAGTGCTGGGTGGAGCGGTTGGTGCGCACGGGGTCGGCCTGCACGGTGAATTCGCCCTCGGCGATGGCCCCCGCGTAGTTCACGGTGAGCGAGAGCGGATCGCCGAGCCGGTCCGGATGCCGCATCACGGCCTGCAGCAGGACGGCGGCGGTGACGCCCCCGAACGGCCCGACCATATTCCAGTAAGCCGGCGAGGTGCGCGCGGTGTACCGGCCCGGGGCCGTGACCGAAAGCGCCAGCGCATCGTCCAGCGGATGGAGGGCAGAGGCATGGACAGCAGCGGTCATGGGGTCTCCAATGTGTCGAGGAACGCCGGGAGGCGCCGTCGTGCGCGCGGCGCCCCGCCCGCACACCGGCGGGCGGGCGGGCCGGGCCGTCAGACGCGCTCGAAGATGCCCGCGGCGCCCTGCCCCATGCCCACGCACATGGTGACCATGCCGCGCCGGAGGTTGTGGCGCTTGAGGGCATGCACCACGGTGGCCGCGCGGATGGCACCCGTGGCGCCCAGCGGGTGGCCCAGCGCGATGGCGCCGCCCATGGGATTGACCTTGGCCGGGTCCAGGCCGAGCTGGCGCACCACGGCGAGCGACTGCGCGGCGAAGGCCTCGTTCAGCTCGAACCAGTCGATGTCGTCCTGCTTCAGGCCCGCATAGCGCAGCGCGGCGGGAATGGCTTCGATGGGGCCGATGCCCATGATGGCCGGCGGCACGCCCTTGCTGGCATAGCTCACGAAGCGCGCCAGCGGGGTGAGGCCGAAGCGCTTGACCGCGGCCTCGCTCGCCAGGATCAGCGCACCGGCGCCGTCGCTGGTCTGCGAGCTGTTGCCGGCCGTCACCGTGCCGCGCGCGGCGAACACGGTCTTGAGCTTGGCGAGGCCCTCCAGGCTGGTGTCGGGGCGCGCGCCCTCGTCGAGCGACACGGTGCGCGTCTTCGCCACCGATTCGCCCGTCGCCAGGTCGGCCGTGCGGTCGGTCACTTCGATGGGCGTGATCTCGTCGGTGAATTCGCCGGCCTGCTGCGCCTTGAGCGCCCGCTGGTGCGACTGCAGCGCAAAGGCGTCCTGGTCCTCGCGGCTCACCTTCCACTGCTGCGCCACCTTCTCGGCCGTGAGGCCCATGCCGTAGGCGATGCCCACGTCGCCGTCCCGCGCGAAGATGCTGGGCGAGAGGCTGGGGCTGTTGCCCATCATGGGCACCATGCTCATGCTCTCCACGCCGGCGGCGATCATCACCTCGGCCTCGCCCACGCGGATGCGGTCGGCCGCCATCTGCACGGCCGAGAGGCCCGAGGCGCAGAAGCGGTTCACGGTGATGCCGCCCACGCCCGTAGGCAGGCCCGCCAGCACGGCGGCGATGCGCGCCACGTTCAGGCCCTGCTGGGCCTCGGGGATGGCGCAGCCGCAGACGATGTCCTCGATGGCGGCCGGGTCCAGGCCGGGCACCTGCGCCAGCGCGCTTTTCAGCGTGGTGGCCAGCAGGTCGTCGGGCCGATAGTTGCGGAAGTAGCCGCGGTGCGACTTGCCGATGGGCGTGCGCGTGGCGGCGACGATGTAGGCGTCTTGCAGTTGCTTCATGGTCGTAGCTTCTTTCAATTGCGCAGCGGTTTACCGGTGTTGAGCATGCCCAGGATGCGCTCCTGCGTCTTGGGGTGCTGGATCAGGCTGCAGAACGCCTTGCGCTCCAGCGCCATCAGGTATTCCTCGCTCACCAGCGTGCCGGCATCGACGTCGCCGCCGCAGACGATCTCGGCGATCAGCGTGGCGATGTGCTGGTCGTGGTCGCTGATGAAGCCGCCGTCGCGCATGTTCACCAGTTGCCCGCGGATGGTGGCGATGCCGCTGCGCCCGGCCACGGGAAAGAGCCGCTTGTGCGGCGCGCGCCAGCCGCTGGCGGCCAGGGCGCGGGCTTCGTTGAGCGCGACGAAGAGCACTTCGTCCTTGTGCGGCACGACGATGTCGCTCTCCAGCAGGTAGCCGAGCTTTTTCGATTCGAGCGCGCTGGTGCCCACCTTGGCCATGGCCGCGGCGGTGAAGCCTTCGGTCAGGAAGGGCAGCAGGTCCTTGCCCGTGGAGGCCGCGGCGTTCTCGGCCGCGCGGCGCGCGATGTAGGTCAGGCCCCCGGCGCCCGGCACCAGGCCCACGCCCACTTCGACGAGGCCGATGTAGCTCTCCATGTGGGCCACGCGGCGCGCCGAATACACGGCCAGCTCGCAGCCGCCGCCCAGCGCCATGCCGTGGATGGCCGAGACCACCGGCACCTGGGCGTAGCGCAGGCGCAGCATGAGGTTCTGCAGCTCCTGCTCCACGCTCTCGATGGCCGAGATACCGGCGACCACGAAGGCGGGCATGGTGGCCGCCAGATCGGCCCCCACGCTGAAGGGCGCGTCGCCGGACCAGATCACGAGGCCGTCGTATTCGCGCTCGGCGGTGTCGATGGCCTCGATCAGGCCTTCCATCACGTCGGGGCTGATCGCGTGCATCTTGCTCTGGATGCTGGCGATGAGCACCTTGCCGTCCAGCGTCCAGGTGCGCAGCGCATCGGACTCGCTGACGGTGGTGCCGGCCGTGCGCCAGTCGGGCAGGCTCTCGCCCAGCAGTTTTTCGGGGAAGTGCTGGCGCTCATAGACGGGCAGCTGGCGGCGCGGCACGAACGCCCCCTTCGATGCGCTCCACGAGCCCTCGGCCGTGTGCACGCCGCCGGCCTCGGCCACCGGGCCCTGGAAGACCCACCCGGGCAGCGGCGCCTTGCTGAGGGCCTTGCCGGCATCGATGTCCTCCTGGACCATCTTCGCCACCTCCAGCCAGCCGGCCTCCTGCCAGAGCTCGAAGGGGCCCTGCTTCATGCCGAAGCCCCAGCGCATGGCCTGGTCCACGTCGCGCGCGTTGTCGGCGATGGTGGCGAGGTGCACGGCGGCGTAGTGGAAGCTGTTGCGCAGGATGGCCCAGAGGAACCGGCCCTGCGCGCCCTCGGCATTGCGCAGCAGCTTCAGGCGCTCGGCGGCGGGCTTCTTGAGCATGCGGCCGTACACCTCGTCGCCCTTCTGGCCGCCGGGCACGTAGTCGCCTTCGGCCAGGTCGAAGCGCAGGATGTCGCGGCCCACCTTCTTGTAGAAGCCGGCCTTGGACTTCTGGCCGAGATTCTTCATCTCGATCAGCTTCGTTAAAACTTCCGGCGTGCCGAAGCTGCCGTAGAACGGATCGGTCTCTTCGGTCAGGTTGTCCTGCAGCGTCTTGATGACGTGGGCCATGGTGTCCAGGCCCACCACGTCGGCAGTGCGGAAAGTGCCGCTGGAGGCGCGGCCGAGCTTCTTGCCCGTGAGGTCGTCCACCACGTCGTAGGTGAGGCCGAAGTTCTCCACCTCCTTCATCGTCGCCAGCATGCCGGCGATGCCGACGCGGTTGGCGATGAAGTTGGGCGTGTCGTGCGCGCGCACCACGCCCTTGCCCAGGCCGCTGGTCACGAAGGCTTCGAGTTGGTCGAGCACCTCGGGCTTCGTGGTGGGCGTGTCGATCAGTTCCACCAGCGCCATGTAGCGCGGCGGGTTGAAGAAGTGGATGCCGCAAAAGCGCGGCTTGATCGCGTCGGGCAGCGCTTCACTGAGCTTCGTGATCGACAGGCCCGAGGTGTTCGACGCCACGATGGCGCCCGGCGCGACGAACGGCGCGATCTTCCTGTAGAGGTCGAGCTTCCAGTCCATGCGCTCGGCGATGGCCTCGATGATGAGGTCGCAGCCGCGCAGCTGCTCCAGGTGCTCTTCGTAGTTGGCCTGGCCGATGAGCGCGGCATCCTCGGCCACGCCCAGGGGAGCGGGCTTGAGCTTCTTGAGCCCTTCGATGGCCTGGGTGACGATACCGTTCTTCGGTCCTTCCTTGGCGGGAAGATCGAACAGCACCACGGGCACCTTCACGTTGGCGAGGTGGGCGGCGATCTGCGCGCCCATCACGCCCGCGCCGAGCACGGCGACTTTCTTCACTTGGAATCGGGACATGGTGGATTTCTTGTCGAATGGGTTACTGCACGCGCTGCCAGACCTGGGTGCGCCAGAAGGGGCCGAGGTAGCCGCGCACCTCCAGCTTCTGGCCGCCCTCGATGGGCGTGAAGCTGGCGCGGTATTCCTTGCCGTTCTCGGGGTCGAGGATCTTGCCGCCCTCCCAGACGTCCTTGCCCTCGGCCTTTTTGCCGCCCCGGATGATCTCCAGCCCGGCGATGGGCTGGCCCTTGCGGTCGTCCGTGCATTCGATGCAGGTGGCGCCGGGCTGGGTGTCCTTCTTGAGCGACTTCTCGATGCGGCCCGTCAGCGCGCCCTCCGCCTCGGCGATGCGGATCTCGGCCTTGGCCTCGCCGCTCTTGTCGTCGATGCTGCGCCAGGTTCCCACGGGGGACACCTGGGCCCAGGAAGGCAGCGCAGACGCTACCAGAACAATAGCAAACAACGTAGATTTCATGGCGACTTCCTTCCGTTCCGGGTCAGAAAATGGCGGGGGAGCGCACGGCGCTCAGGCCAGGGCCGCGTCGGTGTCCATGAGCGACCTGGCGCCGGCGCGCGCGGTGCGCATCAGCGTGGCCGTCTCGGGGAACAGCTTGGCGAAGTAGAAACGCGCCGTCTGCAGCTTGGCCTGGTAGAACGGGTCCGCGTTGCCCGCCGCGATCTGGCGCAGCGCCACCTGGGCCATGCGCGCGAACATGTAGCCGAACACGAGGTGGCCCGCCACGCGCAGGTAGTCCACGGCTGCAGCGCCCACTTCGTCAGGGTTCTGGAAACCCTTGAAGCCGATCTCGGTGGTGAACTTAGGTAACTGGTCGCCCAGATAGGCGATGGGGTTGATGAACTCGGCCATCTTCTCGTTCACGCCCTCTTCTTCCACCAGCTTGCCCACCAGCTTGCCGAACTTCTTGAGCGTGGCGCCGTTGTTGCCCAGGATCTTGCGGCCCAGCAGGTCCAGCGACTGGATGGTGTTGGTGCCCTCGTAGATCATGTTGATGCGGTTGTCCCGCACGAACTGCTCCATGCCCCATTCCTTGATGAAGCCGTGGCCGCCGAAGACCTGCATGCAGGCGTTGGTGGCGACGTGGCCGTTGTCGGTGATGAAGGCCTTGACGATGGGCGTGAGCAGCGCGACGAGTTCGTCGCTGTCCTTGCGCACCTTTTCGTCGGGGTGGCTGTGCGCCTTGTCCAGCAGCAGCGTGCAGTAGATCTGCAGGGCGCGCGCGCCCTCGGCATAGGCCTTGGCGGTGAGCAGCATCTTGCGCACGTCGGGGTGCACGATGATGGGGTCGGCATCCTTGTCCTTGGCCTTGGTGCCCGAGAGACTGCGCATCTGCACGCGGTCCTTGGCATAGGCCAGCGCATTCTGGAAGGCGACTTCCGTGAGGCCCAGCGACTGGTTGCCCACGCCCAGACGCGCGGCGTTCATCATCACGAACATGGCCTGCAGGCCCTTGTGCGGCTGGCCCACCAGCGTGCCGATGGCGCCGTCGATGGCGATCTGCGCGGTGGCGTTGCCGTGGATGCCCATCTTGTGCTCCAGGCCCGCGCAGTAGATCGGGTTGCGCTCGCCCAGGGAGCCGTCGGCGTTCACCTTGAACTTGGGCACCACGAACAGGCTGATGCCCTTGCTGCCCTTAGGCGCATCGGGCAGGCGCGCGAGCACCAGGTGCACGATGTTCTCGGTGAAGTCGTGCTCGCCCGCGCTGATGAAGATCTTGTTGCCGGTGATCTTGTAGCTGCCGTCCGCCTGCGGCTCGGCCTTGGTGCGCAGCAGGCCCAGGTCGGTGCCGCAGTGGGGTTCGGTCAGGCACATGGTGCCGGTCCACTCGCCGCTCGTGAGCTTGGGCAGGTAGAGCTTCTTCTGCTCCTCGGTGCCGTGCGCGTGCAGGGCCTCGTAGGCGCCGTGCGAGAGGCCGGGGTACATGGTCCAGGCCTGGTTGGCGCTGTTGAGCATCTCGTAGAGGCACTGGTTGAGCACGAAGGGCAGGCCCTGGCCGCCGTACTCGGGCTCGCACGACAGGGCCGCCCAGCCGCCCTCCACGTACTGCGCGTAGGCCTCCTTGAAGCCCTTGGGCGTGGCGACCTCGTGGGTGGCCTTGTCGAGCGTGCAGCCTTCCTCGTCGCCGCTGATGTTGAGCGGGAACGCCACGCCGGCCGCGAACTTGCCGGCCTCTTCGAGCACCGCGTTGACCGTGTCGGCATCCACCTCGGCGTGGCGCGGAATCGCCTTGAACTCTTCCGTGACCTGGAAGACCTCATGGAGGACGAATTGCATGTCGCGCAGGGGGGGCGTGTAGGTCGGCATGAAGGCTCCTTGGAACGGTGCTTGGTATGGGTGGAAAAACGGATGTCGTGGAAATCAACCCGCCGGCGGGACGGCATGGCGGGCGAGCAGGTTGTCGAAGCCGGCATTGGCCCGGTCAATGGAGCCGGGCGAGCGCAGGAAGCGCGCCTCGTAGTGCAGCGCGAGGATGAGGCCGTGGATCTCGAACAGCATCTGCTCGGCATCCACTCCGGCGCGCACCTCGCCCAGTTCCTTGCATTGCTCGATGGCGCGCTTCATCGCCGCGTGCCAGGTGAGCACCGAGCTGGCGAGCGCGTCGCGCACCGGGCCCGTGCGGTCGTCGAACTCCACGGCGCCGCTGATGTAGATGCAGCCGGAGTCGATTTCGATGGAGGTGCGCTTCATCCAGTTATCGAACAGCGCGCGCAGGCGGTCCAGCCCGCGCGGCGCGGACATGGCGGGATAGAACACTTCCTGCTCGAAGCGCGCGTGGTATTCGCGGATCACCGAGATCTGCAGCTCCTCGCGCGAACCGAAGTGCGCGAAGACGCCGGACTTGCTCATCCCCGTCACGTCGGCCAGCGCGCCGATGGACAACCCCTCCAGCCCGATGTGCGTGGCCAGCCCGAGCGCCGCATCGACGATGGCGGCCTTGGTCTGCTGCCCCTTCTGGAGCGCGCGGCCCTCCCGGGCGGCGATCGCACGGGATGTCTTGGGGGAAATGGTGGGCACGGATGGCAAGAAATAAAACGAACGATCGTTCTATTTTGCAGCAAAAGCGCCGCCGCGCGCCAGCCCGTCCGGGCCATGGAAGGAACATTCAGGGTAAACCCCGAGCGCGCACGGGGCCGCGCCGCCACGAGGGCGACGGGGTACTCAAGCCGGTGGAAGAGGCCCGCCGCGCGGGCCGGGCGGGACCTACAGCAGCAGCGCCAGGGTGGCCTCGACGTGCTCGGTGGGCGGGCGGCGCAGGCCGCTGCGCGCGCAGCGCTGGAGCCGTCCGCGCACGAGGTCGCAGAGGGCCGCGGCCCGCACCTGCGCGTCGGCCGAGGGGGTGGCCGATCCGGCCGCCTCGGCGGCGGGCCGCAGGCACTGGCGCAGCGTGGCCTCGATCTTGTCGAAGAACTGGTTCATGCGCTGCTGCAGGCGCTCGTGCTCCAGGACGAGGGCATCGCCCACCATCACGCGCACCATGCCCGGATTGCGCTCGCCGAACTGCAGCACCATGGCGACCACGCGGGCGGCGCGGCGCGCGCCCTCCATGGCGGGGTCGGCCGCATCGCCGCCCGCGCCTTCGCGGTCCATGATCTGGTTCACGAGGGAGAAGACCGACTGCTCGATGAACTCGATCAGGCCCTCGAACATCTGCGCCTTGCTGGCGAAGTGGCGGTAGAGCGCCGCCTCGCTCACCTCCAGGCGGGCCGCCAGCGCGGCCGTGGTGACGCGCTCCCCGCCGGGCTGCTCCAGCATGGAGGCCAGCGTCTGCAGGATCTGCACGCGCCGCTCCCCGGGCTTGGGCCTGCGCCGCACGGCCGGAGCGGCCTCGGCCACGGCGCCGTTGTCTGAAGAGGGGGGAACGGTGTCTTGCATGGCGCAACAGCTGTGTGCAATTGATTCTCGCACACGGCCATGACGCCCCTTCTACCCCTGCCCGGCGGGAATCGCCACGGCCACCAGCAGCCCCCGCCCCCGGGCGCCGGCGCCGAGCTGCAGCGACGCGCCATGCACGCGCGCGATTTCGTCGGCGATGGCCAGCCCCAGGCCCGTGCCCTCGCCGGCCGCGCCCGGCACGCGGTAGAAGCGCTGCAGCACCCGCGCCCGCTCGGACTCCGCGATGCCCGGCCCGTCGTCCTCCACCTGCAGGAAGGCCTGCGCCCCGGCGCCGCTGGCCGCCATGCCGCAGCGCAGCGTCACGCTGCCGCCCTCGGGCGTGTACTTGATGGCGTTGTCCACGAGGTTGGAGAGCAGCTCGCGCAGCAGCCACCCATGGCCCAGGGCCTGGGCGGGGCCCACCTCCAGGCCCAGGTCCAGGCCCTTGACGGTGGCCGCGTCCAGGAAGGCCTCCAGCAGGCTCTCGCACAGGGCCTTGAGGTCCACGCGCTGCATGGGCTGGCCGTCGAGGCTGCCGGCATCGGCGCGCGACAGCGCCAGGAGCTGGTGCGCGAGCTTGGAGGTGCGGCGCGCGGCGTGGCGGAGCTTTTCGATTTCTTCCGCTCCCAAAAGAATAGCACTCCGCCCAATATCGACGACGACACGGAGCGGATTCTTCCCCACATCTCCCATGGGATGGCCCGGAGCGCGCCCCGTGGCGCGCGCCGAGAGCGCCCAGGCCTCCACCTGCGCCTGCAGGCCCGCGAGCGGCGTGCGCAGCTGGTGGGCGGCGTCGGCCACGAAGCGCCGCTGCCCCTCCGCCTGCGCATTCACCAGGCCGAACAGGCGGTTGAGCGATCGCACGAGCGGCCGCACCTCGGCGGGAGAGGCCGCCTCCGGGATCGGGCTCAGGTCGCGCGGCGAGCGGCGCTCCACGGCCTCGGCCAGGTCCACCAGCGGCTTGAAGGCGCGCCGCACGGCCCAGTGGATCGCCAGCCCGGCCGCCGCCACCAGCACCAGGTTGGGCAGCAGCACGCGCACCAGCATCTGCCGGCCCCACTGCTGCCGGGGGTCGGAGCCGTCGGCCAGTGCCACCACCAGCTCGCCCGCGCCGGTGTAGCTCCGGTTCACCGCGATGCGGTAGGTGGCGCCGTCGTGCTCGATGCTGTGGAACTCGGGCTCGTGCGTGGCGGGCACGGCGCCGCGCACCCACGGGTCGCCCAGCAGCACGCGGCCCGAGAGATCCTGCACGCTGTAGCCCGCGAAGCCGGCGTTCTGCCGCAGGAATTCCTCCACCGGCGGGGCGAGCAGCAACAGGGGCGGATCGCCGTCGCGCAAGGGCGGCGCCACCACCGAGTCCGCCAGCGCGGGCAGCAGGCGCATCAGGCGCTGGTCGTGGTGGCCCGCGGCCTCGTCGGCCGAGCGGTAGTCCAGCCACGCGCCGACCAGCGCGAGCACGCACAGCGGCAGCACCAGCAGCAGCAGCAGGCGGTTGCGCAGCGCGGAGGTCATCGCGCGGCGGCGTCAGCCCGGCGCCGGCGGGCGCAGCTCCAGCCGGTAGCCGAAGCCCCGGATGGAGCGCAGCGCCACGCCGCCGGGCTCCAGCTTGCCGCGCAGGCGGGACACATACACCTCCACCGCATTGGGCGTGATCTCCTTGTCCCAGCCGGTGAGGGCCTGCACCAGCTTGTCCTTGCTGGTGGGCTTGGGGGCGTGGATGAGCAGGTATTCGAGCACCGTCCACTCCCGCGGGCCCAGCTCGATCGTGTGGCGCACGGGCAGCCCGCCGCCGGCCGGCGGCATCTGCAGGCTCGCGCAGCGGCCGGCCGTGTCCAGCTCCAGCGGCCCGAAGCTCAGCACCGCCGTGGTGGCGGCCTGGGAGCGGCGCAGCAGCGCGCGCAGGCGCGCGAGCAGCTCGGGCAGTTCGTAGGGCTTGACCATGTAGTCGTCGGCCCCCAGGTCCAGCCCCTGCACGCGGTCGTGCAGCGCATCGCGGGCCGTGAGGATCAGCACCGGCATGGCGGGGTGGGCCATGCCCGGGCGGCGCAGGCAGCGCGTGAGTTCGAGCCCGTCCATGCCGGGCAGGCCGATGTCGATGATCGCGGCGTCGAACGACTCCCCGCGCAGCACCTCCTCCGCACGCTCGCCGCTGCCCACCCAGTCCACCGCGTAGCCGGCGTCGGTGAGCCCCAGCTTGATGCCGCTGGCCAGCATCACGTCGTCCTCGACCAGCAGGATGCGCATGTCCTCGCGCGCCCTACCCGAGAAATCGGGGAGGTTTCGCCACCGGGCCGCCCCAAGGCAAAACGCGGCCCCCCCGGGGGGCAGGGAACCACACGCAGCGGGTGACCGTGGGGGCCATGTTCAGTGGCTGCGGATCATCGTGCCGTAGGCCTGGTCCGTCAGGATCTCCAGCAGCATGGAATGCGGCACGCGGCCATCGACGATGTGCACCGCGTTCACGCCGCTCTTGGCCGCGTCGATAGCGCCGGCCAGCTTGGGCAGCATGCCGCCGGAGATAGTGCCGTCGGCCACCAGCTCGTCGATCTCGCGGGCGGTGAGCTCGGTGATGAGCTGGCCCGCCTTGTCGAGCACGCCGGGGATGTTGGTGAGCATCATCAGCTTCTCGGCCTTGAGCACCGTCGCCAGCTTGCTGGCCACCACGTCGGCGTTGATGTTGTAGCTCTCGTTCTCCTCGCCGAAGCCCAGCGGGCTGATCACGGGGATGAAGGCATCGTCCTGCAGCGCCTTGACCACGCTGGGGTCGATGGCGACGATGTCGCCCACCTGGCCGATGTCGTGCTCCCGGGTGGGGTCGTCCTTGTCGGCCAGCTTGAGCTTGCGCGCGCGGATCAGGCCGCCGTCGCGCCCCGTGAGGCCCACGGCCTTGCCGCCGGCCTGGTTGATCAGGCCCACGATGTCCTGCTGCACCTCGCCGGCCAGCACCCATTCGACCACTTCCATGGTCTCGGCATCGGTCACCCGCATGCCCTGGATGAAGTGGCCCTGCTTGCCCAGGCGCTTGAGCGCGGTCTCGATCTGCGGGCCGCCGCCGTGCACCACCACGGGGTTCATCCCCACCAGCTTGAGCAGCACCACGTCCTCGGCGAAGTCGGCCTGCAGCGCCGGATCGGTCATGGCGTTGCCGCCGTACTTGATGACGATGGTCTTGCCGTGGAACTTGCGGATGTAGGGCAGAGCCTGGGCCAGGATCTCGGCCTTGTCCCGGGGGGCGATGGATTGCAGATCGGTCATGGAGCGCTCGACGTGAAAAGCAGGGGCTGCACGGGGGGTGGAAAAGTGCGCATTGTGCCCGCTCGCGGCCCCGACCCGCCCTGCCGCGGCGGGCGGACCTCTGGCGTGGAGAGTCACCCGCGACGCATGAAACCGGCGCTGCGCCCCCCGTCCGATGGCCGCGGAGCAGGCCACGCCAGCAGACGCCGTGGAGCGGGCTTCGCCCGGCCACCGGCGTCGTCCCCCTTCCCGCGCGCAGCGCGAGAGAAGGGGCTGAAGGCCGCGGCTCCAAGCCTGCCTGCGCAGGCTTGGACGGCCCTGAAGAGCTGCCGCCTCTGGCGGCCGCACCGAGGCGCGAAGCGCCACAGGGGGTTGTTCTCTATTTCAATGGCGCAGCCAGCTAGGCACCTTGAACCGCACGATCGCCAGGTAGGCGGTCACGTAGGCCAGTCCGAAGAGGCCGCAGAAGGCCATGAGCACCGGCGTGTTGCTCCAGAAGAGCACCGCCGGCACCACGGTGAGCATGGTGAAGCCCCACAGGTACGGGGAGGTGCGGTTGTTGCGCATGAGCACGCGCCGGGATTCGTCGTCGTGGAACACGCCGCGCACGATGCGGCGGTAGATCAGCTGGTGAAAATGCAGCGCGTCCGCCACGCCCGGCGAGACGCCCCGCGCCAGCTTGCGGTAGCTGGAGAACAGCGTCTCCCACACCGGATACATCATCAGCAGCATCGGGAACCAGGGCGAGACCTCATGGTTGCGCTGCACCAGCGCGATGCTGCTGAGGGCGATCATCACCCCCCAGATGTACGAGCCGCCATCGCCGGCGAAAAGCATGCCCCGGGGGTAGTTCCAGACCAGGAAGCCCATGGTGGCCGCGGCGGTGCAGATCAGCAGGGACGCGAGGGCGCGGTCCCCCACCTGCAGGCTCACGTGGGCCAGCGCCAGGCAGGCGATCAGCGCCACCATGCCGGCCAGCCCGTTGTAGCCGTCGATGATGTTGAACGCATGGGGCAGGCCGGCCACGGCCACCACGACGATCGCCATCCCCAGCCAGGGCGTCTCCACCAGATAGGCGTCCAGCCACGGCAGGCCCAGCCGGGGCAGGTTCATGTTGAGCACCATCAGGGCCACGCCGCCCGAGAGCGCCGTGAGCAGCAGCCGGTAGCGCACGGTGAGCCGCTGGGTCATGTCCTCGGCGATGCCGCCGACGGCCGCGGGCAGCAGCGACGCCAGCCACCAGCCGACCCACGTGCCCAGGCGCAGCGATCCCGGATCGCCCATCCAGAGCGACTGCAGGGCGCCCAGGGCCCAGCTCGCGCCCATGCCGCACAGCAGCGCGATACCGCCCAGGCGCGGCACGTCGCCGAGGTGGAAGCGCTGCGGCATCGTCTCGCCGTAGTTGGCGGCATGGCCGCGCCCCCAACGCACGATCACCGCCGCCGTCAGCGCCGACACCAGAAAACTGACCAAGGACAACCAAATCATGAAGCACCGATCGTACGCGGCCCTTTTGTATCCGCCCGCAACAAAGATTGCGCCTTCCGATACACGGGCGACCGCCAGAGCCGCCACAGGCTCCGCACATGCCATGCCAGATGCGCCCCGCGCCGGTGGCTGGCCCGCTGCCCCGCGTGCACCACGCGCACCGGCGCCTTCGCCAGGGACAGGCCCTCCAGGCGCAGGCGCAGGCACAGGTCCACGTCCTCGCAGTACATGAAATAGCCCTCGTCGAAGCCGCCCACCGCCTGCCAGGCCGCCAGCGGGAAGACCAGGCAGGCCGCGTTCACCCAGTCCACCCGGCGCTCGGGGCGCCGCAGCACGCGGCGGCGCCACAGGGCGGCGGGGGTGGGAAGCTCGCGCTCGGCGTCCTGCGGGGCGCCGCGTCCGTCCACCTGCACGGGATAGGCGCAGCCCACGCCCGGCGCGGCGGCGGCCTCCCGCAGCAGCGGGAAGGGGTCGCCGTCCAGCAGCGCGACGTCGGGATTGAGCACGCAGACGAACGGCTCGCGCGCGTCCCGCAGCGCCCGGTTGTGGTTGGCGCCGAACCCGAGCGGGCGCGGATTGCGGCGGATGTCCAGCACGAAGGGCCAGCCGCCCTCGGGCGCGGCGGGCTCCGCCTCGGGCACGTTGAGCGTCAGCACGACGCGCGCCACGCTGGCGCGGCAGCGCTGCGCCATGGCATGCAGCAAGGCCTGCACCAGGGGGCCGTGGCCGTGGCTGACCACCGAGACGGCCAGGCCTTGGTGCATGTCGGAATTCGTCATCATGGGTCGCGTATTGTCGTCTGTGGCGCCGAGCCCCCCGCGCCGGCGCCCGTTACGCCTGCTACAAGCGGTCTTCACGCGGCCGTCATAATCCCGGGATGACCCAAACAATCGAGGATTTGCACGTATATCTGCGCAACATCCGGCCCGATGAGCGCACTTCCCTCTCCGTCCTGGCGGAACAGATCCACGAAGGCGCCAGCGTGCTGGACCTGGGCTGCGGCAGCGGGGCCCTGGGCCAGTACCTCTCCGAAACCCGCGGCACCACCAGCGACGGCGTGACCTGGAGCGAGGCCGAAGCGGCCCACGCCCGCCCCCACTACCGCCGCGTGGTGGTCGATGACCTCGAAACCTGCGACCTGGTTACCGTTTTTACCGGCCAGCGGTACGACTACATCGTCTGCGCCGACGTGCTGGAGCACCTGCGGCGCCCCGAGCATGTGCTTGACCTGTGCCGGGAGCTGCTCGTGCCCGGCGGCCGCCTGCTGATCTCGGTGCCCAACGCCGGCTACTGCGGGCTGGTGGCCGAGCTGCTGCAGGGCGAATTCCGCTACCGCGAGGAAGGGCTGCTGGACCGCACCCACCTGCGCTTCTTCACCCGCCGCTCGCTCGCACGCTTCCTGGGCGAACACGGCTGGGCGCTGGACGGCATCGACACCATCCGGCGCGAGGTGCCCGAGTCCGAGTTCGACGACGCGTTCGACACCCTGCCCCCCGCCGTGGCCCGGCACCTGCTGGTCACGCCGGACGCCATGGCCTACCAGTTCATCGGCGTGGCCCGGCCCGCCGCCGGCGCGGTCGCCAACGACCCGGGGCCGGAAACCGATACCCAGCCCCCCCAGGCCCTGTTCACCGCCCAGCTCTACTGGGGCACCGCGCAGGGCTATGCCGAGGACCAGAAGCTCACGGCCCGGGGCGCCATCGGCGAGCCCCGCCAGACCCTGCGCTTCGCGCTGCCCGCCTCCGGGGCCCCCGTCACCCAGTTGCGGCTCGACCCCGCCGACCGGCCCGGCTTCCTGCACCTGCACGGCATCACGCTGCGCGCGCCGGATGGCTCCGCCGCGTGGTCGTGGCGTGCCGACGCCGAATCGCGCACCCAGCTCGCCCGCATGCCCCACCAGCAGATCGCCTGGGACCTGCAGGCCCTGCCGGCGGCGGCGGCCTCCAGCCTGCTGCTGCTGACCGGGGACGACCCGTGGATGCAGCTGCCGGTCCCGGCCGAGGCGCTCGCCGCGCACGCCCGCGAGGGCGCCAGCCTGGAGGTCGATCTGGGCTGGCCCATGTCGGCCGACTACCTCGCTCTCTCGGGCGCCGTGCGCCCCCTGCAGGACCGGATCGCGCGCCTGGAGCACGACAGCGCCGAGGCACGCCAGCGCCTGGCCGAGACGCGTGGCGCGCTGGAGCAGGAGCAGCAGTCGCTGGACAACGAGAAGCGCGCGCACGAGGCGCTCAAGGAAAGCGCCACCGGCCTGCTGAGGCAGCGCGCCGACCTGCAGCAGGAATCGGCGCAGTTCCAGCGCAACGCCCGGCAACTGCAGCACGAGCTGGCCCAGTTGCAGCACCACCTGAAAACCATCGAAAACTCCACCGTGTTCCGAGCGACCCGCCCCATCGTCCATGCCAAGATGCGCATCGACCGCCTGCTCGGGCGCGGCCCGCGCCCCGCCGAGGTCGCGCAGCGCGTGCCGACGCCCGTGCCCCCGACGCCGCACCCGGTGGACGTCATCGTGCCCGTGTACCGGGGACTTGCCGACACGCAGCTGTGCGTGGAATCGGTGCTCGCGAGCCCCTGCCAGACGCCCTACCGGCTCGTCGTCATCAACGACGCCAGCCCCGAGCCCGAGGTCACGGCCTGGCTGCGCGAGCGCGCCGCCCGGGACGATCGCATCCTCCTGCTCGAAAACGAAGAGAACCTGGGCTTCGTCGGCACCGTCAACCGCGGCATGGCGCTGAGCGAGCACCACGACGTGCTGCTGCTCAACAGCGACACCGAGGTGGCCAACGACTGGCTCGACCGCATCCGGCGCGCCGCCTACGGCGATGCCCGGGTGGCCTCGGTCACGCCCTTCTCCAACAACGCCACCATCTGCAGCTACCCGCGCTTTTGCAAGGACAACGACCTGCCGCCCGGCTACGACACGGCGCGCCTCGACGCCCTGTGCGCGCAGACCCACCCCGGCGCCGTGGTGGACGTGCCCACGGGCGTGGGCTTTTGCATGTACATCCGGCGCGACTGCCTGCAACAGCTCGGGCTCTTCGACACGGAGCACTTCGGCAAGGGCTACGGCGAGGAAAACGATTTCTGCCAGCGCGCCCAGGCGGCGGGATGGCGCAACCTGCACCTGCTCGACACCTTCGTGCTGCACACGGGCGGGGTGAGCTTCGGCGACAGCAAGAGCCCCCGCGAGCTGGCGGCCATGGAGACCCTGCGCCGCCTGCACCCCCACTACGAGCGCGACGTGCACGCCTTCGTGCAGGACGACCCCGCGCGCGCGCATCGCCTCGCGCTGGACGTGGCCCGCATCGCCGCCGCCGGGCTGCCGGCCGTGCTGGCCGTGCTGCACGACCGCGCGGGTGGCACGGTGCGCCACGTGCGCGAGCTGGCCGCCCACCTGGCGGGCCAGGCCGTGTTCCTCACGCTCGCCCCCGCGGCGGGCCAGGGCGTGCGCCTGCGGCTCGCCGGCGAGGACGAGGCCTTCGAGCTGGCCTTCCGGCTGCCCGAGCAGTTCGACGACCTGCTGGCCGTGCTGCGCCAGCTCGGCGTGCGGCACCTGCACTACCACCACCTCCTCGGCCACGGCCCGGAGGTGCGCGACATCCCGCACCTGCTGGGCGTCTCGTACGACTTCACGGCGCACGACTACTACAGCTACTGCACCCACATCTCGATGACCGACAGCACCAACCGCTACGCCGGCGAGACCGGCCCGGGACAGTGCAAGTGCTGCGATCCCGCGATGGCCTCACCGCTGGCCGGCAGCACCGTGGCGCAGTGGCGCGGCGCCAATGCCCGGCTGCTGTCGGGCGCGCGGCGCGTGATCGCGCCCAGCCACGACACCGCCCGGCGCATCGCCGGCTTCGCGCCGGTCGCGCGCGTGCACGCCGTGCCGCACACCGACATGCCGGACGCCTCGCTCCTGCCCGCACCCGCGCCGCGCCCGCTGCCGCCCGGACGGCGCCTGAAGGTGGTGGTGATCGGTGCCCTGAGCGCCATCAAGGGCGCCGACGTGCTCGAAGCCGTGGCGCTGGAGGCCGCGCGGCGCGATGCCCCGGTGGACTTCCACCTCATCGGCTACGGCTACCGCAGCCTGCAGACCCAGCCCCGCGCGCGCCTCACGGTGCACGGCGAATACCAGGAAAAAGACCTGCCCGGCCTACTGCAATGGCTGGAGCCCGACCTCGTCTGGTTCCCCGCGCAGTGGCCCGAGACCTACAGCTACACGCTGAGCGCCGCGCTGCTCGCGGGCCTGCCCGTCGCCGTGCCCGACCTGGGCGCGTTCGCCGAGCGGCTCGCGGGGCGCCCCTGGAGCTGGGTGCGCCCCTGGGACGCCACCGGGGCCCAGTGGCTGGCCTGGTTCTGCGACGTGCGGGAGCGGCATTTCGCCACCGGCGCCGCGCCGGCCCTGCAGGAGGCCCAGCCCCAACCCGCGGCGGAACACCCCGCGCCCGAGCCCTTCCGCTACCAGACCGACTACCTGGCGGGCATCGCCCTGCCCGCGCCCATCGAGGGCGTGCCGATGGCCGAGCTGGCGCGCTACGTGCCGGCCGAGACGCCCGCGGCGGCGGCCCGCTCCGGGGTGCTCTCCGCCGTGGTGTACCTGCGCTCCCTGCCCGTGCTGCGCGGCGTGGCGCGGCGCATTCCGGCGCACTGGCAGCGCCGCGTCAAGAACTGGCTGACGGCCTGACCACGGGGGGCGGCCCGGGCCGCCCCCGGCCCCGACCGCAGCGCCGCCGGGCCCCTACTTGGCCAGCAGCAGGAAGATCTCGTTGTTGAGCAGTAGCTCGTCCGGGTACTTCCCGCGCAGCGCCTGCGGGATCTCCATCTGCACGCTGCGGCGCTCCTGCCGCGCGACGCGGAAACCCACGCGCTCCATCAGCGCCACCAGCTCGTCGGCCGTCAGGCGGTTGAGCGTCCGGTATTCGTTGAAGACGAATTTCTTGTAGCCCTCCACCCCGAAGTCGTCGAAGCCGAAATCGCGCTCCGCGCCGTCGATCGGCCCTTCGTGCGCCTGGATGATGGACCACAGCTCGTCGTCGCTGGCCAGCAGGTGGTGCCACGGCACATCGTCGTAGCGGCGCAGGTGCGAGCCGAAGGGCGAGTAATACAGCGGCTCGATCTGCAGGAAGAAGAAGCCGCCGGGGTTGAGCGCCTCGTACAGGTCGCGCGCGATGGGTTCGAGCTGCTCGCGCGACACATGCTCGAAGGTGGACCAGCTGAAGATGCCGTCCACCGGGCGGCGCCCCGCCAGCGGCTGGGCCGGCCGGATGGTCTCGAAGCCCAGCGCCTTCGGCACCCGGCGCAGCCCCAGTTGCTCGCGCGCGATGCGCGGCAGCTTCGCGTATTCCTGGCGGATGTCGATGCCGTGGATGGACGTTGCGCCGTGCCGCAGCACCAGCGCCAGATCGGTGATGCCGTCGCCGCAGCCGAAATTCAGCAGCCGCGCCGTGCGCAGGTCCATCGCCGACCCGAGCCAGTGCTGCACCACGTCGGCGGCATAGTGGAAATGCGCGCGGAACCACTCGTCGGTAATGGCTGCCGCGTCCCACTGCGGCGGCCCCCAGAAACGCTGCTGGATACGGTCGAGCAGGGAAATCATGCGGTCAAATCCTTCGGCACGGTCGAAAACGAAAGCGGCAAGCATACCCGGGCACCCTTTGCGCCCACCGCCATCCAGGACACCCGGTGCCGGAGCGCCCCAGGCGTGGTCAGGGCCGGGGCCACGTCACGGCTTGCGCAGCACGTAGGCGTCCTGGTGGTTCCAGAAATGCATGGGCACGCTGTGGATCAGCGCGTCCGCGCCCACCGTCTCGGCGATGCGCGCGCGCACGAAGGCCTCCGACGTGAAGGCCGTGCCGTACTCCTGCACGTCGATCGCCTGCGACTCGCTGGACGCGGCGAAGAAGAAGCCCTCCTCGTCCAGCGCCACGCTGTCGTGCGCCGCCGCCTTGAGGCCGTGGGTGGAGAACACCAGCACGCCGCCCGGCTCCACCCCGTCGTAGAGGCACTGCAGCCAGCGCGACCACGTGCGCCGGGGCAGGTGGCTGAACAGCGAAAGCACGAAGACCACGTCGTACCGCTGCGGCCACGCCAGCCTCTCGGGCTCGATCGACGACAGCATGCTGCGCACGCCGAAGGTCGCGCTCGCGAAATCCATGGCGTCGGGCACCACGTCCGACACCGTGACCCGCTCCGGGCCCAGCGCCTTCACCAGATGGCGGGTGAAACGGCCGTGCCCGCTGGCGAACTCCATGAACCACCGGGTCTTGAGCAGGGGCCGGTCCACGGTCTCCAGCAGCACCATCAACTCCGACAGCGTGCGCCAGCCGTCCGCGAGGTAGTCCCGCAGGGGGTTCGTGCTGGACGGATGCCCCTCGAAGAACCGGAAGATGTCGTCGGCCGGGGCGATCCGGCAGTCCAGCCCCATCATCTGGGCGAACGCGCCCGGCAAGCCGTGCGCCTCGATCAGGTTGTGGGCCTCCAGGCGCGTGGCCCGGTCCGCCAGGGCGCGCCGCAGGGCCTCGGCGGCGGGCGCGTGCTCGCCCCGGGCCAGGTGCTGCCGGCCTTCCGCCAGCCATTGCGCGCAGGTCTTGTCGTGGGAAATGTCAGTCATGTGGGAAGGAGTGCAGGAAACGCCACGCACGGGTGGCCGGCAAGGTTTTCAAGGTCGAAAGCGCTCCATGTCGCCGAGAAATCTACGTATTCAGCTATTAAATCAATAGCACATGGATCGCTGGGTGCCAGTGGCTGCCATGCAGGCGGCATCAGCCCCAGTGGTGCGGCAGCTTCACCAGCCCCGGCATCAGCGTGTGCCGCACCCAGTTGAAGTTCAGGAACTGGAACCATTCGTCGTAGACCACCAGCCCGCTCTCGTCGAAGAGAAACGCGCTGATCACGTAGTCGCCGGAATGCAGCGGCAGATCCGGGAAGGTCAGGACCGACTGCCAGCGCCCATCGCCGAGCGGCACGGGCTGCGCGCCTTCCTCGTGCGTCGCCAGCGACGTGATGCCCACGCCCCGTGACTGCTCGATCATGAAGCCGATGTTCGGGCGCTCCTGGCCCCGGCCCCGCACCACGATGCGCACCACGAGATCGGAGCCCTCCAGGCGGCCGAACTGCTCGCCCTCGGGTTCGCCCAGGCCGTCGATGTCCACCGACAGGATGCGGGCCGAGCCGTCGTCGCGCGCCGGTGTGTTGCCGCTGCGGGCGCGCCGCCCGGCCGGCGGTGCGGCGGCCGGATCGGCGCCATCGCCCAGCGGCGCGCCGCTGTCCGGCGCCGCATCGCCTCCGGCATGCGCTGCCGTGCCGTCGGCCCCGGCCGGATGGGCCGGGCCGGCGCCGGGCAGCGCCGCGTTGCGCAGGCGGGAATGCACGTCATAGGCCCCCAGCACCGGCTCGGTCGCGCCGAACTGCTTCACCTGCCCGCCATCCAGCCAGAGGGCCAGATCGCACAGGTGGCGGATGTGGTAAGGGCTGTGCGAGCAGAACAGGATGGTGCAGCCCGCGTCTCGGAACGCCATGATGCGGTCCACGCACTTCTTCTGGAAATGCTGGTCGCCCACGGCGAGGGCCTCGTCGATGATGAGCATGTCGGGCTGCACCGCCGTCACGAGCGCGAACGCCAGCCGCACCGACATGCCCGACGAATAGGTCTTGACGGGGCGGTCCAGCGCCTCGCCCAGCTCGCAGAACTCCACGATCTCCGGTTCGAGCCGCGCCATCTCCTCGCGGTCGATGCCGATCAGGCTGCCGCCGAAGTAGAGGTTGTCGCGCCCGCTGAAATCCGGGTGGAAGCCCGCGCCCAGCTCCAGGATCGCCGTGACCCGCCCCACCCGCTCGATCGTGCCCGTGGACGGCTGCAGCGTGCCCGCCAGCAGCTTCAGCAGCGAACTCTTGCCCGCGCCGTTGTCGCCGATCACCCCGATGCACTGCCCGCGCCGCAACTCGAACGACACGTCGCGCAGCGCCCAGTGGCTGCGGTGCGTCGAGCGGCCCGTGATCAGCGATTTCAGCCGCTGCCGTGGCGAGGCGTAGAGCCGGTATTCCTTGCCCACGTTCTTCACCGTCAGCACGGTATCGCCCATCGCCGCCGTGCCGTCCACCAGGGTCCCGCTCATAGCCAATCCACCAACTGATCACGGCTGCGTGCCGCCACGACATTCAGGGCCACGGCCACCACGGCCGCCCAGCCAAGCGCCGCGCACCATACGCTCAGCGGAGGCCAGGCCCCTTGCAGCAGCACCTGCTGGTACCCGATGACCAGCGCCGTCATGGGATTCAGCCACAGCACCCAGCGCCAGTTCTCGGGAAACAGCGTGAGCGGAAACAGGATGGGCGTGAGGTAGATCCCCACCGAAAGCAGGAAGCCGACCAGCTGCACCGTATCGCGCAATGCCGCCGCCAGGATCGCCAGCAGATAGCCGATCAGCACGCTCAGCAGCAGTTGCAGCGCCAGCAACGCGGGAAACGCCAGCAGGGCTCCGCGGAATCCGTGTAGCGGGCTGTAGATGGCGGCGACCAGCAGCAGCAGCGGCCCGTAGATCATCGCGCTCGCCAGCACCGAGCGGGCCGCGAACAGAACCGGGGGCAAGGGATTCTTCTGGAGCAGGCCACCGGACTCGATCAGGCTGTTCATGCCCCTCGAAACCGCGTCGCAGAACGCCATCCAGGGCAAGGCGCCCACCACGAGGAAGGTCCCCACCGCGCGCGTGGGCGCACCGTCCCCGAGGCGCATGGAGAACACCACGTCGAAGACCAGGTAGTAGGCCGCCACGGTGAGCAGGGGCTGCAGGTACGGCCACAGCACCCCGACCGCGGTGCCCGCATGGCGGGCTGCCACCTCGCGCCGGGTGAGCACCCACACCAGGGAACGCGCAGTCCACAACGCGCGCAGTTCATTGCATAACGTCTGCATCCAACAATTCAACTCACAACAACGGGCAGGAAAAAGCGGCGTTCAGACCGACCGCCGCCTGGCTTTCGCTACGGGCTTGCCATCCCTGCGAAACCGGGATTGGGCACGGGAGCGAGGCGTGAAGCCACAGGCGATGCCGCCGAGCAGCGCCGGAGCAAGGCGCCGTGGCAGCCGCCGCGATGGCCAACCCGTACCCAGGCGCTCACGTTGTCAAGGGGCAGGCTTGGCAGCGGCAGCCGGCGCGGCGTGGCTGGCCGCGTAGGCGTCGATGGCTTCCTGGTTGACCTTGAGATTCTTCTGGAGCTTGTTCACCTCGGCCATGCGCGCTTCATCCTGGGTGGTCTTGCGCACCTCGGCCAACAGTTCGTCGCGCACTTCCTCGAAAGGCTTCAGGCCTGCCGGGCGCCGCGCTTCCAGCTTCACGACGTGGTAGCCGAACTGGGTCTTCACCACACCACTGAGTTCACCGGGTTTCTGCAGGGCGAAGGCCGCCTGATCGAATTCGGGCACGGTGCGCCCCTTGGCCAGAAAACCGAGATCGCCGCCGCGTTCCGCGCTACCCTTGTCTGCGGAGCGCTCCTTGGCCAGGGTGGCGAAGTCCGCGCCCCCCTTGAGATCCGCCAGCAGCTTCTCGGCCTGCGCCTGCGCTTCAGGCGTCGTGCCAGCAATCAGGATGTGCCGCACCCGCACCTGCTCGGGGGCCTGGAATCGCTCGGGCTTAGCCTTGTAGAGCGTGCGCGCCAGCGGCTCGGCCTTGGCGTCGCTGAGCGTGTTGGCCTGGTCCATGCGCTGCATCAGAGCGTCTGCCAGCACCTGATCACGCGCGATGCGCAGGGCAGCGGCCACTGCGGGGTCTTTGTCCAGGGATTGGGTCTGCGCCTCTTGCGCGAGGGCACGACGGGTATAGAGATTGGTTGCGATCTGCCGCACGGTTTGGGGCTTGCTCAGCACGGTGCCACGCATCTCCGGGGGCATGCGCAGCGAGTCCGCCTGCATGTCTGCCGTGCTGATCGACACGGAATCATTTTGGATCAACACGGGGTCTGCAGCCCAGACGGTCGAAGTCAGACCACCCAGCGAAGCCGCCATGGCCCAGGAAACAAACCGGAGAGAAAAACGCTTCATCGTTTACAGCATCCAACAGGTGTAACAGTCAAAAAAAAGGCGGGGGTAAACCCCCGCCTTTTTGGTTTCGCGTTGCCGCGAAAAGTGCCCTATTACTGAGCAGCCGTGAAACGGTGGGGCCACGTGATGCCGTAGGTGCCCACGGTGCCTGCAGAAGCTTGGGGGTTCGTCAGCTTGATGAACGAAGCGCCCAGGATCGGCAGACCAGCTTGCGAGTTGTACTGCACAGCGTTGGCCGTACCAGCGGTAGCACCATAGACAGGACCCAGGGTCGTCTGGAAGCTGTTGGTGGTACGCACCACGCTCCAGCCGTTCACGAAGGAACCGGATGCCACGTTCTGACGTGCCACGGAAGCGCCCAGCACCGAGGTGTTGGCGTCAGCGAAGCTCAGAACGCTGGTCTCGCCGCAGAAGCGGGTCTGCGACACAGTGGTGGGCGAGAACACGGCGCCGCTCGTCGTCGTCGTTTCTTCACGATCGAAGAAGGACTGGCCGGTGGAGTTCACGCAGATCAGGCCGCCTTGCAGGGCGGTGTTTTCCGGAGCGAACCATGCAGCGTAGTTGGTGGCCAGCGTGTTCGTTGCGGAACCCGTATCGAGCACCGTGAACAGGCGGTAGTTGGCAGCCGTCGTAGCACCTGCGTTGTAGTTGGCGGCAACGCTGTAACGACGGGTGGGCATGGAGAACACCCAGTCGGTTTTGGCCGTGATCGTCGGATCATTGGCGTACTGGTTCGTGATGGAGGTCACGGCCAGAGCGCGCGTCAGGTTGTAGGCTTGGACACGGGTGTCCACCACAGCCGTGCCACCAGCGTTCAGCGTATAAGGCGTGGACAGGTCAGGCAGATCGTAGTTGGCGGCGACCAGAGCGGCCGTCGTCACTTCAGCGTTCGCGCCGGTACGGGTGTATGCCACGCGGAACAGCGGGTCAGCCGTGAACGTTTCAGGCGTAGGCGCCTGGAGTTCGCTTTGCGGGAAGTGTACGAAGTTGCCACGGCCAGCGCCAGCACCCGTACCACCCGTAGCCGTCACAGCCGTAGCAGCGCCGGAGAAGGTCGTGGATTGGGCCACGTTGATGATGTACCAGTCACCCAGCAGACCAGCCGTCGGCGTGTCCAGACCCAGTTGACGGGCTTGCGCTTCGGTCGTGACGTTGGCCAGCGTTGCGCTCAGGGCGGTTGCCGTGCAAGGAGCCGTGCCGCTCACGTGCTTGATAGCCGTGTACAGAGCGCTGTTGGCGTTGCGGTTCGCACCGTAGATGGCGTTGGAGTCGATGTTGGCCATGTTGAAGATTTCAACGTAGCCTTCACGCGTTTGGTTGGCGATGTCGCCAGCCAGCGTGCTCAGACGACCCGTATTGAAAGTTTGCGCCACATTGCGGGTGATCGTAGGCAGCGTGCAGGTGCCGTCGCCGGTCGTCAGGCGGGCAATGCCGTTGGCATCAGCCGTCACAGCAGCGGTCCACACGTCGCCAGGCGACAGGAACACTTGGAAGTCCAGAATATCGTCGGAGTTGGCAGCGCTGCGGAAACGCACCTTGGCCAGCTTGCCGTGCACGGTGTCGGTGTTCACCACGTGCAGAACGGTCATGTTGCCGTTCTGAGCATTGAAGTAAGGCACCACCAGCGAGTGGCCGTTGCCGCCTTGCGACAGCTGGAGACCCGTTGCGCCCGTGGCCGTGAGACGCCAGTTGGCAGGAGCCGTACCAGCGTCGGGAATCCACACACCGTTGGTGATGGTACCGCCGTCGCCGCCCACGCCCGTGCCACGCACCACATCAGCAGATGCAGCGCCGGCGAAGCCCAGGCCACCAATCATGGCAGCAATGCTCAGGGCCAGAACATTTTTCTTCATATCGAGAACTCCAGTTAAAAAGTTGGTAAGCGCAACTACCACGATTGATTACGCCAAAGAATAGTAGCACAGCGCATTCAAGCCCTGTACTACGGAACACCTGCCGAACCTTCGCCTGTTGATGAAATGCAACAGTGGATGAGAGGCGTGCCGCATACGGAGCCATCCCAGCAAGGCGGGGATGAGCCCGACCATTTTTTGGGCGGGGCCTGTCGAAGCGGAAGAACCCGAACCAAGCACCCTCGCTCAGCGGGTTTGCGACCTCCATACCTCCACAAGCCTCGGGGGCGAACAATACCAAAAGAAATGTGCATTCCCAAGCAAAAAATCCTAAATTTGCACACTTTTCCCCTGCCGTCACACCCCATGGCTCGCCAGCACAGAGACGGGCTGACTCCCCCCAAGACGTTCAATCACAAACAACCATCCACGGTGGTTGTCAGACGTAACAACGCCCAGCCGCGTAAGCGAACTGGGCGCAACCCGCTGGGCACAAGATGACGAGCACTTCCATCCACGAACGGGGTGAAGCGACTTATCAAGCCACCCCCATTGATGGAAGAGCCGAAGGACTCAGAGGTCTTGGTACCTCCACCACTGTCCATCTTCCGATATCCAGACCTCGTCCAGATAGGTATCAATGGCGTCCAGTTTGATCCCGATGATGGCGGGCTTGGCCATCAACTTCATCCGGGCAGTGCACTTTTCCGCCTCGCATTTCACACCGACCACCTCGGCTGACAACACGGATGCCGCATTACCAAACTGCCGGGCAAATTGCTCCTTGGTGTGAGCCTTCCTGTACGACGGAGGTGTCAGTGCATAAGATTTTTCGGACTGCCCGGCAATCCGAGCCTGCCAATATTCATTGGCGCGCTGTTTTACCTGCTGCTCAGGAGTCGTTGGCTGCATGGCGGCACAGCCAGCCAGAACGAGAACACCCAAGGTAACAGCGGCAGGTCGAATTGCTTTCCGGTAAATAGTATTGAAGCGCATAGAAATGATGATAGAAGAAGAACCAACCTCACTGAGGCGGCAAGGGCTGGACCGTTGGCTGCGTGCCCCCTGGCGCAGGATTGACTCGACCGGACTCTCTGAGTTCAATAACCTGAAGACCCTTGAGACGATCGCGCAATTCATCGCTGACCTCGCGAATATCGATATCCGTGCGCACAACCTTGGGAGTGATCACCACCAGCAACTCGGTACGATTACCGGTTTTTCCGTTATTGCTGAAAAGATTCCCCACCAATGGGATTTCCTGCAGGAATGGCACGCCCGACTTCGAATTATTGCTCGTATCCCTGATCAAACCACCAAGCACGATGGCCTCACCCGAGCGGACCGCCACCTTACTGGTGATCTGGCGCTGCTGGAACACGGGTTGCAAAGATACGCTGCCCGAACTATCTGCCAAGACGTCTGTGACCGTCTGGTCTATTTGCATCGTGACCAGATTGCCAGCGTTCACCGACGGCGTGACGGAAAGACTCACACCCGTGTCACGGTATTGAATCGTGCTGGTCTGGGCATTCGTGTTGTCGACAAACGTGGTGCTGGCAGTTTGAACAGGCTGCTGGTTACCCACGCTCATCATGGCCGTATGGTTATCCAGCACCATCAATGATGGGCTTGAAATGACCTTCAACAACCTCTTCGTAGCCAATGCATTGAGGACGACGCGCACCCTGCCCAGAGGATTTGCCAAGGAGTAGGTGAATCCAGCACGCGCAGAGCTTGGCAACGACCCTGTACTGTTGTCACTATTCAGCAACGACCCCGTCCCCGTGTAGTCGGACGGGCCGCCTGCGCTGAAAGACCATTGGAGACCATATTGAAGCGTGTCATCCAATGTCACCTCCACGATGGAAGCCTCGATCAACACCTGCGTCGGGGGCAGATCAAGCCGCTTCAGCGTGGCCTCGATCTTCGTATATTCTGACTTGGTTCCCCAGATCAATACGGAGTTGTTCAACTCATCGGCCATGACGCGCACCGTACCTATATTGGTACCGACAACGCCCTGCGTGCTACCACTCTGGTTTTGGTTGTTGCGATTGGTTTGCATGGAGCCGAAGCCACTGCTACCCGACCCGCCTCCACGGCTGCTGAATGCGCTGGATGACCCAAATCCGGTACTGCTGAACGCGGAATTGCCAAACCCCGTGTTGCCGAACGCATTATTTGACCCGAACTGCCCAAAAGAATTGGACGATGTCCCCCCGAGCCCTGGAGCCACACCACTGTTGGCGGTGGCTCCACTGCCTTGGGTGCCACCAAAAATGCCGCTCAACACACCCGCCAAATGCTTGGCATTGCCATTCTGGACGTGATAGATGAACAGTTGCGGCTCGGAACCGTTGTCATTGGGTTGGTCCAGCTTCTCGATCCAGCGGCGAGCCTCATCCAGATAGGCAGCTCGCGGCGTAACGACAAGAATGCTGTTGATCCGCTCGATCGGCATGATGCGCAATGCACCAAACAATGGATTGGCCTCCCCCAGAGCTGCCGCCCCGGCATTGGCCTGATTGGCTGCACCGGCAGTCCCTGCAGCGATGGCGGATCCCGTGGCTGCACCCGCAGCAGGCGTGGCAGGCGCCGCCCCACCGCTCACGACACGCAGCGCAGCCTCCACCTCTTTGATGGATGCATACTTGAGCGGGAAGACCCCCACGGACATGCCCTTGAGAAGATCGACGTCAAAGGTGTTGACCAGATCCAGCCACCCTTCAGCCTGCGTGCGCGTTCCGGACAAAACCAGCAAATTGCGGACATTGTCCACACGAACGATCGCATCTGGAGCCACCATGGGCCGCAGAATGGACGCCATTTCAGCAGCGCCGATGTATTGCAACGGCACGATGATGGCGCCATAGCCTGGGGGAAGAGGCTCTCCACTCTTCACCTGCCGAAGCGTTCCCCCGATGGCCCGCAGTGCGTCTGGGCGGCCGACGTGGTATGTCCCGCGGGCATCCCTCAACATTGCCAAGCCGTTTGCCTGCAAAGCACTCTCCAGCAGGAACATGGCCTGATCAGGCGGAATGGGATTGCGCGTGGAAAGCGTTACCGTTCCATTCAGGGGGGGATGCAGCACGTAGTTCGCCTTGGCAATGTCACCCAAGATCGTGCGCACGACCTCCGAGACTGGAGCCTCCTCGAAATTGAATGCCATGGGAGCACCAGTGATCGGCGGCACTGCTTTGGGTTCACCCAGGATGATGTCGTTGCCGCGCAAAAGACGAGGCTGACTGCCCTTGTCTTCACGGCTGCCCTCACCCGCGCCATCACCACCGGGCTTTGCGATGGAACCATCATTGGCTGTCGTACCCACTGCAACAGCCGGTCGATTCCCCCCAGCAGACTCGGTGACCACGTTGGTTGCAGCCGCAGCTTCGGGCTTTTGCTGCACTTGCGCAGCAGCCAACTGGCATACGGCCAATGCAACGGATGAAAAAGCGTATCGATAAGAAATCATGACTACGTGCCCAGAAAACGGGAAGAGCGCGTCGGCGCGC
Source organism: Paracidovorax anthurii (assembly GCF_003269065.1). Taxonomy (GTDB): domain Bacteria; phylum Pseudomonadota; class Gammaproteobacteria; order Burkholderiales; family Burkholderiaceae_C; genus Paracidovorax; species Paracidovorax anthurii. Next base: position 45,288 of record NZ_QLTA01000020.1, read on the forward strand.
AAAACTCAAGGAACTCGTGTTCCACCGAAGGTGGCACGGCGTGAAGGTGGCAGGGGCTCCCCCACTCCTCCGGGTGGTGGTGCAGGCGGCTGCGCGGCCCCTCTCGGAGCACCAGCCGACGCAGGCAGCGGCGCGCCGGAATAAACGGTGACCGCCGCACGGGGGAGCAGCAGCGTCCGCACCTCGCCACCCCGGCCGAAAGTCACGACACGATCCTGTATGGAGGTCAGCACCCAGCCGTCGACGTTGTCGTTCAAGCGCAGGCGCCTTTGCTTACCCGCCACTTGAATGATCACCCCTCCCTGTCCTTCGCCAGAGTAGACCCCTGACAACCGAGCCGAGGAGAGATTGTCCGGAGGAGGTTCGTTCGCTGCCGGGGGGGGCGGTGGGGGCGGAGGCCGGCGAGTACCCGAAAAAAGCGGTCGGTCCAACATGGCCACAAAGGCCCGGGTATCCGTCGATCCTACGGCAGGCACGACTGGCACCAGACCTTCCAGATCCACTTTACGGGGCTCAGGGGGTTGCCAGTGGATATTGCGGATCGCCCCATCCGGGGACACCCACATCCACAGCAGCAGCAAAGCGAGTCCGGCATTCAGCAGCAAAAGAACACGCAGGGCATGGCGCTTCATGACCGCTCCCGCAGCACGCTCAGTCCGAACGTAATGGACAAACGGGGAACGATCTTGGGATCCAGACTGCCAAAAGCCCCCAGGACCTGCACTTCCAACTCATTGATCACGATGATGGGAAGTTGCCCATTCAATACAGCGAGAGCACTTTGCATGGCAAGCATGTCGCCTTCCGCGCGTACATTGAGTGGAATGCGGTCAAAACCCTTTTCCTCTTTAGCAGGCAAGACTTGGCTGCTGCTCACCTGCAACCCCGCTGCACTGAAGATATCCCGCACCTTCTGCTGCGCCACGTTCCCCGTCTGATTGGCATCCTGGCTGGCGGGATAGACGTACTGTGCACGCGCTTGGGTGGCGCTGTTCAAGGCAGCATCGATGTCTGCCTTCTGGGCCTCAAGGCCCAGCAACCTGGCATAGCGCGGCTCCAGTTGCTCAAGCCGTTCTTGCGCGGCCATGTGCCGCTGCGCGACATACCAGCCCATGAATGCCAGGGGCAGAAGGCCCAGGACCAGAGTACCAGCGAGAACCGCGATCTCGCGTGAGGGCATGCGTTTCATTATTTGTTGCGGACCACAGAAGCAGAAGAAGACGCAGCACCTTTGGGCCCCGCATCGCCAGGAGCCGTGGCGACTCCACCAAAGGTCGCCCCCCCAGGAGACACCGCCGCACGAGCCGCTACGGGAGGAGTGGCCGGAGTCGATACGGGCGCTACCGAAGTAGCGCTTCCCGCTGCTGCAGATGGCAAAACAGCACTGCCCGGAGTGGATCCGTTTGACGCGGGCGCCACGCTCGCAGAAGCCACCGCCGGCTTCAACGGCGTGCTGACGGGAGCACCAAATACCTGAGGGTCCAGCGTGAACTCGATGGAGAAAGTCTCTTTGCCCGTATTGCCCATCCGCATTGCGGCGGAAGGTGCGCGAACCTCCCGGAAACCGGACTCATTGCCCAGCAGTTGCATCAAGGAAGATGCATTGCCGGTCATGCCGACGATGGTGACTTTGGTGCCTTGCAATCTGAAGCTCTGCAAAGCCGTGTCGTCTGGCAACAGTTGCGTGAGCTTATCGAGCACTTTCAGGGGTTCAAGGCGAGTGGCCAATACCTCCGAGAGCATGGTGAGCTTTTCCGACGATTGCATGAGCGATTCGCGCTGGCGAACAATCTCAGCGGTCCGTGTTGCCACATCCGTATACGACTGCGCCGCCTCCAGAGCGCGAGAGCGCAGTTGCAGGCTGGGCGTCAATGCGATGGCCACCAGCAGCATCCCCGCCACTCCCATCAATCCGTACCCCGTGCGACGCCATTTCACGGCATGGGCCTTGCGCAAGCCTTCGCCATATCCGCCCAATACGATTGGCTTGCCTTCGCTGGACAGCACCCAGACTTCAGGGTCCGAGCCAGCAGCCAAACGCCCGGACTTGGACATCAGATATTGGGCGATTTGCTTGCGTGATGCCAGCACCAGCTCCACGCGGGCATTCCCTTGGGAGAGGGTATGGGGCCGATGCCCCCACACCAAATCCTGCGCACCAAAGGGGCTGATGGCACGAGCTTCCAGCGCACTGGCCTGCGCCACATCCGCAGCCCCCACCGGAGGCAGGGTGAACGAGCGGCGCAATACAAGATCTTCGGGAAGCTCGATGGCGGTGAAGCGAGTCTTCCCCAAGTTTTCAGCCCGCGCCTTCCGCTCCTCTCCCAGCCAGACCGTTTGCTGTCCATTGGGATGGAGAACGACAACCGGCATGGCAGGCGTCAGCCATGAAAAGACCGGCCAGTCATGCATGTGCACCCACGACTGGTAAATCTCGCGGCCCAACACACGCAGGTCGATTCCCAGAAAACGGGCCTCGGATGAAATAGATGGCATGGCTTCTCAAGGATTGCGAACCACCGGCTCCACACTGGAGCCCGTGCGAAAGGAAAACCACGGCGCCCCATCACGGGCTCGCGCAGTCAAATCGACGCTACGGGAAACACGCAGCCAAGTGCCGTCCAACATCGGCACACGCGCCTCCATGCGCAACCGACGCACCGCAGAACTGTCAAGGAAAGCAGCATCCAGAGCCGTGGTGTCTACTCCACTGGCCCCCGCGTCACGCTTGGCCGCAACACTGATGGCTGCGCTTGGATTCCCACCTGCCAGAACGGACAAAACCTCCACTGGAGCAGCCATGGGATTCACGAGCCCACGCCCTCGCAAGTCGGCAGTGATAAGAGGAAAAAGTCTAGCATACAGGCTGTAATCGACCCCCGGCACTCTCAACAGGTCCTCCTCCGCCTCGAAGCGCTCCTGCAGCCCGGTCACACCCCTTTGCTCCCGCATCTGCACCGTAGCTTGGGCAAGGGCTTCCGCGTCACCCGGATTGAGCCCTCCAGCGACTGCATACAGGCGTGCCAGCAAAGGAATGGGCGCCGCATTGATGTCGATCAGCCCGTTCAGCGGCACGGCACGGACCTGCATGGCCACACCGCGATATCTGATGTCTGCTTGCACCAGGCGATCGATGGGGGAGTTGTTCGCAACGATCGCCTGCAGTGCAAGCTGTATGGCCGCATCCCCCAAGGCCTGCGCCTGGACGCTCTGACGCGCCAGCGTCATCATGCGAGCTTCTTCGCGGATGGAGCGCGTAACTCCGGTAACGATGATGCTGAGAGCCGCCACCATCCAGAGAACAGCGATCAATGCCATGCCCATGGAGCCCCGTCGCTGTCGCTGACGTGAATATCGCAAACCCATGGTCACCGACTCCCCCCGAAGGTCGCGCCGCCAATTGAGGCATCACTGCCCGGCAGAACACGCAAGGGCACGACGATCTCCGGCCACGCATCCAAGGTCGTCTGCAGATTGATCGCCACGCGTTGCGGCAATCTGTCGATGGGGGTCCACGGCGCCCCCCATTGCGGAGGCTCCTGGGAAGGATCTTCATACCGCAGGACGAAGCTGGTGACGAAAGGCACCAGCACGTAGCTGTCTGCAGCACCCCAATCCGGCGCCGCTCCCGTATCCATGAACGGCAGGAACCTGAGCACCAGGGCCTTCCCGTTCACCCGGTCTTCCAGGCCCAGACGGAAATAATGGCGCCCTCCGGCTCCATAACGCGCAGGCATGACACCCACCCACACCATTTCCTGCGGTCCCCCCAGGAAAAAATACGGGCTCTCATCCATCGAGACGGGCGTCAGCTTCTTGCGCATGGACACCCGGCCCAGTATCGATCGCAGGAAACTGTCGGTCACGCGCAATTCATCGACACGCTGGAGACGCGCATCCACACGCTCTTCCGTCTGCGCCGTGGTGCGCAATGCCGACCCCATCGCCAGCATCACCAGGGACAGCAGCGAGATCACCACCAGCAGTTCCACCAGCGTGAAACCATATTCACGGCGCATCGGGCCCAGCCTTGCACTCATCAGCTTCGCCCCGGCTCTGGCGGCTTGCGTTGGGGCCGCAGCGTGCTCAATTCAAAATTGCGAATCTGGGTACCATCCGACCAGGAAATGACGATGCTGACCTCATGCAGCGGCGGGACAGCGGGGCCATTGAACTCGGTGGCATAGGGCGCACTGACAATCCGCCACTGATAGCCTGCGGATTCGCCGCTCTGCGTCAAGCCTTGCTCGGGCACGGTATCCCGCAGCGACAAAAGCGACTGCGCCAGGACGACCGCGCGCTGATAGCGATCCACATCCGCCACGCTGCGGGCACTTCCGCCAATGGCCCGGTACAGCATGCCCAATGACAGCGCCATGATGGCAAAAGCGACCAGCAACTCCAGCAAGGTCAAGCCTCGCTGCCCGCGATGCGCGCGCGGCGTCATTGCGTCAATGCCTCTTGGGTCACACGCCCAGAGAGCCAATCCACCCGCAGACGCGTACCCACACCGGGCGCACGGAGTATTTCGATGCTGCCGCCCGTGGCGCCGCCACTGGGCAGGAACCGGATGGATGCCTGGTTCTGCGCGGTCAATTCGGTCCCCGCGACGATGGCACGCAGTTGCAACGGCTGCGGCAAGGATCTCATGGCCGCATCCGTGCCATACAGGCGATTTCTCAGGTCAACCGAAAAGCGGACCTCGCGCCCCTCGACCATCGCCGTAAACCGCGCGGAGCGCATCTGGTTCAGCATGGTGCGAACGGTGTCGCGATAGTGCGATGAATCGCGCAGCCGATCGAACGCCATGGGAGCGAGCCCCACCACCAGCGCCATGATGGCAAACACCACCAGTAATTCGACCAGCGTGAAACCGCGCTCGCGCCGCATGACGGAACGACAGGAAAACGAGGGAATCAGGGCCTGTTGCGGATGTCGGCCGCCTCACCCTCGCCGCCAGGCGCACCATCGGAGCCCAGCGAGAGGATCTCGATGCCGCCATTCGGGCCCGGATTGGCGTAGCGGTATGGATGGCCCCAGGGGTCCGTGGGCACGCCGCCCTTGAGGTAAGGCCCCGTCCAGCCATTCACGGAACCGGGGCGCTTGACCAGCGCATCCAGCCCTTCCTCAGTGGTGGGGTAGCGCCCCACGTCCAGCTTGAACAGCTCCAGCGACTTATCGAGATCGGCGATCTGCACGCCGGCGGTCTTGGACTTCGCACCGCCGAGCTGGTTCAGCACGCGCGGGCCGACCAGACCTGCCAGCAGCGTGAGGATGGCCAGCACGACCAGCAGTTCGATCAGGGTGAAGCCGCGAGCGGATTTGCGTTGCATAGGGATGCCACAGGAGCGGCCAGCACGGGAATGCGCCATGGGAGAGGACTCCTTGGACAAACGAAAATTATACGGCGAGGTCATTGATGGACAGGATCCCCAGGAGGATGGAAACAATGATGGCGGCGATCAGGACACCAAGCACGAGGATGAGCACGGGCTCCACCAGCGTGAGCAGGCGTTTGATACCCGTTTCCACCTCGCGGTTCAATATATTGGACAGCTCCAGCATCATCTGGCCGATGCGCCCCGTCTCCTCGCCCACGCGGATCAGGTTGATGGCGATCGGCTCGAAGATGCCCGTGGCGGAAATGGCCTGGACCACCTTCCCGCCCTCCTTGACGACCGGAGCGACACGCTCCAGGGCCTGCCGCAAGACGGTATTGCCCACCGTTTCGGTGGCAATGTGCAGCGCGGTGAGCATCGGCACGCCGTTGCCGAGAAGCGTGCCCAGCGAGCGGGAGAAAAGCGTCAACTGGTACTTGAGCGCGAGCCGCCCCATGAGCGGCAGTTTCAGCAGGCGGGCCTGCCACCACAGCCGCCCCGCAGGCGACATGGCCCAGCGGCGGACCAGCAGCCCCACGCCCAGCGCGCCGATGCCTATCAGCAGGCCATAGCGCGTGAAGGCATGCCCGAGCGCCATGACCATCTGCGTGGGCATGGGCAGTGCATCCCCCATGTCGGTGAAGAGCTTCTCGAACTGCGGCACGACGAAGCCCAGCATGACGATGAGCGACAGCACGGCAACCCCCAGCAGGATGGCCGGATAGATGGTGGCCGAGATCACGCTGTCGCGCAGGGCGCGCTGGCGCTCCATGTGATCGACGAGGCGCTCGAGCACGGCCGACATTTGGCCACTGGCCTCGCCCGAGCGCACCATGTTGATGTAGAAATCGCCAAACAGGTCCCGATGCTGCGACAACGCCCGGCTGAGTGGCGTGCCCCCTTTGACCGCATCCAGGATGCCGTGCAGCAGCGTGGCCATGCTGGGCTTGTGGCTCATGTCGATGAGCACCCGCAGGGCATTGTCCAGCGCCAGGCCGGCCCGCAGCATGATGGACAGCTCGGAGGTAAGCGCCAGCACGTCGGCGGCCTTCACGGGCCCTTTGCCCGCACGCCCCTTGGAAACGCCCGCGATGCCGGCGACCTCTCCGGTGGACCCGCCGCGCGGTGCCGGGGCTGCCACCGGCGCACCGGCCGCGTCGCCGATGCTCAGGGGCGTGAGCCCCTGAGCCCGCAGTTGCTTGAGAGCCTGGGCCTCGCTGGGAGCGCCCAGCCGGCCCTCGACGATCTTGCCGGTCGTCGCGACGGCGCGCCAGATGAAATCAGGCATCGCCCTGGTCCTGTGTCACCCGGGCAAGCTCGTCCAGGGTGGTCATGCCCGCGGCAACCTTGCGCAAACCGTCCTCGTACAGGTTGAGCATGCCTCCCTGGGCGGCAAGTGCATTGAGGGCATTGGCATCCTTGCCTTCGATGATCGCGCGGCGCATGGGCTCATCGAGCACGAAAAGCTCATGGATCCCCGTGCGCCCCCGGTATCCGGAGCCCCGGCAATGCTCGCACCCCACGGCGCGGTAGATGGCCTGCCCGAACGTGCTGAAACGCGCCAGGCCCGTGCTGCGCCGGACCTCCTCGCCCGGCTCGTAGGGCTCCTTGCAATGCTTGCACAGTGTCCGCACCAGGCGCTGGGCGAGCACGCCATTGACCGACGAGGTGATCAGGTACCCCTCCACCCCCATGTCCTTCATGCGGATGACCGCGCCTGCCGCGGTGTTGGTGTGCAGGGTGGAAAGCACCAGGTGGCCGGTAAGGGCCGACTGCACGGCGATCTGCGCGGTTTCGCCATCGCGCATTTCACCGATCATGATGATGTCGGGATCCTGGCGAAGGATGGAGCGCAGGGCGTTGGCGAAGGTCAGGTTGATCTGGGGATGCACCTGGATCTGGTTGATGCCCTCCAGCTGGTACTCCACCGGATCTTCCACGGTGATGATCTTGTTGGAGGTCGCGTCGATCTTCGACAGCGCCGCATACAGCGTGGTGGTCTTCCCCGAGCCGGTCGGCCCCGTGACCAGCAGGATGCCGTGCGGCTTGGCCAGGAGCATGTTGAAGCGCTCCAGCGTGTCCTTCTCGAAACCCATGGTTTCCAGTTGCAGCCGCACGCTGGCACGGTCCAGCACCCGCATGACCACGCTCTCGCCGTGCACCGTGGGCACGGTCGAGACCCGCAGATCCAGTTCGCGCCCCTTGACGCGCGTCTTGATGCGGCCATCCTGCGGCAAGCGCCGCTCGGCGATGTCCAGGTGGGCCAGCAGCTTGACGCGCGAATTCACGGCAGCGCTCAGGCGCGGAGGCACCAGCTCCCCCAGCTGGATCACACCGTCCACCCGGTAGCGGACGTGCAGGCCGTCATCGAAGGGCTCCAGGTGGATGTCCGAGGCACGCAGGTCGATGACGCGGCCGATGATGGTGTTCACCAGGCGGATGACCGGCGCTTCGCTGGCCAGGTCCTTCAAGTGCTCGACGAAGTCGCCGCCATCGGAGCCATCGCCGAAGCCGTCATCAGCTTCGTCCTCGCCCCTCTGCTCCACGGGTTCCGCCAGGGCCTTCTCGATGTCGCTGTCCAGCGCCAGATGGGGTGCCACGGCATAGCCCGTGGCCAGTTGCAGCGCTTTGACGACGAACTGATCCTGCGGCACCGCCATGGCCACATGCAGCCGGTCGTCGCTGACATACAGCGGATAGACGCTGTTGGCCTGCAGGAATTCAGGCAGCAGCCCCTCCACTTCCGGCATCAATTCCGGGAAGTCGCTGGCGGAAATCAGCGGGATGTCGAGCTGGCGCGAGAGCGCCTGGATGACATCCAGCTCGGAGACCAGCCCCAGCCGTACCAGCACGCGGCCGATCAGCCCTCCCATTTCCTGCTGGGCGGACAAAGCGCGCTCCAAATCGCGCGCGCTCAGCTTGCCCGACTGGACCAGCAACTCGCCCAAAGGGGCGCGCTGCGCGGTGGGCACTTCAGCTATCGGCTCTGTACGTTCGGGAAGGGTGTTCGTCGTCATGAAAATGCTGGGAATGCCCGCGAAGGGACGGCGCAGCGGGGAGAGGATGAGAGGAAGAAAACCGGGCGCCCTGCGCGGGCCCAAGTGTAGCCGGGGCGTGCTCCATGCCCGCCACAGTCCTCCAAGCGTCGCTTACAGTCGCAGGCCACGCGCACAGCGCTTCCGGCGCACCTTCTCCACGCAATGGCCCATCCCTTCCGCCCGACTTTCCTGCACTCCGCGATGATGCTCGCCGCCGCCAGCGTTCTTCTGGCCGGCGCGGGGGGCGCGCATCTCTTCCATCGGCTCGCCCCTGCCCCGCAGGCCCCACACGCGCCCAAGCTGCTGCTGGCGCCGATGATCGGGGTGATCGAGCCCTGCGTGCTGTCCACCGCAGACCTGCCGGCATCGATGGACGACCTGGGGCCGCTGTGCCGGGGGCCCCAGGGCTCCGCGGCAGCGCTGGTGGAGTCCACGCTGAAAGCCCTGCAGCCCGCAGCGCGCCCGGACGCCGGCGTGGAGCTTGGCTACACGCTGCCGGTCCCGCTGCTGCGACTTTTCCGGCAGGGCGAAGATGGCGGCTGGCGCATCGACGACGACATGGTCGGCCGGCTGGTACGCACCCTGATGGATGCGCCGCGCCCGGCCATCCTGTATCTGTTTTCCACCCATTTCTCGTCCCAGGCACCGATCGAGGAAACGCTGGCCGCCGACCCCTCGAACATGGGCCAGACCCGCGACGGCCCCCTGGGCATGGACGACTACTACGACTCGAAGGTCTTCAACTGGACCTTTGCCACCACGCGCAACACGCTCACCGAACGGCGCGTGCAGGCCGTCCAGGCCGTGCTGGACGCGGCCTGCCGGATGGCGCCGCAGGACCGCGCCAAGATTCGCGGGGTCACGCTGCTGGGAGAGCTGCACCACCTGTTCCCGAACTTCCAGGCCGGCATGGGCTTCGACGGCCCGTACCGTGTGACCGACTACAGCGCGGACTCGGTAGCGGGATTCCGTCGCTACCTGCGACAGGCCTTCGGCCGCATCGAGCAGCTCAACCGCGTGGTCGGCGCCGACTACGCCTCGTTCGACGAGGTGGTTCCGCCGTCGCGCGACATCCGCTTCGAGCCCCTTCGCCGCTATACGGAGCACATCGACGCGTTCGCGCAGGGCACTCTTCCAGTCTCGGGCTGGGCCCATGTGGAAGGGGCCACGGCACGGCACCCCGCATGGGTGCACGTTTACCGCAACGGAGATTTCGTGGGCAGGACCGCCGTGCGGTGGGGCCGCCAGGACGTGCTGGCGGCCAAGCCCGAATTCGGCGATGCCAATACCGGCTGGCGCATCGATCTGGATTTCAAGCGCCTGCCTGCCGGCCTGCACCGGCTGGATGTCTTCCTGGAAGCATCGCCCGGAGCGCTCACGCACCTGGGCACGCGCGACATCGCCATCATGGACCGCCAGCAAAGCACGCCACGGCTGCTGCCGCAGCACCCGCTGCCTGCCGCTACCCCACCCGGCGCCGCCGTGCAGGCGCACATCGATTCGCCGCAACCCAACGCGTCGTACTACTACAACCCCCTGGTCCCCCTGTGGCATGCGTTCCGGGCCCAGCAGGTGGTGGACTATCTGCGCTTCTTCGATGCACAGGTGGCCCGCTCCTGCCTGCGCGACGTCCCGCGCTACACGCACCAGATCATTCCCTTCACCAATCCGAGCTGGGATGCCAACAAGTTCGCGATCCAGGCATCGCTGCGCCCGCTGGACGGCATCCGCCTGGGCGTGAGCCTCTACGGCGAGCCGACCTATGGGCAGTCCTATTTCGACTGGCTGGCCCGCAGCGGGCAATCGCGCTACGGCATCACCGAATTTCACCCGCTGAAGGCCATGGACACGGCAGCCATGCAGCAGGTCTTCGAGCGGCATGCGCGGCATGGCGCGGAGTTTCTGTCGTTCTTCGTGGAGCCCCGCTGGCAGGGCGCCCTCGTGCCCCGGGGCCACAACATGTTCTCGTTCGACCCGGACAACGCGCAGTTCGGCTCCGACCGGCTCTACCGCTCCGTGCAGCGGGCGCTCGCGCCGCCAGCACGCTGAACACGGTCGGCCTGCACCTCGGTTTTCCATCGCGCTGCGCGCCACCCGCAACGCATAAAACCAGCGCCGCGCCTCTTGTCCGGAGGCCGCGGAGCAGGCCATGCCAGCGGACGCCGTGGAGCGGGCTTGGCCCGGCCACCGGCGTCGTCCCCCTTCCCGCCGCGCTTAGCGCGGCGAGAGAAGGGGCTGAAGGCCGCGGCTCCAAGCCTGCCTGCGCAGGCTTGGACGGCCCTGAAGAGCTGCCGCCTCTGGCGGCTGCACCGAGGCGCGCAGCGCCACAGGGGGTTGTGGCTTCATTTCAGGCAAAGACGTCGGCCTCGCGCAGGGCCGTGCCTTTCAGGTCCTTGGCGGACAGGCTGGGCTGGCCGTCGAAGCGCCAGTCGATCGCGAGGTCTGGATCGTCCCAGGCGATGCAGCGTTCATGCTCGGGCGCGTAGTAGTCGGTGGTCTTGTAGAGAAAGTCGGCGCTCTCGCTCAGCACCACGAATCCGTGGCCGAAGCCCGGGGGCACCCACATCTGGCGCTGGTTGTCCTCGCTCAGCTCCTCGCCAACCCACTGCCCGAACGTGGGCGAACTCTTGCGCAAGTCCACCGCCACGTCGAACACGGTGCCATGCACCACGCGCACCAGCTTGCCCTGCGGCTGCTGGAGCTGGTAGTGCAGCCCCCGCAGCACGCCACGGGCGCTGCGGCTGTGGTTGTCCTGCACGAAGGCATGGCGCGTGCCGGTGGCCTCGTCGAAGGCACGCTGGTTGAAGCTCTCAAAAAAGAAGCCGCGCGCATCACCGAACACCTTGGGCTCGATGACGACGACGTCGGGAATGCGGGTACGGATGACGTTCATGGAAAGGCGCCAATGAAAAGACGAAAAAAGTTCAAGGGGACGGCGGCAGTCAATGCGATGCGGCGGCTTCTTCACGCATGGCGATGTGTTCCGGCGGCAGGCCGGCCCGCCAACGCTCATGCATCTGCTCGAAAGCCGATTCGAGATGCGCAGCGAAACGGCGCGCGTCGAAGAGCGGACTGCCCTCGCGCGCACCCGCCAGCCGGGCCCGCAGCGCCGCCAGCACCTTCGGTTCTTGCGCCAGCCGCAATGCCATGGACTCATAAGCCTGCACATCGTTCACGACGAGTTCCGGCATCTGCAGTGCCGTGAGCAGGCTGGCGGCGACGCGCCCGGCAAAGGATTCGCCGATGCAGGTCAGCACGGGCAGTCCGGCCCACAGTGCGTCGCTGGCCGTGGTGTGGGCATTGACGGGGAGGTTGTCCAGGAACAGGTCGGCGAGCGCGTGGCGCGCCAGATGGTCGGGCAGCGGCTTGCGCCGCGCGAAGACCAGGCGCTGCGGCGCCACGCCGCGCCGCTGCGCCTCGTGCCGCAGGTTCGCCTGCGCGGCGGCATGCTCGCCCAGCAGCCACAGGACGCTGCCCGGCACGGCGGCCAGAAGGCGCATCCAGGCATCGAAGAACTGCGGCGTGATCTTGTAGCTGCTGTTGAATGCGGCGAACACGAACCCGGTCTCGGGCAGCCCCTCCTGCGCGCGCGATGGCGCAGCGGCAGCGATCGGCCGCCGCCCATCGTTGACCTGGTAGCAGTGGGGCAGCTGCACGATGCGCTCGGCGTAATACCGGGCATGCTCCAGCGGAGTCACCACGGGGTCTCCGATGATGTAGTCGAACACGTCCGTGCCCAGCGTGCCGGGGTAACCCAGGAAGTTGACCTGGATGGGCGCGGGCCGGTGCAGGAAGATGCCCGGCCGGCCGTCCCGGGTGTAGCCCTTGAGGTCGACCGCGATGTCCACCTGCTCGCCGGCCATCACCCGGGCAATGGCGGCGGCCGTCATGTCGCGGGCCTCGATGAAGCGGTCGAATGCCCGCCGCAGCCGTGCGCGCATCGCGGACTGGTCCTCGCGCCCCAGCGAGACGGCGATGATTTCGAAGCGCGATCGATCGTGCCGCTCGAAAAGCTCGGCCGCCAGGTAGGCGGTCGCATGCTCGTGGAAGTCGGCCGATACGTAGGCGATCCTGAGCCGCGGCGGGCGCCGCCGCGCATGCGCCATGGGCCGGATGTCCTCGCGGGCCCGGATCTCGTCGATGAACGCCTGCGCGCAACGGCGGTGGAGCGCCGCATCGTCGCTGAAGGTGAGCGCCTCGAAGGGCAGCAGGCAAGGCCGTCCCTGCGCCAGCCCCTGGAGGATGCGCTGGCGCAAGGCGTCCAGGCCCGGCCAGTCGCAGGATTCGAGCTTGGCGCGCCACAGCCCCCCCAGCGCCGCGGCATGGTCGGGGTCTTGCTGCAGCACCGCCTCGAACGCCTGCACGGCCTCCGCGTGCCGCGATTGCGCCATCAGCAGGGTCGCGCGGGTGTGCAGCGCCGCCACATAGGCCGGCGCCCGGCCCAGGGCGTTGTCGCAGGCCGCCAGCGCGGCCTCGATCTCTCCCACGTCCTTGAGCGCATTGGCCAGGTTGTTCCAGGCGACGGGATCGGCGGGATGGATGCCCACGCTCTGCTGCAGCAGTTGCACGGCCTCCAGGGGCCGGCCGAGCTGCCCCGCCACGATGCCTGCGAGGTGCAGGGCCACCGGGTGGCGCGGCTGGCGCTGCAACACGCCGCGATAGACCGCCTCGGCCTGCACATGCCGGCCGGAGCGCTGCAGTTGCAGCCCGGAAAGCAGCTGGGCGTGGAAGGGATCGGGTGGGGCCGACGACATGCGCGCTCAGGCGCCCAGCAGGCGCAACAGATAGGCGCCGTAGCCGCTCTTGGCCAGGGGCGTGGCGAGGCGCTTCAACTGATCGTCGTCGATGAGCCCGTTGCGCCACGCGATCTCTTCGGGACAGGCGATCTTCAGGCCCTGCCGGTGCTCCAGCGTGGCGATGAACTGCCCGGCCTCCAGCAGGCTCTCGTGCGTGCCGGTATCGAGCCAGGCATAGCCCCGGCCCATGATCTCGACGTGCAAGGCCTCGCGCTCCAGGTAGAGGCGGTTGAGGTCGGTGATTTCGAGTTCGCCGCGCGCGGAGGGCTTCAGGCTGGCGGCCAATTCCGTCACCCGCTCGTCGTAGAAATACAGCCCGGTGACGGCATAGCTGGATTTGGGTGCCTTGGGCTTTTCCTCGATGGAGAGCACCTTGCCCCGGTCGTCGAATTCGGCCACGCCGTAGCGCTCGGGATCGTGCACGTGGTAGGCGAACACGCTCGCGCCCTGATCGCGCTGCATGGCGCTGCGCAGCAGGTCCTCGAAATCGTGCCCATGGAAGATGTTGTCGCCCAGCACCAGGGCGCTGGGGCTGCCGTCCAGGAAGTCCTTGCCTATCAGGAATGCCTGGGCCAGCCCGTCGGGGCTGGGCTGGACGGCATAGCTCAGCTCGACACCCCATTGGCTGCCATCGCCCAGCAGTTGCTGGAAGCGGGGCGTGTCCTGCGGCGTGCTGATGACGAGGATCTCCCGGATGCCCGCCAGCATCAGCGTGCTCAGGGGGTAGTAGATCATCGGCTTGTCATACACCGGCAGGAGCTGCTTGCTGATGGCCAGCGTCGCGGGGTGCAGACGGGTGCCAGAACCTCCGGCGAGGATGATGCCCTTGCGTGCGGTCATGGTGCTGTGTGGGGGTTGCGTCTCAAAGGATTTCCGCGAGCATGCGGGCGATGCCCGCCTGCCAGTGCGGCAGCGTCAGGCCGAAAGTGGTCTGGAAGCGGCGCGTGTCCAGCCGCGAGTTGTGCGGGCGCACGGCGGGCGTGGGAAACGCGCTGGTGGGCACGGCGGCCACGTCCCGGGCCGCGATTTTCAGGCCCGGCTGCAGGCGCTGCGCCTGCTCGATCACATAGCTGGCGTATGCGTGCCAGTGGGTTTCGCCGGCTGCCACGAGGTGGTAGAGGCCGGCGTCCCCGGGCCGCTGGTGCAGGTGGCGGATGGCGTGGGCCGTGGCATCGGCCAGCAGGTCGGCTCCCGTCGGGGCGCCCCACTGGTCGTCGATGACGGTGAGCCGCTCGCGCTCCTGCGCCAGCCGCAGCATGGTCTTGGCGAAATTGCCGCCGCGCGCCGCATAGACCCAGCTCGTGCGCAGGATGAGGTGGCGTGCGCCGCTGGCCTGGATGAGCTGCTCGCCTTCGAGCTTGGTGCGGCCATAGACCGAGAGGGGCGCGGGCGTGTCGGTCTCCGCCCAGGGGCGGGTGCCGCTGCCATCGAAGACGTAGTCGGTGCTGTAGTGCACCAGCCAGGCGCCCAGGCGGGCGGCCTCTTCGGCCAGCACGCCGGGCGTGGTGGCGTTGAGCATGCGCGCCAGATCGGGCTCGCTCTCGGCCTTGTCCACCGCGGTGTGGGCGGCGGCATTCACGATGACGTCGGGCCGCAGGGCGCGCACGGTGGCGGCCACGTCGGCGGGGCGGGAGAAATCCCCGCAGTGCCCGGTGCTGTCGAAGTCGAGCGCCGTGACGGTGCCCAGCACGGACAGGCTGCGCTGCAGTTCCCAGCCGACCTGCCCGCCCTTGCCGAAGAGCAGGATGTTCATGCGGCGGCTTCCGTGGCGGCGGCCTGCCGGTAGTGCAGGTCCACCCAATCGCGGTAGGCGCCGCTGGTCACGGCCTCGGCCCAGTCACCGTGGGCGAGGTACCACTCCACGGTCTTGCGGATGCCGGTTTCGAAGGTTTCCGCGGGCTTCCAGCCCAGTTCGCGCTCGATCTTGCGTGCATCGATGGCGTAGCGCCGGTCGTGCCCCGGGCGGTCCTTCACGTAGGTGATCTGGCTGGCATAGCGCTGGCCGCCGGCGCGGGGGCGCAGCTCGTCCAGCAGCGCGCAGATGGTCTGCACGATTTCGATGTTGGGCTTCTCGTTCCAGCCGCCCACGTTGTAGGTCTCGCCGGGCCGGCCCGCCTGGAGCACGCGCCGGATCGCGCTGCAGTGGTCGCGCACATAGAGCCAGTCGCGGATCTGCATGCCGTCGCCGTACACGGGCAGGGGCTTGCCGGCCAGCGCGTTCACGATCATCAGCGGGATGAGCTTCTCGGGGAAGTGGAAGGGCCCGTAGTTGTTGCTGCAATTGGTGGTGAGCACCGGCAGGCCGTAGGTGTGGTGCCAGGCGCGCACGAGGTGGTCGCTGGCCGCCTTGCTGGCCGAGTACGGGCTGTTGGGCTCGTAGGCGTGGGCTTCGGTGAACGCCGGGGCCTGCGGCCCGAGCGTGCCGTACACCTCGTCGGTGGACACGTGCAGGAAGCGAAAGGCGGCGCGCTCGCCCTCGGGCAGGGACTGCCAGTGCTGCCGCACCGCCTCCAGGAGCCGGAACGTGCCGACCACGTTCGTCTGGATGAAGTCCTCCGGCCCGTGGATGGAGCGGTCCACGTGCGATTCGGCCGCGAAGTTCACGACGGCGCGCGGCCGGTGCCCGGCCAGCAGCCGCGCGACGAGGTCCTTGTCGCCGATGTCGCCCTGCACGAAGACGTGGCGGCCATCGCCTTGCAGGGAGGCGAGGTTCTGCAGGTTGCCCGCGTAGGTGAGTTTGTCCAGATTGACCACGGGCTCGTCGCCAGAAGCCAGCCAGTCGAGAACGAAATTGGCGCCGATGAAGCCCGCGCCGCCAGTGACCAGAATCATGGAGTTGTCGCTTGGAAAGAGCCGGTGTGGCAGAACACGGCATTATCCCATTGCGTTACAAACCGCCGTAACGAGGCGCAAGCGAGCGGCGTAGAGTGTCGGACAGGCCCGCCCCGGGCCCCCGGCACGCAGGAAAGGAGACACGCGATGATTCCCCGTTCACCCCACGACGCACCCCCCGATTCCGGCCCCGGCAGCGATGCCGGCGGCGAGAGCGCCTCCGCGACGGCACGCGCCGCGCGGGACTCCGCGCAGCAGGTCTGGCTCGCGGGCCTGGGCGCCTTCGCGAAGGCCCAGCAGGAGGGCGGCAAGGTGTTCGAAGCCCTGGTGCAGGAAGGCCTGGCGCTGCAGCGGCGCACCCAGTCGGCGGCGCAGCAGCACCTGGCGGAAGCCGCATCGCGCGTGGGCAGCGCCGCGAGCGAGCTGGGCGCCCGGGCGGCGGGCTCCTGGAGCCAGCTGGAATCGGTCTTCGAGGACCGCGTCGCCACGGCGCTCTCGCGCCTGGGCGTGCCGACCTCGCGGGACATCCAGGCACTGCACGAGCGCATCGACGCCCTCACCCGGGCACTGGAGAAGGCCCAGGAATCCCCTCGGGAAACGCCCCGGGCCCGGCGTGCCGCGGCCGCACAGCCGCCACGCAGCCCCCGCCCATCGGCGCGCGCTACGCGGCCCGGCAAGCCCCCGGCCGGCACTTGACGCCCCTCGGGCGACCCCGGCGAGACAACGCGGCGGCAGGCTGCGACACCAAGCCTTCAAGACCCCGCATGGTGCACTGCAAAACGGTCTGAGCCCCACCGTCGGTTAGAGTGGCCTCGGGAGAGAGGGAACATGAATCCCGAGGCAATCACCACCCACGAGACAAGGGGGCAGAGATGGCAAAGAAAGCGCCGCGCCGCACCGCCGAGCGCATCCTGGAGACAACGCTGGAGCTGTTCAACCGCTTCGGCGAGCCCAACGTGTCCACCACGGCCATCTCCGCGGAACTGCGCATCAGCCCGGGCAATTTCTACTACCACTACGCGGCCAAGGACGAGCTAGTCGTCGCGCTCTATGCGCGCTACGAGGCCGAGCTGTCCGAGCTGCTGGGCGCCGCCGATGGCGTGCGCGACGTCGAAGACGCGTGGTTCCTGCTGCATTCGCTGTTCGAGCGCATCTGGCAGTACCGCTTCCTCTATCGCGACCTGAACGACCTGCTGTCGCGCAACCGGCACCTGGAAACGCATTTCCAGGGCCTGCTGGCGCGCAAGGAGCGCGCCGTGCGCGCGATGCTCTCGGGCATGGAGCGCTCGGGGGCCTTGCGCATCGGCGCGCGCGACCTGGACACGGTGGCCGACAGCACGATGGTGGTGGTCACCTACTGGCTCAGCTTCGAATACGTGCGCGATCCCCGTCATGCGCTGGAGCCCGAGAACGCCCAGGCGGCGCTGCTGCGCGGCGCGCAGCACGTGCTGGGGCTGCTGGTGCCCTACCTTGGCGAGGGCCAGCGCGCCCACCTCAAGGCGCTTTCCGAAGGCTATGGAACACCCACCGTAACGTGATGCGGCGCGCGGTGCAGGCCCCGCCGGCACCCCGCAGGAGAACCCCATGGAACCCTGGTCCCCCTTTCCCCACACCGACGAATATCCGTTCACCCCGGACGACGTGCGCCGCCAATGGGAACGCCTGCACCGGGGAGACGCGGAGCCCTGCCCCAAGGACCCGGCCGTGCTGAAGGCCTGGGCGCTCTTCCACGGCGGGGAGTTCCATGCCGCGATGCGGGCAGGCCTCGCCGCCGGCGGCGCGGGGGTCACCGTCGCCAACAAGGCCGCCGTCGTGTACGCCACCTACCTGGAGCCCAGCGAGACCACGCGGCTCGCGCTGCTGAGCCAGGCATCGCAGCGGTCCCGCGCCCAGGCCGCCGCGGAGCCCGGCAATGCGAATGCCTGGTTCTGGCATGCCTACGCGCTCGGGCGCTACAGCCAGGGCATCAGCGTGGCCAAGGCGCTCGCGCAGGGGCTGCCCCGCGAGGTGCGCGGCGCGCTGGGCCGGGCGATCGACCTCAGCGACCGGCATGCCGATGCGCGGCTGGCGCTCGCGGTGTTCCATGCCGAGGTGATCGACAAGGTGGGCGAGATGGTGGGCAGCATCACCCACGGCGCGCGAAAGCAGGAGAGCCTGCGCCTGTTCGACGAGGCCTTCGCGCTCGACCCGCACTCGGTGATCGGGCGCATCGAATACGCCAACGCGCTGGTGATGCTGGATGGCGCCGACCGCGAGCCCGATGCCACGCGGCTCTATGAAGACGCCGCCAACGCCGATGCGGCCGATGCCTGCGAGCGGCTGGCGGTGGAGCTGGCGCGGCTCGAACTGGCCGACGGCTGAGCACGGCCGGGGCTCAGAAGGTGTGAATGCATCCGGCGTGGGCCGATCGGCCATGGCGGGTTCTTGCACACCTTCTCAGCCCATACCGATGGCGATCCACGCGATAAAAGGCATTGATCCGAGGCGGCCGGGCCGCCGCGGCGCGGTCACCACCGGGACGGCGCGTGGACCTCGGTCTCGGCGAAACGCTCGGCCGCGATGGCCAGCAGGCCCTCGAAGATCAGGTTCTCGATGAGGTCGAAGGGCCGCGTCATGCTGGGCGCCATCTTCCAGCCCGCGCCGCCGGTCATCATGCACGCGGGCTCCTCGCCGCAGTGCTGGATCACGTGCTGCACCATGCGCTCCACGGCGCCCGCGATGGCGTAGGTGCCGCCGCTCGTGAGCGCGTCGCTGGTGTTGGTGGGAAAGAGCTTCACCTCGCCCGTGGGCACGTGCAGGCCCGCGGTGCCGGACTCCAGCGCGCGCAGCATGATGCCGTGCCCCGGCAGGATGAGGCCGCCCAGGAATCGGCCCTGCGCGTCGATGGCCTCCACGGTCACCGCCGTGCCGACCATCACCACCACCAGCGGCCGCGCGGGCCCCTGCCGCAGCAGGCGATGGCGCGCCCCGATCATGGCCACCCAGCGGTCGGAGCCCAGGCGCGTGGGATGGTCGTAGCCGTTGACGAGTCCGGCCTCCTGCGCCGAGGGCACGACCCAGTGCGCGGGCACGTCCCACCACTCCATCTGCTCCATGACGCGGCGGCGCACGGCATCGCCCGCCACCACGCAGCCCAGCATGCGCGTGGGCGCGGGCAGACCGGCCCAGGCGCTGTCGGCCAGGCGTTCGATGTGATCGAGGAATTCGGCGCCATGCGCCAGGACGGCGGCGCCTGGCTGGGGAGCGTCGTACAGGGCCCACTTGAGGCGCGTGTTGCCGACGTCGATGGCCAGAAAAGTCATGCGGCGCATTATCACGAGTTTTACCGCCCCGCCCGGCCCGGGCCGACGCGCGCGGGACAAGCGCCTGCGGGCCCCGGTTCGGGCCGCCGTCCGACAGGAGCGGCACGCCCGCGAGGGCTACAGTGGGCCGCCCGGCCGGCCCCCTGCCCGACCGGCATCCATCGAAAAAGGAGCAATGCCATGGGATTTTTCAGCTTCGTCAAGGAAGCGGGCGAGAAGCTGTTCGGCGGCAAGGAAGCGCACGCCGCGCCGGCCGCCACGGCGCCAAGCCAGGAGGAACTCAACGCCGCCGCGGCCAAGGCGATCGAGACCTACATCGCCTCGCAGAACCTCGGCGCGCGCGACGTGCGCGTCGCGTTCGCGGGCCCGGAGGGCAAGGTGACCGTGCAGGGCGAGGCACCGTCGCAGGCGGCCAAGGAAAAGATCACGCTGTGCTGCGGCAACGTGGCGGGCGTGACCAGCGTGGACAACCAGATGTCCGTGGAAGCCCCCGAGCCCGAGGCGCAGTACCACGACGTGGTGCGCGGCGACACGCTCTCGGCCATCGCGAAGAAGTACTACGGCGACGCCAACAAGTACCCCCGCATCTTCGAGGCCAACCAGCCCATGCTGACGCACCCGGACAAGATCTATCCGGGGCAGAAGCTGCGGATTCCGCCGCTCTGAGGGCGGCACGCGCCAGGATCGAGGGGCCTTTCATGGGCCCCTTTTTTCTTGGCTGCACGAATGGCTTGCAGGCGCCGCAAGATCGCCCGGCTACATTCCTGCCCGGCCGTTCGCACGTGGACGGCACGAAAAAACCATACGAGAGGGAGGAATGCATGTTTCAGCGCATCAGGGCATGGTTGCGCGCCGCGCCTGGCGAAACCACGCCATCCGCCGCGCCGCAGTCCGAGGCCATCGGCAGGCTTCGCGAGGCCCGGATCGCCAACCAGTTGGCCGAGACGGCGCTGCGCAAGGCCAGCGCCGAGAAGGAGCGGCGGCAGGCGCTGGAGAGCCACTCGAAAAGGCTGACGGGCTACATCGACACCGCGAAGACGGCCATCCCGCTCATTGCCGCAGGCTACGGCGTGCTGGCCACATTCCTGTACTGCTTCGTGGTCATCAAGTTCTTCCCCTCGGGGCTGTCGGTGGGGGACAACCTGCTGTTCGTGTTCGTGGCGCTGGGATTCGGGCTGCTGACCTTCCTGCTGCTCGTGCTGGGATGCGCCGCTTTCGTGCCCCTCATGACGCTCATGGATGCCGCGAAAAAGAATCCCGCGACGGAAACCCGGCAAGTCCATTTGGGGTTCTGGATCGTCGCCCTCCCGCTCATCAAGATTTCTTCGATCCTGGCCTTGTGGACTCTGTACGACGGATTGCCGTCGCCCTCCAACGCCGCAGCCGACCTCCTCATCAACGGGCATGCGGCAACTGCCGCGGTGCTGGGCGGTTTCATTGCCTGGCGTGCGTGGAAAAACGGGACGGCAGCAAGCAGTCGGGAGGGATTCGAATGGATCTTCCTGGGTTGCTGCTACGGAGTCATCGAGCTGTGCCTTCTCCCCTGGATCACGGTACTGTTCCCGCAGTACGCAGGCCACATCCTCGTTCTTCCCTGGATTGCCGGCCTTCCAGCGTGGATGGTCATTTCGAGCTGGATGGCTGCCCCCAGCCTCCGGCGACTGGATGCCAATATCGAAAAGAAGGACCTTCTGAACTCGTTTGCCATAGGGCTTGTGATACTGGCAGCGGTACTGATGGGGGTGGTCGCGATGATGGAATGGCCGTTCGAGCGACGGCCTGCCACCTGCCTCGCCATCACCACGTTCTTGGCACTCATGGCGCTCATGGCGCTGCTTGTGGCGATCTTCCTCCAATCACGCCATCGGCCCGCGACATGTGCATCTCCCGATCGCCAGCCCCTTGAAAGACAGGTGCGTCCCGAAGACGATCAACCCCGACCCGCCACCAGCGAGCCGACCGAACCGCCCAGCATCCAGAGCGCCTATGCGCTGGAATCACGCATCTATTTCTCCCTGCTGTTCCTTCTGGCGATCTACGGGACCGCGCTCTACGTGGATTTCCAGATCCAGGGCAAACTCAGCTCGGGCATCTTCCGCAGCCTGGGGCTGCGCGCCGAGCAGCAGACCATGCGCCTCAAAGGCGATGCGCTCGCACTCGTACGCACTCAGGCACGCAACGCAGGCGTCCCGCTCAGCTTCTGCGCGGAACCCGATGGCGCGGCCCTCGTGGCCCCGGTGGATGCGCTATGGCACGGCATGGGCACGCGGTCGCTGCTGCGGATTGGAGTGGCGCCGGAGGATACGAAAGACACGGACCACAGCACCGCCATCGAGGTCAACAGCGACGAGGTGAAGATCGTGCGCAACGCGCAGGCCCGGTGCCACGACATCGGTCACTCCGTCTATTTCCGCTCGAACTCGACCGCCCCCGTCAACGGCACGCAGCCGCTCGCCGATGAAATCGAGCATGTGCTGAAGGACATGTTCCCAGCGCCCCTGACGGCGGGTGAAAGCCCTCGGCCGCACTGGCGGCTGGACAAGGTGATCGTCACCGGCCACTCGGACCCGATGCCGCTGTCCGATGCCGGCAACCAGTCGCTCTCCCAGCGCCGCGCCGAGTGCGTGGCGGACTGGCTGGCCGGAAAGCCGCTGCGCGGCACCCAGCTCCAAGGGGCCTACCAGCTCGATGTGTCCGGCGAAGGCGGGCGTGAACTCTCGGCCGCGCAATGCCCCCATGAAGGCCGCACCGACAACCTGAGGGAATGCCATGAAAGGAACCGCAGGGTGACGGTGCGGCTGGTCTTCATCAAAAAGCCTCTCCTCTCCGCCGAGGAACAGGATGCGCTGTTCTGGCAAGGCTGGCACGCGCCATCGGGCATCGCGCCAGCGTGCGCGGCCCCGGGCCGCCTATCCCGGCCCTGAAGCGTCAGCTCACCCCTGCCGCCAGGGCAGCCCGCGCAGCCGCCAGCCCCCGATGCGGTTGCGGTGCCCCTCGGCATCCGCATCGCCCTCGAAGCCTTCGAGGATGTTGTAGGCCGTGATGCCCAGCTCGGTCGCGCGCCGTGCGGCGGCCACCGAGCGCACGCCGCTGCGGCACAGCAGCACGACCTGTCCGCCTTCGGGCACGGCGGCGCGCAGGGCCTCGTCGAAGCCGGGGTTCGGGGCCATGCCGGGATAGACCTTCCACGGAATGGCCACGGCGCCGGGCACGAAGCCGACCCAGTCGCGCTCGGCATCGGTGCGCACGTCCACGAGCACGGCGCGGCCGCCCTGCACCCACTCCCAGGCGAGCTGGGGCGGGACGTCGCCGGCATAACCCTCGGCGGGAAGGGCGGCGGAGGGGGAAGAAGAAGAAGAGGTTGAGGGAGCAGCAGTCATGGGCCGCATTCTGTGCCAGCGCGGCGCCGCGGAGCAACGAAGTGTTTCCCCGGCCTGCACGGCCCGGCCCCGGCAGCCGGCGGGGCCTCCCCTGCCCTCACCACCTCGGCGCGGGCTCGTCGCGCAGGCGGTCGCGCAGCGCGGCGTAGTCGGGCACCACGGTGGCCACCGTGTCCCAGAAGCGCGGGCTGTGGTCCATGTGGCGCAGGTGCGAGAGTTCGTGGGCCACCACGTAGTCGATGATGGCCGGCCGGTAGTGCAGCAGGCGCCAGTTGAGGCGGATGGAGCCGTCGCTGCGCGCGCTGCCCCAGCGCGTGTGGGCGCTGGACAGGCGCAGGCTGCGCCACTGCACGCCCAGCAGCGGCGCGAAGTGGTCCAGCCGCGCGATGAAGTGGCGGCGCGCGTCGCGCATGAGCCAGGCCTGCACGGCATCGCGCACCTGGGCGGGCTCGGCCGCGCGGGGCAGGCCGACGTGCAGCCGGTGCCCGCCCTCCGGCGCGGGCGCCAGCGCCCCGCCCTGGCCGCGAAAGCCGTGCGTGGGGTCGAGCACCACGGTGAGCGGCTCGCCCAGGTAGGGCAGCACGGCGCCGTCGCCCCAGGCGATGCGGGCATCGTCCTGGCGGCGCTGGCGCTCCTGCGCCTCGCCGAGCTTGCGCAGGATCCAGGCGGATTTCTCGCGCACGGCGTCGTCCACCGCCGCGAGCGACACCCAGCCGGGCGCGCGCACCGCGAGCCCGTCGGGCCCCACGGTGAAGCCGATGGTGCGGCGCCGCGAGCGCTGCAGCGCATAGGCGACAAGCGCGTCGCCCAGCCGCAGTTCGCGGTTGGCGCGGGGGTGCCGGAATTGCACCGGCGCCAGCCCGCGGCCCGGCGGCCCGGCCGGGGCCGCCGGGCCGGGCGGCGTCTTTACTATCAAATCAGGAGCATGCTTTGCAGAAAAATCGCCGACATGCGGGCGATTCCGCTCCGAATCGGCTGGAGCGTTGGCCGGCGCGGGGCGGTCGGCCGCTCCGCCGAAGAAGTCCAGCGCGAGCTGCACCAGCCGCTGCATCACCGCTCCGTGCCGGGGGGGCCGTAGGCCTCGGGGTCCAGGCGGCGCATCTCGCCCTCGATCCAGGCCTCGACCTCCCTCATCAGCTCGTCGGGCTTGCGGCCGGTGCTGGGAATCGGCCGACCGATGGAGACATCGACGGTGCCGGGCCGCTTGACGAAGGCCTTGCGCGGCCAGACGCGGGCCGACGTGACGGCGACGGGCACCACGGGCACGCCGGCCTCGATGGCCAGCCGCGTGCCGCCGCTCTTGTACTCGCCCTTCTCGCCGCGCTCCACGCGCGTGCCCTCGGGGAACATGATGACCCAGGTGCCCTTGGCCAGCAGCGCGCGGCCCTGCTGCAGCACCTTCACGAAGGCGCGCGCGCGCTGGCTGCGGTCGATGTGGATCATGTCCAGGCTGCCGATGGACCAGCCGAAGAACGGGATGTGCAGCAGCTCCTTCTTGAACACGTAGGCCAGCGGGCGCGGCATGATCGCCGGCATCAGGAAGGTCTCGTAGGTGGACTGGTGCTTGACCAGCAGCACCACGCCCTGGCCCGCGTCCGTGGGCAGGTGCTCCATGCCGGTGATGCGCGTGCGGATGCCCATGATGACGCGCGCGGCGTCGGTGCTGAGCTTGAGCCAGGCGCGGGCGATGCGGTAGCGCGCGAGGGTGGGGGCGCCCAGGACGCGGGCCACGAGGATGGCGAGCGTGTAGGGCACCACGGTGAGGGCCATCCAGAGCAGGTGGGCGATGGAGCGGAGCAGGGCCATGCGGATCGGGAAAAAGGGGATTTCAGGGTCTTTGGGCCGCCATGTCGCCGTATTCGTTCGACATGTAGCTACAAAATAAATAGCAAACGCCGGGCGGCGTCAGCTTCCGGCCGGCGGTGGATCGCCGTCCTTGGCCAGCACGTGGTCGGCGAAGTCCGCCAGGCTGGCATGCAGGTGCACGCCGGGCGGCCAGGCGCCCGGGGCCTGGGCGGACACCGCCGGGCCCACGGCATGCAGCCGGGCGCCGATGGCGGCGCCGGCCTGCAGGTGCTCGGGGCAGTTGCCCGCCACGAGGATGTCCCCGCCCTCCATGCCATAGCGGTCGCGGATCTGCTCCAGCAGGCCGGGCGCGGGCTTGCGGCAGGCGCAGCCCTCGTCGGGCGCGTGGGGGCAGTAGAAGACCGCGTCGATGCGCCCGCCCACCGCCGCCAGCAGGCGGTGCATGCGCGCGTGCACGGCGTTGAGCGCGAGCACGTCGAACAGGCCCCGGCCCAGGCCCGGCTGGTTGGTGGCCACGGCCACGTGCCAGCCGGCATGGTTGAGCCGCGCGACGGCTTCCAGCGCGCCGGGCACGGGCACCCATTCGTCGGGCGTGGAGATGAAGCCCTCGCCGGGAGCGTTGAGCGTGCCGTCGCGGTCGAGGATGGCGAGTTTCATGCGCGCGATTATGGAAGATGCGGCGCGGGCGCCGGAACGCCGCCCGGCGGCAATGCATCCCAGCCCGTGGCGTAGAGGCCGCCGAAGCGCCCCCGCGCCCACTGCAGGCGCAGCGCCTGCCCGGGGCGCCACGCGGCGGCGGCCTCGGCAGGCAGCGTCGCCTGCCGCAGCACCGGCACATCGCCGCCGCCCGGGCCAGCCTCCCAGCGCAGCACGACCTGCGTGCCGCCCGGCCCGCGCAGGCTCGGGGGCTGCGCGCGGCTGCCGGCCACGGCCACGCGGGTCTCGGGCAGCGGCTGGAGCCAGCGCGCGTCCCAGTGGCGCGCGGCCATCGCCAACGCGCCGGCCGCGCAGGCCAGCCCCCACAGCCCGGCCGCCACGCGCCGCGCAGGCCCGCGGCCCCGGTGGCGGGCGACCCGGCGCAGCAGCACGCCCACCACCGCGAGGCCGGCGGCACCGGCGCCGAGCGCGGCCAGCAGCCCCGGACCCAGATCGCGCGTGCCGGCGAACGGCGCCAACGCCCAGGCCGCGGGGCCGGGCCAGCGGTCGTCATGCCACTGCAGCAGCCAGCGCAGGCCCACCACGGCGGCGGGCGGCGCGAACAGCCACCACGCGGTGCGGGTGGCGCCCTCCGGGGCGCCGTGCGCAGGCAGGGCGGGCGGGCTCACACGCGCTCAGCCCACGGCCAGGCGCGAGAGATCGGCCACGCGGTTCATCGCCCCGTGCAGGCTCTGCAGCAGGCCCTGGCGGTTGAGGCGCAGGTCCAGTTCCTCGGCGTTGACCATCACGTCGTCGAAGAAGGCATCCACGGGCGCGCGCAGCACGGCCAGCGTCTGCAGGCTGCCCGTGTAGTCGCCGGCCGCGAAGAGCGCGTCGGCCTCGGGCGCGAAGCGCTGCAGGGCCGCGTACAGGTCCTTCTCGGCCTGCTCGCGCAGCAGGTCGGGGTTGACGTGGGCATCCACGTCGCCGGCCTTCTTGAGGATGTTGGTGACGCGCTTGTTGGCCGCCGCGAGCGCGGGTGCCTCGGGCAGCGCGGCGAAGGCGCGCACGGCCGCGAGCTGCTTCTCGACGAGGGCGAGGCGCTGCGGGCGCAGGGCCAGCACGGCATCGACCTCCTGGGCGCTGTAGCCCTGCTCGCGCAGGCTGCCGGCGAGGCGGTCGTAGATGAAGTCGGCCAGCGCCGCGGTCGCGTCCTGGACCTTGTCGCCGAAGGCCGGGAGGGCGCTGTGCAGCAGGGTTTCCAGGTCGAGGGGCAGCTCCTTCTCGACCAGCATGCGGATCACGCCGAGCGCGTGGCGGCGCAGCGCGAACGGGTCGCGGTCGCCCGTGGGCAGGTTGCCGATGCCGAACATGCCCACCAGGGTTTCGAGCTTGTCGGCCAGGGCCACGACCACGCCCACGTCGCCGCGCGGCAGCGTGTCGCCCGCGAAGCGCGGCTTGTAGTGGTCCTCGATGGCATCGGCCACGGCAGCCAGCAGGCCGTCGGCCTGGGCGTAGTAGCGGCCCATGGTGCCCTGCAGTTCGGGGAACTCGCCCACCATGTCGGTCACGAGGTCGGCCTTGGCGAGCTGCGCGGCCTGGTCGGCCTGGCGGGCCAGTTCCACGTCGCCGATCTGCTGCGCGATGGCGCGGGCGATGGCCCGCACGCGCTCCACGCGCTCGCCCTGCGTGCCGAGCTGGTTGTGGTAGACCACCTTGGCCAGCGAGGCCACGCGCGATTCGAGCGGCTTCTTGCGGTCCTGGTCGAAGAAGAACTTGGCGTCGGCCAGGCGCGGGCGCACCACGCGCTCGTTGCCGCCGGTGACGGCGCTCGCGTCGGCGGGGCGGATGTTGCTCACCACCAGGAAGCGGTGCGTGAGCCGGCCCTCGGCATCGAGCAGCGGGAAGTATTTCTGGTTGGCCTTCATCGTGAGGATGAGGCACTCCTGCGGCACATCGAGGAACTGCTTCTCGAACTCGCACACCAGCACGTTGGGCCGCTCGACCAGGGCCGTCACTTCGTCGAGCAGCGCATCGTCTTCGATGGGCCGCACGCCGCCGCCCACGCGCTCCGCGGCCGCCTGCAACTGGCGCACGATCTCGGCGCGGCGCTCGGCGAAGCCGGCGATCACGGCGCCCTCCTCGGCCAGTTGCTGCGCATAGCTGTCGGCGCTGCGGATCACCACCGGGTCCACGGCCGCCTCGAAGCGGTGGCCGTGCGTGGCATTGCCCGCCGTGAGGCCCAGCACCGAAACGGACAGCAGCACCTCGGTGCCGTGCAGCGCCACGAGGCCGTGCGCGGGGCGCACGAAGCTCACGCTGGTCCAGCCCGGCTGCTCGCAGCCCGATTCGAGCTGGTAGCGCATGACCTTGGGGATCGGCAGTTTGGCCACCGATTCCTGCAGCGCCTTCTGCAGCCCCTCGGCCAGCGTGGCGCCGCGCACGGTGCTGTCGTGGAACAGCGCCTCGGCCTTGCCGTCGGCCGCGCGGCGCAGGCCGGGCACGGCGGAGGCATCGGCGCCCAGCGCGGCGAGCTTCTTGAGCAGCGCGGGCGTGGCGTTGCCGCCCGCGTCCAGGCCCACGGTCACGGGCATGAGCTTTTGCGAGACGGCCTTGTCGGCGGCCCGCGGCGCGACCTCGGTGATGTGGGCGGCCAGGCGCCGGGGCGAGGCATAGGCCGTCACGCGCGAGGCGGCGGAGGCGAGGCCCAGGGCCTGCAGCTGCGCCAGCAGCACGCCGGCGAAGGCGTCGCCGAGCTTTTGCAGGGCCTTCGGGGGCAGCTCTTCGACGAACAGTTCAACGAGAAGATTCGGATGGGTCATGGTGGTGTGTCTCTCGGTCCGCGGCGGCGCCGTGCGGGCTCAGGCGGCTTCCTTCTTCTGCTGCTGTTGCTGCTCGGCCTTGGCGATGTCGGCCAGCACTTCGTCGGCCCAGGCCTTGGGCGCCATGGGAAAGCCCAGGCGCGCGCGGCTGTCGAGGTAGCTGCGGGCCACGGCCCGCGCGAGGTTGCGGATGCGGCCGATGTAGGCGGCGCGCTCGGTCACGCTGATGGCGCCGCGCGCGTCCAGCAGGTTGAAGCTGTGCGCGGCCTTGAGCACCTGCTCGTAGGCCGGCAGCGCGAGCTGCTGCTCCATGAGGTATTTGGCCTGCTTCTCGTGCGCCGCGAAGGCGGTGAAGAGGAAGTCGGCGTCCGAGTGCTCGAAGTTGTAGGTGGACTGCTCCACCTCGTTCTGGTGGTAGACGTCACCGTACTTCAGCGTGTCGGTCCAGGCGAGGTTGTAGACGTTGTCCACGCCCTGCAGGTACATCGCGAGGCGCTCCAGGCCGTAGGTGATCTCGCCCGTGGCGGGCTTGCAGTCGATGCCGCCCACCTGCTGGAAATACGTGAACTGCGTCACCTCCATGCCGTTGAGCCAGACCTCCCACCCCAGGCCCCAGGCGCCGAGCGTGGGGTTCTCCCAGTCGTCCTCGACGAAGCGGATGTCGTTCTTCTTCAGGTCGAAGCCCAGCGCTTCCAGGCTGCCGAGGTACAGCTCCAGGATGTTGGCCGGCGCGGGCTTGAGCACCACCTGGTACTGGTAGTAGTGCTGCAGGCGGTTGGGGTTCTCGCCGTAGCGGCCGTCCTTGGGGCGGCGGCTGGGCTGCACGTAGGCGGCCTTCCACGGCTCCGGGCCCAGCGCGCGCAGGAAGGTGGCGGTGTGCGAGGTGCCCGCGCCCACTTCCATGTCGTAGGGCTGCAGGAGCGCGCAGCCCTGGGCGTCCCAGTACGACTGCAGCTTCAGGATGATTTGCTGGAAGGTCAACATGCGTGTGTGTGTCCTGGCGCCCGGGGCTCCGCGGGCCAGGGGCCCGGACGCGGTCAAGAGAATGGGCCGCGCTCAAGCGCGGGACCGCAGATTCTACGGGCGCGGGCCACGGCCCCTGGCAGCCCGTGGCGGCGCGGCCCTCCCGGCCCGGCCGACAGGGCCGATGGCGCACCGTGGTATTTGCGCGTCGGCACCGCCCACCCGACATTCCGCAGTGCAGAATCCACGCTCCGGCATGGAAGCCCGCCCCGAGGGCGCCATGCGGGGCCCAGCCTTTCTCGAAAAAAACAGGACCACGACACGCATGAAACGGGTGGAAGCGCTTTCACTTTTCCTCGGCCTCTGGGCCTTCGCCGGCTCCGCGCAGGCCTTCGACATCGCGCCGCACCAGGTCGGCGACACCCTGCCCACCCCGCAGGCGCGCGCCATGCTGGAGCGCTATGCGGCGCGCCCGCCCCAGCCCTGGCGCGAGCCCGACGCGGCGCGCATCCCGGCAGGCCCCGAGGGCGATGCGGTCCGCGAGGGCATCAATCTGCTGCGCAACACCTCGCCCCGCGTCGGCAAGCTCGCGCCCGACGCATCGAAGCGCATGGGCTGGAACAGCCTGAACTGCGTGCACTGCCACCAGGCGGGCCCGTCCGGCCTGCCCGGCACCAAGCCCTACGCGCTGCCGCTGGTGAACGCCGTCAACGACTACCCGAAGTTCGACATCAAGTCCGGCAAGATCATCTCGCTGGAGCAGCGCGTGATCGGCATGTTCGGCCCCGGCAGCGTGCCGGTCACGCCGGAGTCGCCCGAGGTGAAATCCATCGTCGCCTATCTGCGCTGGCTGGCGCAGGGCACGCCGCCCCACTCGGCCATGGAGCGCACGGGCCTGATGCCCCTGCCGCCCACCCGGCGGGCGGCCGACCCGCGGCGCGGCGCGAAGCTCTACGCCGCGCTGTGCAGCAGCTGCCACGGCACGGACGCCGCCGGCCAGCGCCGCCCCGATTTCGACGCCGGGGGCGGATACCTGTTCCCGCCGATCGCGGGCAGCGACACCTACGACAACGCGGGCCACATGTTCGCGGTGCCGCTGCTCGCGCGCTACATCCGCGCCTCGATGCCCCTGGGCGCCACGCACGACCGGCCCCAGCTCACGCCGGAGCAGGCACTCGACATCGCGGCCTTCCTGAACGACGACGCAACGCCCCGCCTGCAGAACCCGAACCGCCAGCGCCTCTACCCGGACCCCGCGCTGCGCCCGCAGGGCTTCGCGATCCCGGAACACTTCCCCGGGCAGCCCGAGGCCTACCGCCGGGCGAAGTTCGGGCCGTTCCGCGATGTCAACGAGAACTATTGAGCCGGTGCCCGCCCGCCGCCGCACCGGGGCGGGCGCAGCCCCAGGCGGGCGGGCCATCGAAGCAGGAAACCGGCGAAAACACCGCGACCGCTTCGATGGCGGAGCCGCGTCAGCCTTCCCAGCGGCGCAGTACCAGGCAGGCGTTGGTGCCGCCGAAGCCGAAGCTGTTGGACAGCGCCGTGCGCAGCGGGGCTTCGCGCGTGGCGGTCACGAGGGGCATGCCCTCCACGGCGGGGTCGGGCGCCTCGACGTTGGCCGAGCCGGCGATGAAGCCCTTCTGGAGCATGATCAGGCAGTAGATCGCCTCCTGCACGCCGGTCGCGCCCAGCGAGTGGCCGGTGAGCGATTTGGTGGAGGAGAACGGCGGCACGGCGTCGCCGAACACCTCGCGGATGGCGCGCAGCTCGGGCACGTCGCCCACGGGGGTAGAGGTGCCGTGGGTGTTGATGTAGTCGATGGGCCCGTCCAGGCCCTCGATCGCCTGGCGCATGCAGGCGATGGCGCCGTCGCCCGAGGGCGCGACCATGTCGGCGCCGTCGGAGGTGGCGCCAAAGCCGACCACCTCGCCGAGGATGGTGGCGCCGCGCGCCTGCGCATGCTCCAGGCTCTCCAGCACCACGGCGCCGCCGCCGCCCGAGAGCACGAAGCCGTCGCGGTTCGCGTCGTAGGCGCGCGAGGCCTGCTCGGGCGTGTCGTTGTACTTGCTGGACATGGCGCCCATGGCGTCGAACAGCAGGCCCATGCCCCAGGTGACCTCTTCGCCGCCACCCGCGAACATCACGTCCTGCATGCCCCAGGCGATCTGCTGCGCGGCCGCGCCGATGCAGTGCGCCGAGGTGCTGCAGGCCGAGGTGATGGAGTAGTTGATGCCCTTGATGCCGTAGTTGGTCGAGAGGCAGGCCGACACGGTCGAGCTCATGCAGCGCGTGACCTGGTACGGCCCCACGCGGCGAATGCCCTTGGAGCGCAGGATGTCGGCGGATTCGATCTGGTTCTCGGGCGAGCCGCCGCCCGAGCCCATGATGAGGCCGGTGCGTGGGTGCGAGACCTGGCTTGGCGTGAGCCCGGCCTGGGCGATGGCGTCGGCCAGGGCGAGGTGGGCATAGGCCGCCGCGTCGCCCATGAAGCGCAGTTGCTTGCGGTCGATGCGCGCCTCCAGGTCGATCTCGGGCACGCCTGCCACCTGGCTGCGCATGCCCAGCTCGGCGAATCGCGGCATGGCGCGGATGCCCGGACGGCTCTCGCGCAGCGCGGCCTCCACGGTGGCGAGGTCGTTGCCGATGCACGAGACGATGCCCGCGCCGGTGATGACGACACGCTTTTTCATGCTCATGCCCCCGCTCCCTCCTGCGCCGGAGCCGCCGCGCCGGCCGCATCCTCGCGCTTGAACAGGCCCACGCGCAGGTCGGAGGCCGCGTAGATCTCCTGGCCGTCGGCCAGCAGGCGGGCATCGCCGATGGCCATGACCAGCTTGCGCTTGATGACGCGCTTGATGTCGATTTCGTAGGTGACGAGCTTCACGCCCGGGCCCACCTCGCCCGTGAACTTGACCTCGCCCGCACCCAGGGCGCGGCCCCGGCCGGGCAGTTGCAGCCAGGTGAGGTAGAAGCCGATGAGCTGCCACATGGCGTCCAGGCCCAGGCAGCCGGGCATGACGGGATCGCCCTGGAAGTGGCAGTCGAAGAACCAGAGGTCGGGGCGCACGTCGAGTTCGGCGCGAATCTTTCCCAGCCCGTGCGCGCCACCGTCGGCGTCGATGTGCGTGATGCGGTCGAACATCAGCATGGGCGGCAGCGGCAGTCGCCCGCTGTCAGGGGTGAACAGCCTGCCTTCACCCGAGGCGATCAGTTGTTCATAGGAAAAGGATTCAGCCATTGTCAGTCGTGCTCCAGATGGGCGCGGGCGCCGCGTTTCGTGTGCGAGCGAGCCGGCGGACCGGCGGTCGCAAACACGTATTATCCAGTCTGCGGAGCGTCCGGGCCCCTTGCGGACGCGACAAACCACGCGCCGGCGCACCGTGGCCGATTCATGCGATGCAGAAAAAAAGGCCGCATGAAGCGGCCTGGTGGGGGTGGAAGCAGCGCCCGGCCCCGGGAAGGCGGCCATGGAAGCCCCCCACCCGCGGCCATGGCCGCAACCGATCAGTACTGCCAGAAGATGCGCTGCAGTTCCTTGCTGGTCTGCGGCTTGGTCAGGGCCACGGCCGCCAGGATGCGGGCCTTCTGGGGGTTCAGGTCGTGCGCCACCACCCAGTCGTACTTGTCGTCGGGCTGCTCGGCGTTGCGCAGCACGAAGCCGTCGGCCACGCGCGAGGAGCGCACGATCTGCACGCCCTTGCCGC
Source organism: Paracidovorax anthurii (assembly GCF_003269065.1). Classification (GTDB taxonomy): domain Bacteria; phylum Pseudomonadota; class Gammaproteobacteria; order Burkholderiales; family Burkholderiaceae_C; genus Paracidovorax; species Paracidovorax anthurii. The sequence goes on from NZ_QLTA01000020.1 coordinate 77,945, forward strand.
GCAGCTCCTGCAGGGAGGGCACGATGCGGTCGGCCACCGAGCCATTGCCCGTGCCGGCGTGGATCAGGGCCTTCACGCCCGAATTGCCCACGGCATCGGAGATCGAGCGGGGCACGTTGCCGTAGCCGTAGACGATGTCCACGGGCGCCAGGGCGGTGATCTCGTCGATGTTGAACTCCGACTGCATCGTGTGGCGCTTGACGGGGGCGCGGAACCAGTAGGTCTGGCCTTCCACGACCATGCCCAGCGGGCCCCACTGGCTGCGGAACGCCTGGGTCTTGATGTTCACGCCCTTGATCACGTCGCGGCCGCTCTGGATCTCGTCGCTCATGGTCACGAGCACGCCCTTGCCCACGGCGTCCTTGCTGGCGGCCACCGTGACGGCCTCCAGCAGGTTCAGCGCGCCGTCGGCCGAGAGGGCCGTGCCGGGGCGCATGGAGCCCACCACCACGATGGGCTTGCTGGTGTGCACGACCAGGTTCAGGAAGTAGGCGGTCTCTTCCAGCGTGTCGGTGCCGTGGGTGACGACGATGCCGTCCACGTCGGACTGCTTGGAGAGCGCGGAGACGCGCTTGCCCAGTTGCACCAGGTGGTCATTGGTGAAGCTCTCGGAGGCGATCTGGAAGACCTGCTCGCCCTTCACCGAGGCCACGTTGGCCAGCTCGGGCAGCCCGGCCAGCAGCTTGTCCACCGGCACCTTGGCCGCTGCGTAGGACGCGCTGTTGGCCGCGGTGGCGCCCGCGCCGGCGATGGTGCCGCCGGTGGCCAGCACCACGACATTCGGCTTGGCGGGAGGCTGTGCGGTCTGCGCGCCGGCCACGAGGCCCCAGGCAGCGAAGGCGGCGCCGGCCAGCAGGCGCTTGAAACTCTGTTGCGAGAACATGACTTGCTTATCTCCTAGATTAATTGTTACACCCCGTTGCGGGGGTGCCGTATGGTAGGAAAGCGCGGGCCCTGCGGTGCGGAATAATCCACCGCGAGGTGTGAGTGAAATTCACACCCTTTCCGATCCGCCTCTCCCATGCCATGAATCTCCGGCAACTCGAAGTCTTCCAGGCCGTCATGCAGACGGGCAACATGAGCGCCGCCGCCCGACTGGTCAGCATCACGCCCTCAGCCGTCAGCAAAACCATCGCCCACGCCGAACTGCAGCTCGGCTACCCGCTCTTCAGCCGCGTGCGCGGCGCGCTCGTGCCCACGCCCGAGGCCCAGGCGCTGTTCGCGGCCTCGGGCCAGATCCACCGCCAGCTCGACGAACTGCGCCGCACCGCCCTCAACCTGCGCCAGCCCGAGGGCGGGCAGGTGCGGCTGGGCGCGGTCCCCTCGGTCACGCACACCTTCCTGCCCATCGTGCTGGAACTGCACGCGCGCGAATCGCCGCGCGTGAAGGTGGAGGTGCGCACGCTGCACCCCGACCAGATGGCGCAGGCGCTCACGACGCGCACGGTGGATTTCGCGCTGGGCTTCTACCCGCACCCGCACCCGCAGGTGGTCAGCGGCATGCTGGTGAGCGGGCCGCTGTCGATCGCGGTGGGCCGCGACATCTGGCAGCGCGCCGTGCGCGTGAGCCGCAACGACCCGATCTCGTTCCTGGCCAACACGCCCATGATCCAGCTGCTGGGCGACGATCCCATGCGCGCGCCCATGACCGAGCTGGCCCGCAGCCTGGGCGTGCACACCGAGCTCGGCATCCAGGTGCAGACCTCGCAGCTCGCGGTGGAACTGGTGCGGCGCGGCCTGGGCTGGACGGTGGTGGACTTTCTTACCGCCGGCAACCTGGACCCGGCCGCCGTGGTGGCCGTGCCGCTGCGCGACCTGGCCCCCATCCCGCTCTATGCCTACCATGCCGAGCACCGCCCGCCCGACCGGCACGCGGCGCGCATGCTGGGCCTGCTGCCGGGGCTGCTGCACGGCGTGCTGGCGGGGCCGCACCACGCGGACGCGGTGGGCACGGCCACCGCCTGACGCGGCCCGTCAGCGCGGGCGCCGCCCGGCCGCCACGATCGCGGCCACGGCCCCGGCCACCCCCAGCAGCCACAGCGGCCACAGCCCCGCGCGGGCCGCCCACCACGCGAACGGCGTGGGCGGGCCGTCGCGGCCTTCCACTTCGCCCTCCAGGATGCCGCGCTGCTGCGTCGGCAGGCGCCGCACGACCACGCCGCGGTGGTCGATCAGCGCCGTGGCGCCGGTGTTGGTGGCCCGCGCCATGGGCCGCTCGAACTCCAGCGCGCGCATGCGGCTGATGGACAGGTGCTGGTCGATGGCCACCGAGTCGCCGAACCACGCGATGTTGCTCATGTTCACGAAGAGGGTGGGCGCGGCCGAGGGGTCGGCGAAGCGCGCCGCCAGCTCCTCGCCGAACAGATCCTCGTAGCAGATGTTGGGCGCGATGCGCTGGCCCGCCCACGCGAAAGGCGCCTGGCCCACCGCGCCCCGGTTGAAGTCGCCCAGGGGGATGTTCATCAGCTCGGTGAACCAGCGGAAGAACGGCGGCACGAACTCGCCGAAGGGCACGAGGTGGTGCTTGTCGTAGCGGTAGCGCTCCGCCTGCCCGGGCGCGAAGCCGACGACCGAGTTGGTGTAGCCCTGCTCCGGGTCGCCCAGCGGGATGCCCAGCAGCGCGGCGCGGGCGTCCGCGCCGGTGCTGGCGGTGTAGCGCCGGTCGATGGATTCCAGGTAGCCCGGCACGAGCTGCTGGGGCAGCAGCGGGATGGCCGTCTCCGGCGCCACCACCAGCGATGCCCGGGTGCCGCGCAGCGCGTCGCCGTACCACTGCAGGGCCAGGGGGACGCCGCTGCCGGGCTGGAACTTCTCGTCCTGCGGGATATTGCCCTGCAGCAGCGCCACGGACAGCTTCGCGGGCGCGCGCATCGGGGTGTGGCACAGCTCCACCGCGCAGTGGCGGTGCGCGGCCAGGCCCGCCCACGCGGCGGCCGCCACGGCGGCCAGGGCCCAGCACCCGGGACGGCGCAGATCGGACGCGCGCATCTGGGCCGCGAGCATCGCCGCCACCGCCGCCACCGCGCCGATGCCGTACACCCCCACCCAGCGCGCCAGCACGGCCAGCGGGCCTTCCACATGCGCGTAGCCGCCCGCGCCCCAGGGGAAGCCCGTCCACCAGACGCCGCGCGCCAGTTCCGCCAGCAGCCAGAGTGCTCCAAAAAGCATAGCAGCCCATGTCCGTTTCTCGCCGACATGGGGGCCGAAAGCCTTGAAAACCGCCGCCGCGGCCGCGTAATAGCTGCCCAGGAAGGCCGCCAGCGCCAGCACGGCCAGCACGGCCAGCGGCGCGGCCAGCCCGCCATAGGTGTGCATGGAGATGAACAGCCACCAGAAGGTGCCGGCGAGCCACGCCGTGGCGAAGGCGGCGCCCAGGCCGGCCGCCTGCCGCACGCTGCGCGCGCCGAGCAGCACGCGCGCGAAGGCCGCCAGCGACGCGAGCTGCAGCCACCACAGCGGCTCCCCGCCCCAGGGCCAGGCGATGGAGGCCGCCTGGGCCAGGCCGGCGATCAGCGCGGCCGGCCACAGGACCGCCGCGGGCGCCGCGGCAGCGCGCCCGCCGGATGGGAACGGCGCGGGCATGCTCAGCCCGCGTCCGCGCCGGCGCCCGCCTCGGGCGGCACGGGCGCGACCTTGAACCAGCGCACCGCCCCGCCCTTGGTGTGCAGCACCACGAAGCGCAGGCCGGCCAGCTCCAGCGCCTCGCCCCGGCGCGGCGCGTGGCCCAGCTCGTGGGCGATCAGGCCGCCGATGGTCTCGAACTGCTCGTCCCGGTCGCTGCCCTCGATGGCGGCGATGCCGAAGGCCTCGGCCACGCGCTCCACGGGCGTGTCGCCGCTCACGCGGTAGGTGCGGTCGGCCAGGGCGAAGATGTCGCCCTCGTCCTCGGGGATGTCGAACTCGTCCTCGATCTCGCCCACGATCTGCTCCAGCACGTCCTCGATGGTGACCAGCCCGGCCATGCGGCCGAACTCGTCGATCACCACCGCCATGTGGATGCGGTTGGCGCGGAACTCGCGCAGCAGGTCGTTCAGGCCCTTGCTCTCGGGCACGTAGACCACCGGGCGCAGCAGCGCGCGGATGTTCAGCCCGGGCGCCCGCTGCAGCTTGAGCAGATCCTTGGCCATGAGGATGCCGATGATGTTCTCGCGCTCGCCCTGGTAGACGGGGAAGCGCGAGTGCGCCGTGTCGATCACCTGGTGGAGCAGCGGCTCGAACGGCGAATCGATGTCGATCAGATCGATGCGCGGGGCCGGCACCATCACGTCGCTGGCCGTCATCTCGGCCATGCGCAGCACGCGTTCGAGCATCACGCGGGCATCGGCGTTGATGACGTCGTTGTCCTCGGCCTCGGCCAGGGTGGCGATGAGCTCGTCCTTGGAATCGGGCCCGGGATGGATGAATTCGATGAGCCGCTGCAGGAACGTGCGCTTGTCCTCTCGGTCGGACGGGCGCGCGGGGTGGGGATCGGACACGGTCTTGGGGTGCAGGACGTGCGGTGGTTGACAGGGCTCCTAGGATAGCGGATGCCCGTGGAGGGCTCCCCGGCGGCGCCACGGCCACCGGGCGCGCCCCTCACATTCAGACACAAAGTTCCGAAGCGGGATGGATGCCGATTTCCGGCATAACTGCCTATCATCCCGCCCTTCTCGACTCCAACAAACAGGTCCAGGGGAGGTTCTGCAGACCATGTCACGCCGCGTCACCATCCAGACCCCTCTGGGCGAGCAGCTCCAGTTCCGGCGATTGCGCGGCCGGGAGGACATCAGCCAGCTCTTCTCGCTGGACATCGAGCTCCAGAGCGAGGACAAGGACATCGACCCCAAGGCCCTGCTGGGCAAGAACGCCACGGTGGTCATCGAGACCCAGGACGGCGGCAAGCGGTACATCGACGGCATCGTCACCCGCTTCGGCATGCAGGGCCAGGACCACCGCTTCTACGCCTACCGCCTGCGCCTGCAGCCCTGGCTGTGGCTCGCCTCGCGCAAGAGCGATTTCAAGATCTTCCAGAACAAGACCGTGCCCCAGATCATCGAGGAGGTGCTGGGCACGTATGGCTTCCCGATGGAGCAGAAGCTCACGCGCGGCTACCGCACCTGGGACTACTGCGTGCAGTACGACGAGAGCGACTTCCAGTTCGTGTCGCGGCTGATGGAGCACGAGGGCATCTATTACTACCACCAGCATGCCGCCG
>NZ_QLTA01000021.1 GCF_003269065.1 Paracidovorax anthurii
GAGCTGCTGGATCCGCGTCTCGCACGGCTGGGCCGGGCAGAACTACGGCAGCATCTACCTGCCGCGCATCGGGCAGGAAGTGATCGTGGACTTCCTCAACGGAGACCCCGACTACCCGCTCATCACCGGCCGCGTCTACAACGCCGACCAGATGCCGCCCTGGAAGCTGCCCGACAACAAGACCCAGTCCGGCACGCTCACGCACTGGAGCAAGGGCGGCGGCGGCGCGAGCATGCTGCGCTTCGAGGACAAGAAGGGCATCGAGCACCTGGAGCTGTCCAACACCTACGGCAACACGTACCTGAACATGGGCTACCTGATGCACCAGGGCTCGGGTTCGCAGCGCGGCTACGGCTTCGAGCTGCGCACCGACCTGTGGGGCTCGATCCGTGCGGACAAGGGGTTGCTCATCACCACCTACAACCAGGACTTCACGTCCCGGGTGTCGGTGAACAACCCCGACGGCTTCGAGCAGTTGGGAGCAGGGCTGGCCGGCACGGCGTCGCTCATGCAGCAGGCCAGCCAGGCGGCCCAGGCGCTGGACGCGAACATCGGCGCACTCAACTCACTCAAGACCTCGCACATGATGGAACTGGGCGCCGGCATCGCGGCCATGACCGGCGGGCAGGCTGCGTCGGCGACGCTGTCCAAGGCGGCGGCCGCGCTCTCGGCATTCCAGGGGCACGGAGGCAGCGGCGGCGGGCCGGAAGCGGTGCTGCCGTCCGACACGGATCCGGCCATGCCGCAGTCGCAGGCGCTGCGCGAACTGTCGCGCGACATCACGCAGCCCATCGTCTCCATAGTGAGTCCGGAGGGTCAGAGCTTGATTAGCCCCAAGCCCATCGTCATCAGTTCCGGGCAAAGCGCCTCAATGCACGCCACGCAGCACATCACGGTCTCCAGCGGCGCGCAGCTCACCCAACTCGCCAAGGCCGGCATGCTGACCCACGTCTCCGAAGGCGGGCAGCGCACCACGGTGGGCGCAGGCGATATCGCCACCGATGCGCAGACGGGCAACCTGAACCTCACCGCCCAGCAGAACGCCACCCTGGCCTCGCGCACGGACACCGCGACCATCGTCGGCCAGCAGAACGTCAACCTGCAGGCCACCGAGGACTCGGTGCTCGTCAAGGCCGGTCAGCACATCCGCCTGCAGGCCGGGGCCACGATCACGCTCACGGCCGGCAAGGAAGGCGATGGCGCCTCCATCACGCTCACCAACGACGGCAAGGTCGTGATACGGGGAAAGAACGGGTTGATTGAGCTCTCCGAACTGCTCGACCTCTACGGCGTGCCGATCCAGCTCAACTGCTCGGCGGCAGCGCCTGAATAGGAGCCCGCGCGCGCTCTGCGTCTCCTCCGATCGACCGCTGGACGTGGCGTATCCCCTCCATCCCAACGAAAGCACGATATGCGCTATCAGATGCAGGAAGGCAGCTTCGAACTGCCCGATGGCCTCCACGACAACACTATGCACATGCTCATGACCGGCACAAGCGGCCTGGACATGAGCCTCATTGCCACGCGGGACCGCCTGGAGGCTGGCGAGAGCTTCAACGCCTACATGGAGCGCCAGTTCAAAGCGGTGTCCACACAGGTGAAGGACTTCAAGGTGGAGGAGCGGCTGGGCGACACGGGCATTCCCACCAGGGGCCTGGCATCGCTCGAGTGCGTGCAGACGTTCCGCCAGAACGGCCAGACCGTCCACCAGCGCCAGCGCACGTGGCTGCTCGCCGACCAGTCCGGCGTGCTGGTGCTGACAGGGGCATCGGTGGTTCCCTTCACCGAGGCGCAAAAGACCCGTTGGCGTGCCATCTGCGACAGCTTCCAGCCGCGCGCGTGATGGCCACGTTTCCCCTCGCGCGCCGTCGCGCTCGAGGCCCTCAAGTGGATTTCCCTTCCTGACGGTCACTCATGAGCACCTATCCCGCCGCCGCCCGCCGCAATGACCCCATCGCGCACAGCAACGCGAATTCGCGCCTGCTGGCGAAGGTGGTGGGCATCGCCGCCGGAGCGGCGGTCCTGGGCGCCGTGTGCGCAGGCACCATTGCCGCTGGCGTGGCTGCGGGCCTGTCGGCGGTGGGGACGGTCGTTTCTGGCGGACTGGCCGCTCCCATCCTGGCGGGGGCGGTGATCGCGACCGGTGCGCTGGCCACGCTTGCGGTCAGCGTGGCGGGCGGCAACATCGGCGAGAAGATCGCCGACTACATCGTGCCGGAGACTTGGGAGGTCAAGGGCAAGATCACGTCGGGCTCGCCGGATGTGTTCATCAATGGCCGCCCGGCCGCCCGGGCCACCGATGCCGTGCCACTCGACGAAGTGTATTGCAGCGATCATCATGTCCGACCCGTCAATCTCATCGCCCAGGGCGCGGCGCAAGGGCCGCGCCAGACGCTCATCAACGACGCGCTGGCCGCGCGCAAGGGAGACAGGGTGGTTTGCGGCGCGGCCATCCACGAAGGTTCGTCGAACGTCTTCATCGGCGGCGCGCCGGCCACCGTGCGCGACTACGACGAAGAGGCCAGCATCTGGCTGCGAGGGCTGCTCTTCGCGCTGGAGGTTCGCCGCTTCTACAAGAACATAAAGTGCCTGTGGAACCTGGCGCGAGACCCCAAGGCGGTCCTCCAGAGCGTGCCATGCATCCTGCAGGCTGCGCAGGCGGCAGGCTCCGCGGCGATGACGCTTCCGGCGATCCTTGGCCGTCCGGTGCACGTGGCTTCCGGTGCCAAGCTGCTGGGCGATGGTGAGGACTTGGACTTCGTGCTGCCCGGCGTGTTGCCCATCGTCTGGCAGCGTATCTACAACAGCCTGGATTATCGCCCCCAGGGACCCTTCGGGCAGGGCTGGAGCACGCCCTACTGCCAGCAGTTGCATCTAGGGACCGGTCCGGATGGTGTGGCCACGATCACCTACTTCGACGGCGACGGGCGGGACATCACCTTCGATGCGCCACCGCCCGGCGAAGGCCAATTCAGCGTGGCCGAGGGCATGGGCATCCTCTGCAGCGAAGGCGGCGACTACCTGGCCGTCACTGCGGAGGGGCACTACCAATGGTTCGGTAAGGCGCAGGATGCGCTGCCGGGCGGCATCGCAGGCGGCGGGGTGCTGCAACTGCGGCGCGTGGAGGACCGCAACGGCAATTTCCACGCGCTGCGCTACGACGCGCAGCACCGCCTCGCGCATCTGGCCGACAGCGCGGGTCGGCTGCTGGCCTTCGAGTACTTTCCGGACAGCCGCCGCCTGCGCCAGATCGCGCTGCGCATAGGGGCGCAAGGCGAGGCTCCCGAGGTACTGGCGCGCTACGAGCACCACGGCGATCTCCGGAGCCTGCAGGCCCAACTGGCGCAGGTCACCGACCGCAACGGTGAGATAGTGCGCCGCTTCGCCTACGAGCAGGGCCATCTGGTGCACCACCAACTGCCGACGGGGCTGAACTGCCACTACGCCTGGCAGCGCTTTGATGCGGACCTCGGCGCGCGCAGCGGCCCCCACTGGCGCGTCGTGCGCCACTGGACGGACGATGGCGCGGACCATCGTCTCGCCTACGACCTGGCCGCCCGCACCACCCAGGTCACCGATGCCCAGGGCCGCACGTGCCGCTGGCGCTGGAACGGCGACCACGAAATCACCGAATACACAGACGCCCTCGGCGCTACCTGGAAGCAGGAGTACAACGCATTGCGGCAGCTTCTGCGCCATGTAGATCCGCTCGGCCAAGCCACCGCCTGGGCCTACGACGACACCGGCAATCCCGTCGCGGAAACCGATCCCCTGGGGCGCACTCAGCGCTGGCGATGGACGCCCGGGCCAGCGAGCCTGCTGCAGTCCAGTATCGATCCCGCGGGTGGCGCCTGGAGCTACCGCTACGACGACCACGGCAACCTGCTCGCGGAAACCGATCCGCTGGGTCACACCACGACCTATGCCAACGACGACCAAGGCTTGCCCATTGTCATTACCGATGCGCATGGCGGCCGCAAGCGCCTGCAGTGGGATGCGCGAGGCCTGCCGACAGTGTTCACTGACTGCTCGGGCCAAGCTACACGCTTCGCCTACGACCAACGGGGGCACCTGCGTGAGGAGACCAACGCCCTGGGGCAGACCACGCGCACCGAACACGATGCGCTGGGCCGGCTGTTGCGCATCGCGCTTCCGGATGGCGCCAGCCACGCCTGGCGCTACAACGCGGCGGGACAATGTGTGCAGGCCAGCGATGCCTTGGGCCGTACCACCCACTACAGCTACAACGCGCGTGGCCAACTGCTCGGGCGCACGCGCACTGTCGGCGGGCTGGCGAGCACTATCCACTTGGGCTACGACGCGGCGCACCGCCTCGCGGCGCTGGTCAACGAGAACCGCCAGACCTACCAGTTCGCCTACGATGCGGCCGACCGGCAGGTGAGCGAAACGCGCATTGACGGCTCACACCAAGCGCTGGAGCGGGACGCGGCCGGGCAGGTGGTCGGCATCACCGAGTACCCCATGCCGCCGGGTGCCTGGGATGACGTGGCGGGCCACGCGCCCGTGCAGCCCATTCATACCCGCCTGGAGCGCGACGAGGCTGGGCAGTTGGTGGGCAAGCGCATCTTCATAGTGCAAACGGATGCGCGAGCGCAGATCCAGGCAATGGCCTTGCAGGCCCACCTGACCTATCGCTACACGCCCACAGGCGAACTCGCCGAGACCGAGGAACTCACTCCCGCGGGCCGGCGGCTGTCGCGGCACGCGTGGCAGTATGACCGGCTGGGGCAACTGCTGCGGGAGGACAGCGTGTGCGCCATCGGTGAAAGCGGCGGGGCGCATGCCGGCTTGTTGCAGCACGCCTACGACGCCCTGGGCAACCGGATCGCCACGGTGATGCCTGATGGCCGCACGGTGAACTACCTGCACTATGGCAGTGGGCATTTGCACCAGATCAACCTGGACGGCATCGTCGTGAGTGACTTCGAGCGTGACGGCCTGCATCGCGAAGTGCTGCGTACGCAGGGGCGGTTGGCGAGCCGCTTCGCCCACGATGGCGTGGGCCGGCGCACCGCAACCTGGGTGCGTCCGGCCCTGCTGCGTGTGGAGAGCGGCACTGGGGGGCCGGGCGTCTGGAACCCCGGTGACGCGGACTGGACTGCGCGCCTGCGCCAGCCGGGCCTGGAGGACACTTTGCTCAAGCGTTACGGCCACGACGCCAACGGCGAACTCGTGCACGAGGAACACAGTAGCCATGGGACGACCGTGCGCAGCTACGATGAGGCCGGGCGCATCGTGGGCAGTTTGACGCAACGCCATCCGGCGCTGCAGGAGAACTTCCACTTCGACCCGGCCGGCAACCGCATCGGCGCGCTGGAGGCCCAGAGCCTCGCGACCCAGGGCCGGGGCTGGGTGCGGCACAACCGGGTCAAGGTGCTGCAGGACAAGCGCTACGACTACGATGGTTTCGGTCGCCTGATCCGCCTGCGCATCGGGGCGCATGTAGAGCAGCACTTCCGCTACGACGCACAGCACCGCATGACGCATGCGGCGGTGATCCGTGCGGGCAAGGACGGCGAACCTCTGCGGCAGGTGTTCCGCTATCACTACGATTCCATTGGGCGGCGCGTGGCCAAGGAGGACGACTTCGGCGCGACGCTCTTCACCTGGGAAAGCATGCGCCTGCTGCAGGAACGCAGAGGTGAGCAATGCACCACGTACCTCTATGAGCCGGACAGCTACGTTCCACTGGCCCGGATCGATGGCGCGGGCGCAATCGAGGCGCATCCGGCTGCGCGCCATGCGTTTGGGCACGATACGCGGGCGGGCAAGCAGGCGTCGGTCCCGAACACGAACCCGGACTGGAGCGATCGGTTCAACGTCGCGGCCGCGAACGACCCGCAGGACGAACATGGTGCATCACCACCGCCGACGGGTCGTCCACCGGGCAGCGCCACGGCGCTGATCTACTATTTTCACGTCCAGCCCAATGGTCAGCCCGAGGAGATGAGCGACGCACAGGGCAACCTGGTGTGGCGGGCTCAGTTCCGCACTTGGGGTGCGACCGTGCAGGAGCACTGGCAGGCGTTCGATGCCGCTGGCCGGCCTGTGGATGCTCTGGTGGCCGAGACTGGGCACCAAGCGCAGGCGAGTCCCTCACCGATGCCGCAGAACCTGCGCATGCAGGGGCAGTACCTGGACAGAGAGACAGGGCTGCACTACAACACGTTTCGGTACTACAGCCCGGATCTGGGAGCTTTCACCACGCCCGATCCGATCGGGCTGGCGGGTGGCCTCAATCTGCACCAATACGCGCCAAATCCGATTGCATGGATCGATCCTCTGGGTTGGGCGTGTATACAGCAAAAAATCGATGGGACGCGACGCGAAGAACGCGTTGGGGCAAAGTTAAGAGCAGTTTTTGGAAAAGACAATGTTCTTCGTGAGAGGGCCCTTCGTAACGCGAAAGGGGAGCGAGTCAGGGACAATAGTAGTGGTGGTGACGGAACGGGAAGAAATATTGACTATGTTGTCAAAGGAAAAGATGGAAAATGGCGACCCGTCGAGGTTACTAGCAAGAGTGCGGATAAAACTGCGCAGCTATCGAAGGAGCGGGCTATCAGAAATCAAGGTGGCACTTTTGTTCGATTGCCCGGCAGTAAGGTATTGGTTCCTGTTGAAGGGACATCTAGGGTTATCAGGGTGGAATGAACGGAGGTTTTGATGGATGAAATATTCCATATGGAGACGATCTATGGGGCCAGTAAGAATGTTGAATACAAGAAACAGGTTCTTCAGAAATGCACGGCCATTTTTCTGTTCTTCAAAAGCAACGGCCTGATCAAGTTTGACCCTCTGGATAGTGATGGGATTGTCAAAAAGGATCTGGTTGTTCTTGCGGATGACTTGACGGCGGCTGGCTTGGTCGTGTGGAAGGAAGCATTTGCTAAATGGAGTAAGGCTCGCGACAAGGACAACAACTATCAAAACATGAAAATGTTTGAGGTGGCACTGCAGAAAGCAAAGGAAAACTGACTGCACAGTGCTTTCGTGAAGCGCTGTCAGGCCACTCCGAGAAACAATTCAAGACTCAAAGAGGCTTTGTTTTTTTACAAGGCGTCGGAGTCTGAGTTTTGCAGATAATTTTCGGGCAGGTGCATCATCCGGTCTGCGCCATTTTTTTCGTATGGCTCAGTATTCGGTTGTCCAGCAAAGTCGCTACTGTCCCTCTGCGCAGGAGGTTGATTTGGATCTTGAGTCATTGCTCGATGCCATGGGCAAAGGGAAGACTAGAGGCTATTCCGAGAAGGTAAGCCAAGAAGGCATTGAGTTCTTTAATCAATACGCTATGAAAGGAGTGGGAGGGGAGTATTTGGTTTACAAATTCTCCATCGATTCATCGAAAATGGATGCGATTGATGATTATGGTGATTTTGAAGAGAGAAGAGTTTTCGAAGATTTCGATGCTGCAATGGAGTTCTTTCGGAAAGCAGGTGCCGATATTGAGAAGTTCAGTGCATTCAAAGGAATAAGTCCGCTTTGAACATCCGATCGTCTTAATGAATTCGGTAGTCTCGATACGAGGTGGGGCGCGACACCGAAGTGCGATGCTCGCGTCCCCCGGCAAATGCCAGAGGCTTCGCCCCAATCCATCCGCCACAGCACTTATCCGCGCCGCGAGGTCCGACGCGTCAGCGCAGCGGACCGCGCGGCTGCTCCGCGCTTGCGCGCCCAGATCACGATCCCGGTGATGCTGAGCACGGCGATCGCGATCCCCATGTCCGCGACGAAGATCCGCCCGGGCAGCCCGCCCATCTGCCCGCTGTGCAGCGGAAACTGCGCCTGCGCGAAGACATCCCCCGCACTGCCGTGCCCCGGAACGCTCTGGCCCAGCAGTTGCCCGGTGGCCGCGTCGATGTACAGCATGGGCTCGCCCAGCCCCGCGCCGCGGTCGTAGTGCGACGGCCAGAGCAGCGCGAGGTAGATGCCCGATGAGCGGACCCACGTCACCCCGGAGGTCCTCGCGCTCCAGCCCTGGCTGTGCGCGTGCGCGTCGGCGCGCCGGCGCGCGTCCTCGAAGGACAGCATGGGCGCGCGCGGCGGGCTGGGGCGCGGGGTGTCGAAGGGTGTCGGCGTGACCGGCGAGAACCACGACACCACCGGCAGGAAGATCTCGCGCTTCAAGTTGAGGGCGACGCTGCTCAGGGCCAGGGCGATCAGCGCGAACCACAGCCACAGTCCGCCCGCGCGGTGGAGGTCCACGTTGAGCCGATAGGCCCCGCTCCCGGCCTTGATGCGCCAGGCCGGCCCCCACTTGCGCCACAGCGGAGACTTCAGCGGCAGCGTGAGGTACAGGCCCACGAAGCTGTCCAGCAGCCAGGCGATGGCCACGGCGCCCATGAACCACCATCCCCAGTGCCCCGGCAGGTACAGGCTGTGGTGCACGCGCAGGACGAAGTAGTAGAGGTTCTCGGCCTGCAGGCAGCAGGCGCCGCGCTGGCGCTGCCCCAGCAGCGCGCCGCTGACCGGGTCGATGAACACCTGGTCGAAGCCCGCTGGCGCTGCCAGGGCATCCGCACGATGCGGCAACTGGGCCGGCGAGACGAAGGCGAACGCGGCCTGCCCCGGCACCTTCGGCACCGTGAGATAGTCCACCTGGACCCGGGGATCGGCCGCTTCGATGCGCTGGACCAGCGCGTCGAAGGGCAGCGGGGTCCCGCGTGCGGGGCTTCGGAACAGGTGCGGGTTCAGCCAGGCATCGAGCTCGGGGCCGAAGGCCAGGAGGCTGCCCGTGAGGCCGGCCACGATGAGGAACGATGCGCAGGCCAGGCCCCCCGGACCCACAGCCACCGGGCCGCACGGGGGCGCTGCGCGCCCATCTCAGAAGTCCATCGACGCCGACAGCAGGAACGTGCGTGGCGCCGCGTAGGTCGCGACCTGGAACGCCGGGACGGAATCCCAATAGCGGCGGTTCGCGGCGTTCTCCACGATGGCGCGCAGCACGAGCGGCCTGCCATTCCACTGGGTGGCATAGCGCAGCCCCAGGTCCAGCCGCGTCCAGGCGGGCAGGCGCACCGAATCGTCCACGGTCAGCGGCTGCGAGCTCGTGTGGATCACGCGGCCCGTGGCCGTGAGTCCGGGGAGGGCGGCGAGGTCCCATTCGCCGCCGAGCTTGAGCTGCCACTGCGGCGCGCCGGCGGCCTGCCGGCCGTCGTTGGCACCGCCCTGGGTCTTGGTGAGTCGGGCACGCGTCCATGTGGCGCCCCCCAGCACGCGCAGCGAGCGCTGCAGTTCCCCGAACCATTGCAGCTCGACGCCCCGGTTGCGCTGCTCGCCATCGACCGAATAGCGGTTGGACGCGTCGAGCAGGCCGCTCGGACGGCGAATCTCGAAGGCACTCAGCGTGGTGGTCAGGCGCCCCCAGTCCACCTTGACGCCGACCTCGCCCTGCTTGGACACGAAAGGCGGGAAGACCTCGTTGGCATTCACGGCCGTGCTGGGCGCGGTCGCTCCCTGCGAGAGCGCTTCCACGTAGTTCGCGTAGAACGACAACCGCTCAGTCTGCTTATAGACCGCCGCGATCGCCGGCGTGGTCCTGCTGCGCTGGTAGCTGGACTCGAACGCCCCCGTCGCGTAGTTGAACGCGTCGGCCTGGATCTTCTGCTGGCGCACGCCCAGGGTCAGCAGCAGCCGGCCATCGAGCAGGCCCAGGGTATCGGTGAGCGCCACGCTGTTCAGGGTGGTCTCGCCGAGCTGCACCAGCGGCTGGTCGAGCAGGCCGCCGCCGGGCGAGGGTGCATCGACCGGCCGGTAGAGGTTGGACGTGTAGCCGTAGTTGATCGTCGGCTGGAAGTTCTTCAGGTCCGAGCTGAAGTGGTTCGCCGCCAGCACCACGTTGTGCTTGACGCCAGCGGTGCTAAAACGCCACCGCAAGCTGGCCTCGGCGCTGCGGCGCTCGTTGCGCTCGTGCAGTCCGTTCGCGGACGCGTTGAGCGTGCCGGCGGCATCGGCCAGCACGGAGAAGGCTTCGATCATCCGCCGCTGCGAGGTGGCCGTGCCGTAGGCGAGCGTCGCCATCACGCTCTCGGAGAGGTCGAACTCGCCGCGCAGCACGCCGAAGCGGTGTTCCTTGTCCTGGTAGGTCCAGGCCGGCCAGACGTTGGTCTTGCCGTCGGGGGCGGCCGGCAGCGTGGGCGAGGCCACGAAGAAGTTGCTGCGCGCGCCGTCCAGTCGCTGGGCGCTGCTGCCGAGGTCGGCGCTCAGCCGCACGCGCTCGCCGCGGTAGTCGATACCGGCGGTGAGGTTGTGCGAGCGCAGGGACTCGTGGTCCGCGGCCATGCGTCCGTCGTTGTAGGCTGCGTTGATGCGCACGCCGATGGCGTTGTCCGGTCCGAAGCGGCGGCCGATGTCCAGGTGGACGCCGCCGTGGGCCTCGCCGAGGTAGCTGGTGGTGAGCCGCGTGAGCGGCGTGTCGTCCGCCCGCTTGGGCACGAGGTTGATGGCGCCTCCGGCCGTGCCCCTGGGGGCGCTGCCGTTGAGCAGCGTGCTCGGCCCCTTCATCACCTCGACGCGCTCGATGCCCTGGAGCAGGTTGCCCTCGGCGCTGGAGATGCCGAACAGGCCGTCGAAGCCGATCTCCTCGCGGTTCACCGCGAAGCCCCGGATGTAGAAATTGTCGAAGCTCCGGGGGCCGCCCGCCTGCGCCGACGGATCGTTGGCGAGGACGTCCACGATGTTGCGTGCCTGCTGGTGCTCGATCAGTTCGGCCGTGTACGCGGTGACGTTGAAGGGCGTATCCATGAGGTCGACGTTGCCCAGCAGGCCGAGGCGGGCCCCGCGGGCGACCTGTCCGCCGGCGTGGGGTTTGGGCAGATCGCTGGGCAGCCGCGTGGCCGTCCCGGTCACGGTCACGGTCTGCAGCACCTGTTCCGTCGGCGGGGCAGCAGGAGGGGGCGTGGGGGCCGGTTCGATCGTCACCAGGTTGCCCTCGAAACGGCCCCGCAGCCCGCTGCCCTCCAGCAGCCGCTCCAGCGCTTCGCGCGGGTTCAAACTCCCCGACACGGCGCGCGCGGTCTTGCCGGCGACGGCGCTTTGCGGCGCGGCCACCTGGATGCGCGTCTGGCGTGCCCATTCGTTGAGGGCCTGCGCCAGGGGCTGCGCGGCGATCCGGATCTCGCGGGCCGCGCCCGGTGTGTCCGCACGGGGGGCGGGGGCCGGCTGCGCCTGCAGCGAGGCACTGCCCAGGGCAAGGGCCAGGGCGATGGCGATCGGCAGGGGGCGTGGTGGCAGGCGGTGCATTCAGGGGTCTCCAGGGATAAGAAATGCGCGTTCCCTGTGTTGACGCAAGAGCGCGCCTCGACCCTGTAAGACCGCTGGATGGGAGGGCTCAGTTCGCGGGCAGCACCTCGGCCACGCCATCGTGCTCGCGCAGGCGCACGGGCAGCACGCGGGGAAGGGCCCGGCGCAATCCGCCCGGGTCCATCGGATCGAAGGTGCCCGAGAGCCGCAGCGCCGCCACCCGGGGGTCGCGCACGCGCAGTCCCGTGTCGCGGTAGCGCTCCAGCTCGGCGAGCGCTTCGGCCAGCGGCGTGTCGACGAAGCTGACGCGCCGCTCTCGCCATGGGGCGATGCCGCCCGCCGGCACCGCTGCCAGGGGGCCCAGCGTCCCCTCACTGTCGACCTCCGCCTGCTGGCCTGCGGTCAACAGCAGGACGGGCTCCGGACGCCCGCCCCGGGCCGCGCCCGCGGCGCCGCTGCCCGTCACCCGCACCTTGCCTTCCTCCACGGCGACGCTCGCGCCGGGGCCGATTTCCGGCGTGTACCGCACGGAAAACCGCGTGCCGACCACGGTCGCCTGCAGGGGACCCGCGAGCACCTGGAAGGGACGGTCCTTGTCCGGCTGCACCTCGAATTCCGCCTGGCCGTCGAGCAGCCGCGCTTCGCGCCGCCCGCGGTAGAAGGTGACCTCCAGGCGCGTGGCCGTGTCCAGCCGCAGCCGCGAGCCGTCGGCGAGCTGGACGCTCCGCTGCTGCCCGCGCTCGGTACGGTACGCCTGTGCGGAGAGCGGCTGGGCCAGGAAGTGCTGCCAGGCCATGTAGCCCCCGCAGGCCACGACCGCCGCCGCTGCAACCGTGGCTGCGGACATCGCCGGCCATGCGAGGAAGCGTCTGCGGGAGCCGTCAGCCGCTCGCGGGGGCTCGGCGCCCCGGCGCGGTTCACCGTCGAGGTCGCGGCGCAGGCGCGCCAGCAGGTCGCCCGGCATGCCATCGAGCTCCGTCCATTGGGCGCCGCAGCGCTCGTAGGCCGGGGCATGCCGCGGGTCGGTGCCCAGCCATGCCTGGAAGGCCCGCTCGTCCTCGGTCCGCCAGCCGGCGTCCCGGCGGCGCACGAACCATTGCGTCGCCTCCTGGTGCAGGCGCCGGGCATCGTCGGGGGCGGGGTTCATCGCGGGCATGCGGGTGGGGTCATCGGTGAAGACGCATGGCCGGGCGTCAACCCTGTATTCGGAATGGCGTGCGGCACTTCTAGTTCTCGGAGTCGACCGGCTTCGCCCGCATCTTGCCGCCCCGGGCGTTGCCTGGCGCGGCGTCCAGCGCATCCAGGGCGTTCCGGCAGGCCTGCAGGGCGATCTGGACCTGCATCTCCACGGTCTTTACCGTGATGCCCATGCGCGCGGCGGTTTCCGCGTGGGTGAGGCCGTCGAACTTCACGAGCATGAAGGCCTTGCGGCAGCGCGGAGGCAGCCGGTCCACGACGCCCGCGACGACTTCGAAGCGCTGGCGCGACGAGAGCGCGATCTCGGGCTCCAGCGCATCGGGTCCGGCCAACTGGTCGGGCTCCACCATGTCCTCGGCCGGATCCTGCGGGGCCGCGCGCAACCGGGCGCTGGCGCGCCGGTGTGCATCGACGAGCAGATTGCGCGCGGTGCTGAACAGCAGGGCGCGCGGGTCGCGCACGGTCGAGCCTGATCGCTGCGCCGCATAGACGCGCGCGAAGCTCTCCTGCGCCAGGTCGGCGGCCGCGTCCCGGCTGCGTACCTTGAGCGCCAGGAAGTTCAGCAGTTCACGGTAGTGTTCGAACACGACAGGACGGCCAATGCAGTGGGGGATGGGGTGTTCCCTCACTGGCTGGCGTCATGTGTGGCGTTGGCAGAGGGTGGTTGGCGGGGGATGCGAATTCCTCGCATTATCGCCGATGACCGCACGGGAGTTGCGTGCTGGTTACGTTCCGCAGGGAGATCTCCTGCAGGGTGCCGGGCGCGCGTGCGGCGCGCAAGCCGCGGGGGTTTTGGGGGTCGGCGCGGAAATGCATGCGGTGTGCAGGCGTGCCGGGGGCGGCCGCCATGGGCGGCAGTCACGCCGGCGGTCACGCAGGGGGTGGACCGACAGGGCCGGCCCCACCCTGCTACAGGGTGGGCGGGCCCGGCTGCGTCTTCACAGGGACGACCTTGTCGAGACCAGCCTGGAACCCATCGAAATGAGACCCTCCTGCGCGCGGCCCTTGCCGCTTGCCATCGCCCTGGCATTCGCCATCGGCAGCCCCGCCCTGCATGCACAGGCGGACAGTGCCGGGGCCCGACCCGGGGACACCGTGCAGGTGCGGATCGAGGCGCAGCCCCTGGCGCAGGCGCTCAATGCCTGGGCGCGGCAGACCCGCATGCAGGTGGCGGTGCGCCAGGCCGCGGTGGCCGGCAAGTCCGCGCCGGCCGTCTCCGGCGACCTGAGTGCGCGCGAGGCGCTGGACCGCCTGTTGGAGGGCAGCGGACTGCGCGGGCGCTTCGAGGGCAACCTCGCCACGATCGAGGCAACCACGGCGGGAGCCGCGGTGACGCTCCAGCCCGTGGTGGTCACGGCGCAGGCGGCCCGGGAGTCCGCGGACGGGCCGGTGGTGGGCTACGTCGCCCGCCGCAGCGCCGCGGGATCCAAGACGGACACGCCCCTGTCCGAGACGCCCCAGTCGATCTCCGTGGTGGGGGCCGAGCAGATCGAGGCGATGGGCGCGGCCCGGCTGGGCGACGCGCTGGCCTACACCCCAGGGGTCGACGTTGCCGCAAACGGCACCGACTCCCGCTTCGACTGGCTCACCCTGCGCGGCTTCGATCTCTATTCCCCCGGCTTCTACCTCGATGGCCTGCCACTGCGCAACATCGGAACCTGGAGTGTCTGGCAGACGGAGAACTATGCCGCCGAACGCATCGAGGTCCTGCGCGGCCCGGCGTCGGTCCTCTACGGCATGGGCAATGTGGGCGGCACGGTCAACGTCGTCAGCAAGCGCCCGACCGCGAACCCGCAGCGGGAACTGCAACTGCAGTGGGGAGACCATGGGCGCAAGCAGGTGATGGGGGATTTCTCGGGACCGCTCGACGAAGCGGGGACGCTGCTGTACCGCGTGACCGGACTGCTGCGCGATGCCGAATTGCCCGCAGGCGGCATGCGCGACGACCGGGCCTACCTCGCTCCGTCGCTGGCGTGGCGGCCCTCTGGCGACACCCGCCTGGTGCTGCAGGGCCACTACCTGCGCGTGCGCTCGGGCGTGTACACGCGTGGGCGGAGGGCGGAGGGAAGCCTGTATCCCACGCCGGCCGGCACCACCGTGCCGGCATCGTTCTCGTCCGCCGAGCCCGGGTTCGACCATTTCGAGCAGGACCAGTGGGCGCTCGGCTACGCGTTCGAGCACGACCTGGGCAGCGGATGGACGGTGCGGCAGAACGCGCGCTATGGCCGCCTGGACGTCGATCTGGCGCAAGTGTCCGTCAACGGTTACGAGGTCGTGGACGGCAGCGATCCGCTCGCTCCCGCCAACTTCCGGCGGGCCACCCGTGGGGTCTTCGCGGCCCGCGAGAAAGCCCGTGGCTTCGCCATCGACAACCAGCTGCAGGGCACGCTGCGGCTGGGCGAGTGGCGCCACCAGGTGCTCTTGGGCCTGGAGCATCAGCGCAGCACCTTCGACACGGTCGCGCGCAACGGCAGCGCGCCCTCGATCGACCTGTTCCAGCCGGTCTACGGTCAGCCGGTGGTGCTGCCCGACCCCTACCAGGACACGGCGACGCGGCTGACGCAGACGGGCCTGTACGTGCAGGACCAGATCAAGTGGCGCGATCGCTGGGTCATCACGCTGGGCGGCCGCTACGACACCGCGCGCACGGCCGTCGAGGATCGGCTGAGCGAGCCTGCCGCCAGCACCCGGGTTTCCGACCACAAGGCCTCGGCGCGCGGTGGCGTCGTCTACCTGGCGCCGCAGGGGTGGGCGCCTTACGTGAGCTACACCACGTCGTTCCTGCCGATCGGGGGCGCCATGGATCCGGCCACGGGCCGGCCCTTCAAGCCCGAGACCAGCCGGCAGTACGAAGCCGGTGTTCGCTACCAGCCCCCGGGGCGCAACGACAGCTACAGCGCCGCCGTCTTCGACCTGCGCCGCCAGAACTACATCACCTACGACCCCTCGTTCGCGCCGAGACAGACCGGCGAGGTGCAGGTGCGCGGGCTGGAATTGAGCGCCCAGGCCCAGCCCCTGCGCGCCCTGAACCTGGTGGCCAGCTACACCTTCACGCCCAAGGCGGATGTCACGGCGAGCGCCAAGCCCGAGGAGATCGGCAGGCAGCTCATCGCCATGTCCCGGCACAAGGCATCCATCTGGGTGGACTACCGGTTCGCATCGGGCCTGAAGGCGGGCATCGGCGCGCGCTACACCGGCTCCAACCGCGGCAATGGCGAGGCTGTCGCGCCGCACAAGGTCCCCGCATTCACCGTGTTCGACGCGCTGCTCGGCTATGACTTCGAGCGATGGAGCGTGGCGCTGAACCTGCGCAATCTCACCGACAAGACCTACATCGCCAACTGCGATGCCTATGGAGGCTGCTACTACGGTGAGCCGCGGCGAGCGACGCTGTCGGCCACCTACCGCTGGTGATGCCCGGCGGCGTGATCAGCCCGCGGCGGCAATCGCATCCACCACCGTGCGCAGGGCGGAGGACAGGGGTTTGTCGTTGCGCAAGACCAGGGCCTGCGTGCGCCGCAGGGGCGGCGAGATGGGTCGCAGCTCGAGCCCGGGATGGTGCCCGTTGCCCGTGACGGCCATGCGGGGCAGCAGGCTGCACCCCAGCCCGGCGGCCACGACCGCCTTGATCGCCTCCACGCTGTCGAGCTCCATGGTGGGGGTGCGCAGGGCGCCGCCCTGCAGCAGCCATTCGTCGATCAGATGGCGCGTGGAGGTCCCGCGATTGAGCATCACCAGGGGGGCATCGATCAGGTGCGAGGTGCTGATCCGCTCCGGCCAGGGCGGCTGGGCCGGGGCCCGGACGGCGACGATGTCGTCCTCCAGCACCGCGGTGGCGGCGACCAGCGGCGAGGCCACCGGCAGCGTGACGAGTGCCAGGTCGAGCGTGTTGTCCTCCACGCGGCGCACCAGGTCCTCCGTGTTGCCCGTGCTCACGATGAGCTCGAGCCTCGGATGGGCGGCCCGCAGCGCGTGCAGGATGTCCGGCAGCAGGTACAGGCAGGTCGTCACGCCCGTGCCGATCCGTACCCGTCCGCGGATGTCGGCCGCGTGGGCGCTGACCGCGCTGATCGCGGCATCGATCGCGGCCGTGATGCCGGGCAGGTGCGCCAGCAGATCCCGGCCTGCGGCCGTGGGCGACACGCTGCGGCCCACGCGCTCGAGCAGCCGCACGCCGAGCTCGCGCTCCAGCAGCCGGATCTGCTGGCTGATCGCCGGCTGCGTGAGTTCGAGCCGTTCCGCCGCCGCCGTGAAGCTGCCGAGCTCGGCGACGAGCGCGAATTTCTTGAGCTGGTCCAGGTTGAGCTGGGACACCCAAGTGGCACTGATGGACTCCATAAGCCGCAGGTTCTTTTTTGAACGGGTACGGCAACGCAGCATACCGGGTCCGATTCGATCGTTTTTTTCAATCGCTCCTGCCCCCATGTCCATGCAACCCGAGATCCAATCCGAACGCCTCTGGCAAAGGCTCCAGACCCTCGCCACGTTCACCGTGCCCGGCATGCCATGGACGCGGCGGGCGTTCTCGCCGGAGTTCCATGGGGCGCGGCAGTGGCTGCGCAGCGAATTCGAGGCGGCGGGGCTGCGGGTGCAGCTCGATGCGGCGGGCAATCTCTGCGGCCGGCTGGAAGGCCGCCAACCCCATCGGCGGCCCATCGTCACCGGCTCGCACTGCGACACCGTGGCGCGGGGCGGGCGCTTCGACGGCACCCTGGGCGTCCTGGCCGGCCTCGAAGTCCTGCAGTCGCTGCGGGAGGCCGGACGGGTCCCGCTCCATCCCATGGAGGTCGTCGACTTCCTGGCCGAGGAGCCGACCGACCACGGCGTGTCCTGCGTGGGAAGCCGCGCCTTCGGCGGGCACCTGGCGCCCGCGATGCTGGAGCTGGCGGATGCCACGGGCGAAACCCTGGCGGCGGCGATGCGCCGGGCCGGCGCCCGGCCCGACCAGCTGGAGAGCTGCTCGCGCCTGCACCAGGGCGTGGCCGCGTTCGTCGAATTGCACATCGAACAGGGACCGGTGCTGGAAGCCGCGCAGCTGCCTATCGGCGTGGTCAGCCGCATCGTCGGCATCCGACGGGCGAGCGTCACCGTGGAAGGCCGCGCCGACCATGCCGGCACCACGCCGATGCCGGTCCGCCGGGATGCGATGGCCGGCGCGTCCATCGTGATCGGTGCCGTCCGCGCGCTGGCCGACAGCTACGAGGGCTCCAATGCCTACGTGGTGGCGACCGTGGGCCGGCTGGACGCCGTGCCGAATGCCGCCAACACGGTGGCAGGGCGGGTCGAGCTGACGCTGGAGGTCCGCAGCGACTCGGAGGTCGTCCTGAAGGAGTTCGTCGCGCATGCCATGGCCCTGTGCGAGCGCGACTTGCGCAGGCTGCAGGTGCGCGCCGAGGCCAAACTGCTGAGCGCGACGCCGCCCGTGGCCTGCGCGCCGGCCGTGATGCGGGCCATCGAGTCGGCGGCCCGCAGCCTGGATCTGCCCTGTCGCGCCATGCCCAGCGGCGCGGGGCATGACGCGATGCATGTGGCCAGCGCCGGCCCGGTCGGAATGATCTTCGTGCCTTGCCTGCAGGGACGCAGCCATTGCCCCGAGGAGTGGATCGACGAAGCCGCCGTGGCCGATGGCGCGCGGGTTCTGGCGCGCGCGATGCTGGCGCTGGACGAAGAGCTTTCCACCGAAACGGCATCCCAACACCCGGAGAACGACCATGCCCCGCGAAGCCATTGACACCCCACTGTTCGACCCCATCGGCCCCTACAGCCATGCCGTGCGGGCCGGCCACCTCGTCTTCGTCTCCGGGACGCCCGGCATCGATCCCGCTTCTGGCGAACTGGCGGGCACGACGGCCCACGAACAGGCGGGGCAGGCGTTCGACAACGTGATCCGGCTCGTGGAGGACGCCGGCGGCAGCGCGGCGGACATCGTGGCCGTCCAGGTGCATCTCGTGGATACCGCTGACTTCGCCGAGATGAACCGCGCCTTCGCCCGGAGGTTCAAGGCTCCGTACCCGGCGCGCACGGTCTTCGGCGTCGCCGCCCTGCCCAAGCGGGGGGCGCTGCTGACCGTGTCGGCCACGGCTTGCCTGGCCTCCGACAAGGGGGCGCCATGAACGCGGACCGCGTGCCGGGCCCGGCCGTTCTTCACTACCTCAACCATGCCGCCTGCGCGCCGCTGCCACAGGCCGCCCTCGATGCGATGCAGCGCTTCATGGAGTCCGAGCGGCAGTGGGGCGGCTACGTCGCGGCGCGGCATGCGCAGCAGGCGATCGACGCCGTCTACGAGCGGCTGGCCGGCGTGGTCGGCGCGGCGGCCGAGGACATCGCCCTGACCCAGGGCAACACCGACGGCTGGGGCCGCATCGTCGGCGCGATGCGCTGGCAGGCCGGCGACCGGGTGCTGGTGGCGCGCAACGAATGGGGTGGCAACCTCGGGATCCTGCGGCACCTCGCATCGCGCGGCGGCATCGAACTCCAGGAGATTCCCAGCGATGCCGAGGGCGCCGTGGACCTCGGCGCGCTGGAGGTGCTGCTGCGCCAGCAGCGGGTGCGGCTGGTGGCGCTGAACTGGGTCTCCACCAACAGCCCCCTGGTGCAGCCCGCCGAAGCGATCGGCGCGCTGTGCGCCCGATTCGGCGCGCCCTACCTGATCGATGCCGCGCAGGCCGTCGGGCAGATTCCCGTCGACGTCGGCAGGCTGCGCTGCTCGGCGCTGACGGCGCCCGGCAGGAAATGGCTGCGCGGCCCGCGCGGCACGGGCTTCGTCTACGTCCACCCCGGCTTCGCGGCGCAGTTGAAGCCGCCGATGGCCGACCACCGCGCCCGGCCCTGGAGCGAGGCCGGCGAGCCCGCCTACCGCGCGGGCGCCCGGCGGCTGGAGGCGGCGGAGGCGTCGATGGCGCTGCGCCTGGGCCTGGGCGCGGCCGTCGCGCAGTGGCAGGCATCGGGCATCGAGACCATCGAGCGCGAACTGTGCGACCGGGCCCGGTTCCTGCGCGAGCGGCTCTCGGGTCTTTCGGGGCTTCGCGTGCATACCCTGTCGTCCCGCCCGATGTCGGGCATCGTCACGCTGCACAGCGATCGGCATCCGGCGGCGTACTTGCACGAGCAACTGCAGCGCGCGGGTGTGGAGACCGCCGTCAGTCCCTTCGAGTTCACGCCGCTCGAGATGCGGGCCCGGGGACTGCCCAGCGTGCTGAGGATCTCGGGTGGCCACGATACGACGCGGGAGTCCCTGCAAGCCTGCGTGGACGGACTCGAGCAACTCGGGCACCCGGCCACCGGCTGAACCGAAGTGCATCGAATTCCGTCCACCCCTCCCACACCATCGACCCCACCATGACCGCTGCCGCCATTTTTTCTTCGATGCTCCGCTACCAGGCCTGGGCCCACGACGCATTCCTGCGGGCCCTGGAGGACATCGATGACCCAGGCCAGGCCGAGGCGCGACACGCCGCCCTGCGCGTCCTGAACCATTGCCTAGTGGTCAATCTGATCTTCAAGGGACACCTGACCGGCGTGCCCCATGGCTTCGCCGCCAACAACACCCCGGACACGCCCACGCCGCAAACGTTGCGCACGGCCCTGGCAGCCCTCGACGGCTGGTACCTGGAATTCGTCGCAACCGTTCCGGACAGCCAGCTTGCCGAGTCGATCGCCTTCACGTTCACCGATGGAGACAAGGGATGCATGACGCGGCAGGAGATGCTGCTGCACGTCGTGACCCACGGCACCTACCACCGCGGCGAGGTGGGGCGCATCCTCAAGCAGATCCAGGTCGCACCGCCCTGGGACACCTTTGCCGTCCACCTGCACCAGGACGATCCCGTCCGGCGGCTGCATCGGCCGTCCGCGCCTGCCTGAGCCATCCGTCGTTGCCCTATCGCAGGTGCCTGCGGGGCCTGGCGGTCCAGCCGGGCGGGGAGGGCCTTCGATGCGAAATGTCCCGGCCCAGGTCGCCGCCACGGCCCAAGCCGCATGGATTGACGCACGGGCCTCAAGAATCGACGGCCAAGGCTCAAGAATCCAGGGAGCGCAGAGCCTTACGCTCACCGCACGACCAACAAAAAGGGAGTGGGGAGCATGAACGATAGAGCGCATGGGGAGGCGTCCGCCGGCAACCTGGGCCGGCGGGATCAGAGTTCCTGGCAGGTCCGCGCGATCCAGAACGTAGGCTACGAAGTCAGGCTGCTGGATGGATTGTTCGACAGCGCGAACAAGGCGTTTCTCGATGCCTGCTGTCCTGCCGGCGGAGCGTCCCGCCACGTCGTGGTCATCGATGAGCGCGTCCACGAACTCCACGGAGCCCGGATTCGCCGCTACTACCAATGCCATGGCATCGACCTGCACACACTGGTGCTGCCGGTCTCGGAAGAGGTCAAGGAGATGGACGTGGCCCTGGAGATCCTGCGCCACTTCGAGCGCGAGGGGGTACTGCGCCGCAGCGAGCCGGTCATCGCCATCGGTGGTGGCGTCCTGCTGGACCTGGTGGGCTTCGCGGCGGGCCTTTATCGACGGGGGATTCCGTACATCAAGGTGCCGACCAACGCGATGGCGCTCTGGGATGCGGCCGTGGGCATCAAGACCGGCATCAACGCGATGGGGCGGCGCAACCGGCTCGGCTCGTACCACCCACCCCTGCGATCGTTGCTGGACCGCACGTTCCTGCGCACCGTGGAGCGGCGCGACCTCTCCAATGGCATGGGTGAGCTGTTGAAGCTGGCCGTCATCAAGGACGCGCGGCTCTTCGACCTGCTGGAGCGCCACGGCCGCATGCTGCTGGATACCGCCTTCCAGGACGGCATCGTGGCACCGGAGGTGATCTCGCGCGCGGTGCATGGAATGCTCGAGGAACTTGCCCCCAACCTTTGGGAGACCACGCTGGAGCGTTCGGTGGATTTCGGGCACTCGTTCGCGCCACTGCTCGAGATGCGTGCACTGCCGGAACTGCTGCACGGCGAAGCCGTCGCACTCGATGTGCTCCTGTCGTGCCGCATCGCCGCCCAGCGCGGCCTGATGACCATGGCGCAGACGCACCGCGTTCTGGCCGTCATGCAGGCGATGGAGTTGCCGCTGGACCATCGGTTCTTCGGCGATCCGGAGATGCTGCAAGAAGCCCTGGCCGACACCATGCGTCACCGCGACGGAATGCAGCGTCTGCCGATACCGGCCGGCATCGGTGCGTGCACGTTCATCAACGACCTGCGCCCCGACGAAATCCGGGCTGCGGCCCGCGAGATGGCCGGCGCGCCCTCCGAGGCGCTGGCGTGCACGGCATGACCGACGAACAGGCGCTTGAGGTTGCGGCCAAGGCCACGGATGCCGCCCAAGGCCGGGGGCTGCAGGTTGCGGTGGCCGTGGTCGACGCAGCGGGGCTGCTGCTGGCGTTCCGGCGCCATGATGATGCGTTCCCCGCTTCGGTCGACCTGGCGATCGGCAAGGCCCGAACGGCGGCATCGTTTCGCCGCAGCACCCAGGCCATGCAGGAGAGCCTCGAGCAGGGGCGGGCCTCCTACCTGGCCATGCCTGGGGCGCTTCCCTTGGCGGGTGGAGTTCCCCTGGTGTCGCGGGGAGCCGTGATCGGGGCGTTGGGCATCAGCGGCGCATCGTCCAGGGACGACGCGGAGCTCGCAGTGGCAGCGGCGCGGGATGCCGGCTGGGCGGGGGATCCGGCATGAGCGACTTCTGCCAGGACCGCGTGGTCCTGATCACAGGCGGCGGCACCGGTATCGGCCGGGCGACCTCGCTGGCGTTCGCGCAGGCGGGCGCCCGCGTGGTGGTCGCGGGGCGCTCCGCGGCGTCGTGTGAGGAGACTGCTCGGGAGATCCGTGCATCCGGCGGTTCGGCGCTCGCCGTGGTGTGCGACGTCGCGGACGAAGGGCAGGTGCAGGCCATGTGCGAACGCGCGCGGGCCGCCATGGGGCCGGTGGACTTCGCTTTTCTGAATGCCGGCGTCGGGTCGGCGTCCAGCGTCATCGAACAGGAGGTCGACGCCTTCGAGCGGGTCCTGCGGACCAACTGCACGGGGCTCATGCTCTGCCTCAAGCACCTCCTGCGGCCCATGTACGAGCGCCGCTGCGGCGCGATCGTTGCCAACCTGTCCGTGCATGCGCATCGCACGATCCTTGCGGGCACCATGGCCTACACGGCGTCCAAGCACGCGGCCTGGGCCATCACCAAGACCGCGGCCATCGAGTCCGCGATCCATGGCGTGCGCGTCAATGCCGTCTCCCCGGGGCCGGTGCACACCGACATGCTCGTGCGTTCGTGCGAGGTCTCCGGTGGGACCGAGGCCTGGGCCGCGCGGCTGCCCATGCAAAGGGTCGGCCGGCCGCAGGAGGTGGCCGACACGGTGATGTGGCTGTGCAGCCCGTCGGCTTCGTTCGTCACCGGCGCTGCCATCGCAGTCGACGGTGGATTTCTCGCGGCCTGAGTCCGCCCGGCTGGAGTTTCCATGACCTGGATTGCGTTGGGTCTGCTCGCGGGACTGGTCCTCGGGACCTATGACTTCCTGACCAAGCTCGCGCTGCGGGAGAAGGGCGTGCTGGAGGTGGTCTTCTGGTGCTCGGTGCTGGGCGCGATGCTCTGGTTGCCATTCTTCTGCGTCCCGGTGGAATGGCTGCCTGCATTGCGCGCCGCGGGCCTCGCGCCCGAGCCGCTCGCGCCGCACGAGCAGATCGCGCTGCTGCCCAAGTCCACCATGATGGTCGTGACCTGGATCCTGTCGTACTACTCGGTCAAGTTCCTGCCGCTGTCGATTTCGGCGGGTGTGCGCGCCAGCGGACCGCTCTGGACGGCCCTGGGCGCGGTGCTGCTGCTCTCCGAGACCCTGGGCTGGTGGCAGTGGCTGGGGCTGGCGGTGTCGATGGCGTCGTATTACCTGTTCTCGCTGATCGGGCGGCGGGAAGGCATCAGTTTCCGACGCAACCTGTGGGTGCTTTGCATGCTGGCCGCGACGCTGCTGTCGTCGGCCAACGCGCTGTACGACAAGCACATCCTGGCCAACCTGCGGATGGATCTGGCCGCGGTGCAGGCGTATTCGGCGCTCCAGCGGGGGGCGCTGGCCCTGCTGCTGTTGCCCTGGGTCCTTCGGCAATTGGAGATCTCCAGCTTGTTGCGCCGCAACTGGGCCGTGCCCGCCATCGCCCTGTGCTACGTGCTCGCCGAGTACATCTACCTGGCGGCGGTCCAGATGGACGGCGCGCAAATCTCCGTGATCTCGGTGCTGCGGCGCACGAACCTCGTGATGGTCTTCGTCCTGTCGGCCCTGTTCTTCACCGAGCGATTCATCCGCCAGAAGATCGTGGCCATCGGCGGCGTGCTGCTCGGCATCGTGCTCACCATCCTGCACTGACCGATGCCGCTATCCATCCACGAACAAGGACCGCAGCCAATCCATGACCGTGGTCCCATGCCGCGAGATCACGGCCCGCTCGGAGGCGAGCAGGAAATAGGCCTGGCTCGACGGGATCGAGATATTGGAGACACGCACCAGCGCTCCGTCCTGCAGCAGCCCTTTCACGAGGGAGCGCCTTCCCAGCGCAATGCCCTGCTGGTTCAATGCCGCGTCAAGCATGAAGCCCGTGTCCGTGTAGGTGAGGTTGCGCTGCGCGGGCGAGATCTCCAGTTTTGCGGCCTGGAGCCAGGGCTCCCATGCCTGGCGGCTATGGGTCAGCAGATCCGCGCGCTTGAAGAGCTCGGGCAGGCTGCGCTTGCCGATCTGCTGGAGGTAGCGCGGGGACGCGACGGGAAACCACTCGTCTTCCAGCAGTCGTTCCGCGTGGAAGGCGTCGGGCTTGTCGCGCGCGAAGCGGATCGCGATATCGGCTTCACCCTGGTTGAGGTTGACCAAGCGGGTCGTCGGCTGCAGTGCGATCGAGATCGACGGGTGCGTCCGGTGGAAATCCGTGAGGGCCGGGACCAGACGGAATCGGCCGAAGGAGGGGAGGGCGC
This sequence comes from Paracidovorax anthurii, assembly GCF_003269065.1. Taxonomy (GTDB): domain Bacteria; phylum Pseudomonadota; class Gammaproteobacteria; order Burkholderiales; family Burkholderiaceae_C; genus Paracidovorax; species Paracidovorax anthurii. The sequence continues at coordinate 24,409 of NZ_QLTA01000021.1, forward strand.
TGATGCGGATCACGTCCCGCTCGTGGGCGAAGCCGCTGAAGGCCGCCTCCAGCATCTCCAGCGAGGCCTTCATTTGCTGGTGGAGATAGGCCCCTTCCGGACTCAGGGACACGACGCGCGTCGTGCGGTTGAACAACTTGGTGCCGAGCAGCTTTTCCAACTCCCGCACGCGATGGCTCACGGCACTGTACGAAAGGCTGAGATCGTCCGCGGCCTGGCTGAAGCTCTGGCGGCGCGCGACGGCGTCGAATGTCACGATCAAATGAATCGGGGGGATGTTGCGCATGGAAAAGAGTCCACTGGCGCCCGCGCCGCGCCACCGTATCGGCATCGATGTGGGAGGCACCAAAATCGAAGGAATCCTACTCGATGACCATGGAAAGGAGTGCGCACGGACACGCTGCGCGACGGCCGCCGACGAAGGCTACGACGCCGTGGTCCTTCGCATCGCGGGCGTCTATCGCGATCTGGCCAAGGGCCTCGCGCAGGGCGAGCACACGCTGGGCATCGGAACGCCCGGCTCCCTGTCGCCGGCCACAGGTCTCTTGAGGAATTGCAATGCGGTGGCGCTCAATGGCCATCCCCTTCATCACGACCTCGAGCAGGCGCTGGGGCGCGGGTTCGCACTGGCCAACGACGCGAACTGCTTCGCGCTCGCCGAGACGCGGCTGGGGGCCGCGGCCCCCTACACCGATGTACTGGCCTTGGTGCTCGGCACAGGGGTGGGCGCGGGGCTCGTGGTGGGAGGCGAACTCATCCAAGGGCGCAACGGAATCGGCGGTGAATGGGGCCACATGGTGCTCGATCCATCGGGGCCGCAGTGCTACTGCGGTCGCAGGGGTTGCGTGGAGCGCTATCTGAGCGGTCCTGCGCTGGAGCGGCAGTACGCGCAGTGGAGCGGAGCGCCGCTGGATGCCGCGCGCATCGCCCAGCGTGCCCGGGCGGGAGAGAAGGAGGCATCGGCCGTCATGGACCGCTTCCTGGACTACTTTGCTCAAGCAGTCGCCAGCGCGGTCGCCTTGGTGGATCCGCAGGCCATCGTCATCGGGGGAGGTCTGGCTGGCATCGATGCACTCTACGCGCAGGGTGTCGAGCGGCTGCATGCCCTGGTCTTTTGCGATCGCTACGAGACCCCTGTGCTGCGCAACCGGCTCGGGAATTCGGCGGGCGTGGTCGGCGCAGCGATGATCGGAATTTGAGATGCGGGTCACCACCATTGGCGGCGCGACGGTCGACATCGTGGTCGAAGGGGGGCGATGGCCCGGCCCGGCCGGCGGCAAGCAGGATGTGGGCGCCATCACCATGGGCGTGGGCGGCGGCGCCGTGAATGCGTGCCTGGCGTTCAGGGCCTGCGGCGCCGATGCCAGGATCGTCTGCGCCCTGGGGTGCGACCCGGAGGCCGAGTGGGTCCGCTCCATCCTGGCTCGCGAGGGCGTCGATGTCTCGCTCGTGCAGTCGGTGTCCGGCCAGCCCACGGGGCGCGCGGTGATCCATCTGGACACGGGTGGTGATGTGCGGATCTTCGCGCAGCGCGGCGCGAGCGTGTGCGTCTCGCCATCGCGTGCCCTGGAGGCATCGGGGCAGTCGGACCTCCTGTACGTCTCGGCGTTGTCCGCGCAGGCCGAGGCCGAACTGGATGCGGCGCTCTCGCGCAGTGCCGGGCAGCCCCCCAGGCTGGCCGTCAATCCCGGCAGCGGCCAACTGCAAGCCCGCTCCGCGGCCCTGGAGCGGGTGCTCGGGCGCGCCGACCTGGTGAGCGTCAACGAGGCGGAGGCGCGCACTTGGGCATCTGGGCGTGGGATGGAATTGCCACGAGACCTGCGCTCGGATGGCGCCGCATGGATGGCCCGCCTGCGAGTGCATGGGGGACAGGCCCTGCTGGTGACCCTGGGCGCCGGCGGCGCGCTCTTCGATGATGGTGCGCAGGTGCACGACCTCCAGGCTGAGCGCATTGCGGTGCGCTCGTCTCTGGGCGCCGGGGACGCCTTCGCCGCGATGCTGGCCTATCACTGGACTGCGGGTTGCGCCCCGGCCAAGGCGCTGGAGCGCGCACGGACGCATTGCGGCCGGGTGCTTCGGGCCGTCGGCGCCAATCTTGCCGGACAGGATCGCGGCGGGCTGACTTCGTAAAGGGGGATTCTTTGGGGCGTTGGCAAGCCGATGGAACGGCTTCTCGGCGGTCGTGGTGGTGAGTGTTCCGGGGCCTTGATGGAGTCGGGGACATGCGCATCGCATGGCGGTTCGCGGTCCTCCATCCACGCGATCGCATGCAGCCACGAATGCCTATCCGCCGTGAAGTCCACCGGATCACGTCCACCGGGCGAGCAGTCTCGGCAATGACGAGGCCAACAGCACGATGCCGGACACTGTCAGCAGTCCGAGCACGATCTGGCGGAACCGGACCTCGCTGATGCCGATGTACAGCCGCGCGCCGAGCAGCGTGGGAACCAGCATCGCGGGGGCCACGATGGCGAAGAGCGGCAGCATCTCGCGCGTGACGAGTCCCGTGGCGAGGTAGGTGCCCATCGTCACCAGCAGCATCGCGAGGTTGAAGTTCTGGATCACCGCGCGCTGGGTGTCCTTCTCGAGGCCTCGCAGGGTGCACCACAGCGTGGGCAGCGTCCCGGAAAAGCCGCCGATGCCGCTCATGACGCCGCCGGCCAGCCCCACGGCGCCGTCGGCGAGCCGTCCGCCCCGCGCGATGCGCGGCAGGCTCTTGGCCATCAGCATGGTGGGGCACCAGAGCACGAGCAGCGTGCCCAGCACGGCCTTGAACCCGTCCACGTCCATGCGCGGCAGCAGCAGCACGCCCAGCGGCACGCCGGCCAGGCCTCCTGCAACGAAGGGCAGCAGGCGCCGCGCATCGAAGCCGCGCCGCACCGAGACGGCCGCGATGATCTGTCCGGTGAGCGCGCCGAAGACCGCCAGCACGGCCGCCAGGCGCGGCTCCAGCGTCCAGGCCCAGAACGACATGGCGACCAGCCCGAACGCGAAGCCGGACAGGCCCTGCACGAAGCCGGCAACGACGGCGCCAAGCGCCGCGACGAGATAGATCGAATCCATGGGTAGCCCTCCTGCCCGGCATTGTGGAGAGGCCATATAACCAGATCATTCGCAATTAGTATCAGGCCATACCAAACTCCTAATGGAGGCGATGATGGCTTCCGACGAACTCCAGGCCCGGCTGGCATCGCGCCTGAAGATGCGCCACCTCACGCTGCTGCGCCTGATCGCGCAGCATGGTTCGCTCACGCGCGTGGCCGAGCACATGGCTACCAGCCAGCCGGCGGTGACCCATGCGCTCGCGGAACTGGAGGCGATGTTCGGCGCGCCGCTGTTCACGCGCTCGGCGCGCGGCATGAAACCTACGGTCCTGGGAGAGGTCGCGCTCAGCCGTGCAGGGGCCATGCTCCAGGACCTGGGCCACTGGGCACGGGACATGGAGGCCGCCGGGGCGGGCCGCGCGGCCCACCTGCAGGTGGGGGTCATCCCCTTCATCCCGGGTCGGCTGCTGGCTGCGGCCATCGGACGAACCCGGCCGCAGGACAGGGGCATCACGGTGACCATCCATGAAAGCACCAGCGACCACCTGCTGGCGCGGCTGCGCGCGCACGAACTCGACTGCGTGATCGGCCGCACGTCGGCCGTGCTGACGATGGAGGGGCTGGTGCACGAGGTGCTCTATGAGCAGGAGCCGCGCCTGATCGCGCACCGGCGGCTGGCGACCCGCCTCGGGCGCCGGCCCCTGTCCTGGCCCGAGCTGGCGCAGCTCGACTGGGTGCTGGGCCAGCGCGACACGCCGATGCGCGAACAGATCACCGACTTCTTTCTGCGCGCCGGTGTCGCGCCGCCCGCCCCGATGGTGGAGAGCCTGTCCGCCAAGGTGATCGGGGAGCTGATCGCGGCCAATGAGCGCGCGGTGTCGATCGTTCCCGCCGACATCGCAGAGGAACTGGGGCGCCTGGCGGGCGTGGGCGTGGTGGCGCACCGCTTCGGCTGGACGCTGCCGCCGGTCACGTTGTTCCGACGGGCGCAGGCGTCCGCGCGAGAAGCCGATGCGCTGTTCGCGCAGGCGCTGCGTGACGTGTGCCGCGTCGGCGAGTCCCGCGGCGTTGGGCGGCGCACGGTGCCATTCAGGCGTCCTTCGCTGCGCTGAATGGCATCTTCAGTGCGCCAGGCGGAAGAGGGCTGCGGTGCTGACGTGCCCGCGGGTCAGCGGTGTCAGTCCCAGGCCGCAGTGGCGCCTCGCCCCCGCGTGGGGACTTGAAGCCGTGCCCCTCCGCGAGAAGCTGGGCACATGCTCAGCGACGACGAGAAAGCCCGGATGCAATCCTGCCTGCGCACCTTGCGGGAGGCCATGCCCGGCTTCGCGAGCCGCCGTTCGCAGTTGATCATGATGGCCGAGGTGGCGCATGCGCTGAGCGCCCTCGGCGACGGCAAGGAGGGCCTGGCCGATGCGGCGCAGCGCATTGCCGTCATCGAAGCCGGCACCGGCACCGGCAAGACCCTCGGCTACCTGCTGCCGGCCATCGTGCTGGCGCGCTCGCGGGGACTCAGCGTCGTCGTGTCATCGTCCACGGTCGCGTTGCAGGAACAACTCATGACCAAGGACCTGCCGGCCTTGCAACAGTACCTGCCGCTGGCGTTCAGCTGCGCACTGGCCAAAGGGCGGCGCCGCTATGCATGCCCCGCCAAGCTGCTGCGCCTGGATCTGCAGCGGCCTGTGGCTGTCCTGGAAGCCGCGGCGTCTCCGGGGGCCGTACCACCGCAGGCGCCGTCCCGGCCACTTCGCCTCGAGGGGCGGCTGGCGAAGGCCTTTGAAGGCGGTACCTGGTCCGGGGATCGCGACGACTGGTGCGACCCGATACCCGAGGGCCTGTGGCACCGCATCAGCACCGACAGCGAGGGCTGCCTGGGGCCGCGCTGCGAGGAGTTCGGACGCTGCCCCTTCCAGGCCGCGCGCCAGCGGGTCAAGGAGGCCGACGTGGTGGTTGCCAACCACGACCTGTTGCTGGCGGCCCTGGATATGGAGCCCGGCCTGCTGCTGCCGGACCCCGCCCGGACCCTGTTCGTGCTCGACGAGGCGCATGGCCTGCCCGACAAGGCGGCGGCCCGCGGTGCATCGCGGCACGCGGTGCTGGCCGCCCATCGCTGGGTGGAGGATGCCGCCTTGGTGGCGGACCACGCCGGGCGCGAACTGCGACTGGATGCACCGCTGGCGGTGGCGGTCGGCAAGCAGGGCCGGCGCCTGTGCGGAGCGCTGGAGGAACTGCACGGGGCGTTGTCCAGGCGCTACCCGGCGCACGGGCCGTCACCTATCCACCGATTCGCCCATGGCGCGCTGCCCTCCGATATCCACGGAGCTGGCGCGTCCCTTCACGCTTGGGCGACGGCGCTGCGCGATGCCCTCGGCGCGTTGCGCGATGCCGCGCTCGGACGCGCACGGCAGGACGCGGTGGCCGCGCAGCCCCACGTGGCTGCTCTGGGGGCCTGCCTGGGCAGTATTGAACACCTGACGGCGACCTGGGAATGCATGCTGCGGCCTGCCGCGGAGGGCGATCCTCCGACGGCGCGCTGGATCGAGGGCCACGGCAAAGGGGGCCGGGCGGCGGAGTACCACGTGTGCGCGGCGCCCATCAGCGGCGGGCACCGCCTGCGGGCCTTGCTGTGGGAGCGTGCCGGCGCGGCGGTGCTGACCTCCGCCACGTTGCAGGCCTGCGGATCGTTCGATCTCTTCATGGAGGAGTCGGGGCTGAAGGCATGGGAAGGAGTGCGTGCGATCAGCCTGCCCTCTCCCTTCGACCATGCGGCCCAGGCCGAACTCCACCTGCCCAGGATGCGGTCGCATCCGCGCGACGCCGAGTCGCACACCGAGGAGGTGGCGGCCATGCTGCCCGCCTTGCTGGAGGTTCCGTGGGGAACGCCCTCGGGAGCGCTGGTCCTGTTCGCGTCGGCCCGCCAGATGCAGCAGGTCGAGCAGGCGCTGCCGCCACCGCTGCGCGAACAGATCCTCATGCAGGGACGGGTGTCCCGGCGCGAAATGCTGGCGCACCACAGGAAGCGCATCGACCAAGGGCTGCGATCGATCCTGTTCGGCCTGGCCAGCCTGTCCGAGGGTGTGGATTTGCCCGGGGCCTACTGCACGCACCTGGTGGTCGCCAAGCTGCCGTTCGCGGTGCCCGACGACCCGGTCGAGCAGACGCGGCGGGAATGGATCGAGGCCCAGGGGCGATCCGCGTTTCTGGAACGCAGCGTGCCGGAAGTGGGTATCCGGCTGGCGCAGGCGGTGGGGCGGCTGCTGCGCACGCCCGAGGACCGCGGGCGCGTGACGGTACTCGATCCGCGCCTGGCCGGCACGCCGTGGGGGCGGCGGTTGCTCGCCGGCCTGCCGCCATTCCGGCGCGTGCAGGGTGCCGCTTCCGGCGGGCCATCCGCCGCGGCACCCTGCGGCCGAGCCGCCTGAAGGGTGGCGAAGGGACTTGAAGGCACGCTGTCGCGGGAGATCCTGGTCTGAACCTTCCTGGATCTCCCATGCCAACAGAACCCATCCATTTCGCATCGCTGCGCGCGCTGACGCCAGAGGCGCAGGCGTTGGCGGCCATGCAGGCCGTCCTGCGAGAGGGCCATCCCCTGGCCGTGGCCTACTCGGGGGGCAAGGACAGCAGCGTGCTCGCCAACCTCGCCATCGCGGCCGCGATGGCCGTGCAGGGGGAGGGCCATCGCGCGCTGCTGGTCATCACCCACGCAGACGTGGGCGCGGTGGAGAACCCCGAGATCCGCACGCTGGTGCGTGGCGAGCTCGGGCGCATGCGCCGCTTCGCGGCGGCACGCGGCCTGGATCTGCGCGTGCGCGTCGCGCATCCGGCCCAGTACGACTCCTTCGCCGTGCGCGTGATCGGCGGGCGGGCCCTGCCGGCCTTCCCCGACTCGCGCCGCGATTGCACCAGCTCCTGGAAGCGGGAACCGAGCGAGCGGGCGCTGCGCCAGCTCGCGCGGGAACTGCAGCGCCAGGGGTGGCGTGCGCCGGTGCTGATGACTGGCGTGCGGCGTGACGAGTCGACCGTGCGCGCCGGCTCGATCGCCCGCCGCGGCGAGCAGGCCGCCCGGCTGTGGACCGACAAGGAGGGCCGCCTGCGCCTGAGCCCCTTGCTGGACTGGACCACCGACGAGGTATGGAGCTATCTCGGGCTGTGCCGGCAGGGCGTGATCGAGGCCTACAGCGATTTCGACGACGTGCTGCGCGTCTACCAGGATGCCGGCGGCAGTAGCTGCGTGGTGGTGGCCGACGCCGAAATGGAGCGCCACGCCAAGCCCTGCGCCAGCCGCTTCGGCTGCTGGGCCTGCACGGCGGTGCGCGAGGACCGTTCGCTGCGCCAGATGATCGAGGGCGAGCCGCAGCGCTACGGCTACATGCGGCCTCTGGCGGCGCTGCGCGACTTCATCGCCCACACCCAGTACGACTGGAGCCGGCGGCAGTACATCGGCCGCACCATCAAGGAAGGGTTCATCACGATCGCTGCCGATACCTACGCGCCTTCCATGCTTGCCGAGCTGCTGCGCTACGCGCTGAGTGCCCAGCAGGCCACCGGCATCGAGATCGTCGGCGCGGCACAGCTCATCGCCATCGATGCCCGCTGGTCGCTGTATGCGCTGGCACCGCCGTTCTCGGCGCTGCGCATCTGGCGCGAGGTGGAGCGTGGCCGGCGCTGGAGTCCACCGGCCGTGGCGGCATTCCCCAAGACCGCGGTGCCGCGCTACGGTCTGATCCACGTCGGCGAGGACTGGGACGACGAGATCCACTCGGACCTCGTGGTCACCGGACTGCGGGATTCGGCCTGGGAGATGTTCGCCGACAGCTGCGGTCCTGGGCGTCGCACATTGCGCAACGGGCGCTCGGTGATCGACGTCGAGGCGACGGCGGAGGTGGACGGGGAAGCGGCGGGGATGTTCCTGGACTTCGAGGCCGACCGCATGCTCGATGGGCGCCACGAATTCGAGGACGACTGGACAGCGGGCTACCGCACCTACCTGCGCTATGGACTGCTGCAGCCTGGCAAGGGGCAGTCGCACCTGATCGACAGCATCCTGCGGCGCTCGCAGTGGCGCCAGCGCCACCGGCTGCACGGCGAGCAGAATCTCTCGGAGTTGCGCCAGCGGCTCACGGTCCCATTCGAGCGGCAGGCCGATCTGTTCGAGTCCCTGGAGCGCGACACCGCAGACGGGGATATCGCTGCGCTGGCCGGGTGCGGCTGATCCCGCGCGCCAACGGAACCCTGGCGGTCCGATGCCCGGGCAGCGGGAGGGGCGGTTTGACGTAACTGGCGTAACCTGAGAAACTGTCGGAACCGGGTGTCTTCGGCGCCCGACCTTCAAGGAAGGACATCGAATGGCAGGCACATCGACTCCGGCAAAGCGGTCGCGCAGCGCGCAGGCATCGGCACCGCCGCATTCCGGCTTCCTGCCGCTCATCGTGGACGCCCACAGCGGCAGCATTCTGCACGTGGCACCCGTGGGGCCGGTGAGCGCCGGACGCACCGCCAAGTCCGGCGCCGGGGCGGCGACGCAAGGGCACGAGGCGCTGTACGAACTGCAGGCCGCCGGCGGTGCGCCCGTGCGCTACGTGCTGGTCCTGCACGGCAAGCGAGAGCGGGCGGTCGATGCGGCCCGTGCCCTGGCGGACGAGGGCCTGGCGATCGACCTCGACGCCGTTTCCCGCGCGGAAGGGGCCAGGGAGTCCCTGCTTCGCTCGTTGCTCGAAAAAACCCTGGCGTCCTTCAAGGAGATCCAGGGCCGCCATGCGGGAGGTCTGACCGAGGACGAGTTGATCCGCGAAGTCGGCGAGACCCTGGCCGACAAGGCATCGGTGTCCACCACCTCCGTGGAGGAGGGCTGGCAGGAGCTGCTCGAGCGCGGTCTCAGGAGCAAGGTGGCCTTGCTGAAGTCCGGCCCGTTCAAGTCGACCACGCAGGCCAGCGAACTGCTGGGCATCGGCGAGCCGGCAGTGCGCAAGCGCATCCGGGAGCAGAAGCTTTTTGCGCTGAAGGTGCCGGGCGACGGCGAGCACCGCATCCCCGCCTGGGCGCTGGACCCCGGCGTGGCGGGGGCGGCCACGGCTTCGCTGTATGCGAGCGTTCCGGGCATGGACGAATGGCAGCTCTACCATTTCCTGTCGACGCCCAACGGGAATCTCAACGGACTGCGGCCCTTCGAGTGCCTGCTGTCCAGTGCCAACCTGACGCCGTCCCTGCGGGCCGCCCGGGACGAACTGGTGTCCGAACTGGAGCTGGGCGCTGGCGCCTCCCTGCTCGCAGTCGTCGAAGACGAACTGAAGGCCGAGGCCCGGGAAGGCCGAGCGGCATGAGCCAGCCCCGGCCCGTGCTCGACCCCGGCTTCGATCTGGCCACCGAACGGCTCACGCGCACGACGCTGCACCGGGTCTACTGGTCCGGACAGAACCCGCTCGCAGCGAGCATCGGCCGCAAGAACCGCTACGACTGCCCGCCCCGGCTGGCGGCGGCCAAGCAGTTCGGCGTGCTCTATCTCGCCTACGACCTGCCGACCTGCTGGATGGAGACCATCGTGCGGACCAACATGGTCCGCGCCGCAGGCACGGACATCCAGATCCCGCTCGCCAGCATGACCCACCGCTGGGCGTGCGAGGTCACGGCCACGGGTTCGCTGGTGCTGGCGCAATTCGCCGATGAGCCCCTCATCGACCTGGGCGATTGCGCGTCGAACATCATGGGCGACTCCTACCTGCGCACCAAGCGCTGGTCCCAGCTGTTGCATGCGCACAAGAACCCGGCGGTCGATGGGATTCGGTACCGCTCACGCTTCAACTCGGGCCAGTTCTGCATCGCCCTGTTCGATCGTGCCGTGGCTCCGCGCGGACTGGCCGTGGTGAACCCCAGGAGCATCGATCCCGACGTCGCGCGAAGCGCAGTCCGTCATGCGCAGGTTCAAGGTCGTGCCTATTTGATCGATGCGATCCGCGCTGCCGACACCCATTTGTGGGAAGGGGCTCCGCCGATAAGCGGGCGCGGCAACGGGCAACGGCTATGCACGAGGAGGGCGGTTGCCTGGTGCCATGCGGGGAGCCATTACGCCCGTTTGCGGTCCGATCAGTGACGCAGGATGTCTCGGGCCGTCGCTTTCGCCACTCTATGCTGGACGCCATCCAGCTCGGGGAGCACCAAGCCTTCGTCCCCGTCCACGTACAGTGGTCCGCCGAAGTCGCTGTCGTAGAACTCGCCGTCGTTCGAGCCGCCATCGTGGCGTGCGGCCAGCGTGGAGTGGGTCAGATCGTCGCCGCGTGCCAGCGCGACGTACTGCCAGACCCAAGCTCGCACCGGATCGCCCTTGCCAAGGGCGCGTTCTGCCGTCGCTCGCAACCAGTGCACGCTAGCGCTGGAGGCCATTTGGTCTTCCGCCCACGGGTCACCCAGATCGGCCAGGTCTTCCAACGCCCTGCGAGAACCCGCCTCGGCGGCTTGGCGCAGCCAACGGGCACGCACTTCGAGGCTCGTGGCCACGCGCGCCATCTGTTCGGGGTCGACCTCGCCGTCCAGGCGCTCCGCCAAAGCGATGAACTCGGGCCGCTCGAACACCGTTCCGTATTCCAGCGCGGCAGCCCGCACCCCGGCCTCGGCGGCGGCCTTGAGGTGCATTTCGTAGCGCTGGTACCGGGGCGTGAGCCTCATGTAGTCCTCGACCCAGCCGCGCTCGCTGGCGCTGAGCTGCCGGCCCTTGAGCGATTCTTCGTAGAGATAGGCGTTGGGTTTGCTGCAGCGGTGCAGAGCCGCCAGCATCAGGTGCGCGTGCGGGTCCGTCGCTGCGGCCTGCTCCAGGCAGTCCAGCAGCAGGGCGGAGGCAAGATAGTGCTCGCGCGGCGGATGCACCAAGGCCGGTGGCGAGGGGCGGGGAACATCGCCCCAGTCATCGGAGTATTCGTCGTCTTCTGCGTCGCCGCCGGGGTCTGCGGTAGTCGGGGCCATGGACAGGAGCGGTGCCAGCGCGGCCCAGAGAACCAGGCCAAGCCGCCGGTTGGCGATGAACTGGCCCAATGCGTCCGCCATGGCAAGCGCCTCGGCTTGTCCGTACTGCAATTGCAGCGCGCGTCCCGCGATCTGCGGGCCTGCGGTGGCTTCGGGGTCCTGACCGACACCCTGGTCTGTCAGTAGTGCGTCTGCGCGCAGCGAGGCCCAGGTTCTGTAGCCGAACGCTGCGGCCAGCAGTTCGTAGACGTGGCTGTGACGGGCGTTGTGGCCCGCTCTTGCTTGCAGGAACTGGTGCGCGGAATGCGCCAGTGCTCTCAAGGTCATGCGTCTTCCTTTCGGTGTCCCTCGCCGAGTCGGGGCGGACGCACGCGTTTAAGTCCCCGACGACGAGGCCCGGAAGGGAAAAATCATGACGATGGAATGGGGGGGAGCCTGGTTCTACTCGCGTGCAAGTACGGCGGGCGCCTTGTGCACCATTGTAGTTACCTACATGAACAGCCGATAGGGGTAGCTGTGCGCAGGCAGGCTGGGCACGTTCGAGATGGTGCGCGAAAGCCGTTGCGAATACATGATCGTCACTGGCAATGGGTCGTACAGCGCATCGTTGTTCCAGTCCATCTTGGCGAGCGCCATGGCTTCGGACGCCAGGAGCTCGAAAGGGCCTCGTCCCATGTGACGGCGAAGAACAATGGGCTTCGGGATGCTCTTGCCGCCCTGGAAGTAGTCCCTGCCACCGACAGCCGACGGTGCATTGCCTGCGAGCCACAGGAGAGCCGCGTTGCCCGAGGTCATGACCAGGGTGCCGCGTGGAACGGGGAAGCGCGCTGGCTGGATGCTGGGTTGCTTGCCTGGCGCCTCGACCATCCAGATCCCTCGCCACGCCGAGCTCGAGCCGATTTCGATGCACTCGACTTCCGGGATCGATTGCGTCGCGTCCTGCACGCCCTTGAGCTCGCTCTCGGTGAAGGCGGTGGTCTTGTGGATCACAAGGCGACGCGGGACGCGGCCCGCATGTCCTTCAAGGTAGAGCCGGACGCTGCGCGTGAGGACCGCCCGCATGTCGGCTTGGGACAGAAAGGGGTTGCGCCGAGCCTCGGCTTCGTCGGCAATCGCATCGTTCGCCTCGAATGCGATGAACTGCATGCCGCCTCCTTCCATGTCGAAAACCTGCGAGCAGCAAGTCACATAGTGGGCTTCGTCCGACGATCGGCGGATGGCGTAGGCCAGGCCGATGTAGGCCGTGTCCTCGGGAATGCCCTCGATCGGCGCCAGCTTCCAGGGCGTCCCACCGGCCTTCGCGTACAACGCCACGGACAGGCGCCACGCGCGTGCCCCCAAGTTGCCGAACTTCAGCGACTTGTCGTTGATGACTTGCGTGGGAATGCCCAACTGCGCTCCCAGCGCCTTGAGTTCGTCGTGCGCATCGAACTCCTTGGTCCGGAGATGCGCAAGCCACCGGTCGGGAAAGTACACCAGCGCCACGTCAAACTCGGCGCGCGCTGCCTCGAGGCGCCGGAGTGCGTGATGGAGCGCGGCGCGCACCCGCTCGCTGACCGTCTCGCCCTGACCGAGCTCGTACAGTTCCTCGGGCCACACGACATGGGCCTGCTTGTCGGCACTCAGCAGATCCACCCCGAACAGGGTTTCGAATCCCGGATAAGCCTGCGCGTAGCTGTTGTTGTCGGTGTTGCGCTGAGGCCCACGCAGGCTCTCTCGCATGTCGCGCACCAGCACCGCGCCGGACCTGGGGCCCACATACGCTACGCGAAGGTCCCGGCTGTAATGCCGGTACGATGCCTGGTCGAACGCACCGAAGCGCGACAGTCCCAGCAGGGGGTGCCGGTGGCGGGCCTTGGGGTTTCCGGATGCGAAGGCCAGTTCGGGTTCCTCCAGCAAGGTGAAGGCAGGCAAACTGATTAGCAGCGGCTTCTCGGTGCTCATCGCTGTCCCTGCTGCACATGGAAGAAGTCGTGGTCGTGCGCGGGCCTGCTGCGCGCGGTCTTGGCGCCCAGCTCGAACATCGCATCGACACCTGCTTTCTCGGTCAAGCCGTAGGCGCTGCGCCGGGAGCCTTGGGCGTGCGTCAGCAATTCCACCCAGGCGTCCAGGATCGCGGACCAGCGGTGGTTGTACTTCTGTACCCAGCGCTCCCTGCGCCAATCCTCGGCTTTGCGCCATTCGGCGGTGGCTTGTGGCGTATCGGCATCGGGTGAGCGGTGGTCGAGGTCAATGAAGGTCGCTGGCTCGAACACGGCCCACCAGCGCTCATCGGCCTGCTCCAGGCGGATGGACAATCCCTCGGAGTACTTGCCGGAAGTGCCGGGGACCGGGCCGGTCAATTCAGAGCCATACGCTGTCTTCAGGCGTGACAACAGGTCTCGTCTGGCCTGGGCCAGCTCCCGGGGGAGTTCGCTGTTCGGACGTGACACCGATAGGCTATGGCCCCGGCCGTGCAAACGGGCGAACAGCGGTAGCTCCCGGCAGAGTGCGCGCACGAGGGCATCGTAGATCAAGCCTTTGGCCCACGAGTCCTTGGCGATGTCCAGCGCGATTTCACCGGCCAGCCTTGCTCCAAGGGGCGCCAGCGCGTTTTCCATGGGCGCGTCGGGTCCGAAGGCCGCTAGAACGCCGGGGCCGCCCGCCTGTCCAACGGTCGCTCTCACCCCCGCCTGCTTGAGCAGGGCGCGTACGTCGGCGATGCCCGCGTTCGAGTTCAGGGTGATCTTTCGGGCACTCCTGGGCATCTCGATCAGCGGCATGGCCGAGAGCCTGAGCACCGGGGCTTTCAAGGCGGCCTGCCGCTGGAGCGGTACCTGCGCCACAGCGGCCGTATGGCGGTCGCCGAATACATGGGTGACCAGGGAAGAGGGGAGGTCCGTGACGTCCGCGATGTCTCCGCACAGCTCATCGAAGGTGGTGCCCCGGACGAGGTGCACGTCCACCTGTGCCAATTCGGCCTGTTCAAGAAGTTCCCGGACCGCAGGAAGCAAGCTGTCGGCGTCGCGGCACAGCCAGTAAATGCCCTTGGGATAGCGAACGGGGGATCGAAGGACGGCGTTCAACGCCTGCATGACCGAGTCATCGCGCCCGCTGTAGCCGACCACGATCAGTCCAAACCGCTGCAGCGATTGGGTCAACACCAAGCGCAACTGGGCGTCCTGCTGTGCCAGCTCCCGATCGGTGTTCTTGAGCTCCACGGACTGGTAGTCGCCGTGCAGCTTCACGATCAGCGGCCACTCGCTCTCGCGCAGGCAGGTCTCGGCGCGGGCCGCGTTGTCGATCGCAGCGAGGGTGGGTGTGCCGCGTTCGCTGGCGGGCAGTAGCTGCGACGCGATGGTGGCAGCGCTTTCGATGAGCGAATCGAAATTCGTGGTGAACACGCAAGGTGTCTTCCGTACTCCCAGCAGCGAGCCCAGAACCTTGTGGCCGAGCGACGGGCTTCCCTTGCTGACCTGATTCCGGATGAATAGCCGCCGATCCTCGGGCGTGGGGTACAGCGCCTCGAACGCCCGGCTGTACTCGGTGGGGTCGCCCTTGGGCGGAAGCGTTCCCTTCCGCTCATGGTGCAGGTCGATGCGCGACTGCCAGAGGGGATCCGCAGAGTCGATTTCACGCAGGCTGATGCCGGTTTCCGAGGCGAAAAGACGCGTGCGAAACTCCTGGATCATCTGATAGCCGGTCGGTATGCCCGCCGTGGCGGAGGCCCCCGCACCGAGCAACCACGCAAAGCCCAAAGGGTTCAGGGCAAAGCGTTCTGCAAAGGCCCGGCCGCTAATCTCTTTCATTCTGACTCCTCCGGATCGTTTCTTCTTGCTTCTTGTAACGTATCACAAGCGAGGCCGGTCGCCTTGACGGCAGCCCTGGCGGTCGATGGACCATTGATGGCGGATGTTGACGTCGAGTCGCAAGAGTCCGACGGCAGCGGCAGGATCGCTTGGCGGAATCGAGATGGGCCTTCCCTGAAGTCCATCGGAGCGCCCCGGCTTCTTCGCATCCGCCTTGCTCGCCCTGGCTGTCGCCGTTCGGAAGGGGCCGCGTGGCCTTCCGGGACTGGGCTGCGGGTCGGCCTGGGCACTCCGAGACGGCGGTCATCCAGTACTTGGGCGCCATCGGGCAAAGCCGGTGGCACCGCTCACCCTGGCCTAGCGCCGCGGGCGCTCCGACGCTTGCCACGCGCTGATGGCTGACTGGGCGCGATGGCGTGCTGCCACGCCGCCATGTGCCTAGGCTGCGGTGGCGAGGGCGCGAGTCAATTCAAGTGCTCGTGCACCAGCCGCCGGAATTCTGGCCGCAGCTCGCGGGCAGCGTTGATGGACAGCACATCGCGCCGGCCGCTGGGCCAGTGCAATTCGCCATGTGCTCCGCCCAGGGTTAGCACGGCGCGGTCGAAGATGCGCTCGGAGGGGTTGCTGTCGCCGATGACCTGCAGCGACTGGACCGTGGCGCCCTCGATCCAGAGCCAGCGGCTCGCATCGCTCCGGCGGCTCGCATGGCCGTCCGGCAGGTCGGGGTGTATCAGCTCGATTTCAGCCAGGCTGCCACAGGCAGTTTCGAGCAGGCAGCGCACGGTGTAGTGGATTGCCATGATGGGGCCCGTCGCGCGGCGGGGCGCATGGATCCCCGATTCGCGCTGGCAACGGCGCTTACAGCGCCGCGTCCTTGAGCTTCTTGAGCGGACGCGTCTTGATGCGCACGGTCGCGGGCTTGGCCGCGAAAACCTGCTCTTCCTTCGTGAATGGATTGATGCCCTTGCGCTTGGGCTTGGCGGGCACCTTCTGCACGCCGATCTTGAGCAGGCCGGGCAGGGTGAACTCACCCGCGCCCTTCTTGTGGACCGAGCCAAGCACGGTGGCTTCGAGGGCTGCCAGCACCGCCTTCACGGCCTTGGGGTCGATGCCCGACATCTCGGCCAGGTGACTCGTCAACGCACTCTTGGTGAAGGTGTCCTTGACCGGGCGGATCCCGGTCGCGGCCGAGGCCGGGGCCTTGGCGACCTTCTTCGCGGGCGCGGGCCGGGGGGTCTTCTTCGCAGTTGCCATGGTTCTGGGAATTCGTCGTTATGGATGAGGAGGCGGGTTCGCACCCCGGTGCCCTGTGCAGGGTCTGGGTCCGGTGCCTGATGCCCGATCTTATCGGGTGCTCCGTGCGGCCGCCGCTGCGCGAATGCCGCACTTGCGAGGGAGCGGGCCGGCGAGATCCTGGTGTCGGCAGCGATGGTGCTGTCACTTCAATGGAGCACGCCCTGCGGGGCTCAGCGATCCGAAGGAACGGTTTCCAGGGGGCTTTCGCACGCGCGAGGTGCAGGGGCGCCTTCGGCTGTCGGCACGGATCGATGCCCGGTCGCGGCGTGGCAGCAGCAAGGAGCAACGACATGCAGATCAGGTACACGGATGGGAGTGGATTCGACCAGCAGGTGCAGGAGGCGGATTTCGCTGTGATCGTCATATCGCGCGAGGACGTTGAGGCGCCGCGCGTGGACGGCACGGCCCAGCGGTTGACGGCGTTCAGCGACGATCCGATCCGGGTCCACCGCTTCGCCGGGCGCATGCTGGTGCAGGTCAACGGCTACGACGGCGATCCCAGGCCGCTGGTGCAGATCCCGGAGTGCGTGCGCTTCTTCCGGGCGCTCGATGCCCGGTGGGGCTACTGGCTGCACTTCCTGCTGCCGGAGCCGGACGTGCTGAAGCTGATCCTGCTGATGCTGGTGGACGTGGAACCCCAGCCCGGGGAGGGCGGGCAGGTCGGCTATGCCCTGCGCCATCCCGCCCAGCTGGTGCCCGTACTTCGCCGTCTTTTTCATGCGATGAACGCGTTGCACGACACTTTCGGCGTGCCGTCTGCGCACAACGAGGCGATGACGGCGGCGGCGCTCGCGGCGCTCGGTCTCCCGGGCGCGCGCGGGTCCTGCAGCCCCGCTTGACGCCGCCCGGCACTGCCTATCCTGGGTCTCAGGAGGCACTCTCGTGCAACAGATCGAACTGCCCGGGCTGGCGCTGGCAGCGCCCCCGTCTTCCCGGACCTTCCTTGCAACCGCCGCGCCGCGCTTCAGCGTCGCGTGCGATCCCGTGATCGATGTTGCCCTGGCGGGCCATGCACCCGTGTTCGTGGGCGTGAGCGGCGGCAAGGACAGCCAGGCCCTGGCATACCGTGTGCAGACGCATCTGGACCGCATCGGGCATGCGGGCCCCCGCGCGCTGATCCACAGCGACCTGGGGCGCATCGAGTGGCGGGACTCGGCTCCCGTGTGCGAGCGTCTGGCGCAGCGGCTCGGCTGGGAACTGGTGACGGTGCGCCGGCCGGCCGGCGACATGGTGGACCGCTGGTTGTCGCGCTGGGCTGCGAACGTGGAACGCTACCGCGCACTGTCGTGCGTGAAACTCATCATGCCCTGGAGTTCGGCGGCGCAGCGCTTCTGCACATCGGAGCTGAAGTCCCAGGTCATCGCGCGTGCGATCCGCGCCCGGTATCCGGCCGGCCCGGTGGTGTCTGCGGTGGGGTTGCGCTGGCAGGAGAGCGCCCGGCGTGCACGCCAGCCCGTCGCCAAGCGTGACGCGGTGCTGACCCGCGCGCGCGGCATCGGGCTGTCCTGGCACGCCATCATCCATTGGCAGCGACAAGATGTGCTCGACTACATCGGCCAGTGCGGTGGCGTGTTGCATGAGGCCTACCGTATCTACGGCAGCAGCCGCGTCTCCTGCGCCTTCTGTGTGCTGGCCTCGCGTGCCGATCTGCTGGCGGCTTCTTGCTGCGATGACAACGCCGCCGTGTACAGGGAACTCGTGCGGCTGGAGGTGCGCAGCACGTTTGCCTTCCAGTCGGGACAGTGGCTCGGGGATGTGGCGCCAGCCCTGCTCGATCCCGTGTCGCGGGCACAGCTCGCAGAGGCAAAGGAGCGTGCCGCGCAGCGGCAGGCTGCCGAAGCGGAGATCCCGGGTCACCTGCTCTACGAGGATGGCTGGCCGACCTGCCTGCCGACCCTGGCCGAGGCGCGGCATCTGGCTTCGGTGCGTCGCCGTGTGGCCGAGGCCGTGGGCATCGGCGTGGACTGCCTGGACGGCGAAGCTGTCAGCGCCCGGTATGCCGCGCTGATGCAGCAGCACGCTCAACGCCGGCGGGCTTGAGTGTCCCGGCGCCAGCCCTGCGCTCCGCGCAGCCCAGGCTGGCCGAAACCCGCACCCTTGAGCAGCCATGGCCCGCCTGGAGCATGGGCGACATTGTTCCAAGGAGGCAACCGATGACGAATTTCCTCATGGCGATGGGGGCCGCGCTGGCCATGCGCGATGCCTGCCGGCGGCAGATCGAGTACGGCCGCTCGATCGACAACCTGAACGTGGACGCGATCGTGTCGCGTGCGATCCAGGAGGCCTCCGGCCGCCTGGACTGCCCGGATGATGCATTCGAGAACATGGCCCGGGTCATTCAGGTGCAGAACCGCTGCAGCACGGCCGACGCCTTCAGGCTGGCGTGGTGCCTGCTGGACCCGTCCCGCCCCTTCGGCTACTCGCGCTGGCGGCACGGAGGCTGGTACGTGAGCGGCGTGCGCTACCCGAGCGGGGCCTGCGGTTGCGTCAGCCGCAACTACCCCGACAGGAAATGGCGCATCGTGTGCGATGACCGCAGGCAGGAAATGAACGGTCCCGGAGACGCGACCTTTGGGTCGTGCGACGAGGCCGCACGGGCCGAGCAGACGCTGGCGCTGGATGCCTGGAAAGCGGCGGTCCCATCCCCTGCATGACGAAAACGGGGCGCTGCCGCGCTGCGCGCGGCGCTTGAACGAGCCCGGCGCGGCGGGAGCATGGAGTTCACCCAACCCCCGCAGCCAGGAGGACCCGTGACCCTGCCTATCCAGCCCACCCTGCCGATCCGCCGGATCGTGCAGGGCAAGAACCCCCGCACTTACTTCGACCCCGACAGCATGGCCGAACTGGAGGAGGGCATCCGCGCCGTCGGCATCATCGAACCCATCGTCGTGCGCCGCGTGCCGGGCACCGACCTCTTCGAAATCATCGCCGGGGAGCGCCGCTGGCGCGCCGCCAGGAACGTCTTCGGCGACGACTACGACATGCCGGTGGTCATCAAGGAGGCGAACGACGAAACGGCCGAGGCGATGGCGGTGATCGAGAACTACCACCGCGAGGGCATGTCGCCGGCCGAGGAGGCGCACGCCGCGCAGCGGCAACTGCTGCGCCAGCGGGGCGACAAGGAAGAGGCCTCCCGCCTCATGGGCTGGAAGTCCGACGTGCTGGAGCGCCGGCTGGCGTTGCTGTCATGCACGCCCGCCGTGCTCCAGGCCCTGACGACCCGCACCATCCAGCTCGGCCATGCCGAACTGCTCTCGGGCATTCCGCCCGACAAGCAGGACGGCGTGCTTGCCGGCATCGTCGCGCAGAAGGTGCCGGTGGTCGTGCTTAAGGCGCAGTTGGGCCGCTATGCGCGCCGGCTGGCCGATGCGATCTTCGACACGGCGCAGTGCGCCGGTTGCGCGCACAACTCGGCACGTCAGGCGGGCCTGTTCGCTGAATCGCTGGGGGAGGGCTATTGCCAGCAGCCCAGCCACTTCGAGGAATTGACGCTCCAGACGGTCCAGGCCCGCGCCGACGCCTTGCGCGACGAGTACCCGGTGATCCGCATCGTGAAGGTGTCGGACGGCTTCATACCACTGCCGCTGACCGCCGAGGGCGACCTGGGTGTTGGCGCGCCGCAGTACGGCTCGTGCCAGGGGTGCCAGTCCTTCGGCTGCGCGGTGTCGGCGATGCCGGGCAGCTACGGCGAGGTCACGCGCTCCCTGTGCTTCGACGCCGCCTGCAACAGCCAGAAGGTGGCGCAGTGGTCCAGGGCACAGCGCACGGCGCGCCAGCAGGCCGCAGCGCAGGGCGCAAAAGGTGCCGTCGCGGGCAGCGGCAAGCCCACGGCGAAAAACGGCACACCGACGCCCGCGAACCAGACCCCGCAGCGCGTCGTCAGCCACCGCCTCGCCGAATGGCGCAAATGGGCCGCCCAGTCCCTGATGGCGCAGCCCCTGCGCAACCAGCGCGTGCTGATCGCACTGGCCCGCTACGGCCACGCCGGGGACGTGCGGGCGATCGAGTACGGCGTGGCGATGCGCAAGATCGCAGGCGGCTGGGTCAGCGAGTCCGGCTGGGGGTTGGCCTCGCACCTGTCGCAGGCCGACCAGCTGGCCCCCGAACACCTGGAGCGTCTGGTGCAGGCGGTCGCGGCGTCGGCCGCCTTCGGCGTCAACGAGCGCGACCTGCTGGCACTGCTGAACTACCTGGAGGTGGACGAGGCCCGCTACTTCAGGTGGGACAAGGCCTTCCTCGAGCTGTTTACGAAGAGCGAGCTGGCAAGTCTCGCGGCACAGGTGGGCTTGAAGAAGGCCATGGGGGTGCGCTTCAAGGCGGCTCAGGAGAGCCGCAAGCCGGAGTTCATCGCCGCCCTGCTCGGCGTCAGCGGCTTTGCTTACCAGGGGACGGTGCCGGCGGTGATGCGCTATCCGCGCCAGCCGGTGGTGGCCGCGCCCACGGTCGCAGTGGCGGATGCCGAAGCGCCGTCGCCCGCGCCGGTCGAAACCGCTGCGCCAAGCATCCCCGAGGCTGCCGTGCCGGCGTGAGGCCGCAGCCCCTTGCAGCACGCATGCCGGGGCCGAGCATGGTCCCGGCAGACGTTCCCCCTTCATGGAGATTGTGATGACGATGTTCGAAGAACTGTTCGCGCTCGCTTGCAGCGCGACGCTGACGATGACCGTGAGCGCCGACGAGAAATCCGGCCGCCTGACGGTCAACGTGATCCCCAGGCCGAAACACGACGCGGGTGAAGCGGCGCTGGCCCAGCCTCTGAGCCTGACGGCCACACCCGCAGAGTTCGACGCCGGCTTCATCGAGGCGCTGCGCGGCTACCGCGAGGTTCGGCACAGCCTCGCGAAGCAAGCGGAGGCCACCAAGGAAGTGATCGAGGCTGCGCAGGCCGCATCGGTGAAGAAGGCCACCGAGGCGTCCACGAAGGCCGCTGCCTCCAAGCCCGCCAGCGCCAAGCCCGTGCCTGCGGCCACGGCCGGGCCAGCCTCGGACGACGACGAAGGCGGTGAGGGTGGCAAGGACACCGGGCCGCTGGCCGCTGCGGCCGGCGCGATCACGGCGGGCGGCGGTGACTCCTACGACCTGTTCGGATGACCCGCCGCGCCGCCCTTGCGCCGGGCGCTGCCGGCGAGAGACTGAACACGAGGCCATCGCAGTGGTGGCCGCATCCCATCCCAAGGAAACCGCCCCATGTCCATCGAGGTCATCCCCATCGTGCGCACCTTCAGCTACAACGGCATCCTGCTGCCGGACGTGCCCGGCCTCGCGCCGCGCGAGGTGCGCGATCTCTACAGCGCACACTACCCCGAACTCGTGAGCGCCGAGGTCGAGGCCGGCGAAGTCGCCAACGGGCGCCAGGACTTCACCTTCCGCAAGGCCGTGGGCACCAAGGGTGCGGGGACTGAGGACGCGGGAAAGCCGGCGCAGCCCGGCCCCCGCCTCGCGGCCCTGCTGGCCCGCGTGCAGGCCGTCGAATCCGGCACCGGAAGTGCCACGCAAAAACTCTCCCGCGCCCTGTCGCGGCGCACCGTGCAGGCGCGCTCGGCGGCCTGGAGCCGCTTCGCACACTGCTCGCTGGCCCAGGGGCGCCACGAGGCCGCAGCCCATCGCACGAGCGCCACCAGCGACATGCTGGCGCCGCTGCCATGAGGCCGGACAGCATTGCAGCGCGCTGCCCGCTGCTGGCGCTGCCGTCTCTCGGCGCCGATGTGCCGATCGCCATCGCATCGAAGTCCCAGGCCGGGGCCAACGCGGCCCTGTGCCGCTTCCTCATCGCGGCGGGTGCGGTGCGCGAGGACGATGTGCCGGAGAACGAGTCCGACCCGCTCAAGGCCTGCGAAGCCGCCATCGACACCTGGATCAAGCGGCAGGTCGGCGCCCTGCATTGCCTGGAGCCTCGCTTCGCGGTCAACGTGCTCGACAAGGACGGCAACTATCCGGCGATGCGCGACGGCCAGCAGACCGCCTATGCCCTGCTCGACGTGTACTGGGGCGAATACCGCGAGGCCGAGTGGGCGGTGGGCCGGCGGCTGGAAGCGCTCAATGCCGCCATGCCGAGCCTGGGCGCGACGGTCCTGCAGGTGCTGCGCGAGCAGAGCCGCTACGTGTACCCGCTGTTCACCCCGGACATCGCCGACGACGTGGCGTCCTATGTGTACTGGCAGGGCGAGATGGACGAGGAGACAGCACTGGACATGATGTGCGAGGACGGCGACGAAGCCGACCGGGAAGCCATGCGCGAGGAAATGGTGACCCGCCGCATGCTGGATGACGCTTACCCCGATTGGGCGCGGCGCTGGCCGGTACGGACCGGCAAGGGCTTGCGCCAACCCAAGGGCGTGCCGGCATGGCGTCCGTGCAACCTGCGCCGCGCCGCCAAGACGCTCACCGACCCCGGCCTGCGCCAGATCGCCGCCGACGCGCTGGCCTTGTCGCGCCTGACGCTCACCGACGATTTCAGGCCGGACATCGACGGTGAATACATCGGCTTCGGCGCGGTGCTGTCCTGGGACGAGGGCGACGTGACCACGCGCATCTACGATGACCTGATCAATCTCGCGCATCAGGCCGAATACTGCGACCGCATGGGCGAGGCGATGATCCCGCTGGATGACCCCGGTGCCCTGCAAGCATGGTTCTACCGCATGGGCCAGCGCTTCCGGGCCATCGGCCTGATCGACCGCTTGATCTACGCCCTGTCGGCCGGACACTGATCGCAGGAGGTCATCACCGATGAACGAAGCGGAGTTTTCCATCCACACACCCACGGACAACGTGCTCACGCTGGACCGGGCCGTGCTGCTGTACCACGGACGTTCGGGCGGCGCGCTGGCGACCGTGCATGAGGTCATGACCGTGGACGGCGCACCCGTGATCGGCGCCGGCCGCGCCATGACCGCGCAGGCGGCGCGGGAGCTGGCCTCGGCCCTGCTCCAGCGGGCGGCACACGGGGGCTTCCTGCCCGAGACGGTGCTGTACGTGCATGGCGATGTGCTGGTCTGGTGGGTGCCACCGGCCCGCCGGCATCTTGCGTTCCGCGTCGGCGACGACCATGCCGAATCCTTTGGCGGCAGCGAACGCGGCGAGGCCGTTCCGCTGCCGGGGCTGGTGTTCGCGGCCTCCAGCCGCGCATGGCGGGTGTGGGCCGTCAAGGGCAGTCGCCGCCCGAGCCCGAAGACGCCGCTGTTCCAGGCACCGTTCTTCAATGTCGATGGCAACGGCCGCATCTGCCAGGGCAACGTGCCGGTGCCCGAGGGGACCACGGTGGAGAAGATCGGTGCCTGGAACGACGCCTTCCTGCGCTCCTATTTCACGCACCCGAACGTGGCGGGCAAGCTGCTGCGCTACCGGGGCGGCTCCTATGCCTTCTGGCGCGACATGCTGGAGCAGCGCTTCACGCGCTTCCCCGAGCGGGTGCTGGTGGACACCAAGACCACGCTGGGCCAACTGCTCGGCGAGCCGGAGGACGCGTGATGGATCCCCGGGACCAAGCCCTTCTGGCATCCTGCCCCGTGGTGGCCGCACCGCGCTTCGGCGCGCTACCGGACATGCCCAACGGCCAGCGCATCGTTGTCGCCCGCAACGGCTGGTTCGTGCAGACCCGGCTCGATTGGCTCGACAGCATCACGGCTCTTGGCATGGAGCCGCCCGCGATGCGCCTGCCCTATGGAGATATCGAGGAGCACCTGCGGTTCAGCTTCGGGCCGCTGCCGATCCGAATGATCGAGGAGTTCGTGGCCTACGGGCGGGCGCACCTGCCCGATGAGGTGGCGGGGGTGCTGATCTACTCGCGCAGCAGCGGACGGCTGCGCCTGGCGATCTGCGAGGCCGAGTGGGCCTCGCCCGTGCGCATCGACTACCGCAGGCCGCCGATGGCCCACGACGAGACGGTGGCGGTGGACCTGCACACGCATGGCCGTGGCCCCGCCTTCTGGTCGGCCGACGACGACCGGGACGACCAGGGCATCAAGGTCGCGGGGGTGTTCGGCCTGCTGGACCAGCCCGCGCCGATGGCGTGCTTCCGCCTCGTGGTCAACGGGCTCTACAAGGCGCTGCCACGCCACCCCTGGCAGGGTTCGCAGGCGCTGCCAGCGGGGACGGACGGCGAGGATCCCGGTGCCGTGCACGAAGGCTGGATGCGCCGGGTAATGCGCCGCTGGCAGCGCGCTTGAACGCCAGCCGCACCGCGAGAGACTGGTCGCAGGACATTGAACTGGAGGCGCTCGTGGAACACCTGATTCATCCGAAGCTGCTGGGACACCGTGTGTCGGTGCATCTGGTTGGCGTGGGCGGCAACGGCGCGCAGATGGCGGCCTGTCTCGCGCGTCTGGATATTGCGATGCGGGCGCTCGGCCACCCGTATGGCCTGCACGTCACCGCCTTCGACGCAGACCGCGTGAGCGAGGCCAACGTGGGGCGCCAGCTCTACAGCGCCGCCGACATCGGGCGGCACAAGGCCCTGGTGACGATCCACCGCCTGAACCAGTTCTATGGGCTGGATTGGGAGGCGCACCCCATGCGCTACGAAGACTATGTGCATGGCGAGCGTGTCTCGGCGGGCGCGGACCTGCTGATCAGTTGCGTGGACAGCCGCTCGGCGCGGGGCCTGCTCCATCGCATCGCGTGGCGCGAGAGCAGCCAATACGGCTACTGGCTCGACCTGGGCAACACGGAGGCCACCGCGCAGGTGGTGCTGGGCGAGCCTTTGGGTGGTGCGGCGTTCCTGCCGAGGACTCTCGGTCCGCGCCTGCCGTGCGTGACCGAACTTTTTCCTGAACTGCTCGATGACGCTGCGCCCGAAGACAACCAGCCATCGTGCTCGGTGCGCATGTCGCTGGCGTCCCAGGGACTGTTCGTGAATGACGTGGCGGTGCGGTTCGCCGCGCAGTTGCTCTACGAATTGTTCTCGCAAGGCCGACTGTCGGCACATGGCGTCGTCATCAACCTGCAGTCCAAGCGCAGCGGTCCCATCGAGGTTGATCCGCGCACCTGGGCGCGTTTCGGGTTCGTGCTGCAGGACGAGGTGCCTGTCGCACGGGATGCCGAGACCCTCACCGAGGGATGACGCCGGGGCAGTGCAGCAATGGAAGGTGCGCGTGATGCGCCAAGGCCTGGTTTTTCACATCGGGTAGATGGATGCCAGCGGTGCGCACGCGCGCAGTGCGGCCATCTATCCCGGCGATGAATTCGAAGTGATCGCGGCGGACTGAGCCGGCCGTCAGGGGGCATCCAAGCTGCGTGCCATCGGGCGATCCGCGTGATCCGGCTTGATTCCGGCGTCCGACAGCACGTGCGCAAGTCCTAGACTTGGGGCGGCGCATCCCGCAGAAACACCGGCAGGTCCATCACAGGCGGCTTGCCACCGAGTTGGTAGAGCACCACGGCGACGTAGCCTCGATGGTAGGTCTTGTGGTTGACTGTATGCAGCATCATGTCGGCACGGCGCAGACACCCCGCGCCCCCATCGACGAACTGGAAGCTCACCGGCTCATCGAGGTCCGCTTCCGACAACGTGTCGGCGTAGTCGATGTACCACTTGTCCAAGCGTGACTGCGATGCCTGCAGTTCACTCAGCGACGGCTCCTGCTCGGTATTGCGTGACGAGAAGCCATGGGGCCGACCTTCGAGGTGGGCTTGCCAGATCTGGTCCACCACAAGGGCATGGTTCAGTGCCCGCGCAATGCTGCCCACGCCGGGCACCATGGGCTTGTGAATCTCCTGCGCTGGCAATGCCCCCAGCGCTGAAAACAGACGCGCGTTGGCCCAGGCGTTGTAGCGCAGCAGCATGCGCAGGTCGTGCGTCGGGGGCATGAAGGTTTCCAGGTTGATTCTTGGTGAAGTATTTTGCGTTGCTCTGCAATTCACGCAACCTGGCTCTGATTCGCCGACGGGGATGAGATGGCGCCGATGTACGCGGTGGAAGCTCTCATCCTCGAATGCCCGGCTCTCGCCGCGACGGCCAGTCGCGCTGCCCGGTCCAGCTCGGGAGCCACGGGTCCGCCGCCCCGCACGGGCGAGGGCACGCCCGTGATGTCCTCGTAGAGGTCGTTCACGTTGCCATGGCGCAGACCGTGCCCCGTGGTGCCCGCCAGCCGCTTGGTGATGCCGAACTTCTCGAACGCGTAGTCGAGTCGGCGCAGGTTGCGCTTCAGGCTCAGCGCCGGGTCGCCCATGTGGGCATCGCGGCTGGTGGCCAGTGAGCGCGCGAGCGCCACGGCATCGCGCTGCGCGTCCGTCTCAATGGCCACCCAGCGCACGCGCCCCCCCTTGCCCTTGGTCCACACGTACTCGTCCGCCTTGCGCTGCTCGGCCGGCAGACCCGTCTGCTCGAAGGCCACGACGTGTTCGAACGGGCGGAACATGACCGACTCCTTTCGCCGCAGCGCCAGCACCTTCGCCAGACGCATTGATGCGGCGATGCGTGCGTCGTACTGCGCCACTTGGGCGAGGACATCTTCCACATCGATGCCATGTGCGCTCCAGCTCTTGTCATGCTGGGCGGCCTCGTGCCGCTGGTACTCCTCCAGGCTCAGCCCGTAGCGCTCTGGCGGGCGCACGAAGCCGGGCTTGTTCATCCAGGACGCGAGCCCGCGAAGGAAACTCAGGTAGGTCTGGATCGTGGCGGGCGCCAACTGCTCGCGCTGCCAGACCTGCACCATGGCATGCAGGTGCTTCTGGCCGAGGTTGCGTGGATCGGGCACGGTGCGGAAGCCGGCCTTGCCCTTGAGGTCAAGGAAGAAGCGCCGCAGGAAGCGGGCGCGTTCATGGCG
The DNA here is from genome assembly GCF_003269065.1 of Paracidovorax anthurii. Classification (GTDB taxonomy): domain Bacteria; phylum Pseudomonadota; class Gammaproteobacteria; order Burkholderiales; family Burkholderiaceae_C; genus Paracidovorax; species Paracidovorax anthurii. The sequence continues at coordinate 51,250 of NZ_QLTA01000021.1, forward strand.
GGTCTTGTGCGAGACCGTCTTCTCGCGCGCCGTATGCCGGGTGTTGAACAGCCCGATCAGGGTGTCCAGCACATGCATGGGATCGGCGCGGCCGGGCGGCAGGCGCGCGAGGATGTCCTGGGGAGATTTCCCGGCCCAGGCTTGGGGGCGCGGTGGATCCATGCCGCGAAGGCGTCCCGGGCTTACGGGATCGGCGGGCCGGCGTGAAGGTGTCGTCATCTTGCTCTCCATGTCAGGTTGGGCGCGCGGCATGCCGCCCGAACGGCACGCCGGCAGGAATCCAGGAAGGCCAGCCCCAGCGGCGGATTCCGTCATCCGCTGGAGTGGGTGGTCGAGCAGTCACGGCAGCACGCGCGACCACAGCGCGCGCCGCCGACCCAGGGGTTGCGCCAGCCACTCGCAGGTGCGCGGGCCAGCTCGGTCGGTCTTAAAAATGAAAACGTGTGATCCGGCTCCGTCCGTGCATTTCTGCAGCCACGGAGGCTTGTGACGCGCCACCGCCTCAAGGGCAGGCGGCTGCGTCGGCGACGAGATCGGGTCTCGCGCCCACTGGTGGATCAATCCTGGAATTCGCAGCGCCATCTGCGCGCATGGGTCCACCCCTGACCGAAAGTCCAGGGCGGTGTCGAGCATTTGAGCGGGGACCAGCGGGGAGCCAACGAGGGCAAGCACAACTGCTGGCGGCGTGAAACACGCGTGCTCGGGTGATGGCGGGATCGGGAGCCGGCATCGGGTGCCGGGTCGGGAGATTGGCGGCCTTGACGCGCTTCGGGGAGCGCCCAGCCACAGGCTGGCGAGGGTCGAAGGCACATGCACTGCGAAGGGAGACCTCGGGGCGGTCGCCTCGGGGGCGACGGCCACCCCGGTTCAGGACCGGGGCTTGAAGGGCAGGTAACGACTGCGACGCCTTTTGCTCCGCGATGGAGCGGGCCAGGGATGGCCCTCGGGAGTCTGTAGTGGATGACGAAAGGGACTTGCCAGTCAATGCGGGCATGGCAATGCGACGGCATGACTCCACGGTTGCCGATGGCGCTTGCCGGCACGGGACGGCGTGATAGGGGCGATTTAGTGTCCCGCTGGGCCGCGAAGCGAGGCTGCATGCGGGCTTGACAGGGAAAGTCTCTGCCTCTGGTCCGGCGCGGGGTGCTCAAGGCCGCAAGCAGGGGCGGGGGAGCCGGGGAGGGGCATCGCTCGCGGACGGGGTTGACGCGGGCTTCCTGGATGGGAGTCTGGTGACTCCCGAGAGATGCGCGACCGAAGCGGCGGGCAGCGGCGATCAATGCGGCGGCACTGGATAACACCTCCAGTGACTCTCCATTGAAGACCGATGCCGAAAGGAGGTCGATTCGGTGCGGATTGCGGGTGGCGCGGTCAGGTCGGCTTGCCGATGCTGATCGCCATTCTTCTTTACAGGAGCATCCCTATGGAAAAGATCGTCCGAGCGGTGGATGTCGGCTCCGGCAACACCAAACTCGTCACCGGCGTCGTGGGCGCCGACATTCGCTGCAGCAGCTTTCCGTCCGTGGCCTATCCGTCCAGCGGTGAGGCGACGCACTGGCCGGCGACCGAGCGGCGCAAGACCGCCTGCATTCCCGTCGGACCGCTGTACTACGAGGTGGGCCCCGATGTGGGCCTGGCCGCGGACACGTTCCGTGCCAAGCAACTGCATGACGACTACACCGACTCGCCCGAGTACATGGCGCTGCTGCGTGGCGCGCTGAACATGATGAAGCTGCCCCATATCGACCTGCTGATCGTGGGGCTGCCCGTGGCGCTGTTCAACCTCAAGAGGGCATCACTCGAGAAGGCGATGGTTGGCAGCCACCCGGTGGGCAACGGCCGGACCGTGACGGTCGCCAAGGCAATGGCGGTCGCCCAGCCTCAGGGAGCGTTGGTCCACTACGCGGCCGAGCACGAGAAGATGGCGACCATCGGCACCGAGCAGAGTCTGGTGATCGACCCCGGCTCGCGCACCTTCGACTGGCTGGTCACGCGCGGCATGCGCCTGGTGCAGAAGCAGTCGAGCTCGATCAACCGAGGCATGTCGGATGTTCTGCGGTTGCTGGCGGCCGAGATCTCCAAGGACATCGGCACGCCCTACCGCGACTACGACGCGATCGACCTGGCGCTGCGAACGGGCAAGGCGCCGGTGATCTTCCAGAAGTCCTACGACATGAAGAAGCACCTGCCGCTGGCCGAGAGCGTGGCGCAGCAGGCGGTGTCGACCATGCGGCAGTGGATCGAGACGCCCGAGAGCCTGCAGAACATCATCCTGGTGGGGGGCGGAGCCTTTCTGTTCAGGAAGGCCGTGAAAGCCGCTTTCCCGAAACACCGCATCCACGAGGTCAAGGAGCCGATGTTCGCCAACGTGCGCGGGTTTCAACTTGCCGGGCAGAACTACGCCGCCACCATGCCGGCCGCCATCCGCGATCGCGGGGCAGGGGAGGTTGCATGAGCGCACCCTCACAGGAAAAGCCCCAGCCGGTCCGGCTGGTGTTCAAACTGGAGCGCGCCGAGAACCCTCGGCTGTACGACGAGTTGGTGCAGTTTGCGCAAGGGGTCAAGCGGGTCAATCGGCTGCGCGTGCTCGCGTACGACGGACTGCTTGCCCAGCACGGGGTTTTCTCGCTGTCGGGGGCGACGTCTACGCTCACGACGGATCGCAGCGGTGCAACGGCAACGCCCTCCGCGGTGACCAACCAGGTCTTCGGGCCCGGATTGGTGGAGTGAGGCGGGTATGTCTCAGCAAAGAACACGTGGGTGCGGTGAGGTGACTGCCACCGAGCTGGCCGCGATGGGCTACTGCGAGAAGAAGGTGCAGCTTGCCCATTTGTACGGGCAGCGCACGACTCCCGAACAGCGCAAGGCTATGGCAAGGGGACGGCAGGCCCATCAGCGGTACTTCGAGCAGGGCGTTGCATCCGCCTCGGATCGCCGATGCTTCGTGGCCACCTTCGTCTTCGGCCCGGAAGCGGTGGAGACGCAAGTGCTTCGCACGTACCGCGATAGGGTGCTTCTGCACCGTCGCTGGGGGCGCTGGGTGGTGGCGGTGTACTACTGGGTGGGGCCGGCTGGCTGCTGGATCCTGGGCCGATCGCCAGCGCTTGCGAGGGGAGTGCGCTTGCTGCTGCGTATCGTGGTCGTCTGGTGCCGCATTCGGATCGACGCGGGGAGATGGACATGACCGCGGCCGTGGCGGTGGGGCTCGGGTGCCTCGTACTGGCGCTGCTGCTGGCGCGTGCCTGGTGGTTTCGACGGACCCTATCCGCCGAGCAACGCTCGAGACCGAAGGCGTTGGCTCAGGCCGAGTTGGTCTACATGGAGACGCTCTTTCGAATCCAGCAGCCCTTCCCACTGGTGGCCAAAGTGGATCGGGTGTATAGACTGCCCCGCGGTCCGCTGGTGCTGGTGGAACTGAAGGTCCGGCAACAGAATCGTCCGCATCTTTCCGATGTCGTTCAGCTTTCTGCGCAGAGGCTGGTGATCGCGATGGAGACCGGGGAAACAGTCGCGCCCTATGGTTTCGTTTCCATTCCGATTCCTGGTCGCCATGGGGTATTTCGTTCGCACCGAGTTGACCTGCTGAACTCAAGCGAGCTGGTCCGGCTGTATCGCCGGCGCGAGGAGGTGCTCGCCCTTCGGGTCCACCCCGGCTATGCGGCCTCGGAGGCCGCATGCCGTAGCTGCGCGTTGCGCTCAAAGTGTGATCGCTTCAACGACCGGACTTGAGGAACTGCGGCGCACCGTCGCTCATTCGTTGGCAGCCGCCCTGAGCGTCATTGCTTGGGGAAGGCGGGTCGGTGTGTAGAGGGGCGGTGCCGCTTCGTCTTCGTTGGCTCTGAGGGTTTCGTCGGGAAACTGCACAGCCTCTTCTCTGCTGATCGCCCCCAGCATCTCTGCCCACTGGCGTAGAGCCCTTTTTCGTTGTGCGAAGTAGTCGTGCTTGTCGTAGATCCCTTGCCGTCCAGGCAGTTTGTGGTTGAGGGCCCGCTCTGCGACAAATGGTTCCACGCCGAGGGCGCCAAGTTGCGTTCTGGCCGTTCGGCGCATGTCGTGGACGGTGAAGTGCTCCATGTCCTTCCTTGGCAACCGCTTGAGCGCGACGTTGAGGGTGTCGGGACTGATGTGTTCAAAACGGTTCTTCCGAGGCACCCCGTTTCTGACACGGATGAGTCGGCGCGCAGGAAACAGGTACTCGCTGCCGCATGCGATCGCAATCACTTGCCTGAGCCATTCAACCACTTGTTGCGACAGCGGGATTTCGATGTACGACTTGGTCTTCGTCCGATCTGCATCCAGCTTCCATACGCCTCTCTCGAGATCGAAGTCCACCACTTTGGCTGACAGCAGTTCCATCTTCCGCACGCACAGGGCCAGCAAAAGCCAGACTGCGAGCTCGTTGATGCGGCCGAAATTCGGTGTCTCACGCATGTCCCTGGCCAGTGCCATCAGATCTTCGTAGCTGAGCCAGCGCTCGCGAGGAAGCTCGGTGCCTCCGGCATCGGACAGGTCGAAGCCCGCAACAGGATTGGCATCGGTCCACCGCCGTTTGGCGGCGTAGTGAAACATGCGGAACAGGTAGCGCATCGCATCGTTGGCGACAGTCGGAGCGCCGCCTTCGACAATCTTGTTCAGGACCGCGTCGATGTGATGTGGGCGGACCTCGTCAATTGCGAGCTTGCCGATCACTGGGTAGATGTGGAGGCGTAGAACCCGTTCGACGACAACCGGGTTCTTAATCTTCTTGAGGATATGTCGTTCGTACCAGGTCTGCCCCAGGCCTCGAACATCCTCCATCTCAAGGGTCTTGAGCTTTTCCTGGCGCTTCTTTGCGCTGACGTCGACACCCTGTTGGATCAAGGCGCGGTCGCGGCGAGCAAGTTCCCTGGCTTCCTTGAGAGTGATGTCTGGATAGCGTCCCAAGACCTTCTCAGGTCGACGGCCTCCGATGCGGTAACGAAGGATCCAGGTCGCTTGCCCTTGGCGGGCGGAAGCCTCCTTCGCGAAAAAGATCAGCCCACCGCCGATCCCTTTGTCGACGGGCCCGGCGCTCAGCCAAGCTCGTAGCGTTCTATCCGAAACATTTTGTGTAAACCCAGTCATGGCGCGGCCTCCAGCAGTGTTTGGAGGGTTCGCGTTCCGGGTTTGGTCCGGAACTGGGGGGTTCGACCTCGAACCCGCCTAAAAACCCTCCAGAAAGCTTGCGCTTGTCTGGGACGCCGTGGCACGGCATGAAAGAGTTTTCTATTGAAAATCAACGACTTAGGGTGTCGTTTTGGGGTGGCATGAGCCCCCCCGAAACGTCACTCTATGTTCTGCACCTGCTCGCGCATCTGCTCGATCAGCACTTTCATGTCCACGCTGATGCGGGTGAGTTCCATGGCGGCGGACTTGGAGCCCAGGGTGTTGGCTTCCCTGTGCAGTTCCTGGATGAGGAAGTCGAGCCGCTTGCCGATGTCCCCGCCCTTCTTGAGGAGTCGTTCGATCTCGTCGAGATGGGAGTCGAGGCGCGTGATCTCTTCGGCCACGTCGATGCGGATGGCGAATGCCGTGGCTTCCGAGAGCGCGCGGTCCTGGGCGGCTTCTGGGATGGGCGCGCCTTCCGTCAGGGCCATGGCCTCTTTCCAGCGATCGAGGAAGCGCTGGCGCTGCTGTTCTACCAGTTGAGGCACCAGGGGAGTAGCTTGGCGGGCGAGGTCGCGGAGCTGGCGGAGGCGGTCCTGCAGCATGGCCGAGAGCCGCTTGCCCTCCCGCTCGCGCGCGGCCAGCAGTTCTTTCAGGGCGCGTTCGGCCAGTGCCTGCACGCCATCGGCCTCCCATCCGGCGGAGGCCGCGCCCGCCGCGGCGCAGAAGCGCAAGGCGTCGGCCACGGAGAGCGGCGCGGCGGAAGGCAGCCAGGCGCGCACCGCGTCCTGTGCGGAGTTGAGCCGCTGCAGCATGCGCGGGGAGGGCTCGGGCAGGGCGCCCTGCGCGTCGGACTCTATGGAGGCGCGCACTTCCACCTTGCCGCGTTTGAGGTGCTGTGTGACCAGTGCGCGCAGGGCCGGCTCCTGGCTGCGCAGTTCGTCCGGCAGGCGGAAGGCCAGGTCCAGGAAACGGCTGTTGACCGAGCGGATCTCGATGCCGAGCCGGGGGAGATGCGCACCGTTTTCCGCGTCGGCGGCGGAGGCTTCGAGCTGGGCGCTCGCGTAGCCGGTCATGCTGTAAACTGCCATCGGACTTTTTCGGTGATTGCTTGCGATCCGGCGATTATCCGGGTTCCTTTTCTCGACCAAGGCGCGCCCGAGTTTTCTTCGCAAATATGTCAAAAATCAAGCCGGCTCCCCTGCCGCCCGACACGATGATCGGCGGCTACCGCGTGGTACGCCGGTTGTCCGCGGGGGGCTTTGGCGTGGTGTACCTGGCCACGGACTCCGAGGGCCAGCAGGTCGCCATCAAGGAATACCTGCCGTCTTCATTGGCCACCCGCTCCCCGGGCGAACTGCTGCCCAAGGTGCCCCCCGAGAAGCTTTCGCTCTACCGGCTGGGGCTCAAGAGCTTCTTCGAGGAAGGCCGGGCGCTGGCGCAGATATCGCACGCCTCGGTGGTCAGCGTTCTCAATTTCTTCCGCGAGAACGAGACGGTCTACATGGTGATGAACTACCTGGAGGGCGCCACGCTGCAGGATTTCATCATCACCGCGCGCGATCTCAAGACGCAGAAGGTGTTCCGCGAGTCCACCATCCGGTCGCTCTTCGACGAGGTGCTGCGGGGCCTGCGCATCGTGCACCAGCACAAGATGCTGCACCTGGACATCAAGCCTGCGAACATCTTCATCACCGACGACAACAAGGCGGTGATGATCGATTTCGGCGCGGCGCGCGAGGTGCTGTCCAAGGAAGGCAATTTCATCCGCCCGATGTACACCCCCGGCTTCGCGGCCCCCGAGATGTACCGGCGGGATTCCTCGATGGGCCCGTGGACCGACATCTACGCCATCGGCGCGTGCATCTATGCCTGCATGCAGGGCTTTCCGCCCAACGAGGCGCCGCAGCGCGCGGAGAAGGACCGCCTCTCGCTGGCGCTGAGCAAGCTGCGGGGCGTGTATTCCGACAACCTGATCGAGGTGGTGGAATGGTGCATGGCGCTCGATCCGCTCTCGCGGCCGCAGTCGGTGTTCGCGCTCCAGAAGGAGCTCAGCCGCGAGGGCGAGCGCCGCTACACCAAGCTCTCGGTGGGCGAGAAGATGCGCCTGCAGCTCGACACGCTGGTCTCCGACACGAAGAAGAACGTGCAGAAGATGGGCGATGCAACGCGCCTGGGCGGAGCGAAGCCGAAATGAAATTTTCCGTCTTCCAGATCAGCCGCCGCGGCGGCCGCGAGATCAATGAGGACCGGATGGGCTACTGCTACACGCGCGAGTCCAGCCTGTTCCTGCTGGCCGACGGCATGGGAGGTCACCCGGAAGGTGAGGTGGCCGCGCAGATCGCGGTGCAGACGGTGTCGTCGGCCTACCAGCGCCAGGCCAAGCCCTTGCTGGAGGATGTGGAGGCCTTTCTGGCGGAGTCCCTGCTCGCGGCCCACCACCAGATCCTGCGGTACGCGAGCGACCGGGGCATGCTCGACACGCCCCGCACCACGCTCGTGGCGGCGGTGGTCCAGTCGGGCCGCGCGAGCTGGGTGCACTGCGGCGACTCGCGCCTGTACATGGTGCGGGCCGGCGAGCTGCTCACCCGTACGCGCGACCATTCCTATCTCGAACTGCGCAATGCGAGCCTGCCCAGCCTCGACCGCGTGAACCGCAACGTGCTCTTCACCTGCCTCGGCTCGCCGACCAAGCCCATCTACGACATCACGGGCCCCGTGGCGCTGGAGCAGGGCGATCGCATCCTGCTGTGCTCCGATGGGCTGTGGGGTGCGCTGGACGATGCGGCCATCGCGCGGCAACTGGGGCGCCTGCCGGTGGCGCAGGCCGTGCCGGAACTCGTCGAGGACGCGCTGCGCAAGGCGGGCGACAGCAGCGACAACGTCACCGTCGTGGCGATGGAGTGGGAGACGCCGGACACCTTCGAGTCCACGCAGGGTATCTCCACGCACCACATCGGCGACGACGGTTTCGCCTCCACCATCCAGGCCGAGCTGTTCGACGCGGCGCAGGGCGACGACCTGGACGATCTGGACGACGAGGCCATCGAGCGCTCGATCGCCGAGATCAACGAGGCCATCCGGCGTTCGGCGGCGCGCAAGTCCTAGTCCTGACTCCCGCAGGCTTTCTTCTCCACGCGGCGCGCCGCGCGCTGGCGTCATCCTGCCGGCGTGCCATGCAGGGCCCCGCCGCCTCTTTCAGTTTCCAACGATCCACCCAGCCATGACTCTCTCCGAGACGCCCCTTTCCTTCCAGCGCAGTGCCGGCCGCGCCGCGGATCAGCTGCGCCCGGTGCGCATCACGCGCCGCTACACCATGCACGCTGAGGGCGCCGTGCTGATCGAGTTCGGCCACACGAAGGTGCTGTGCACTGCCTCGGTGGAAGAGCGCGTGCCGCCCCACAAGCGGGGCAGCGGCGAGGGCTGGGTCACGGCCGAGTACGGCATGCTGCCGCGCGCGACCCACACGCGCAGCGATCGGGAGGCGGCGCGCGGCAAGCAGACCGGCCGTACGCAGGAGATCCAGCGGTTGATCGGCCGCAGCCTGCGCGCGGTGTTCGATCTCAAGGCGCTGGGTGAGCGCACGATCCAGCTCGACTGCGACGTGATCCAGGCCGACGGCGGCACGCGCACGGCGGCGATCACCGGGGCCTGGGTGGCGGCGCAGGATGCGGTGGCCGCGCTGCTGGCGGCGGGCAAGATCACCGCGTCGCCCATCACGGCGCCCCTGGCCGCGATCTCCGTGGGCATCGTGCAGGGCACGCCGCTGCTCGATCTGGAGTACACCGAGGATGCGCAGTGCGACACCGACATGAACGTCGTCATGACGGGCGCGGGCCATTTCGTGGAAGTGCAGGGAACGGCCGAGGGCGTGGCGTTCACGCGGCAGGAGATGGACCGCCTGCTGGAACTGGCCCAGAAGGGCGTGGCCGAACTGATCGCGCTGCAGCGGCATGCACTATCAAATTAATAGCAAACAACGTAGCAAACTCGTCGACATGGGAGCATTTTGGCCATGAAACTCGTCCTGGCATCCAATAACCGCGGCAAATTGGCCGAGTTGCAGGCCATGTTCGCCGGCCTGGGCGTGGAGCTGGTGAGGCAGGCGGATCTGGGCGTGGGCGAGGCCGAGGAGCCCTTCCACACCTTCGTCGAGAACGCTCTGGCCAAGGCGCGGTTCGCGTCGGGCCACACGGGCCTGCCTGCGCTGGCCGACGACGCCGGCCTGTGCGTGGACGCCTTCGGCGGGCTGCCGGGTGTGCAGACGGCCCACTACGCCACGCAGTTCGGCTACGAGAAGGGCGATGCCAGCAACGTGCACGCCCTGCTGGAGCAGATGGCGGGCGTGGAGATGCGCCGCGCGGCGATGGTCAGCACGCTGGTGGCCGTGCGCAGCCCCGAAGACCCGGAGCCGCTCATCGCCGTGGGCCGCGTGGTGGGCGAGATCACGCGCGAGCCGCGCGGCAGCCAGGGCTTCGGATTCGACCCCGTGATGCTCCTGCCCGAGTTCGGCAAGACCTTCGCCGAGCTGCCCGGGGAGGTGAAGAACACGTTCAGCCACCGGGGGCGCTCGGCCCGGCAGATGCTGGAGCTGATGCGCGAGCGCTGGCTCTGAGCGGCCCACCGCGCCCTCCGCTCCGGTTTTTCTGCCGACCCCTTCCATCCCCTGCTTGCACCGTGTCCATTCCCATCGTTCCCTCGGACGGCCCGGGCGCCGAGGCGTCTCCCGCGCCCTTGCGGGATGTCCTGCACTCGATGCGCCCCGGCGTGCTGAACCTCGGCAGTCCGCCGCCGCTGTCGCTGTACGTGCACCTGCCCTGGTGCCTGAAGAAGTGCCCCTACTGCGATTTCAACTCGCACGAGGCGCGCCGGGACACCGCCGGGGCGCTGCCCGAGGGGCGCTACCTGGATGCCCTGATGGCCGACCTGGAGTCGGCGCTGCCCCTCGTGTGGGGGCGCACCGTGCACAGCGTGTTCATCGGCGGCGGAACGCCCAGCCTGTTCTCGCCGGAGTCGATCGACCGGCTGATCGGCGGCGTGCGCGCGCGCCTGCGGCTGGAGGCCGATTGCGAGATCACGCTGGAGGCCAACCCGGGCACGTTCGAGAAAGACCGTTTCCGGGCCTACCGGGCCGCGGGGATCACGCGCCTGTCGGTGGGGGTGCAGAGCTTCGACGACCGCTTCCTCGCGGCCCTGGGCCGGGTGCACGATGGCGCCCAGGCGCTGGCCGCGGTGCAGGAGGCCGCGCAGGCCTTCGAGACGTTCAACCTCGACATCATGTATGCGCTGCCGGGCCAGACCCTGGCCGACCTGGAGTGCGACATGCGCACGGCGCTGTCGATGGCGCCGCCGCACATCTCGATCTACCACCTGACCATCGAGCCCAACACCTACTTCGCGAAGTACCCCCCGCGGGTGCCGGAGGACGACCAAGCCTACGCCATGCTGGACCGCATCACCGAGATGACGGGCGATGCGGGGCTGCTGCGCTACGAGATTTCCGCCTATGCGCGTGACGGGCACCCGTGCCTGCACAACACCAACTACTGGCAGTTCGGGGACTACCTGGGCATCGGGGCCGGGGCCCACGGCAAGCTCAGCTTCGCGCACCGCGTGGTGCGGCAGGCACGCTTCCGCGAACCGCAGCGCTACATGGAGCAGGCCCTGGCCGGCAACGCCGTGGCCCAGGACCACGAGGTGCGGCGGGCGGATCTGCCGTTCGAGTTCATGCTCAATGCACTGCGGCTGCGCGAGGGGTTCGCGCTGCAGGATTTCGCGGACCGCACCGGGCTGCCCCTGAGCGCGATCCGGGCGCCGCTGGAGGAGGCCGAGCGCAAGGGCTTGATCGTGCGGGACATGGCGCGCGTGCGGCCCACCGAGCGCGGTTTCGATTTCCTGAGCGATCTGCAGGAGCTGTTTCTCTCCGACTGACGGGCCGGCACGGGGGGCGACGGTCAGCCGCAGCGGGCGCCGGTGATGCGGCCGGTGGGGTCGATGTCGAGGTTCAGGCGCTGGGCGTCGTATTCCTGGGTGACCAGTTGCCCCGGCCTCACCACGCGTGCCATGTGCGCGCCGGCCCGCACACGGGCGTCCTCCACTACCTTCGCGGTGCTGTTCTGCCCGATGAGCGCCTGCGCCGGCTGGGCGTTGCAGGTGCCGCCCACGGGTGCGCCGGTGGAGGACACGGCGGGAACTGGTGGCGCACTGCTGCCCCAGGGCATGTTCGCCGTGCTGCAACCGCTGGCCAGAAGGGCGATGGCGGTGAATCCGAGGGCGCTGGCAAAAAATCGCATGGGCTGAAACTCCGTGGCCGAAAGGCAAAAGTGCAAAAGCAAAGGGCGCAAAACCGGCATGCCCTCCTCGGGCCGCCGTTGCCCGGCACCTTAGCGCGGCCGGGGCGACCTCGCCGTCACCAGCGGTAACACGGAGCCTGCCGCGCCTTTAATGGCGGGACGCGCCAGCGCATCAGGGGCGCTGCGAGGACGCCGCCGATGTCTCCAGCCCCAGGGCCCGGATGCGGGCGGCCGCGGCATTCGCTTGCGAGGCGGTGCTGAAGGGGCCCGCGCGCACGCGGATCAGCTCGCGTCCATCGGCGGCCGTCACCGGCTGCGTGGTGGCGGCAACGCCGGCGCCGCGCAGCATGGCGTGGGCGCGCTGTGCATTGGCGGGCTCGGCGAACAGCCCGACGTTGATGTAGAGCTTGCGGGTGGCGGTGCCCGCGTCTTGCGCGGAAGACCCCGGGGACTGCGATGGAGCCGGTGCCGGCGGGCTGGCGGATGCTGCCTGGCGTGGGGTGGCGGCACTGGTCGCCGAGGACGCTGGCCGGGGCACCGTGGCCGAAGAGGCGGGCCGGGAGGCCGCGCCTGGCGCCGCGGCCGCCACGGACGCGCTGGATGCTGCCGTGGCCGGAGGGCGGGCGGCGCTGGCCGTGCTGGCTGCACGGCCGGGCGCTGTTGCCGTGGGCAGGGAGGCTGCCGGCCCGGCGGCGGACGCGGCCGATGCCCGGGGGGCGGATGCGGGGGGAGCGACGAGCGGGCCTGGAGCTGCCACGCTCGACATGGCGGGTGCTGGCGCACTGGCCGCCACCGGCGCTGGAGGGGCGCTCGCGGCCGTGCTGGAGGCCGGCGCGGCGGCGCTGCTGCTGCCGGCCATCCGCTCCTCCGGGGCCTGTGCCGGGGCCTGCGGGCCGGAGGCCGATGGCGCCGCCATAGGGGCGGACGCGGCGGCCGGTGCCGGTGGTGCCGTGGCGGGTGCGGCCGGAGCCGGGCCTGGGCCCTGCGGCGCTGTGCCGGATGGGAAGAAGGTGAAAAGCGCGATCGCCAGCAGGGCCAGCCCTGCATTGATGGCCACGATCCAGGTGAGCCGCCGCGAGGTCGCGGCCTGCCGCTCCAGCAGCGTCTGGGCCTGGGCCAGCGTGGCGGAGGAGGAGACGGCCTTGGTGATCCGCTTGCGGATCTCGCCGTGGGCGATGGCGTCTCCGTAGAGGCCCGGTATCACGGTGGCGGCCAGCAGCAGCGCCAGGCCCAGGCCGCCTAGCACGGGCAGGGGCCAATGAGGGACATAGCGGCCCACGGCCACCCCGAGCAGCGCGATGCCTTCCAGCGCCGCCACGTACACGAGCGCGGCGCCCCACAGCTGCCGGAAGACCATCCAGTTGAGCGTGCACAGCGCCGCCGCCCAGTTCCAGCCGGGCAGTGTGCGGCCCGCGAGGTCGAAGCGCTCGAAGGCCGGGAGATAGTGGGCCGCACCGATCGGCCCCAGGGCCGCGCGGTACAGCGCGCCCATGGTGCTGTCGTCGGAGCGCCGGGGTGTGGAGGCGGCAGTCACCGCATAGGCCGAAGTGGCGGACATGGCCTGGATTCTGGCATGCGCGGCGTTCCGCGCGGCATGGCGCGGCCTTGCCTGCTATGCCCGGGGCGCGCCATGCACCAGCGTGTAGAGGCCCACGTCGATCCGGCCCGTGCGGAAGCCGGCCTCGCAGTAGCAGAGGTAGTACTCCCACAGCCGGCGGAACGGCGCATCGAAGCCCAGCGGCTCGATGGCGGGCCAGGCGCGCAGGAAGCGGTGCCGCCACTCCGCCAGTGTGGCCGCGTAGCTCGGGCCGAAGGTTTCGCGGGCCTGGATCGTGAGGCCCGCGTGCGCTGCCTGGTCGGCCAGGGTCGAGGGCGAGGGCAGCATGCCGCCCGGGAAGATATGCCGCTGGATGAAGTCCGTGCCGGCGCGGTAGCGCTCGAAGTGGCTGTCGGCGATGGTGATCACCTGGATCACGGCGCGCCCGCCCGGGCGCAGGCGCTCGCGCAGCGTGTCGAAGTAGGTGGGCCAGTAGCGCTCACCGACCGCTTCGAGCATCTCGATCGAGACGATGTGGTCGAACGTGCCCTCCACGTCGCGGTAATCCTGCAGGCGCAGGTCCACCAGCGGGGTGAGCGCCTCCTGCTCCATGCGCTGCCGGGCGAAGCGCAGTTGCTCTGCCGAGAGGGTCAGGCCGGTCACCCGCGCGCCGCTCTGCCCGGCGAGCGCGGAGGCGAGCGCGCCCCAGCCGCATCCGATCTCCAGCACATGCTCGTCCGCGTTCGGGGCGAGGCATTTGATGATGCGCGCGAGCTTGGCGGATTGCGCCTGCTCCAGCGTTTCGGCGCCCGTGCGGTAGATGGCGCTGGAGTAGAGCATCGACGGGTCCAGCCATTGGGCATAGAAGTCGTTGCCCATGTCGTAGTGGAAAGCGATGTTGCGCCGACTGCCGCTGCGGGTGTTGGCGCGCCGCAGGTGGAACAGCCGGCGGGCCCAGCGGACCGGCCCGCCGGCATCGATGGCGCTGCTCCAGTGGGCTTCGTTGCGGATGCCGGACTCCAGCAGCGCGACCAGGTCGGGGCTGGACCATTCGCCCCGACGGTAGCCTTCGGCCAGACCCAGGTCGCCCCCCACCAGCATCCGCCAGAGCGGGCGCCACGAATGCAGCACCAGGGTGGCCTGCGGGCCAGGGCTGGCGCCGCTACCGGTCATCTGGCGCCCGCAGGGGAGCTCGACCACCAGCGAGCCGCACGCCATCGTGTCCAGCAGGCGCTGCAGCACCCGCTCCAGCGGGCGGTGTATCCACTGGCGCGTGGCTTTGCGCGCTCGCGGGATCGGGAGGGGCTCCCCGGGCGGCAGCCGGTTTGCGGGCGATGGGGTGGAAGGTGTCATGGGTCCTCGGCGCGGATGATGGTGACGGCATGGGCGGGCGCGGGCGGCTTGGCGTGCACGCGCACGCCCTTGAGCCACAGGCGCAGCGCCTCCCAGTGGATGGCTCCCACGACCTTCAGGGTCAGCAGGGGATGGGTGAAGAAGGTTCTCGCAAGGGCGCCGTCCGTCAGCGCCTGGGGACGCAGCCGCCACGAGGCCGAGAGCACGGGGCCTTCGGTGTCGTCGGCGCTCACGCCGACCGCCAGCGCATCGCCGGGCTCCTGGGGTAGCCGCAGGTCGAAGCCGTAGCGCAGGGCCAGCGGCAGGAACGGCGAGACGTGGAACGCCTTGTCGCAGCCGTGCCGCTGCCGCGGATCGCCGGCCTGCTGCGCTGGCACCGCGAAGAGATAGCTGTGCCGTTCCCCGAAGGTGTTGTTGACCTCGTAGAGCACGGCCTGCAGCCCCCCGCCAGCCCGGTGGCAGAAGTACACCGTGAGCGGGTTGAAGGCATAGCCCAGGATGCGGGGCATGGTGAGCATCTGGATGGGGCCGCGGGGGGCGTCGATGCCGGCCGTGGCGAGTTGCCGCTCCACGTGCGCGCGCAGCGGCTCGCCGGTGCCCGGGCCGTAATCCCGCTCGCGCAGGCTGAAGAGGTTGAAGCGGTTGAGCGAGAACAGACGCAGCCTGCGTGCCAGGGCCGGCAGCTCGTCCACGTCCAGCAGCAGGGCGTACACGCGGTACCGCAGGCGATGGCGCGCCGGGCGCATCCGCTGGTGCACCACATCGCCGGTGCAGAGGGCGCCGGGGCCCGGGAGTGCCATCGCGGGCCTCATGCGGCAACCCCGGACCGGGCGGAGGGAGGGCAGTGGATGCGGCCGGATTCGTTGGCCACGGTCCAGGGGCGGCGCACGCCACCCAGGGCCTCGGCCACCGCCAGCCCGGCCTGCAGGCCGTCTTCGTGGAAGCCGGAGCCGAAGTAGGCGCCGCAGAACCACGTGCGCTGGCGGCCCTGCAGCGTCCAGAGCGACCGCTGCGCGCGCAGCGCGTCGGCATTGAAGACCGGATGCTCGTACCCCTGGGTGCTCACCACGTGCCGCGGGTGGGGCTCATGGAGCGGGTTCAGGGTCAGGAAGAGGGGCAGGCTGTCCGGCAGGTGCTGCAGGCGGTTCATCCAGTAGGTGACGCTCAGTGCCTCGGCCTGTCCGCGTTCGCTGGAATAGTTCCAGCTGGACCAGACGGCGCGCCGGTTCGGCATGAGTGCGGGATCGCTGTGCAGCACCGCGCGGTTGCGGCTGTAGCCGAACGCGCCCAGCCAGCGCGACTCGTACGCAGTGGCATCGGGCAGCAGCTTCAGGGCCTGGTCCGCGTGGGTGGCGATGACGACCTGGTCGTAGCGGCGCGATTCGAGGGCGTCCGCCGTGCGGACGTACACGCCGTCGTCCGTGCGCCGCAACTCCACCGCCGGGCGCTCCAGCAGCATGGCGCCGGGGCCGAGGGCGGCGACGATCTTCTCCACGTAGCGGCGGCTGCCGCCTTGCACCGTGCGCCAGGCCGGGCGGTTGCCCAGGTCCAGCAGTTGATGGTTCTCGCAGAACCGCACGAACGACTCCGTGGGGTACTGGCCGATCTGCGCGGCGGGCGTGGACCAGATGGCGGCGGCCATCGGATAGAGGTGGTCTTCGCGGAAGGCGCGGCCGAAGCCGTGCCGGTCCAGGTAGTCGTCCAGGGGCATCAGCCCTACCCGGGCCGCGTCGCGGGGCGCCTGCCGGTAGAAGCGCACGAGATCCTTCAGCATGGACCAGAAGCGCGGCCGCAGCAGATTGGCACGCTGGGCGAACAGGCCGCCCAGTCCCGAGCCCGAGTATTCGAGGGCGCCGCCGTCCAGGCTGACCGCGAAGGACATGTCGGTCGGCACCGTCTCCACGCCCAGGTGCGCGAAGAGCGCGGTGAGATTGGGGTAGGCCGGCTCGTTGTAGACGATGAAGCCCGTATCGACCGCAGTGGCTCCCGCCGGGGAGGGAACGTCCACGGTATGGCTGTGGCCGCCGGGGCGGGCCTCGGCCTCGTACACGGTGACGCGGTGGCGCTGCGCCAGCAGCCAGGCGGCGGACAGGCCGGAGATGCCGCTGCCGATCACCGCGATGTGCAGCGGGGCCTGGCCTGGAGCCGCGCCCGCCGGACTGCCGCCGGGTGTGGACTGGGTGGTGGTCATTCTCATGGTGTTCCCGAATGCATGGCCGCTATACGTACCTGCCCGGCCGTTGGATTCCGTCGCATGGAGCGTGATCTAATCCGCCCATCGCTGCGTATCGGCAGCACCATGACCCTCGTCCGCCAGCCCCTGGCAGAGTTCCGCGCACCGCGGAGCACCCTGCCTCCCTATCTGTCGATCGTGACGCAGTATTACACCTTGGGAGCGAATCCCTCGCGGGATGAATGCATGGCGTTGATGCGCGCGGTGGCCGAGCAGGGCGATCGGCAGGCCTTCGCGGCGTTGTTCAAGCATTTCGCGCCCCGCGTCAAGGCCTACCTGATGCGGCTGGGAACGGCCGAAGGCCTCGCGGAGGATCTGGCCCAGGAGGCCATGGTCACCATGTGGCGCAAGGCTTCCACCTTCGATCCCGCGCACGCCGGCGTCTCCACCTGGGTGTTCACGATCGCGAGGAACCTGCGCATCGATCACTTGCGCCGCAAGGGCAATCAGCCATCGGATTGCGGCGACGAAGAGGAACTGTTGATGGAAGACACGGCCCCGGGCCCGGAAGCCTGCATGGAGACGGCGCGGCGGGAGGGCGATCTGCGCCGTGCGCTGCAGTCGCTGGCGCCCGAGCAGATCCAGGTTCTGCGCCTGTCTTTTTTCGATGAGCAGCCCCATGGACGGATCGCCGAGGAGCTCGGCATCCCCCTGGGAACCGTGAAATCCCGCGTGCGCCTTGCCGTGAGTCACCTGCGCCGCCTGCTCGGCCAGCATGCGCCATGACGATTCGCCACCATCCTGGAGACGAAGTCCTGCTGGAACTGGCGGCGGGGCGCTTGGCGGCGGGGCCCGCGCTGCTGGTGTCCACCCATGTGGAAATGTGTCCGCGGTGCCAGGAGCGGCTGCGCACGCTGGAGATGCTGGGCGGCGCCTTCATGGAAGGCCTGGAGCCCGAGCCGCTGCGCCCGCAGGCCCTGGCATGCGTGCTGGCAGCCATCGATGCATTGCCCGGCAGGGGCGCGCCAGTGGACTCGCCTTCCTTCACCGCTTCGCGCACCAGGCCTGCATGGCCCGCAGGCGTGCCGTGGCCCCGTGCGCTGGATGCCTGCCGCCTGGCTCCCTGGAAATGGATCGGCCCGGGCATGTACTGGAGCCGGGTCGTGCTGCCGGCGGACCCTTCCGCCAACGTGTTCCTGCTCCGTATCGGCCCGGGCAAGCGGCTCCCGATGCACACCCACAGCGGTTTCGAATGGACGCAGGTGCTGCATGGTGCGTTCCACGATGGGCGCGAAGGCTTCGGGCCGGGGGATTTCGATGGGGCTGGCAGCGATGTCCACCACCAGCCGGTCGTGCAGGCCGATGGGGAATGCATCTGCCTGGCCGCCGTTGAAGGCCGTGTCGTCTTCGATGGCGCGGTGGCCCGCCTGTTCGGTGCCCTGGTGGGCATGTAGGGTCCGGGCCCGCCGCGCCGGCGCGCGATACGGTCCGCGGCGGGTCTAGTGGCTGGCGCCGGGCAACCAGCGCAGGACCACCGCCGAGGCGATCGCGGAGGCCACGCCGGTGGCGAACGTGCCCCAGGCCATGTCGATCGCGGTGACGTGCCAGGGCCAATCGCGCAGGACCGCCTGGTTGGTGAGGCCGAAGGTGGCATAGGCCAGCAGGCCCAGCGCGGCCCCCAGGCCCAGTGCGTGCGGCCAGCTTTGCTTCTCCAGGCCGGGGACCACCGCGAAGAACACCATGCCGCCCACGTACAGCAGATAGAACAGCAGGGCGGGGCCTGGCGAAAAGCCTTCCCGCATCAGGTGGCCGATGCCCGGGCGGTAGAGCCGCTCCGCCATGGTGGTGAGCCAGAGGGCGTCCAGCACGAGGAAGGCGATGGCGGTGGCGATGTAGGCGATGGCGTAGGTGCGGACCATGGGATCGCTTTCGGTTGCGTGGGCATGTGGCTTGGGTTGCGGGAGGGACGCCGCGGCGTCAGGGCAGGCGGTAGCGGAGCTGGCGGCCGCCACGCACGGTGGAGTCGAGGCCGACCCATTCTCCGCTGCCCGTGGCGTACCACACGTCGATGGGGTGTTTGGGGCCTTCGATGCGCCAGCGCACCGCGGCCACGGCCTGCCCACGCACCGTCAATGTGTCTTCCTGCTGGCGCGATATCCGTACGGGTTCGAGCTTGCCGGTCTGCGGATCGAGGAGTTCGCGGGAGTCCAGGATGGCCGGGTTCCAGTAGGCGAAGCTGCGCGTGCATGCCGTGCCCGCGCCGCCCGGCATGAATTCCTGCTGCACCGCGCCGGGCTGGCCGTCGTCATCGGTGTCGGACGTGATCTTCACGAGGCAGTCGCCGCGCCAGAGCTCCCGGGCCTCGTGCCGATAGCGGTACAGCGCAATCCCCATCACGCGCACCGTGAACCGTGCCGTGCTCTCGACGCTGCGCTCCCCGGACTCCTGTGTGGCAAGGCGGAAGCGATGCTCTCCGATGGGCCGATCGTCCAGGGTGACGGAGAAATTCCAGATGCCCTCCGCGGGGCCGAGCGCGTGGGCCGGCGAACCCGCCAGCGCCAGGCCGGCGAGCAGCGCGCAGGCCATGGCATGGTGCGCACGGCCGGTGGCCCCGGGGCGCGGCGTCATGGCTGCCTCTCCTTGCGCGGCGGCCACGGCACGAAGGCGCTGGTGCGCATCTGGTAGTCGCGGTAGGCGGGGCGGCGCTGGGCGAGGTCTTTCTCCAGCAGCGTGACGCCGGAGACCCGCAGGAGCAGCACCGTCATGAGCAGGGGAGAGACGACGCTCCAGCCCGCGCTCCATCCCGCCGTGCCCATCGCGGCTCCCCAGAGGCCCCACCAGACGCAGGCCTCGCCGAAATAGTTGGGATGCCTCGTGTAGCGCCAAAGCCCCTGGTCCATGACACGCCCTTCGTGCGCCCCTTTGCGCTTGAACCGGGCCATCTGCGCATCCCCGACGGCCTCGAAGACGAGGCCGAACGCCGCCAGGGCCAGGCCGGGCAGTGCCTTCCATGGCGGTTCAGTGCCCGGGGACAGCAGCGCCGCGAGCAGTGGCGCCGAAACGATCCATGCCAGCAGGGCCTGCAGCCCGAAAACGAAAACCAGGCTCTTGATGTCGAAATGGGGCTGGTTGCGCTCCCGGATCGCCTGGTAACGGCGGTCTTCACCGTGGCCCCAGTTGCGGAGGGTGATGAAAACTCCGAGCCGAAGGGCCCAGAGGATCGACAGGCCCAGAATCCACGGCGCCGCGCCGCCGCTGTGCCAGGGAGGAAGCCACAGCGTGTAGGCCAGGCCCGCACCCGCGACGAGGGCGGACCACATCCGGTCCACCAGGCTCGCATCGCGGCGCACCAGGCTGGCCACCCACGTGAGGACGGCCGCACCCATGGTCCAGGCCAGTCCGCCCAATGCGGCGTCCCAGGCCTGCGGCGAGAGGAAAAGGCCCATGTGGCGGCCTCACGCCTTGGGGGCGCCCGCGGACTTGCCCCGCTTCTCGAACAGGTAGTGGCTGACCCACCACTGCTGTCCTCCACCGTAGGCAAAGAGCTCTTCCACCGCCAGGAAGAAAAGGCGCCAGCGTGCCCACCAGGTGCCGGCTTCGGGGCCATACACCTGGACGAAGAGCGGCCTGAGGGCCTCCTCGTACGCGTCCATGTTGTCCAGCCAGGCCCGGGCGGTTTTTGCGTAGTGCGTTCCTTCCCAGCGCCAGCGGCGCAGCACGCGCAGGTCGTCCTGGCAGTGGAGGGCCAGATCATCGCTGGGCATCATGCCGCCCGAGAAGAAATGCTGGCTCATCCAGTCGCTGGCATCCCGCACGACGAAGGGGTAGGGGGCCTCGCGGTGGGCGAACACGTGCATGAAAAAGCGCCCCTCCTCCGCCAGCCAGCGCGCGACGTGTGAAAACGCCTTGGGCCAGTTGCGCAGGTGCTCGAACATCTCCACCGACACGATGCGGTCGAAGCGCAGGGGGGTGTCGAACACGTTGAAATCGCAGGTGATGACGCGCACGTTGTGCAGCCCGCGCAGCAGCGCCTGCGCTTCGATGAATTCGCGCTGGGAGTGGGAGTTGGAAACCGCCGTGATCTGGCTCGACGGGTAGTGCGAGGCCATCCAGAGGGTGAGGGAGCCCCAGCCGCACCCCAGCTCCAGGATCTGCTGGCCATTTTGCAGATCCGCGTGCTCGCAGGTCTGTACGAGCGCGGCTTCTTCGGCCTGCTCCAGCGTGTGCACGCCGTCGGGCCACAGGCAACTGCTGTACTTGCGGTGCGGGCCCAGGACCGCGCCGAAGAACTCGGCAGGAATCTCGTAATGCTGCTCGTTGGCCTTTTCAGGCACCAGTGCGAGCGGCGCCGTGCGGATGCGTTCCAGGAAGGCCTGCGTCTGCTCCGCGGCGGCGGCGCTGTCTCCGCTGTGCAGCTCCAGGAGGCGGTCTTTCAGCAGGCGCCGGATGCCGTGGCGCACGAAGCGGTCGGGAAGCAGGCCTTGTTCGATCCAGCGGATGGCGGTGGTGGCTTGAGGCATGCGCGCTACTCCTGTGGGATGGCATGCCGGCAGGGCATGCCTTTCAGGTGTCTGTACGCGGCAGCGCCGCGTTTGGATTGCAGGAGCACGGCATCCGGGCAAGTATTGCCACGCTGCCGCGTCAGGTCTTGGTGCCGGTCGCGCCGTCGAGCACCATGCGCACGCGCCGCGCGAGATCGGCGAGCCGGTAGGGCTTCTTGAGAATCTCGAACTCGCTGGGGGCGACATTGGCCAGGCTGCCCATGTCGCGGTCGAAGCCCGTGGTCATCAGGACATGGATGCCCGCGACCGTCTTGCGCATCTCGCGTGCGAGTTCATAGCCGTTGAGGCCTCCGGGCATGACCACGTCGGTGAACAGCAGATGCGGAAGGGCATTGCCGTCCAGCGAGCGCACCAGCTTGAGCGCCGCGTGGGCGCTGTGTGCCACGTGGACGGTATAGCCGAGCCCTTCGAGCATGGCCTGTGCCAGATCGGCCACTTCCACGCGGTCGTCCACCACCAGCACCGTCTCGGTGCCGCCCCGGACATTGGGCGCCAGCGATTCCGCCAGCTCCGGGTGCGCGCGGGTGCGAACCGCCGGGAAATACATCCGTACCGTGGTGCCCACGCCCACCTCCGACTGGATGGAGACGGCACCGCCCGATTGCTTGGCGAAGCCATAGACCATGGAAAGCCCGAGCCCCGTGCCCTTGCCTTCCTCCTTGGTCGTGAAGAAGGGGTCCATGACCCTCGGCACCATGTCGGCGGGGATGCCCGTGCCCGTGTCGGTCACGGACAAGGTGGCGTAGGGACCCGGCGGCAGGCCGGAGAGTTCGTCGCCATCCTGCGCATGAAGATCGATGCCTTGTGTCCCGACCTGGATGCGCCCCCCGTCGGGCATGGCGTCCCGGGAGTTCAGCAGCAGGTTCAGCACGGCGACTTCCAGCTGGGTGGTGTCCAGTTCGCAGTTGGGGACATCGTCGCCCAGCGCGTAATCGATATGGATGGCGTCCCCGAGGGTGCGCTCGGCCAGCGTCGCCATGCCGCGCGCGAGTGCGTTGAGATTCACCACGCGCCCCTGGAGCTTCTGCTTGCGGGAAAACGCCAGCAACTGCTGCGTGAGGGTCGAGGCCCGGCTGACCGCATTGCGGATGCTTTCGATCGAGCGGTCGATGTCTTGCGGGCCCAGGCGGTTGTTGCGGTTCTTCACGCGCATCACGTCGAGATGGCCGGACATCACCTGCAGCAGGTTGTTGAAATCGTGCGAGATGCCCCCCGTGAGCTGGCCCAGGGCCTCCATCTTCTGCGCCTGGGACAGGGCCTCTTCGGCGTCGCGCCGCCGGCTCACGTCCAGCTGCGACGCGAAAAAATACACCAGTTCTCCGCGGCGGTTGTAGACGGGCGAGATGAACAGCGCATTCCAGAAAGAGGAACCGTCCTTGCGGTAGTTGAGCAGTTCGAGGGATATCTCACGCCGCTGCTCCACGGCCTCGCGCACGGCGGCGACCGTGTTGCGGTCGGTGCCGGGGCCCTGCAGGAAGCGGCAGTTGTGGCCCAGGATCTCCTGGAGGTGGTAGCCCGTCATCGCCACGAAGGCTCGGTTGCAGAAGACGATGGGGTTGTCGGGCTGGCGCGGATCGGTCACCAGCATAGGCATGCGGGTCGTTTCGATGGCCGCGAAGAAGATGTCGTCCTTGTGCTCGGAGACCTCGCTGGGAGCGCCCTCCGCGACATAGGTGCGCGCGGGGCCTGGAACGGGTGGCTTTTCGCTGCTCATCGTGGCAAATGCTAGGACAACCGGGCCGACGTGCGGTCTCCTTTCCGCAGGCTCGTCGTGTAGGAGCAGGCCCCGCGCGGGCCATGCCCCCGGACGTGCGGCATGAAGATACCCGGGGCGCGACGGCGCCGCGGGCCCCTGCCGTCAAAGGCCATAGGTCAAGGTGCGCGCCTTGCCCCAGAAGACCCGGTACATGAAGACCGTGTATGCCACGATGACCGGCAGCGTGATGCCCACCCCTATCGCCACCACCTCCAGGGATTCCGGTGCGCTGGCGGCCTGCCACACGGTGAGCCGATCGATGACCACGAAGGGGTAGAGGCTGTAGGCCAGGCCGAAGAAAGCCAGCACGAAGATGGAGGCCGTGCCCCCGAAGACGAGCCAGCCATACCCGGCGTCCACGATGCGCGGGTGCTTCAGGACGTGCCGGATGCCGAGGAACGCGGCCACGCCCGCCAGCGGGATGGGCAGCAGCACGAAGAGCTGGGGCAGTGCGAACCACTTTTCGAACACGGTAGGGCTCACCAGGGGCGTGGCGATGGAGATGCCTGCGAGCGCCAGCCCCATGGGCCAGAGCGCGGCACGTCCCCAGGCAATGGCCTTGCGCTGCAAGGCCCCCTCGGTTTTCATGATCAGCCATCCGGCGCCCAGGAGGGCGTAGGCCGCCGGCAGTGTGAGCGCGATGCCTGCTGCGAAGAAAGTGGGCAGGGCACCCTGCCGAAGGCCGGTCACATAGGCGCCCAGCATCCACCCCTGCGCGAGGGTGGCGATCAGGGAGCCCGCTGCGAAGGCGCGGTTCCAGGCCGCCTTGTGGGCATCCCGCGCCTTCACGCGGAAATCGAAGGCCACGCCGCGCAGGATGATCCCGAGCAGCATGACCGTGGCCGGCCCATACAGCGCCGAGAGCACCACGCCGTGCGCCATGGGAAAGCAGACGAGCAGCACGCCGATGCCCAGCACCAGCCAGGTTTCGTTGGCATCCCAGAAGGGCCCGATGCTCGACACCATCACATCCTTCTCGGCATCGGTGGCGAAGGGCAGCAGCATGCCGACGCCGAGGTCATAGCCGTCCAGGACGACGTAGGCCAGCAGCGCGATGCCCATCACGGCCATGAAGGCCAGCGGGAGGACATGCGCGAGGGTGTTTGTTTCCATGGGGGGACTCCTCAGATCGCTTGGGGTGCCGGCGCATGCGCGGCGGGCGTGGGCATGGTGGCGTGTTCGGCCATGTGCTTGATGACCGCGATGTAGCTCACCAGCAGCACCGCGTAGACGACGAGGTAGGCCGTGAGCGATGCCGCCACTGTGGTGGGTGCGTGGGGGGCCACCGCATCCGCCGCGCGGAGCACACCGTAGACGAGATAGGGCTGCCGCCCGATTTCGGTCACGTACCAGCCGGCAAGGGTTGCCACCCAGCCCGAGAAGGTCATGCCCACCAGGGTCCAGAGCAGGGCTCGCGGCAGAAGGGCCGGCATGGCGCTGCCATGTGCGGTGGGCCGCTTGCGGCGACGCCACAAGGCAAAGGCGCTCCACCAGGCCACGGCCAGCATCAGCAGGCCCACGCCCACCATGACGCGAAAGCTCCAGAACACCGGTGCGACGGGCGGATGGGAGCCGGCGAACTCCTCCAGGCCCTTGAGTTCCGCGTCCGGGTCGTGCGCGAGGACGAGACTGGCCCCCTTGGGAATCTGCAAGGCGTAATCGGTCCGGGCCTCCTTTTCGTTGGGCCAGCCCAGCAGGGTGAGCGGTGCGCCTTTCTCGGTATGCCAGATGCCTTCGATGGCCGCGATCTTGGCGGGCTGGTGCTCGAGGGTGTTGAGCCCATGCATGTCGCCCATGAGGATCTGTGTGGGCATCGCGACGGCGACCGCGATCACGGCGGTGCGCAGTGCCAGCGGTGTGCCTTGCGTGGTGGTCCCCTTGAGGATCTGCCATGCGCTGACACCCGCGATGAGAAAGCCTGCCGTCAGTGTGGATGCGAGCAGCGTGTGGCCAAGACGGTACGGAAACGACGGATTGAACACGACGGCCCACCAGTCCGTGGCATGCAAGACACCGTTGATCACCTCATGGCCGGAGGGTGTCTGCATCCAGGAGTTCAGGCTCAGTATCCAGAAGGCCGAAAGGGTCGTGCCTGCTGCCACCAGCAGGGTGGCCGCGAGATGCACGCGATCGCTGACGCGGTTGCGCCCGAAAAGCATGATGCCGAGAAAGGTGGCCTCCAGAAAGAAGGCAGTGAACACCTCATAGCCCAGCAGCGGCCCCGCGATGTTGCCTGCGCGCTCCATGAAGCCCGGCCAGTTCGTGCCGAACTGGAAGCTCATCGTGACGCCCGACACCACGCCCAGCCCGAAGGTGAGGGCAAAGACCTTGGTCCAGAAATAGTAGGCCTGCTCCCAGCCGCGTGCGGCGGGCGTGCCCCGGGCGGCACGATGCCGCAGCCGGAAAACCACGAGGAACCAGCACAGCGCGATGTTGATCGTGGGAAACAGGATGTGAAAACTGATGTTGGCCGCGAACTGCAGCCGAGAGAGAAGAAAGGTGTCGTCCATGGCGCGCTCAGGCTTTCTTGGACGATGACGGCCCGCCGGTGCCCGTGGACTTGCCCGTGATGCGATCCTTGAACTCCAGCACGCGCGTGACGGCGGTGCCCATGCCCATGAGCTGCATTGCGGTTTCCGGCGCCAGTCGCTGCACATCGTCGAACCAGGTCATCAGCCGGTCGATGAGGTCGTGCATTTCGCGCATGCGCTGCTGGGCATGGCGTTCATCCGCAGACGTGGGCTCTTCGAGCAGGGCCATGCGCAGCATGGAGAGCGTCGGTTCGATCTCCCGGCGGCGGCGCTCCTCGGCCAGCGTGCGGAAGATCTGCCACACGTCTTGTGGTGCCTCGAAATACTCGCGGCGATCGCCGGGTTGGTGGCGCAACTGCACGAGGCGCCATGCCTGAAGCTCCTTGAGGCCCATGCTTACGTTGGAGCGGGAGAACTCCAGCGTTTCAGCGATCTCGTCCGCATTGAGAGGGCGAGGGGTGAGGTACAGCAGGGCGTAGATCTGCCCGACGGTGCGGTTGATACCCCAGCGGCTGCCCATTTCTCCGAAGTGGGCAACGAACTGGCGATTGAGCGATGGAAGTGCGTTGATCTGGGTCATGGCTGTATTGTGTATTGGATTTTCTGAATTTTCAAGAAATTCTGAAAATTCAATACACTCGCACTCGACTGGGCAGACAACCCCTGCGACGGCCGTACCCTTGCCGAGGTGCTGGGGCCGGTAGGCATCTTGACCCGCACCGATAAGCCGCCAGCAAGGCTACCGGGGTGTGTACATCGAAGGCGCGCGTATCCTGCGGTTTGGGCAAAAGCGCGGAGTCACCAGACCTGGACGTCGATGGGCAAGACGTGTCGCGCCATTGAGCCAGCCATCGGACATATGAAGATGGACGGATGCAGGGGGCGTAACCCGCTCAAGGGCATGCATCGGGGATGCACTGCCCGCCGCGAGCTCTGACCATGATCTGCGTCTGATTCTGGCTGCGCTGCGGCTTTTATCGCACCCGGGCTGTCCATGTCAGCCATCACATCGGGTGCTTGTCCAGTTTGGTGTGTCCTGGGCAGATGGCCTTTGTCTGAAAACCCAATCGCTCCGGGCTGACTTCTTGCCCCCTTGGCTTTGCAAGGCAGTTTTATGAGTCAGTTGCGAGACAGTTGCTGTCTGTGCTGCTTGTCGGCTTGCAGGTGCTGACCCTGCCCGCTTTACTGACTTTGATGCGCCGGGTTTCAGCAACCTGATTGGTTCCGGAAACGTCCGAGCGAGAGAGGTTCAATGTGAAATTTGCAAATGACGCATCTTTCATGCGCGGATAACCCGAACTGTCAAACATGACGTAGGCTGGATTGACCGCCGTTGAGCCTGTGCCTGATATCGCAATGAAATTGGGGACGGCTGGCTGAACGAGCACCGTGAAATCGTTGGCCGGCTCATATGCCTGAGACCTGTCAATGTCCACAAAGACCACCCAGCCATCCACCCAATTGGCGGCGTTTCCATTGGAGACTGGAACCACAAAGGCGTTCTTGCCTCGCTTCATCGCCTCCGCACGAGCCGCATTGAGGGCTCCTACAAGAGAGTTTGTCGCCGATGTGAGTTGGGAATTCCTCTGGAATTGCAAGAAACTGGGTGCCGCCAATGTCAGGAGTATGGCGGCAATGACCAATGTCACCATCAGTTCGATCAGCGTGAAACCCGCGGACCGACGTGCCATGGGATGCCGATGTTTTTGGATTTTCATGGCCAGCACACTTGAGGTTTGCTTCCCGAGCATGATTTCTGCCCGAAGCTGGTAAGGCTCAGCACCCCTGCATTGGGATCCGACTTGGTGGGAGTCGCCTCCACCATGACACAGGTTTTCATGTCCAGTGTGGTGCTCCCCGCTGTGCATTCCCTGGCAGACAGCCAATAGGCTGTCCCGGAGTTGGTATCTCCCGAGAAGACCTTGAATGGCACCGTAGATGACGTTCCTCCGGTGCATGTCGTCGCACTCACCGTACCCGTGGTGTTGGTGAACTTCAAATAGCAGTTGTTCTGGGTCATGTAGCGTTCTTGTTGCTGCATGAGCTCCATCAAGGCCGTGCGCCCTTGTGCCCGCCGCCCTTTCAGAATCGAGTCGGTATAGGCCGGATAGGCGACCGCTGCCAGCAGGCCAATGATCGCGACCACGATCATCAGCTCTATCAAACTAAAGCCGTTGCTGTGCTTTGAATGCGTCATGGTGCGTTCTTCAAGTCTTGGTAATTGTGGATTTGACGCCAGCTCAGTCTGCCTATGACCTCGGTGATCGTCACCTCTCCTCCAGTGCCGATACCGGTTTGTCCCGTATTGATCCGCTTCTGCTTGATCTGCCGAATACGCTGGCCTGCACTATCGAATGCTCCCACAATGGTTTGCGATTCGTTCTCAAGGAGCAGACCAGGGCCCAGCAGGCCAACTTGGGATTGAACATAGGTGCCAGCTCCGGTGCCGACATTGAGGGTGTAGGCGTTTCCGCTACCTGCCGCCGTAGCACAAGCCCCTTGACTGCCAGACGAGCCAGGGATGATCGTGTTGAATGCAGCGATCAGATTCCCCCGGTTGCTGATGGCGCTGATCAATCTTTCCCCCGTTCCGGAGAAGTCGACATACCACCCCGATCGAGGGTTGGAACTGTCCGTATCACTGGTCGCGTCGCCCCATGTGAATGCAGGCACGCTGATGGTCATGGTTGTCGTATTGATGGAGCCTTGTTTCAGGCGGGTCCTCCCGAGGATTGCCGCTGCACCTGAAACCGACCCATCCGTTCCATCGTCATACAGTGCATAGATCGTGTTGGTCTGTGTTGACGTGGCATCCGCCGTTTCCAGGAACTTTCCTGTGCCCACCATGACGTAGAACGTCTCCAGGCCTTGCACGACAGGGCCGGTGAACAGTCCCGGAGCCGCAGTAATGGGTTGCACGACATTGCCGGATGTCTTCGCGATGAAGAGTGGTGCGGGCTGGCCACCGCTCTTGAATGCCGTTACGTTGGTCATGCTCCAATTGTTGCTGGCCACGTCCTTGAAGTTGAGTTTCCAGACCCGGCCATGGAGATCTCCAATATAGATATTGGTGACTTCACCATTCGCGCCCCAGAGCGGGCTGAAATTGATGGCGCCCGTGGGCATGGTGACACTCAATGTGCTGTCGACTGGTAGCGAGATCTTGAAGTAATTCGTACCCAAAGCCCAGGCCGTTCCAACAGGTTTGTCGAGTGCCAGCAGGAAGAGCGCAGGGTTGCCGTTGCTGTAATTTCCGTTGCTGTCGGCTTTGACGTAATTGTTCACCCCGCTGGCTACCACAGCAAACCACCGGTACGTAGGAGTAGTGCCCGTATTGGTGCGCAGTTTCAGGATTCTGGGCTGGCCCACCACATAACCCATGTCCGCATCATCGGTCGTGGTGAATTCCCACATCACTTTGGATGCATCGAAGGTGCCAGGGCTTGTGACATCCAGTGCAAACACGCCCTGTCCGCCAGCGCCCGTGCCGGATACCAGCACCGTTTTCCAATCGGTGGCAGCGCCACTGGATGCCACTTGGGCTTCTGCGATGACCGGAGGCGCATCGACGTAGCTCTGGTGGTTGTTGACGTAATTGGTGCTGGTAAGTGCCGAGAGCTTCGACCCCATCCAACTGGGGATATAGGCGAATAACTCATCACCCGTGTCGGCATTGAGGCTGTGAAGCATGCCATCGTTGGCACCAACAAAGACTGCTTTGGTGCGATTGCGGTTTGCATTCAGAAAAGCGGTGTATCCGGTGCCGGAGTAGGCCGATGACGGTGCTCCAGAATAAACCACGGAGGAATTGACGATATCTCCCAGCAGTGAGCTGGAACTCCGAACCCGGAAGGGGTTGCCTTCCCTGGTCCGATCCCCACGCAGGAAGTTCAGGCGCAGCTGTCCCCGTCCGTCTGCTGCAGAACTTGGGGTTTCTTTGTTGAGTTGTGCCTGCAGAGAACTGTCAATGGTGGTCCATGTAAAGCTCACAGCCTTGGGGCTGGCCGTGGCCGATGTGCTTCCCACATAAATCTTCCGATTCGTGGCGGGATCGCTCATTGTTGCCAACCGATCGGCTGCGCTCCAGGTTGCCGAGCCTATCGAGACCGTACCACTGCTGTCGACCGAGATGGGTTCCGAGACGACATCTCCGCTCCAGTTGCTGGTATCAAATTTCGCAGAGAAAACTGCTGTGGGGGAGCTTGCGCTGACTCGAGGGGACGAAGAACTGGCGCCCGCAATACTCCGCGCCGTGGAAGCTGATCGGTTGAATATGTCTTCGAAGGCGTTCAGAACCCCACGGGCGCTGCTTTGCAGGTAATAGGTGCTGGCTTCGCCGGGGTCGCTGGATTTTTGCCAGACATTGTTGTTATTAACACCATCCTTGTCTTTGAAAGGATTGCCTTGGAGGTTGTATGGTTTGGAGCCCGGATTGGACGGGTCGGACTCGAAGCCGCCATATTTGGCTGCCATGAAGAACTGATTGGCAAAACGACGGGTATTTGTGTCATTCTGGGCTCCATATTCGTTCACGTCGAATAGGAAGGTCTTGATGCGCAGGCCCGGCCGTTGCTTGGATGGCCCACTTCCTGCGGTCCAGTTGGTTCCACGAATGTCGTGCGTGTGGGCCCAGTAGGCAGAACCCATGATTTGACTGGTGCCTGATGCGGATGGAACGCTGTTGTTGACTCCATTCGGATTGGCGACAGGGCGTACCACTCCGCTTCCATCCACATAGGTCGTTGATGTCTGGTTCTTCTCGAATGCTTGCACAATGCCTCGCCAGGCATTGATGTCCATAATGTTGTTGGCCGCATTGGGTGTCGGCAGGCGATTGCCGTCGTGGGTATTGATGTCTCCAATCACCACGACATTGCTTTTTACGCAGGAGTAATCAGAGGCTGCAGTGCGTGAGCCTCCATACGGGTCGGTCCAATCGGTGTAGACGGGGTAGCCGTCATACATGGAGGTCGTCATGTTGCTGATGGCGTCAGCGCTGGGTGCAAGGCCTTGCAGGTAGCGCAGCGTCTCATAATGCAGTTCACCCACCGGATCGTATGTCTTGTAGCGTCCTTGGACAGGGCCCGTTCGCCCGAATTTATTCAGGTAATTGATGACGCCACTGATGCCGAAATTCAGGCTGGAGTTGGTGTTGGTGTAATTGTCCGGATTGGTCAGGAAGACCCCTGTATTGGCATTCCATTCAGCCGCGGCGTTTCCGGTGGCAGGGGTGTTGTCCTGCCCTCTTTCATCGTAGGTCTTGGTGCCCACATACTTCATGGGTGCGCGCAGCACACCACCATAGCGCCCATTGTTATAGCTGGCGGTTGGGTCCATCAGATAGCCGAACGCAGCCAGTCTCAGTTGGTCGCTATATTTCTGAATGACCCCGGTGGGCTTGTAATTGCCGCTAGGATACTGCCGGCACAGGTTGTAATCACGAGAGTCATTCAGGGTGCCGCTGGTACTGTCGCAAACTTGTACTCGCGAATAGAAGAAACCGTCGCTGTTCAGGTTGCTCTGAGTGGGGGGGCGCCATGATCCGGAGTAGCTGACGGTATAAACGGTTTTCGGCACGCCTACTGCGGGGTCGCCGAAGACGCTGTTGCATCCGGAAGAGCAGTTCAATCCTTCGCTTACAGCGGCCACATACCATCTGCTACCGGCTCCGTACCAGACTTCCCGGATGCCCGAGAACGTGCAGGTACCGGTCTCACCGTTGATACAGCGGGTGGCGCCGCTGGGTAATTGCGTGCCGCTGCGCACCGGAGTTTCCATGACGTTGCCAGTCGTCGTCGATGGGCTTCCCAGCGTATAGCTGGCAGGGCCGCTGGAGCAATTACCGGCCTTGGCTTTGCCGAAATAAATCCGGTTGAGGGTGTTGGCTACCCAGATGTCGCTTCCACCAGCTGCAGTCACCATTGCATTGGGCACAGCTCCCCAATAGGTCCCGGTACCCCCGCCATCTTTCGAAAGTTGCTTGGCGGGAAAGTTGGTGGTGTTCCACATGCAGACAGGATCCCCGTTGGGGATGGCTTTGTTGCACAAATCACCCCGGCCACACCGGTAGACTGAAGGCGTGACGGAAGCAAAGAGCGAGAGGCGGACCAAGTACCGCACGACGAACTGGAAAGCCTACAACGCAGCGCTGAAGGCGCGAGGATCGTTGACGATGTGGCTGGATGAAGGCATGCAGTGGCTTGGCAAGCCGAACGGCAAGCGCGGGCGCAGCCCGACGTTCTCGGACGCAGCCATCCAGTTTTGCTTGAGCATCAAGTGCCTGTTCGGCCAGCCCCTGCGGCAGGCGCTGGGCATGGTGGACAGCCTGCTGCGGCTGGCCAAGCTGGACTGGCCGGTGCCGGACTTCAGCACGGTGTGC
>NZ_QLTA01000022.1 GCF_003269065.1 Paracidovorax anthurii
CCGGCCGAGCGGCAGAACGTGCCGCCATCGTCCGTGGGGTGGCAGCTCGTGGAGTGGTAGAGCGCGGCCGCGGGCCCAAAGGCCTCGTCCACGGTCTCGGCCTTCTGCACGATGGGGGTCGGCCACCCTCCGCCTCCACCCAGCCAGGCCGCCGAGTTGTAGAAGAACTTCAGCTCCACCACGAACCGCACGCTGTCCGCGAGCACCCCCTGAGCGCAGATCAGCAACAGCAGCGCAAGGACTGCTTTTATTCTGGTTGTCATTTTTTTCTTCGGGCCGCGCCGGTGCACGACAGGCCTATGGGCACGCGCGCCATCCAGCGCGCAAGGGCCGCTGCGCCCTTCCCAGGTGCATCGGCGCGCGCAGTTTAACTAGGAGTCACGACACCTCCGTGACCGCAGGCCGCACTGTGGCGGGAAACTGACACAGGCACAGCCGTCACCCCTGCAGCCCCGCCGCCCGCCGGAACACCTTCCAGAACGAGGGTCCCGAAGGCGGGGAGGGCGGCCAGGCTGCCGTACCCGCTTCTTTTCTCCCTGCTCAACCCGAACGTGCCACTTTCCGTGAGGTGGGCACATTAACAAGATTGATTCGCATCCATAATTGCGACCGTTTTTTGCAAGTCCAACAATATGAAACACTCCAGCGCCATCAGAAAACCCCGCAGCCTCCGCCTCGCCGATGGCGTTGCCGCCAGCCTCTCCACCGTGGCCCTGCTGCCGCTGGCCGCCCTGGCCCAGACGGCGGCGCCGGCCCCCGACACCCGCACCATGCCGACGGTGACCGTGCAGGAGCAGGCCATCGACCCGAACCCCAATGCCGAGGTGGGCGCGCCCTACAAGGCCAAGACCTCCGCCGACGTGCGCCACACGCGGCCCCTGGCGGAAACGCCCCAGACCATCTCGGTGGTGACCAAGGCCGCCATCGACGATTCCGGCTTCACCGACCTGAAGCAGATCCTCGCGGCCCAGCCCGGCATCACGCTGGGCACGGGCGAGAACGGCAACGCCTTCGGCGACCGCTACATCATCCGCGGCCAGGAAGCGCGCAGCGACGTGTTCGTGGACGGCCTGCGCGACCCCGGCATGACCACGCGCGAGAGCTTCGCCATCGAGCAACTCGAAATCACCAAGGGCCCCAACTCCACCTTCGCGGGCCGTGGCTCGGCCGGCGGCGCGATCAACGCCATCACCAAGCAGGCCACGCTGGACTACGACTTCTCGCGCGTGTCCGTGGGCGCGGGCTCCGACCACTATCGCCGCGCGACGCTGGACGTGAACAAGGGCTTCACCGACCAGTTCGCGCTGCGCGCCAACGCGCTCACCAGCAATGAAGGCGTGCCGGACCGCGACCCGTCCAAGCGCCGCCGCGACGGCCTGGCGCTCTCGGGCCTGTGGGAGGTGGATTCCAACCTGTCGGTGACGCTGGACTACTACGGCCTGCGCGCCAAGGACAAGCACCCCGACCTCGGCAGCTACCTCGTGGGCACCGTGCCCAACCGCGTGCCCGCCAGCGGCGTGCCGGTCTACGCGCAGGACCAGGACTTCCAGAACTCCGACGTCGATGCGCTCACCGCGCGCGTCAAGTGGAAGATCGCGCCCGACAAGACCCTCACCAGCCTGACGCGCTACGGCCAGTCCGAGAACGGCTACGTGGTCACCGGCGCCTCGGGCGGCACGCGCTACACCAGCACGGGCACGCCGTTCGCCAGCGCCTCGCTCAGCACGCACAACGGCTGGCAGGAGGTGACGTACTTCGCGCACCAGACCAACCTGCGCTGGGACACGCAGGTCGCGGGCAAGAAGAACGAATTCATCTTCGGCCTCGAATACACCGACCACCAGGTCAAGCGCGGCAACTACGCCGTGACCAACACGGGCGCGTTCAACTGCCGCACCCAGGCCGGCGCGGGCGCCAACACGGCCTTCTGCCTCTCGGGCCCCACGGGCGCGATCACGCCGGGCCTGAACTCGGTCATGGGCCGCAGCATCGCCCAGACCCCCTGGGCCAATGACTGGCAGGTCAAGAGCTTCGCGCTCAGCGCCATGGACACCGTGGACCTGACCGACAAGTGGACCGTGTTCGGCGGCGTGCGCGCCGACTACACCGACTTCAGCCTCGTCACGCGCAACGCCACCACGGCCGCGCAGACCGGCAACTACACCTACACCGACACGCTGTTCAACGGCCACCTGGGCATCACGTACAAGATCAACCCGATGGGCATGGTCTACGCCAGCTACGGCTCCTCGCAGGACATCAACGGCGGCGAATCCGACACCGGCACCAGCAGCGGCTACGGCGGCCTCGTGGTCTACAACGGCAACGCCGCCGGCGCCAAGCCCGAGACCTCGCGCAACTTCGAGATCGGCACCAAGTGGAACCTGCTGGACGACAAGCTGCTCTTCACGGCGGCGGCCTTCCAGACCACCAAGTCCGACGTGATGGAAGGCGCCAACTACGACTCCGTGGGCACCTTCAACACCGGCAAGAACCGCGTGCGCGGCGTGGAGTTCGGCCTCGTGGGCAACGTCACGAGCCAGTTCACCGTGCAGGCCGGCATGGCCTTCATGAAGTCCAAGGTGCTCAAGTCGGCCACGGCCGCCAACGTGGGCCTGCCGATGTCGAACTTCGCCGACCGCTCCTTCTCGCTGCAGGGCAAGTACCAGCTCACGCCGGCCTTCGCCTTCGGCGCCACGGCGCGCCACGAGAGCAAGCGCTGCGGCGGCCAGCCCGACACGGGCGCGGGCTACAGCAACGGCGTGTGCTCGCAGCCGGTGCCCTCGTTCACGGTCTATGACCTGTTCGCCTCGTACCGCCTGAACAAGAACGCCGACATCCGCGTCAACGTGCTCAACGCCACCGACAAGGACTACTACACGGCGGTGTACCGCTCGGGCTCGTTCCTGTACAAGGGCGACGGCCGGGCCGTGCGCGTCACGTTCGACTACTCGTTCTGATGCCGCCGCTGGCCATGGGGGCCGCGGTCTGATCCAATGCCGGGCCCTGCCCGGCATTCGCGCTTTCCGATGAGCCCTCACCCACCCACCGCCGCACCGGCCGCCCTCCCGCCCGGGGTGCATGGCGCGATCGACTACGAACGGCTCGCGCCGCGCCACATGGATGCCGCCCGGCACGCCTACGTGGCGGGCGGCTGCGGCCAGGACCTGTCCGTCGCCGCCAACGCCCGCGCCTTCGCGGCCTGGGCCGTGCTGCCCCGGCTGCTGCGCGACGTGCGCCACGGCCACGTGCGCGCCACGGTGGGGGACGAGGCCTGGGCGCACCCCGTCGCCCTCGCGCCCGTGGCCTTCCAGGCGCTCGCGCACCCGCAGGGCGAGATCGACACCGCCCGCGCCGCCGGCGCCACCGACACCTGCCTCGTCGCGAGCACGCTGTCGTCCCATCCGCTGGAGGCGATCGCCGGGGCCTGCGGGCCGGCGCGCTGGTTCCAGCTCTATTTCCAGCCCCGGCGCGAAGACACGCTGCGCCTGCTGCGCCGCGCCGAGGCCGCGGGCTACCGCGCGATCGTGGTGACGCTGGACGCCGCCATCCAGACCGCCAGCCGCCGCGCGCTGGAGGCGGGCTTCCGCATGCCCGCCGACTGCGTGGCCGCGAACCTGCGCGACCAGGCCCCCACCGAGCCGCCGCCGCCCGCGCCGGGCCAGGCCCGCATCTTCCACGCCATGCACTTCGCGCCCACCTGGGACGACCTGGACTGGCTGCTGGCGCAGGCGCGCCTGCCCGTCTGGGTCAAGGGCGTGCTCCACCCGGGTGACGCCCAGGCGCTGCAGGCGCGGGGCATGGCCGGCATCGTCGTCTCCAACCACGGCGGGCGCAGCCTGGACGGCGCGCCCGCCACGCTGCAGATGCTGCCCGCCGTGCGCGCGGCCGTGGGCGCTGACTTCCCCGTGCTGCTGGACGGCGGCATCCGCTGCGGCACCGACGTGTTCAAGGCCCTGGCCCTGGGCGCCGACGCCGTGCTCGTGGGCCGCCTGCAGGTCTATGCGCTGGCCGCGGCCGGCGCGCTGGGCGTGGCCCACATGCTGCGCCTGCTGGTCGAGGAACTGCAGGCCTGCATGGCGCTGGCCGGCTGCGCCACGCTGGCCGACATCGGCCCCCACGCCCTCGTGGCCCAGCCCCTGCCTTTTTCATCCACCACCGACACGCCATGCTGATCACCATCG
Organism: Paracidovorax anthurii; assembly: GCF_003269065.1. Lineage (GTDB taxonomy): Bacteria > Pseudomonadota > Gammaproteobacteria > Burkholderiales > Burkholderiaceae_C > Paracidovorax > Paracidovorax anthurii. The sequence goes on from NZ_QLTA01000022.1 coordinate 4,185, forward strand.
ACCAGGTCCTGACACCGGACGAAGTGCGCCATTTCCGCCAGCGGCTGGACGCCGCCGCCTGGCGCGGCGGCGAGGCCACGGCCGGCACGCTCGCGCGCGCGGTCAAGCAGAACCAGCAGCTCGACGACGGCAGCGATACGGCCGTGGAACTGGGCAACCACCTGCTGCGCGTGCTGGGGCGCCACCCCACCTTCATCTCGGCCGCGCTGCCGCGCACGATCCACCCGCCGAAGTTCAACCGCTACGCCGACGGCGGCACCTACGGCGCCCACGTGGACAGCGCCGTCATGCACCTGCCCGGCTCGCTGCGGCCCATGCGCACCGACGTCTCGGCCACGCTGTTCCTGGCCGAGCCCGACGAATACGACGGCGGCGAGCTGGAGATCGAGGGCCCGTTCGGCGTGCAGGGCGTCAAGCTCGCGGCCGGCGACATGGTGCTCTACCCCTCCACCAGCCTGCACCGCGTGACGCCCGTCACGCGCGGCGCGCGCATCGCCTCGTTCCTCTGGATCGAGAGCCTCGTGGCGGACGAAGGCGAGCGCGCGCTGCTCTTCGACCTGGACCAGTCCATCCAGCGCCTCACCCCGTCGCTGGACGCCGCCGACCCGCGCCTGCTGCAGCTCACGGGCGTTTACCACAACCTGCTGCGCCGCTGGGCGCAGACCTGATCCGCGTTTTCTTTCTCTCCAAGGAGCCTTCCCATGACCACCCCCTTCCTCCCACGCCTGGCCGCGGCCGCGCTCGCCCTGGCCGCCTGCGGCGCCTGGGCCCACGGCGAGGTGCAATGCCCCGCGCACCCCAAGGCCGAATGGCGCCCTCACACCGAGCTGCACGAAAAGCTCGTCAAGGAAGGCTGGACCGTGCGCCGCATGGAGCTGACGCCCACCTGCTACGAGGTCTACGGCAAGGACCCGCAGGGCAAGCGCGTGGAGGCCTTCTTCGACCCCAAGACGCTGGAACGCGTTGAAGAAAAGTAATCCCTGGCCGCGCGTCTGGGACGCGGCCGTGCGGCTGCTGCACTGGTCGCTGGTGGCCTCCGTGGCGGCCGCCTGGATCACGCGCAGCCGGCTCGGCCCCCTGCACGAGAACATCGGCTACGCGGCCCTGGCCATCGCCACGGCGCGCGTGGCCTGGGGCTTCACGGCGGGCGGGCGCCATGCGCGCTTCGCGCAGTTCGTGCGCGGGCCCGCCGCCACCCTGGCCTACGCGCGCGCCGCCCTCGCGGGCCGCGCGCCCCGGCACCTGGGCCACAACCCGCTGGGCGGCTGGATGGTGGTGGCGCTGCTCGCCTGCATCGGCCTGCTGGGCTTCACGGGCTGGCTCTACACCACCGACCTGTTCTGGGGCTACGGCTGGCTCGCGAACCTGCACGAGGGCCTGGGCTGGACACTGCTCGGGCTCATCGCCCTGCACGTGGGCGGCGTGCTGTGGACCAGCCTCCAGCACCGCGAGAACCTCGTGCGCGCCATGCTCACCGGCCGCAAGGCGCCGCCCGGACAGGGCGACGTGGACTGATCCGCCGCCGTCTTCCGGATTAAATCGCCGCCATGTCGCCGAATTTGCTACGTTCTTTGCTATTGATTAAATAGCAACCGCATCCCCCCGTGGCACCCGCCGCCGCAATGCCGCCGCGTCAGGGCAGCTCGCGGCTCGGGTCGGGCGTGGCGGCGTCGCGCGGGCCCACCGTGCCCAGGCGCGACTTGAGCGACTGCGGCTGGCCCGTGAGGATCGCCGCGTACATGGTGGTGTTGGAGATCACCTTCTTCACGTAGTCGCGCGTCTCGGAGAACGGGATGTTCTCGGCCCAGATGGCGGCGTCGAGCACCGGCCCGTTGCGCCAGTTGCGCGGCCGGCCGGGCCCCGCGTTGTAGGCCGCGGCGGCCATGGGCATGGAGCCCTCGAAGTCGTCGAGCGCGAGCTTGAGGTAGGCCGTGCCGATGGCGATGTTGGTGTCGCGGTCGTTGATCTGGTCGGGCGTGAAGCCGGCCATGCCGATCTTGCGCGCCGTCCAGCGCGCCGTGGCGGGCATGACCTGCATCAGCCCCGAGGCGCCCACGCCCGAGCGCGCGTCCATGATGAAACGGCTCTCCTGGCGGATCAGGCCATAGACGTAGGCCGGGTCCAGCCCGATCGCCTGCGCGCGCGCCACCACCGCGCTGCGGAACGGCATGGGAAAGCGCTGCGACGCATCGGCGAAGCCCTTGGTGCGCTCGCTGGTGTTGATGCAGCGGTCCCAGATCTCGCGCTGGCAGGCGTAGTCGGCGGCGGCGAGCAGCTCGCGGTCGCCCATGCCGCCGGGCACGTGCAGGTTGGTGGTGTAGTTCCACTCGCGCACGCCCTCGTGGCGCAGGCCCAGGCCGATGGCATAGAGGCTGCGCGCGAAGCCCGGATTGGCGCGCACGGCGGCCTTCTCCTCGGGCGTGGGCGGCAGCGGCGCCGTGGGGGGCGCCACGCGCTGGCCCAGCTCTTCGAGCGCCAGCTGCTCATAGAAGCCGCCGGGCCCGGCGATGCGCTCGAACAGCTCGCGCGCCTTGGCGCGATCCTCGTCGCCGGGGCGGTTGGAGAGCAGCGCACGGGCGCGCCAGTAGGTCCAGGTGCTGTCCTGCCGCGCGGCCGCGCTCATGGCGTCGATGGCGCGCGCCACCTGCTTCCACTGGCCGGCGCGCATCGACGCGCGCACCTTCCAGGCCAGGGTGTCGTCGTTCAGGTCGCCGTCCTTGGAGACGTTGCCGAAATAGCCCATGGCATCGGGCGAGAGCGCGATGGCGGCCTGCTTGCCGATCACCCCCCACACCCAGTTGCGCTCCTCGGGGCTGAGCTGCACGCCCCACTTGGCGTCGAGCAGGCGCGCGGCGGCGGCGTGGTCGGCCATGGCCATCTTGATGAGCGCCAGCACCACCAGCTCCTGGCGCGCGCGGCCAGGGGCCGTGGCGCGGCTCGCGAGGAACTTGACGGGCGCATCGAACACCTCGCGCAGCAGCGGCAGGGCATCGGGCGCCACGATCTCCACGGCGTTGCGCGTGGTGCGCGCGCGGTTGGCCTCGGCGGCCATGCGCGCCTTGCGCCAGACGTCCATCGCGGTGATGCGCTTGTCCGAGAGGAACTCGGCCGCGGCATGGGTGCAGCCGTCGTCGGCCTCGCGCAGCGCATACCAGTTGCGCAGCACCTCGTCGGCCGCGCCCGGGGCGGCCGTGCCCTTGATCTGGTCCACGAGCAGCGCGTAGCAGCGCACCTCGCGGTCGTCGTTCATGCGGTACTTGGCGTGCAGCTCGGAGAACTGCGCCCAGTCGCGGCGCTGGCCCACCAGCAGCAGCCAGTCGTTGCGCAGCCGGTCTTCCTGGTAGGTGCCGGCGAAGCGCTGCAGGAAGGCGGCCACCTCCTGCGGCGTGGCCTGGTCGAGCCGCGCGCGCAGCTCCCAGTAGGCGCCCCAGGGCTCCAGCACGTGGCCCCGCAGATCGGGCAGCAGCTGCGCGAGCTTCTGCCGGTCTCCCTTGCGGTAGGCCTGCTGCATCTGCAGCAGGGCGTCGTCGCCCCGGTTTTGTGCCAGAACAGGCGGTGCGGCGACCGCGAACACGGCGGCGGCCACCAGCGGTGTCAGAATCGTGAGCAATTGCATTGGGGAATTATGTGATGGACAAAGCAGCCCTGCGACGCGCATTGATCGAGGAACGCCTGAATCTGCCCGACCGGCTCCAGCGGGCCGACCTGCTGCAGCGGGTGATGCGCATATGGCTGGTGGACCGGCCCGACACCGTCATCGGCGCCTACTGGCCCATCAAGGGCGAGTTCGACCCCCTGCCCGCCCTGCACCGCTGGAAGGAGGACGGCGAACTGCTCGACGAGCCCCAGCGCCGCCGCATCGGCCTGCCGGTGGTCAACAAGGAGCACAAGACCCTCACCTTCCACGCCTGGTACCCCGGCTGCCCCATGGAGGAAGACGCCTACGGCATCCCCAAGCCCAAGGACACCGAGGTCATCGTGCCCACGCTGCTCTTCGTGCCCTGCGTGGGCTACGGCCCCGGCGGCTACCGCCTGGGCTACGGCGGCGGCTTCTACGACCGCACCCTGGCTACGCTGCAGCCCGCGCCCGCCACCGTGGGCCTGGGCTTCACCCACGGCTTCCTGGAAGACTTCGAGCCCGAGCCGCACGACCTGCCGCTGGATGCGATCCTCAACGACAACGGGGTGGTCTGGCCGTTGAGGTGACAACCCCCTGAGCGGCTGCGCCGCTTCCCCCTTCTCCTTCGGGAAGGGGGACGACGCCGGTGGCCGGGCGAAGCCCGCTCCACGGCGTCTGCTGGCGTGGCCTGCTCCGCGGCCTTCTGACGGGTGGCGCTGCGCCGGTTTCATGCGCTGCGGGTGGCGCGTTGATGCCATGAGAAGCTGAAATGCTCCCCGAGCCGCCTTCGGAGCGGCTGCGGCCCCGGGATTTCATGCGCGGGGCGCATCAATGGCGGTGCCGATCGGCATCGCATCGTGTGCCGCAGCGCCGTAGCATGCGCAGCCATTCGACATGCACTGCAAGGATGACCCGACCATGTTCCAGCTCTACATCGGCAACAAGAACTACTCCTCCTGGTCCATGCGGCCCTGGGTGATGCTGCGCCAGGCCGGCATCCCGTTCGAGGAGGTGTTCGTGCGCTTCGACAGCTTCGATGCCGGCTCGGCCTTCAAGCAGACCCTGCAGAACATCAGCCCCACCGGCAAGGTGCCCGTGCTGGTGGACGGCGCCGTGGCGGTCTGGGACACCCTCGCCATCGCCGAATATGTCGCCGAGAAGCACCCCGACAAGGGCCTGTGGCCGCAGGACGCCGCCGCGCGCGCCCAGGCGCGCAGCATCGTCGCCGAGATGCACAGCGGCTTCACCGCGCTGCGCGGCGCCTGCCCGATGAACATCGAGGCCCGGCTTCCCGACACCGGCGCCCTCCTCTGGCGCGACCGGCCCGCGGTGCGCGCCGACGTGCAGCGCCTCGTGGACATGTGGGGCGATCTGCTGGAGCGGCACGGCGGCCCGCTGCTCTTCGGCGCGCAGTTCACCATCGCCGATGCCTTCTTCGCGCCGGTGTGCTCGCGCCTCGCCACCTACGCCCTGCCCGTGCCGCCGCGCATCGCCGGCTACGTGGACCACGTCCTGGCCCTGCCCGGCGTGAAGGCGTGGATCGAGGGCGCGCTGGCGGAGCGGGATTTCCTGGATTTCGAGGAGCCCTACCGGCTCGGCCGCTGAAGCGGCGCCCGCCCCATACGGGTTTGCCATCGAAGAGAGAACACGGCGCGAAGCCGCAGACCGTGCAGTCGCACAGGCCAAGGCGAAGCAACGCAGTGATCTTTTCGAGGGCGAAGCCGTATCACCCCTGCCGGAACTGCTTGCGCAGGAACGGCCTGTGCCGCGCGATGTGCGCCATCTGCGCCGGCGCGATGGAGCCGCCCAGGTCCTCGTCCTCGGTGTTGAGCACCTGGTTCCCGTAAGCCAGGGCGCGGGCCACCACCTCGGCCTCGTCCACCCCCTGCTGCGCGGCCAGGTCCATGGCCACGCGGCGCATGGCGCGCTGCGAGAGCATCCACATCGCGCCGAAGGCATCCCACGCGGCGGCCGTCTCCTTGAAGCGGTCGTGCTCGGCCAGGATCTCGCTCAGCGGCTTGTCCAGCACCTCCTGCAGCGCCTCCATGCGCTCGCGCAGCGTCTCGACCTCCTCCTCGCGCCGCAGCGCGTCCACCGCGGCGTTGGCGGCGGCATCGGGCGCTTCGGGCACGGGCACGCTGCCGTCGGGGTTCATCTGGGCGATCGTGAGGGAAGAGGAGAGGGACATGGCGGGCAAGAGGGGAAAGCGCTGGCGAATATACGCCCGGCGCCTGGGACCATCGCCATGGGCATCCTTTCGCGGCGACGGCACATGGCTTCGGCTGGCGCCGCCATCGGTGACGGCGAGCCGGTAGGTTATGGGCAAGCCGCCGCCAGACATTTCTCCGTCTTGCGGAACCATCCATCCTTCCCCGCCACCGTACAACCGCGCCCCATGTTGACACCGTTGATTTCCACGCCACGCAAGGCCGGCTCGCTCGCCTCCACCCAGCCAGGCCCTGCGACGGCGAGCACCCATGCCGCGTCCCGATCCGCCAGTCCTCCAGCCTCGCCGGACGGCCTTGCTCCGCGGCCGCAGCGTGCCCTCGCACCCGTTCAGCCCAAGGGGCCGGATTTCGACGAAACACTGGCGGCACAGCGCAAGCCCCACCTGCTGGCGTACCTGCGCCAGATGGAACGCGAGCTGGAAAACCAGTTGGAGCGCCCCATGGCGTCGGACACCAATTCCGACATGCACCACCTGGACGACATCATGGAAGCGCTGAATGCGACCACCCCGTCGTTGAATCTGTGCAAGTACGCCTTCGAATTCAATCAGCAACTGGAAGGATTGAAGAAAACGGGGCTCGTTACGCAGTTGTTCGAAGGCATGCAAACGCAGGGTCAATGGCATGCCATCTTCGACCGCGACGGAAAACACCGCTCCGCCATGAGCGTGCAATGCGCCAAGGATTCCGCCTCGCTCGTCATCGTGGACAGCCTTCCTGCCGACAGCATCACCGAGGAGGTCCACACCGGCACCTGGACGCGGGTGCTGGAAGAGTTGCAATGGTTTCTCGACAGGAAGCGCAATTTCGTGGAGCCGCGCACTCAGTTACGGGCCCATATCGTGTTCACCCACGCCCAGAAATCCGATGAGGGCTGCACCATCTTCGCCTTGTCGGCGGCCAAGAAAATGGCATCTTCGACGGCCATCGCAGACCTGCACCGGCAGGCACTGGCTTCAGCCGCCAACGCTGACGGTACGGAGCCGGCCGTGAAGATGCTGGCCTCCAGCGTGCTGCCTCCCGCCTTCATGAAGCATGCGACCTCTGCAAGAACGCTGCGCGAATACCTGGAGAAGCGCCGGCAGGAGCCGAACGCGGCGGCAGCCGATCAGGGAGCCGTCAACAAGCGCGGAGAAACGCTGCTTGAACGGCACGCGGCCCACGAGGTCACCCGCCAGAAGCGGCCCCCGGAAGAGTCGACATGGTTCACCCCGATCCTGAAATGTCTGGGCATGGACACCGGCCCCAAGACCTCGACCTACAGCGCCTCCTACCTGCACAAGCGCATCGAATTCGTCCGCACGGCACTGGCCCACTTCGCGCCCCCCACGTCTGACGACACCACCGTCGCACACGGGCAGGTGCCGCAGTAGGGCCACGGCGCCTGCCCGTGCGCCGTACACTGCCCCGCATGCAGATCTACATGGTGGGCGGCGCCGTGCGCGACCGGCTTTTGGGCCGCCCCGTCAACGACCGCGACTGGGTGGTGGTGGGCGCCACGCCCGAGGACATGGCCGCGCGCGGCTTCCTGGCCGTGGGGCGCGATTTCCCCGTCTTCCTCCACCCCGAGACACGCGAGGAATACGCGCTCGCGCGCACCGAGCGCAAGAGCGGGCGCGGCTACCGGGGCTTCTTGGTGCAGGCCGACGCCGGCGTGACCCTGGAGCAGGATCTCTCGCGCCGCGATCTTACTATCAATTCAATAGCAGCCCGCATAGACGATACGCCGACATGGGAGCTATTCGACCCCTATGGCGGCGTGCGGGACCTGCAGGCGCGCACCCTGCGCCACGTGACCGATGCCTTCCGCGAGGACCCCGTGCGCATCCTGCGCGTGGCCCGCTTCGCCGCGCGCTTCACCGACTTCACGGTGGCGCCCGAAACGATGGCGCTGATGCGCGCGATGGTGGAGGCCGGCGAGGCGGCCGACCTCGTGCCCGAGCGCGTGTGGCAGGAGATCGCGCGCGGCCTGATGGAGGCCGCGCCCTCGCGCATGTTCACCGTGCTGCGCGACTGCGGCGCGCTGGCCGTGCTGCTGCCCGAGCTGGACCGCCTCTGGGGCGTGCCGCAGCGCGCCGAATACCACCCCGAGGTGGACACCGGCGTGCACGTGATGATGGTGCTGGACATGGCCGCGCGCCTGCAGGCGCCGCTGGCCGTGCGCTTCGCCTGCCTCGTGCACGACCTGGGCAAGGGCACCACGCCCGCCGACGTGCTGCCGCGCCACATCGGCCACGAGCAGCGCAGCGCCGATCTGCTCGCCGGCGTGTGCGAGCGCCTGCGCGTGCCCGCCGAATGCCGCGAGACGGCCGACGTGGTGGCGCGCGAACACGGCAACATCCACCGCAGCGGCGACCTGAACGCCGCCGCCCTGCTGCGCCTGCTGGAGCGCTGCGATGCGCTGCGCAAGCCCGGCCGCTTCGCGGACGCGCTGCTGGCCTGCGAATGCGACGCGCGCGGGCGGCTCGGCTTCGAGGAGCTGCCCTACCCGCAGCGCGAGCGGCTGTGGGGCGCGCTGGAGGCCGCGCGGGCGGTGGACACCGGCCCGGTCGCGGCGGACGCGGCACGGCGCGGGCTGCGCGGGCCCCAGGTCGGCACAGAGATCCACCGCGCGCGCGTTGAGGCGGTGGCCCGCTGGCTGGCCGCGGCCACGCCGGCGCCCTGATCCCGCGGCGGCGGGCGCGCGGACCTCCCCGGCGGCGCCTACAAGGCCGTGGGCTGCGCGCCTACAAGCCCGGCGAACCCTTCTGGTAAGGTCGTCGGCAATGCAAAAGCCCCCGTTGCTGACCACGCGCCACGCGCTGTTTCTCGACTTCGACGGCACCCTCGCCGACATCGCCCCCCACCCCGACGCGGTCCAGGTCCACCCCGGCGTGGTCCCCGCCCTGCAGGCCCTGCACGAACGGCTGGACGGCGCCCTGGCCATCGCCACGGGCCGCACCCGGGCCGACATCGACCGCTTCCTCGCCCCCCTCCAGTTGCCGCTCGCCAGCGAGCACGGCGCCCAGTACCGGCTGGGCAGCGGCGTGGCCGGCAGCGTGCCCGCGCCCGATCTCTCGCCCGTGGTGCGGGCGCTGCAGCCCCTGCTCGACCGCTATCCCGCACTGGTGCTGGAGCGCAAGAGCGCGGGCATGGCCCTGCACTACCGCCAAGCGGTAGAGCTGGAGCCGCTGTGCCGCGCCACGCTCGAACACGCGCTGGCGCAGGCGCCGGGCCTGGAGCTACTGCAGGGCAAGTGCGTGCTGGAGGTCAAGCCCGCCGGCCCCGACAAGGGCCGGGCGATCGCCGACTTCATGCGCCACCCGCCGTTCGCGGGGCGCATCCCGGTGTTCGCGGGCGACGACGTGACCGACGAGCACGGCTTCGCCGCGGCACAGGCGCTCGGCGGCATCGGCATCAAGGTCGGCCCGGGCGACACCCGGGCGACTGCGCGCTGCGACGACGCGGCGCTGCTGCGCGAATGGCTCTTCCAGATGGCATCACCCGAGGGACTGTCCGCATGAAACCCCACGACCCCGCCCCTTCCACCGGCCACGACGCGCAGGCCGCCGGCACGCCGGCGCCGGCCGACGGCCTGCCCGGTCTCTCGCGCGATCCGCTGCGCAGGCCGCCCACCTTCGCGCCGCCCGCAGAGGCCTCGCTCGGGCTCGGCATGATCGGCAACTGCTCGGTCAGCGCCCTGGTGGACGCCAATGCGCACATCGTCTGGTGCTGCCTGCCGCGCTTCGACGGCGACCCGGTGTTCAACGCGCTCATTCAGCCCGGGGACCAGGGCAGCCGCTTCGCGATCGAGCTGGAGAACCAGGCCGAGAGCCGGCAGTGGTACGAGCCCAACACGGCGGTGCTGCGCACCCGGCTCACGGACCAGGCGGGCAACAGCATCGAGATCACCGACTTCGCGCCGCGCTTCTATGCGCGCTCGCGCTTCTTCCGGCCCATGCTGCTCGTGCGCCGCGTGCGGCCCGTGCAGGGCTCGCCGCGCATCCGCGTGACGGCCAACGTGCGCTACGCCTGGGGCCGCGAGAAGCCCGAGATCACGCAGGGCAGCAACCACGTGCGCTTCGTGGGCGCCGACCTCACGCTGCGCCTGAACACCGACGCGCCGGTCTCGCACGTGCTCTCGGGCCAGCCCTTCGTGATCTCGCGCGAGTACAACTTCCTTCTCGGCGCGGACGAATCCCTGCCGGGCGGCATCGCCGACACCGCGCGCTCCTACGAGCAGGAGACCGTGGCCTACTGGCGCCAGTGGACGCAGCGCCTGGCCGTGCCGCTCGAATGGCAGGAGGCCGTGATCCGCGCGGCCATCACGCTCAAGCTCTCGCTCTACGAGGACACGGGCGCGATCGTCGCGGCCATGACCACCAGCATCCCCGAATCGGCCCACAGCGGCCGCAACTGGGACTACCGCTACTGCTGGCTGCGCGATGCGTTCTTCGTCGTGCGCGCGCTCAACAGCCTGTCCGAGACGGCGACGATGGAGGACTACCTGCGCTGGCTCAGCAACGTGGTGGTGGAGGCGAGCGGCGGCCACATCCAGCCGCTCTACGGCATCGGCCTGGAGCGCGAGCTGCCCGAGTTCTTCGTGCCCCACCTCGCGGGCTACCGCGGCATGGGCCCGGTGCGCGTGGGCAACCAGGCGGCGGAGCACTTCCAGCACGACGTGTACGGCAACATCATCCTGGGCGCCGCGCAGGCCTTCCACGACAAGCGCCTGCTGCACATGGGCGGCGCGGCCGAGTTCGCGCGCATGGAGCAGATCGGGGAGCTGGCGGTGCAGGTCTATGGCACGCCCGATGCCGGCATGTGGGAGCTGCGCACGCGCGCCCGCGTGCACACCTCCTCCGCGCTCATGAGCTGGGCCGCCTGCGACCGGCTCGCCAAGATCGCCTCCGCGCTGCAGTTGCCCGAGCGGGCCGACTACTGGCACGGCCACGCGCGGCGCATGCGCGATGAAATCCTCGCGAAGTCCTGGAGCGAGAAGCGCCAGGCCTTTGCCGAAAGCTTCGGCGGCCACGAACTGGACGCGAGCGTGCTGCTCATGGCCGAGGTGGGCCTGATCGACCCGCGCTTCGTGAGCACCGTGGACGCCATGGAGGCCACGCTCTGCGACGGCCCCTACATGCGCCGCTACGAGGCCGCAGACGACTTCGGCAAGCCCGACACGGCCTTCAACATCTGCACCTTCTGGCGCATCGACGCGCTCGCGCGCATCGGCCGCCGCAGCCAGGCCCGCGAAATCTTCGAGGCCATGCTGGCGGCCCGCAACCCGCTGGGCCTGCTGTCCGAGGACACGCACGCGCAGACGGGCGAGATGTGGGGCAACTTCCCGCAGACCTATTCCATGGTGGGCATCATCAATGCGGCCGTGCGCCTCTCGGCGCCGTGGGATAGCGTCATATGAAGAGGCATCCCCCTGAGCGGCCTTGCCGCTTCCCCCTTCTCTCGGCTATCGCCGGGAAGGGGGACGACGCCAGCGGCCCGGCAAAGCCGGTTCCGCGGCGTCCGCTGGCTTGGCCTGCTCCGCGGCCGTTCGACCGGATGCGCCGCGGTCGGTTGCATGGGCTGTGCCTTCGCGGAATGAAGCTGGATTGAAGAAGAAAGAATCTCCATGAGCCGACTCGTCGTCATTTCCAACCGCATCGCCGATCCCCGGAAGCCCGCCGCCGGCGGGCTCGCCGTGGCGCTGGGCGAGACCCTCCACCGCACCGGCGGCATGTGGTTCGGCTGGAGCGGCACCATCGCCGAGGACGGCCTGCCGGGCGAAGGCAAGCTGCAGACGCGCCAGGCCGGCAGCGTGACGCTCGCCACCGTGGACCTGTGCCGCGAGGACCACGACGCCTACTACGCGGGCTACAGCAACAGCGTGCTCTGGCCCGTCTTCCACTACCGCCTCGACCTGGCGGACTTCAACGCGGGCTATGTCGCCGGCTACCGCCGCGTGAACCAGATGTTCGCGCGCAAGCTGCTGCCGCTGCTGAAAGAGGACGACATCCTCTGGGTGCACGACTACCACCTGATCCCGCTGGCGGCCGAGCTGCGCGCGCTGGGCTGCCGCCAGCGCATCGGCTTCTTCCTGCACATCCCCGTGCCGCCGCCGCTCATCATGGCCGCGATCCCGCAGCACGAGTGGCTCATGCGCTCGATGTTCGCCTACGACCTCGTGGGCCTGCAGAGCGAGGCCGACGTGGCGCACTTCACCCGCTACCTGAGCCACGAGGGCGGCGCCGAGAGCGTGGGCCCGCAGCGCCTGCGCGCCTTCGGCGGTACCGTGCAGGTGGGCGCGTTCCCCATCGGCATCGACGTGGACGAGTTCACGCGCCTCGCGAGCGCGCCCGACGCGGTGCAGACCTGCGAGGCGCTGAAGAACGAATACTCGCGCCGCCGCCTGCTCATGGGCATCGACCGGCTCGACTACTCCAAGGGCATCCCGCAGCGCGTGCGCGCCTTCAGCGAGCTGCTCGCGCGCTACCCCGAGAACCAGCACAGCGCCACCCTGATCATGATCGCCTCGCCCACGCGCGACAGCGTGGACGCCTACGCCGACCTGCGCCAGGAACTCGAAGGCCTGTGCGGCGCCATCAACGGCGACCACGGCGACCTCGACTGGATGCCCGTGCGCTATACATCCACCGCACCGTGGCCCGCAAGCGCGTGCCCGGCCTGTGCCGCGCCTCGGCCGTGGGCCTGGTCACGCCGCTGCGCGACGGCATGAACCTCGTCGCCAAGGAATACGTGGTGGCGCAGGACCCGGAGGACCCCGGCGTGCTGGTGCTCTCGCGCTTCGCGGGCGCGGCCGAGCAGCTCAAGGAGGCGCTGCTGGTGAACCCCTACGACACCCAGGGCATGGCGGACTCCATCCAGACCGCGCTGCGCATGCCGCTGCAAGAGCGCCAGAAGCGCCACCGCGCGCTCCTGGACCGCATCCGCGAGCACGACATCCACTGGTGGCGGCGCACCTTCCTCGACGCGCTGGAGAAGGCGCAGGACTGAACGGAACAAAGGCCCCCGCCGCGCCAGCACGGGGGAGCGGCCTGCGTCGGCGCGGTCAGCCCGCCACGGCCAGGGCCGCGTAATCCCCCACCTGCAGGCCCAGCCCCGCGGGCACCACCTCCACGCCCCCGGTGAGCGCGGGCAGGTGGTTCGACACCTCGGCCTGCAGCAGCGGCAGCAGAAAATCACGGTGGTGCAGGAAGACGCTGCCGCCCACGCTGATGCGCTGCAGATCCAGGATGGCGACGAGGTTGTAGAGCATGCGGCCCAGCACGCGGCCCATGCGGGCGACGGCCTCGGCCGCGGCCGGCTCCCCGGCGCGCGCGGCGCCCACCAGCTCGCTCGCGTCGCGGCCCCAGCGGCGGGGGATCGCATTGCCCGCCACGAGCGACTCCACATCGCCCACGTTGCCGCAGCCGCAGCGGGCATCGGCCGGGCCCTCGCTGGAGAAGCTGTGGCCCGCATGCCCCGCATTGCCGTTCTTGCCGGCCAGCACGCGGCCGTCCACGCACAGGCCCACGCCGATGCCGGTGCTCCAGGTCACGTAGGCGCAGTGGTCCAGCCCCCGCAGCGCGCCCCAGCGGCGCTCGGCCACCAGCGCGGCCACGGCGTCGTTCTGCACGTGCACGGTGCCCAGAGCCTCGGCCAGCGGCGCCTGCAGGGGGATGCGCGTCCAGTCGTTGGGCAGCAGGCTGCGGTCGGCCCCCGGCAGGCCGCCGCAGATGTTGGGCGTGGAGACCTCGACGAGGCCATCGCGCAGGGCGAAGGGCCCGCAGCACGCCACGCCCGTGGACTGCAGCTGCGCGCGGGTGATGCCCGCCTCGGCGCAGGCCTCGTCCACCATGCGCAGGGCCTGCCGCGCCAGCGCGTCGGGCGGCCCCTGCTTGGCGGTCGGCTCGGTGCGGCGGGCCACCAGTTCCGCCAGGTCCGTGCCCGGGGGCGCCAGCGCCACCGCGATCTTGGTGCCCCCAATGTCGATACAAGCTCTCATCGCCACCTCGGTCGTTCTTCAAGGGGCGCGCCGCGCGGCGCGCCGGAAAACATCGAGGCGACAGTATCGGCCGCACGGAGGGGGCCGCCATGTAGGCCGGCAGCCCCAGGAAGCACACGGCCCCGGGCACGGTGGCCGTGCCCGGGGCCGGTGCGCTGCAGGCAGGCAGCAGGCCGCTGTTACAGCGAGTAGCCCAGCATCATCGCCACCCCGGGCTCCTTGTTGGGCCGGCTGAAGCTCTCGCGCGTGAGGCGGCCCACGGGGATCGAGATCTGCTCGGTGGCGAACCATTTCTTGTAGATCTGGTCGATCTCGCGGCTGGCATAGAGCCGGCCCAGGGCCTTGTCCACCGCCGCCGCCAGCGCCGCATCGCCCTTGCGCATCATGATCGCGTAGGGCTCCACCGACAGCGCGAAGCCGCCCAGCGCCAGCGTGTCCTGGGCATGGTTGCGGGCCATCAGGCCCAGCAGCAGCGAATCGTCCTGCGCGAAGGCCTTCACGGTGCCCGCGCGCAGGGCCTTGAAGGCCTCGTCGTTGTTCTCGAACACCTTCACGGTCGCCTTCACCTCGCTCACCGTGAGCTGCGTGAACAGCTTCTCCGACGTGGACCCCTTGCTCACGGCCACGGTCATGCCCGTGAGGTCCTGCACCGAATCGGCCTTCGTGCCCTTGGGCACCAGCACGCGGATGCCGGCCACGAACATGGTCGGGCCGAAGGCCACGCGCTCCTGGCGCGCCTTGGTGTTGGTGGTGGAGCCGCACTCCAGGTCGATTTCGCCCGACTCCAGCTTCGGGATGCGCTCGGGCGCGCTCACCGGGCGGTATTTCACCTCCAGGTCCTTGAGCTTGAGCGTGCTCTTGATCTCCTCGACGACTGCCTGGCACAGATCGACCGAGTAGCCCGCGGGCTTGGCGGCGTTCTGCTTGTCCACGAACGAGAACGGCCACGCCGACTCGCGCACGCCCAGGGTGATGGTGTGGGACTGCTGGATGCGGGCCATCGTGTCGGCCGGAGCCTGGGCCAGCACGGGAGCGGAGAGGGCGGAAAAGGCCGCGGCAAGCGCCAGCAGCCGGAAAGAGCGGCGAATCATGGGGAGGACCGGAACGTGGGGGTAGGGAAGAAAAGTGAGGCAATCACTGTGCCAGGGGAAGGCGCCGGGCATGTGACGGCCCGGCTCATAGCCATTTGGCGATCAGGCTCGCGGCAGCGCTGAGCAGCAGGGTGCTGGCCAGCGGCAGGTTCCATTCACGGCCGAAAAGGCGGAAGTGGAAATCACCGGGCAGGCGCCCCACGCCCAGCCGCTGCAGGAACGGCGCCAGGCCCTGGAGCAGCACCAGGGCCAGGAAGACGACGATCAGCCAGCGCAACATCCCGCGAGTGTAGGTGCAGAGCCGGTTTTTGCCATACCCCGGCAAAAAGCCATTCCACCGCCGCGGCGCGGCCTTTCCGCCAGCAGGAATGAAAGGTGCGCGTTCCGCGCCCCTTTAGAACGTGTTCACGATCTTAGCGCTGCACGCCCCAGCGCCGCACCGTGACGCGCTCCAGCGTGTGAAATCCCAGGGTTTCCACGAGCAGGCCGATGAGGATCACCAGCGCCAGCCCGGCGAAGACGCGGTCGGTGTAGAGCTCGTTGCGGTTCTGGAAGATGTACCAGCCCAGCCCCCCCTTGCCCGAGGAGGCGCCGAACACCAGCTCCGCCGCGATGAGCGTGCGCCACGCGAAGGCCCAGCCGATCTTCAGCCCCGACAGGATGGAGGGCAGCGCCGCCGGCACGAGGATCTGCAGCACGTAGCGCAGCCCCCCGAGTCCGTAGTTGCGCCCGGCCATGCGCAGCGTCTCGGGCACGCCCTGGAAGCCCGCGTACGTGGCCAGGGCCAGCGGCCACAGCACCGAATGCACCAGGACGAACACCAGGCTGCCCTGCCCCAGCCCGAACCACAGCAGCGCGAGCGGCAGCAGCGCGATGGCCGGCAGGGGGTTGAACATCGCCGTGAGCGTGGAGAGCAGGTCGCGCCCCAGCTGCGTGGACACCGCCAGCGTGGTGAGCGCGAAGGCGCCCGCGATGCCCAGCAGGTAGCCCTTGAGCAGCACGGCGAGCGAGATCGCCGTCTTGTCGAGCAGCTCGCCGGAGGCCAGGCCCTCGCCCAGCGCCCGCGCGGTCTGCAGGAAGGTGGGCAGCAGCAGGTCGTTGTCCTGCCAGCGCGCGGCGGCCTCCCACAGCGCGGCGAGCACCACGAGGATCAGCAGGCGGCGCACCGCCGGCAGCTGCCACAGCCGCGCGGCCCACGGCAGGGGCTGCTCGGGCGCGATGCCGTCCAGCGGCTCCAGCGCACGCTCGATTTCGGGGCGCACGGGCGGCAGGGCACGCGCGGGGGTGGGTGCGGTCGTGGTGGTCATAGGGCGATGCGGAACGGCAGCACGTCCGCCGACCTTGCGCCGAACGCACCGGGTGCGCCGGGCACGGCGGCCGGGCGCTCCGGCACGCGGGCCGGGCCCGGCGAAGCGCCGGCGGGTTCGTCGAAAAGCAGGCGGTGGATGCGCTGCGCGGTGGCCTGGAATTCCGAGCTGCCCAGGCTGTGCAGGCCGAACTGGTGGCAATTGATCTCCGCGCGCAGCCGCCCCGGATGCGGCGAGAGGATGGCGATGCGGTTGCCCACCACCAGCGCCTCTTCGATGGAGTGCGTGACGAAGATCAGCGTGAAGCCGAACGCCTCCCACAGCCCGAGCAGTTCCTCCTGCATGCGGCGGCGCGTGAGCGCATCGAGCGCGGCGAAGGGCTCGTCCATCAGCAGCACGCGCGGCTGCATGGCCAGCGCGCGCGCGATCGCCACGCGCTGCTTCATGCCGCCCGAGAGCTGGTGCGGGTAGGCGTCGGCGAACTTCGACAGCCCCACCTTGTCCAGGTAGAGCCGCGCGCGCTCATCGGCCTGCGCGCGCGTGGCGCGGCGCGCGGCCAGCAGCGGAAAGGCGACGTTCTCGCGCACCGTCTTCCAGGGCGGGAGCTGGTCGAACTCCTGGAACACCACCACCCGGTCGGGCCCCGGCCGCGCAACGGGCACGCCACCCAGCACGATGCGCCCCTCGCTCGGCGCGATGAAGCCGGCGATGGACTTGAGCAGCGTGGACTTGCCGCAGCCCGAGGCGCCCAGCAGCACGAAACGGTCGCCCTCGTGCACGTCGAAGCCCACGCGGTGGGTGGCGCGCACGGCGCGCTCCCGCGTGCGGTAGTCGATGCTCACGCCCTCCACGCGCAGCAGGGGCTGGCCCGCGGCGGCAGCAGCGGCGGGGCGCGGCGGCGGCGCGGCGGGCTCGGCCGCTGCGGGTGCCTGGCCCCACAGGGCCGGGCCGCCGGTTTCTTCCTCCACGCGCTCCAGCAGGGCCCGGGGGATCGGTCCGAATCGCATGGCTCGGGCCTCCGGGTTCAGCTGCCGCCCGCCACCAGCGGGTCGTCGAAGAAGTAGTCCTGCAGCGCGGCCGGCCGGTGGCGGATCGCGCCCACACGGTGCATGAACTGGCCCAGGCCCAGCGTGTTCTGCGGGCGCACCATGAACTGCACCTCGGGGTTGCGCAGGATCTTCACGAGCAGGGCGCGGTCGGTGCGGGCGCCCGTCACCTTGAGGTAGATGTCCGCCGCCTGCTCGGGCTGGGCCGCGATGAAGCGCGCGGCCTCGTCCAGCGCGGCGATGAAGGCGCGGTAGGTCTTGGGGCTGTCGCGGCGGAATTTCTCGGTGGCGTAGAGCACCGTGGCCGAGGCCGGACCGCCCAGCACGTCGTAGGAGTTGAGCACGGTGCGCGCCTGCGGGTTGCCGGCCAGCTCCTGCTCCTGGAAGGGCGGGTTGCCGAAGTGCGCGGTGATCTCGGTGCCGCCCTTGATGATGGCGGCGGCCGCCTCGGGATGGGGCACGGCCACCTGGAGCTTGTCCAGCCGGTCGAAGGCCTTGTCGCCCCAGCGCTGCGCCGAGGCGTACTGCAGCACGCGCGACTGCACCGACACCCCCACCGCCGGCAGCGCGATGCGGTCCTTGTCGGTGAAGTCGTCCAGCGTCTTCACGGCCGGGTTGTTGCTGACGAGGTAGTACGGGAAATTGCCCAGCGAGGCCACGCCCTTGACGTTCTGCCGGCCGCGCGTGCGGTCCCACAGCGTGAAGAGCGGGCCCACGCCGGCCCCGGCGATGTCCACGCTGCCCGACAGCAGCGCATCGTTGACCGCCGCGCCGCCCGAGAGCTGCACGAACTCCACGCGGATGTCCACGCCCGCGGCCTTGCCGTGCTTCTCGATGAGCTTCTGCTCCTGCGCCACGTTGAGCAGCAGGTACACCACGCCGAACTGCTGCGCGATGCGCAACTGCCCTTCGGCGGCCTGCGCCGCGCCCGCCACCAGCAGGCCGGCCCCCACGCACAGCGCCGCGCAGCGCCGCAGCCAGCCCCTGCGGGCGCGTGGCGGGGCCGAAGATCCGGGGCGGGACGGAGACAGTGGCATGGCGTGGCTTCTTTCAGGGGAACGGGTGGGCAGCATCGGGGGCGGGGATTACCGGGGCACGTCGCCCTCGATCGTGGTGCGGTAGAGCTTGCGCCGCTCGCTATCGGGCGTGCCGGCGGCCAGGTGAACGACCGAGCGGTTGTCCCAGAACACCATGTCGCGGGGCTGCCAGCGGTGGCGGTAGGTGAACGCGGGCCGCGTGCTGGCGGCGAACAGCGTGTCCAGCAGTTCGCGGCTCTCGGCCTCGGGCAGGCCGACGATGCGGGTCGTGAAATGCTCGCTCACGAAGAGCGCCTTGCGCCCCGTCTCCGGGTGCGTGCGCACCACCGGGTGGACCACGGGCCGCACCTCGTCGAGCT
The DNA here is from genome assembly GCF_003269065.1 of Paracidovorax anthurii. Classification (GTDB taxonomy): domain Bacteria; phylum Pseudomonadota; class Gammaproteobacteria; order Burkholderiales; family Burkholderiaceae_C; genus Paracidovorax; species Paracidovorax anthurii. Next base: position 22,853 of record NZ_QLTA01000022.1, read on the forward strand.
GCGCCGGCGTGAGCGCGGGCCGCCAGGGATTGCGCGCGCGCAGCTCCTCGTAGCGCGCCAGGTAGCTGTGTTCGGCGCTCAGCCCCGCGATGCGGTCCTTCAGCGCCGGCGGCAGCGTGTCGTAGGCGGCGTGCTGGTCGGCGAACAGCGTGTCGCCGCCCTCGCCCGGCAGCTCCTGCGCGTGCAACAGCGAGCCCAGGCTGGGGCGCTCCTTGTACGACAGGTCCGAATGCCAGAAATGGCCCGCGTCGCCCAGCCCGACGGGCTCGCCGCGCGCATCGCGGATGTTGGAGACCACGAGGATCTCCGGGTGGCCGGCGAGCTGGAACTTCTTCTGCACGTGGATCTGCAGCGGCCCGAAGCGGCGGCTGAACGCGATGTGCTCGGCCGGCGCGATGCGCTGGTCGCGGAACACCAGCACGTGGTGGGCCAGGTGCGCACGGTGGATACGCCCGAAATCCCCGGCGTTCAGGGGGCGCGAGAGATCCAGCCCCACCACTTCGGCGCCCAGCGGGCCCGCGCCGTCCGGCAACGGGCGGATGTCGAAGGATTGCGGCGACGCAGGGATGGCATCGGTGGGCGACAGGACAGCCGACATGGATCGAACCTTGGAGATGAACCGGGGCACGGCACCCCGAAGGCCTGCACTGTAGGCAGGCGGGTTCATTCCGGGAACGACGGATTTCTCAGCTGCTTACAACCAAAACAGCTAAGAAATCATCTTGATCACATTACTCCGCAATATGGCTCACTCCATTGCACGGCATCCAGGCGGGTGACGAGGTCTTCGCAACCATGGGAGTCCGGCTCCTCCCGGAGATCGCCGCGCCGGCGGCCCGGGGCACGCCGGGGCCGGTGGTCGGCCGGGAGAGCCCCTTCACCGACGCCGCGGCAACCATCGCCGCGGTCGAGGGAGGCCTGCGCACGCCCGGCAGGGCCGTGCTGACGTTCCAGGGCCTGCCCCGTCCAGGGCAGTACATACGCATGGAAATCACCCTGAACACGCCAATCGAACCAGGATTTCAGATTATTTCAGGTTAATTCAGGAATATTAAGGATGGCCGGAAACACTTTCGTTGACTTCCCCCCACATCTGCCGAGAATAGTCCCTCGGTCCAGCATTAATTCGGACCGATAAAACCATTATCCTTTAGGAGGGATGAAGATGACCGCATACGTTATCCAGAGCCAGCAGAACACCAATCTCTGCGTCGGTGTGACCAATGTCGCGGCGGGTTCGCTGGTCACCCTGCAGACGCTCGCGGGCGTCGGGGGCACGACGTCGCAATGGAACATGGACCCCAATACCGGCTACATCACGCTGGTGGCAAATCCCTCGCTGTGCCTGGACGTGCAGGGATACAACGGGCAGCAGGGGCAGGTGATCGTGGCCAACCTGGTCCTGGGCCGCAACAGCCAGAAGTGGAACTGGGTGGGCAACCCTCCCTTCATCGCCAACGCCCAATATCCGAACATGGTATTGGATAATTCCGGCGGTAATGCCAGCCCGGGTAATCCCGTTCTCATCTGGCCCATTAACAACGGCCAGAATCAGAAATGGAGCAGCCTGGCGGTTCCCGTTCTGCAGAACATGCTGGAAACGGCCTGAAGAAAATCTGGCGCCACGGCGCCAGCCAGAATGCGCGGCCCCGAAGGGGCCGCGCCACGCACAAGCCGCTTGCGGGTTCCGACCGCAGGCGGCTTTTCTCTTTTCAAAGCCGGTGCGACCGATCGCCGCGCGCGAAGCCCATCGGCTCCCAGGGCTCGCCCGGCCCCACGGCCAGCACCTTGAACAGCTCGCCCATCTCGTGTTCCATCATCAGTTTGGCGGCATGTCCTCGTTCCGCCTGCGTCATCTGCTCCAGAAAAGAGAGCAACCCGGCATTGAGGAGGAAATGCCCCTGCGTGGTGTAGCCCAGCACGTTCAGGCCCGCGTCCTGCGCGGCCAGGGCCATGGCGGTGAAGTTGACGTGGGCCGTGATGTCCTTCAGGCCCACGTCCGCGAGCGGATCGGCGTCGGCCTGGTGGGCGCGGTGGCACATCACCGTGCCCATGTGGCGCTGCGGGTGGTAGTACTCGCCCTCGCCGAAGCCGTAGTCGATAAGGAAGGCCGCGCCGCGCGCGAGCCGCTGGGCGAGCATGCGCATGAAGCCCTCGCCCTGCGCGTGGATCTCGGTGAGGTAATCGTGCGGGCCCTCGATCTCCACGGGCGGGCGCAGCGCCGTGGGCCGGTCGGCCCAGGCGAAGCGCGGCGCCGCCTCCGGCGAGCCCTCCTGCACGGCCACGCCGCGCTCGTGCCACGTGCCGGTGCCCGCGCCGCCATGGCGCGCCAGCAGCTGCACGGGCATCGCATCCAGCACCTCGTTGCCCACCACCACGCCCTCGAAGCGCTCGGGCAGGGCCTGGGCCCAGCGCACCCGCCCCTCCCAGGGCGCGAGCCGCGCCTGCTGGCGCTCGCGCAGGCTGCCCGAGAGATCGACGATGGTGTAGCACCGCACGCGCTCGCCCAGGGCCTCCAGCAGTTGCGCGGCCAGGGCCCCGGAGCCCGCGCCGAACTCCCAGACCTCGTGCGTGCCGGTGGCGTCCAGCGCCTGCGCGACCTGCCGCGCCAGCACGCGGCCGAACACGGGGGACAGCTCGGGCGCGGTCACGAAGTCGCTGCCGGACTGGGGCATGGCGCCGAACTTCGGCAGCGCATTGGCGTAATAGCCCAGGCCCGGGGTGTAGAGGGCCAGCTCCATGAAGCGGTCGAATCCGATCCAGCCGCCGGCCTCGGCAATGGCGCGCGCCACGTGCCGTGGCAGGGCGCTCGATAAACTCAGGTGTTCTGTCGTCGTCACGGCCCCGATTGTCCGCCATGCCCTCCTCCTCCCCCACCCGCACCGTGCTCGTCACCGGCGCCGCTCGGCGCCTCGGCCGCGAGATCGCGCTGGCCCTCGCGACCAGCGGCTGGCAGGTGGCCGTGCATTACCGCGGCTCGCGCGAGGACGCTCTCAAAACAGTAGCAGATTGCTCAATGTTTACGGCGACAAGCGCCGCATTCGACGCGGATTTCCAGGACGAGGCCGCCGTGCGGGGCCTGCTGCCCCGGGTGGTGGCGCATTTCGGTGCCGTGCATGCCGTGGTCAACAGCGCCTCGCTGTTCGAGCACGACGACGCGGCCAGCTTCGGCTTCGCGGCGCTGGAAAAGCACCTGCGCAGCAACACGGCCGCGCCCATCCTGCTCGCGCAGGCGCTGCACGCGCACACCGCGCAGCGCGGGGCCGACGCCGAGGGCCGCCCGCCGCAGGGCGCGGTGGTCAACCTGCTGGACCAGAAGCTCTGGAACCCCAACCCGGACTTCCTGAGCTACACGCTCTCGAAGGCCGCGCTGGAATCGGCCACCACCCTGCTCGCGCAGGCGCTCGCGCCGCACGTGCGCGTGGTGGGCGTGGCCCCCGGGCTCACGCTCACGAGCCACATGCTCTCCGACGAGAAATTCCGGCAGCTGCATGCGCAAAGCCCGCTGGGCCGCTCCTCCACGCCCGAGGACGTGGCCGCCGCCGTGCGCTTCGCGCTGGACAACCGGTCGATCACGGGCACCACGCTGCTGGTCGATGGCGGCCAGCACCTCATGCGGTTCGAGCGCGATTTCTCGCTGATGTGACACGCGGGCCGCCGCCCCCTCACCTCCCCCCTCTTTTCCACTGCCCCGACCCACCATGCCCATCAACCACGACGCCGGCCACCAGACCCTCGCGCTCACCGGCCTGCGCTTCGCCGCCAACCTGGGCATCCTCGACCACGAGAAGACCGCGCCCCAGCCGATCCAGGTGGACGCGGAGCTGAACCAGGGCCGCCAGCCCCTGCTGCCGCACGACGACGACATCGGCCACGTGCTGGATTACCGCAAGGTGCGCCAGATCATCATCGACGAGTGCACGGCCGAGCACGTGAACCTGCTGGAGAGCCTGATCGGCAAGCTCACGCGGCGGCTGATGCAGTTGCCCGGCGTGATCGGCGTGCGCGTGAAGATCGCCAAGCTGGAGATCTTCGACGACTGCGAAGTGGCGATCCGCATGGAGTGCGGCGAGTGGTAAGCGCCCACTGACGCCCCCGCGCACCGCTCACAGGCCGCCGCGGAACTCCCCCGGCAACTGGCCCGACCAGCGCTTGAACGCGCGGCGGAAGGCGCGGGCGTCGGAATAGCCCACCGCGTCGGCGATCTGGGCGATCGTCATCGTGGAATGGCTCAGCAGGTCGCGCGCGCGCTCGAACCGCGTGCCGTCGCGCAGCCGGGTGTAGCTCACGTTCTGCTGGCCCAGCCGGCGCCGCAGCGTGCGGTCGCTGATGTTGACCGTCTGCGCCAGGTCTTTCTGCCGGGGGCGCGCCTCGATGTCGAAGCGCAGCCGGTTCGACATCGACTCCACGAGGTCGGACTGGCCGATCGGGCGCTTGAGCAGCGTATTGAGCTGCTGGCGCAGCAGGCCGCAGGCGATGCGGTCATAGCCCGGCAACCGCGCATCCAGCCAGTGGGTGTCGAAGGTCATGCGGTGGCAGCCGGCGTCGAACCGCACGGGGCAGCGGAAGAATTGGCGGTAGACGTCCGCATTGGCCGGCGCCGGAAACCCGAAATCCACCCGCACGGGGCCGAACTCCTGGCTGATGACCAGGCGGGCCACGGCCACCGTGCCGGCAAAGGATTGCTCGACCAGGAAAGGCTCGACCAGCAGGTCGAACACGCGGGGCACGGCGTCCAGGGACATCTGCCGGCCATGCACCCCGAAACGGTGGTCCATCATCGCGCCAGCGTCGTTCTGGTGTTCGATGCTGAAGGCCATCGCCTCGCCGAAGGTCTCGCAGGTCAGCATCGTCAGGCCCGCCACGCCCCAGGACACCAGGGTTTCGCGCGCGCCGACGGCCAGGCCGATCGCGGACTCGTTCCCCAGGAGCCGCTGCGCGCGCAGGATCAGGGCGCGGATCTGGTCGTACGAGAGCAACGTCTCGCGGCCCATCAGGTCCTGGTAGGTGAAACCCAGGCCCCGGCACAGGCGCTCGGGCGCCAGCCCCCGCTCCTCGATGAAGCCGAGCAGCGATTGGGCGACCTGGGGGACGATATTGGCCATGGTGCGCGACTCGGGGACCGGGGTCGCTGGCGCGCTGTCGGGCGGCTCGGGCATGGGGTTCATCGGTCGGTGAAACAGCCAGAGAAGTGAGGGAAGGCACGATGATGACGCAAACGCCGCCATCCATCACGCCGGGACAGACCCGCACCCGCCGCGCACGCACCGGCGCAAGTCCTTGTTGCGTCACGGTTTTCCCGCGCAGACGGACCTCCGCCGCCGCAACCATGTCGGCCGGAAACGCCCCCTTCATGACCTTAATTGTCCCTTCCCTCCAGGGAAGCCATCCTGCGGATGCCCGCCAGCCGCAGGGATTTTCGCCACGGCGTCGCTGTGCAGGCCCTTTGGCGGCATGCTGTCCCCATCGACCCGCAGTGCCCCCTTTGGCCTATTTAGCGCCATTGATGGCCTTTTTTGTCCCCACAAAAAAGATCCCCCCTCCCTACAGTCCGGCGCACGGCATGCCGACGGTCCGGCAGCCCGGCCGCCATGGCGGCCCACCCAACCCATCCCTGCCCGTGTGCCCGGAGATCCTTCCGTGAAACAAAACTTCTTTGAATCCCGATCCGTGCGGCTGATCGCCATCGCCGCCAGCCTGGCGGCCCTGTCGGCATGCACGCGGACACCGGCCGATGCCGTGGCCGAAACGGTCCGCCCCGCCTATGTCGTCCCGGCCCGGGACAGCGCCGCGGCGGCCCTGGAATACGTCGGCGAGGTGCGCGCCACCCAGCGCATCGAGCTGGCGTTCCCCGTCTCCGGGCTGGTGGGCCAGGTGCTGGTGGAGCCGGGCGATGCGGTGCGGCGGGGCCAGGTGCTGGCGCTGCTCGACGACAAGCCGCTGCAGGCGCAATTCGCCGCCGCCGGCGGCGACGTGGCGCGCCTGGAGGCGCAGGCCGCCGAAGCCCGCCTGCGCGTCGAGCGGGCCCGCGCGGCCCGCGCTGCCGGGGCCACCAGCGAAAGCGAGTGGAGCGCCGTGCAGGCCGAGCAGGCCACCGCCGACGCCGCCCTGCGCAGCGCACGCGCCCAGCGCGACCTGGCGGCGTGGTCGCTGGAGCACGCCCGGCTGCGCGCGCCCGCCGCCGGCGTGGTGGCCACGCGCACCCTGGAGCCCGGGCAGACGGCCGGCCCCGGCGTGCCGGTGATGGCCATCGACGGCAGCGGTCGGGAGCTTTCGATCCGGGTGCCCGGGCACCTGGGCCTGCAGGCCGGCCAGCCCGCCGTGCTGCGCAGCGGCGCCGAACGGCTGGAGAGCCGGGTCCTGCGCGTCTCCGGGCGCCTGGAGACCGGCGGCGTGCGCCAGGTGTTCCTCTCCGTGCCGGACACCGCGCCGGTCGGCTCGACCTGGTCGGTCGCCGTGGCGTCCGGTGCTGCCGCGCAGGCCGGCGTACAGGTGCCGCTGCGCGCGCTCCTGCCGGGGCAGACCGGCGACGCGGGCAGCGTGCTGCGCCTGAAGGCGGACGGCCAGACCACGGAGCTGGCGGCGGTGCGGCTGGGCGCGGTGCAGGGGGACTGGATCGAGGTCACCGACGGCCTGCGGTCCGGGGACCGGGTGGTCGTGGCCGGCGGCGCATCGATCGCACCCGGCGCCCGGGTGAGCCCGGTGGCGGCCCGGCAGTAAGGAGCGGCCATGTTCGACATCGCCCGATACGCCCTGAACCGGCCCCGATTCACCCTGCTGGCCGCGCTGGGCCTGGTGCTCGCGGGCCTTTGGCTGGCCCTCGACTTCCCGTCCACCGAGGAGCCGCAGATCACGATCCGCACCGCCACGGTGATGAGCGTCGTGCCCGGCGCCACCGTCGATCGCATGGAACAGCTCGTCGCGCGCCCCACCGAGGAGAGCGTGCTCGGCATGCCCGAGGTCAAGCGCGTGAAGACCACGGTGCGCCCCGGCTTCGTGTTCACGTACGTCGAGCTCCACCCCACGGTGTCCGCCGACAAGCTGCCGAACGTGTGGCAGCGGCTGCGCACCCGCATGGCGGACCTGCGCCCGTCCCTGCCGGAGGGCACGTCGGGCCCGCTGGTGGATGACGAGTTCGGCCGGGTCGCCGTGCTCACGATGGGCCTCACGGGCCCGGGCTACACGGCCGGCGAGGTGCGCGAGCACGGGCGCCGCCTGCGCGACGCGCTCTACGGCCTTCCGGGCGTGGAGCGCGTCTCGCTGCACGGCATCCGCGACGAGCAGGTGCAGATCGTGCTGGACATCCCGGCGCTCGCGGCCAAGGGCCTCACCCCGGGCGTGATCGCGAAGGCGGTCGCGGCCCGCAACGTGATCGCCTCGGCCGGCTTCGTCGAGGCCGGCGGGGCGGAGATGTCCCTGAACGTGACCGGCGATGCCGCGAGCCCCGGCGATCTGCGCACCACGCCGATCCCGCTGCCGCGCGGCGGCACCGTGCCGCTGGGCGAGCTCGCCCGGGTGGAGCGCGTGACCCAGGACCCGCCGGTGGCCGGCGCCTTCGTGGACGGCACGCCGGCGGCGGTGATCGCCGTGTCGATGGACCCGGGCCTGAATGTCGTGAGCTTCGCCGACCGGCTGCGCGACAAGGTGCGCCAGCTCGAAGCCGGCCTGCCGGCGGGCATGGCCCTGGTGCCCATCACGGACCAGGCCCGCATCGTGACCCAGCAATTGCGGCAGGTGGGGCAGGTGTTCGTCGAGACCACCGTGATCGTCATGGGCGTGGTGGTGCTGTTCCTCGGATGGCGCACCGGCCTGATCGTGGGGGCCATCGTGCCCACCACGGTGCTGGGCGCGCTGGCGATCATGCGGCTGCTGGGCATCGACCTGCACATCATCTCGGTGGGCGCGATCATCATCGCCCTGGGGCTCTTCGTGGACAACGCGATCGTGGTCGCGGAAGACATGGAGCGGCGCCTCGCGCTGGGCGAGCCGCGCGAACATGCCGCGTCGGAGGCGGGCCGCTCGATGCTGGTGCCGCTGCTGGTGTCGTCGCTCGCCATCATCCTGACCTTCATGCCCCTGGTGCTGAGCAGCACCGAAATGGGCGAATACCTGCGCAGCATGGGCATCGTGATGGCGATCGCGCTGCTGCTGTCGCTGATGCTGGCCGTGACGGTCACCCCGCTGCTGTGCCAGCGGTTCGCGCAGCACCATGCGCAGCTCAGCCGCACCGCGCGCGCCGTGGAGGCGCTCACGGGCTGGTACCGGGGGCGCGTGCGCTGGGTGCTGCGCCACCGGGCCCTGTACGTGGGCGCCATGGTGGCCCTGCTGGGCGCGGCGGGCTGGCTGTTCGGGCACGTGCCCTCGGAGCTGATGCCCGCCTCGGAACGCCGGCAGCTGCAGATGTCGATCGAGCTCGCACCGGGCTCCGGCACGGCGCACACGCTGGACAAGGCCGCCGCCATCAGCCGGGCGCTGGCCGACCGCGCGGCCTTCCCCGAGCTGGCGAGCCACGCGGTGTATGTCGGCGACGGCGGCCCGCGCTTCATCCTCGCGCTCAACCCGCCCACGCCCGCATCGCACCGGGCCTACGCGGTGCTGACGCTGTCCCCCGACGTGCCCCACGCCACCGCGATCGAGCGCGTGCGCACGGGCCTGGCCGAGCGCTTCCCGGACGTGCGCTTCGAACCCAAGCGCTTCTCCATGGGCTCCTCGGACGCGGGGCTGGCGGTGTTCCGCCTCACCAGCGCCGATGGCCACAGCCACCGGGAGGCGGCCGAGAAACTGATGGCCGCGCTGCAGGCCGACGGCGGGATGCGCGACGTGCAGACCGACGCCGAACGCCCGGTGATGCAACTGGACGTGCGGGTGCAGCAGGCCAGGGCGCAGGCCGCCGGCGTCGGCACCGCCGACATCGCCCGGAGCCTGGACATGCTGCTGGCGGGCACCGCGATCACCCGGTACCGCGAAGGCGACACCGTGCTGCCGGTGATCCTGCGCGGCGACGGCGCCCTGCGCACCCGCACCGAGCAGTTGGCGGCCCTGCCGATCCAGAGGGCCGACGGCCAGGGCAGCGTACCGCTGGGGCAGGTGGCCTCCGTGGAGCTGAAGCCGCAGCCCTCCGTGATCCAGCGCTACAACCAGGAGCGCGCCGTCACGGTGAGCGCCCGCCACGCCACGCTCACCGCGCAGGGCATCGCCGACCGGGTCGCGCCGGTGCTGCAGGAGATCCGCGCCGGGGGCCGGGTGCAGGTGGCGCTGGGCGGCGAGATCGAGGAGAACCACGATGCCAACGCGGCGATCGCGGAGCTTCTGCCCGCCTGCCTGATCGCCATGTTCCTGCTGTTCGTGTGGCAGTTCGAGAGCGTGCGCAAGAGCCTCATCGTGATGGCCAGCATCCCGTTCGTGGCGATCGGATCGGCGCTGGCGCTCGCGCTCACCGGCACCACCCTGACGTTCGTCGGCACGCTCGGCCTGCTGGCCCTGGCGGGGATCATCGTCAACAACGCGATCCTGCTGCTCGACGCCATCGAGGAGGCCCGCGGCTCCGGCCTGCCGCCCGCGGAGGCCGTCGAGAACGCGGCCTCCAAGCGCCTGCGCCCCATCGTCATGACCAAGCTCGTGTGCATCCTGGGGCTGGTGCCGCTCTGGCTGTTCGGCGGGGCCATCTGGACCAGCCTGGCCGTCGTGATGATCGGCGGCCTCGCGCTCGGCACGCTGATCACGCTGGGGCTGATCCCCGCGCTCTACGCCATCGCCTACCGGGTCGAAGCACCCGCCGCCTGAGGAGCACCGACATGCCACATCCCGCACATCCCCTGCGCGGCGCGCTGCGCGCCGCCACGATCCTCGCCCTGGGCGCGCTGCTGGCCGGCTGCGCGGCCGTGGCGCCCCCCAGCGCCGTGCCCGGCGCGGCGCAGCGGCATGCGCCCCCGGACTCGGCGAGCCCGGCCGCCCGCGATGCCGGCCTGGGCGTGGGCGTTCCGAGCCGCCACTGGTGGCGCGACCTGAAAGACCCGCGCCTGGATGCCCTGGTCGAGCAGGCCATGGCCCGCAACCACGAACTCCAGGCCACGCTGGCCACGGTGAAGGAAGCCCGCGCGATGGCGGGCCTCGCCGAGCGCGAGGCCCTGCCGCAGGGCAGCCTGTCGGCCCAGGCCCAGGCCATGCGCCCGTCCCTGGCCGAGACCGACCCCTACGGCCAGAACCTGCCCCGCCCGCCGTCGCGGCGCCTCGGCACGCTCACGCAGAGCCTGTCCTGGGAGATCGACCTGTTCGGCCGTGTCGGCACCGCCGCCGCCATCGCCGAGCGCCAGCTCGACGCGGCCCGGGCCGATGCCCACGCGGCCTCCGCGCTGCTGCAGGCCGAGGTCGTGCGCCAGTACGTGCAATTGCGCCGCACCCAGCAGGAGAGCCTGCAGGCCGACGAGGAAATCGCGCTGCTGCGCCAGCGCGCCGCCCTGATGGAGCAGCGCGTGCAGGCGGGCTTCGCCGACCGCCGCGAGGCGCTCGCGGCCACCGCGGACACCGCCCGCGCCGAGGCCGAGCGCGCCCGGCTGCAGGCCGTCCGGCACGGCAGCATCGCGGCGCTGGCGGTCCTGACCGGCCGCTCGCCCACCGCCACCGACCCCGATGCAGAGGCCCTCGCGGCACCCGCCGCGCTGCCGGATGCGCCCGCGGCCCCGCAGGTCACGCGGCCGGGCGAGCTGCTGGCCAACCGGCCGGACGTGGCCAGGGCCGATGCCCTGCTGCGCGCCAGCCTGGGCGACACCGTGCTCGCCGAACGCGCTCACCTGCCGCGCCTGAGCCTGGACGCGGTCCTCGGCCTCAACGCCCCGTTCGGCCAGCTCGGCCGCGCGGGTGCCCTGCGCTACGCCGCCGGCCCGGCCCTGCAGTGGGACTGGCTCGATGCCGGCCGGCGGCAGGCCCGCGAGGCGGCCGCGCGCGCCGGCAGCGAGCGCGCCTGGCACACCTTCGAGCAGACGGTGCTCAAGGCCCTGGAAGACAGCGAAGGCGCGCTGCGCCACTGGTCCGCCGCGCAGGTGGCGCTGGAGCAGTCGCAGGCGGCCCGCGCAAGCGCAAGCGCCGCGCAAGCCTACGCATCGGCCCGGGCCGCTGCGGGCATGGAAGCGCCCACCCAGGCCCTGGAGCAGCGGGTGGGCCACGTGCGCGCCCTGCGCTCCGAGCTGGCGGCGCAGGCCGACAGCCTCCAGGCCTACGTCCAGGTGCAACTGGCCCTGGCGGCCTGGCAACCCGACCTCTGACCGTTTCTCCACCCGTCCTTGCGAAGGAACGCACCATGACGAACCGCACCCTGCCCCTGGCACCGCCTCCGCACCGCGTCCTCATCGTCGGTGGAGGCGTCGCCGGGCTCGAAATCGCCTCCGCCCTGGGCCGCCGATACGGCGCGGAACGGTCCGGCACCGACCGCCCGACGGCCACGGTCACGCTGCTCGACCGGGGCTTCGCCCACGTGTGGAAGCCCATGCTGCACACCATCGCGGCGGGAACGCGCGACATCTCGCTGCACCAGACGACCTACATCGCGCAGGCGCGCGACGCCGGCTTCGCCTACGAGCCCGGCGCCCTGCACGGGCTCGACCGCGCCAGCCAGACCGTGCTGGTCGGGCCGCTCGTGGAGCCGGACGGCCGCCTGCTGATCCCCGAGCGCCGGCTGCGCTACGACACCCTCGTCCTGGCCCTGGGCAGCCAGGCGCACGCCTTCGGCACGCCCGGCGTCGCGGAGTACTGCTGGACCATCGACTCCCGCGAGGAGGCGAGCGCGTTCAACCACGAACTGCGCATCCGCCTGCTGCAATGCCTGGCGCGGGACACGGAACTGTGCATCGCCATCGTGGGCGGCGGAGCCACGGGGGTCGAGATGGCAGCCGAACTCGTGCAACTGGCCGAAGCCGCAGCGGCCTATGGCGCCCATGGCATGAAGGAGCGCATCCGCATCACGCTGATCGACAGCGGCAAGCGCCTGCTGCCCAGCTTTCCCGAAGACATCTCGCACGCCACGCGGCAGCGCCTGGAGGCCCTGGGCATCACCGTGCTGAGCGAGTCGCGCGTGAACCTGGCGCATGCCCACGGCGTGACCCTGGCCGATGGCCGGCAGGTGCCCGCCGCGCTCACCGTCTGGGCCGCCGGCGTCAAGGGGCCGGACGTGCTGGCGGGGCTGGACGGGCTGGAGACCACGCCCAGCCAGCAGTTGCGGGTGCTGCCCTCGCTGCAGACGACCGCGGACGAGACCATCTACGCGGTTGGCGACTGCGCGAGCCTCACCCCGCAGGGCGCCGGGCGACCGCTCCCGCCCACGGCCCAGGTGGCGCACCAGCAGGCGCAGCACCTGATCCGCCACCTGCCCCGGGCGATCGCACAGGGCCGCGAGGTGCCGGCCTTCGCCTACCGCGACTTCGGCTCGATGGTGTCCCTGGGCGACTACGACGCGTATGCGTCGCTGGGCAAGTTCGGATTGCTCGAAGGGCTCTCGCTGCGGGGCCGCCTCGCCCAGGTCAGCCACGCCCTGCTGTACCGCGACCACCAGGCGCGACTGCACGGGCGGTTCCGCGGCAGCCTGCTGTGGCTGGCCGAATGGCTGAGCACCCGGGTGCGCGGCACGCTCCGGCTGGATTGACCGCGCGGCATGGCACGGCCTAGCAGCAGCGGCCGATGCGCCCCTTGCCGCCGTAGCGCGCGTCCTGCCGGTCGCGGAAGAACTCGGCATAGCTCATCACCGGCTCGCCCGGGTGCGTCCGCTCCTGGTGGCTCAGGTAGGCGTCGTAGTCGGGCAGGCCCACCATGAGGCGCAGCGACTGCGCCAGGTAGCGCCCGCCGGTGGCCACGGCCTGCACGGCGCCGCGCGCGGCCTGCAGGGGCGTGCCGGTGCTCACCGCGCCCCCTCGGGCAGCGCCTCGAAGGGCGTCTCCTGGGCCGTGGGGCGGTTCGCGGCGCGGGCCTGCAGGCAGGCGCGCACGCTGTAGGCCAGCACGCTCAGCACCACGAAGATGAACAGCGCGCACAGGCCGGCGTTGAGGCGGTCGTTGAAGACGATGCGCGCCATGGCATCGGCCGTCTTGGCCGGCGCGATCACCACGCCCTGGGCCAGGCCCTCGGCATATTTCGCGGCGTGCGACAGGAAGCCGATCTTGGGGTCGGCCGAGAAGATTTTCTGCCAGCCGGCCGTGAGCGTGCAGGCCAGCAGCCACGCGGCCGGGGCGATGGTCACCCAGGCATAGGCCTCGCGCTTCATGCGGAACAGCACCACGGTGCCCAGCATCAGCGCCACGGCGGCCAGCATCTGGTTGGAGATGCCGAACAGCGGCCACAGCGTGTTGATGCCGCCCAGCGGATCGACCACGCCCTGGTAGAGGAAGTAGCCCCAGGCCGCCACGCACAGGCCGGTGGCCAGCAGGTTGGCGGGCAGCGAGTCGGTGCGCTTGAGCGCGGGCACGAAACTGCCCAGCAGGTCCTGCAGCATGAAGCGGCCCGCGCGCGTGCCGGCATCCACCGCCGTGAGGATGAAGAGCGCCTCGAACAGGATCGCGAAGTGGTACCAGAAAGCCATCATGGCCGGCCCGCCCACCACCTGGTGGAGGATGTGGGCCATGCCCACGGCCAGCGTCGGCGCGCCGCCGGCGCGGCCGAGGATGGTGGACTCGCCCACGTCCTTCGCGGTCTGCACCAGCATCTCGGGGGTGATGACGAAGCCCCAGGTGGAGAGCGTCTGCGCCACGGCCTCGGGCGTGCTGCCCACCAGCGCGGCGGGGCTGTTCATCGCGAAATAGATGCCGGGGTTGATGCACGAGGCCGCCACCAGCGCCATCACCGCCACGAACGATTCGGCCAGCATGCCGCCGTAGCCGATGTAGCGCGCGTGGGTTTCGTTCTCCAGCATCTTGGGCGTGGTGCCCGAGGAGATCAGCGCATGGAAGCCCGACACCGCGCCGCAGGCGATGGTGATGAAGAGGAACGGGAACAGGCTGCCCGACCACACCGGGCCGTTGCCCTGCGCGAACTGGGTGATGGGCGGCATCTCCAGCGTGGGCGCCACGAAGACGATGCCGATGGCCAGCGCCACGATGGTGCCGATCTTCAGGAAGGTGGAGAGGTAGTCGCGCGGCGCGAGCAGCAGCCACACGGGCAGCGAGGCGGCCACGAAGCCGTAGCCGATGAGCATCCACGTGAGCGTCTTGCCGTCGAAGGTGAACGCCGGCCCCCAGGTGGGGTGCGCGGCCACGGCCTGGCCGCCGAAGATCGCGGCCATCAGCAGCACGAAGCCGATGATGGACACCTCGGCGATGCGCCCGGGGCGCAGGAAGCGCAGGTACACGCCCATGAAGAGCGCCACGGGAATCGTCGCCGCCACGGTGAACGCGCCCCAGGGCGATTCGGCCAGCGCCTTCACCACGATCAGCGCCAGCACCGCCAGGATGATGATCATGATCATGAAGGTGCCGAAGAGCGCGATCAGCCCCGGCACCGTGCCCATCTCCTGCTTGACGAGATCGCCCAGCGAGCGGCCGTCGCGCCGCGAGGAGATGAAGAGCACGATGAAATCCTGCACCGCACCCGCGAACACCACGCCGGCCAGCAGCCACAGCAGGCCCGGCACGTAGCCCATCTGCGCGGCCAGCACCGGCCCCACCAGCGGCCCCGCGCCCGCGATGGCGGCGAAGTGGTGGCCGAAAAGCACGTGCTTGTTGGTGGGCACGTAGTCGAGCCCGTCGTTGTGGCGCCACGCGGGCGTGGCGCGCGCCGGATCCAGCCGCAGCACGCGCTGGGCGATGAACAGGCTGTAGTAGCGGTAGGCGATGAGGTAGACGCAGACCGCCGCGACGACGATCCAGAGCGCGCTGATGGCTTCGCCGCGGCTGAGCGCCACGGTGCCGAGCGCCCATGCGCCGAGCACGGCGATGCAGAACCACGCGAGGTGGCGACGGATGAGGGGCATGAGGGGTTGTCTCCTGGAATCCTGGGAATGCGTGGGCGGCCATCGGCGCCGCCGCCGGGAATGGCCAGTATCCCGAGTGCCTCGCCGCGGCGCATCCGTCGCGCCACGTAGGCGGCCCGCGTGGCATTGCGTAAGGGACAACCCTTTCGGTGTTTACCCGCACCACCCGCCGGCGGCGCGGCCGTCAGCCGCCGCGCCCGAAGCCCTTCGCGTGCTCGACCGCGTAGCGGATCAGATCGGCCAGGCTGCCCAGCTCCAGCCGGCGCCGGATGTTCTGGCGGTGCGCCTCCACCGTGCGCACGCTCAGGCCCAGCTCGCTGGCGATCTGTTTGCTCGACGCGCCCCGGCCCAGGGCGGCGAGGATCTCGCCTTCGCGCGGGGTCAGCGTGGGCTTGGGCGCCTGGTTGCGAAAGAGCCGCTGCGACACCGCCGGGCTGAGGAAGGTGCCGCCCGCCGCCACGGCCTCCAGCGCCGCGAGCAGTTCGGAGGCCGGGGCATCCTTGAGCACGTAGCCGCGCGCGCCCACCTGCAGCGCGCGCTGCACGTATTCGGGGTTGTCGTACATGCTGAGCATCAGCACCCGGGGCGCGGGCTGCCGCGCGAGCAGGCGGGCCGCGAAATCCAGGCCGTTCACGTCCTTCATACCCACGTCCATGAGCACCACGTCGGGCGCCAGCGCGGCCAGCGGCCCCTCGGCCTCGGCCGCGCCGGAGGCCTCGCCCACGATCCGCACCCAGGGCAGGCTGCCCAGGCGCGCGCGCAGGCCGTCGCGCACGAGCGCATGGTCATCCACGAGAAAGAGCCGGACCGGGCGGTCCAGCGGCGCGAAGGCGGTGGTCATAGGGATCGCATCCTATCGCCCGGCACCTCGGCCACCACGCGCGTGCCACCGGGGCCGGCGCGCACCTGCAGGTGGCCGCCCACGGCCTCCATGCGTTCGTGCATGTTGCGCAGGCCGATGCCGCGGCGCGGGTCCTGCTGCAGCGCCTGCGCATCGAAGCCGCGCCCGTCGTCGCGCACTTCCAGCTGCACGCCACCGCCCACGAACTCCAGCGTGACGTGCACCTGCCGCGCCTGCGCGTGCTTGCGCACGTTGGTGAGCGCTTCCTGCGCCACGCGGAAGAGCGCGGTCGTCACCTCCTGCGGCAGGGGCCGCGGCGGCGGGGCCACGTCGGCCGCCGCCGCCACGGGGCCGTGCTCGCCGAAGGCGCGCACCAGGTGCTCCAGCGCGGCCGGCAGGCCCAGGGTGTCGAGCAGTGCGGGGCGCAGCTCGTGCGAGAGGTCCCGCACCTCGCTGAGCGCGTCGTTGAGGTGCTGCAGGGCGGTGGCGAGCGTGGGCGGCGCGGGGCGCTCGCGCTCGATGTCCTCCACGGCGGTCTCGATCAGGAGCTTGGCGGACACCAGCGTCTGGCTGGTGCCGTCGTGCAGCTCCCGCGCCAGGTGGACCCGCTCCTCCTCCTGCGACTGCACCACGCGCCGCGCCAGCAGGCGCATGCGGGCCTCGGCCACCCGGTGCTCGCTGAGATTGAGCAGCAGGCCGGTGGCGCTGATGGCCGCCAGCCCCAGCGCCGCAAAGCCCGCGATCCACCACATGGTGGCGCCCACGTTGGCGCCCACCTGCCGCTCCAGGCCGGCCTGGGTGGCCTCGATGTCGTCCAGGTACAGCCCCGTGCCCACCATCCAGTTCCAGCGCGGCAGCGCGGTCACGTAGCCCAGCTTGGGCGCCAACTGCCCGCCGCTGGAGGGCTTGGGCCATGCGTATTCCACATAGCCGCCGCCAGCGCGGGCCCGCTCGATGAGCTGCTGGATGGTGGGCCGCCCCTGCGGGTCGCGCAGGTCCCACAGCATCCGGCCCACCAGTTCGGGCTGGCGCGAATGCATGAGGGAGCGGCCCTGCAGGTCGTAGACGAAAAAATAGCCGTCGCTGCCGTAGTCGAGCGCGGCCAGCCGGCGCATGGCCTCCTCGCGCGCGCCGGGGTCGTCGCGGCCGCTGTCGTAGAGGGGCCGCACGGTGCTCACGGCCAGTTGCACGTAGCTGCGCAGCTCGCCGCGTCGCTGCTCCAGGTAGGCCTGCTCCACCAGCGCGCGCTCGCGCCGCGCCAGGTCCTGCGCCTGGTGGCGCACCAGGGCCGTCACCAGCGCGAGGGTGATGAGCAGGGGCAGCACGGCCAGCGCCACGATCTTGGTGCGCAGGCGCGCCGCCGCGTCGGCCCCCTGCCACGGCGGCGCGGCCGTGCCGCCCGATGCCCTGCGCATCGCCTTGCGTGCCTTATGTATCACCCTGTGTATTGCCATGCCTGCCGCCCTGCGCTCCATCCGGGTCCGTTTCGCGTGCCGGACCGCCCTGCCGCCCCGAAAGCCGGCGATCCACTAAAATCCGCGCTCCCCCGCAACCCCTGCCGCGGGGGCCGCCGCAGGCTCAGCGCCCCGTGCGCCGGCCACGGCGGGCGCCCCCCGGGACCGCCATCCTTCACCGCCCGGACCCGATTGTCCTTCGCTTCCATGACCGCCCTGCCCCAAGACACCGACTGGACCGCCGACGCCACGCGCCCCGCACAGGCCAAGATCGAGCGCGAGGCGCACAAGCTCGAAAAGCGCCTGTGCCGCGAGGTGGGCCGCGCGATCGTGGACTACAACATGATCGAGGAAGGCGACAAGGTCATGGTCTGCATGTCCGGCGGCAAGGACAGCTACACCCTGCTGGACATCCTCATCAAGCTGCAAAAGCGCGCGCCCATCCATTTCGACCTCGTGGCCGTGAACCTCGACCAGAAGCAGCCGGGCTTTCCCGAGCACGTGCTGCCCGAGTACCTGAAGGCCACGGGCGTGCCCTTCCACATCGAGAACCAGGACACATACAGCATCGTCAAACGGGTGGTGCCCGAGGGCAAGACCACCTGCGGCCTGTGCAGCCGGCTGCGCCGCGGCATCCTCTACCGCGTGGCCGACGAGCTGGGCTGCACCAAGATCGCGCTGGGCCACCACCGCGACGACATCCTGCAGACGCTGCTGCTCAACATGTTCTTCGGCGGCAAGATGAAGAGCATGCCCCCGAAGCTGGTCAGCGACGACGGCCGCCACATGGTGATCCGCCCCCTGGCCTACGTGGCCGAGAAGGACACGGCCCGCTGGGCGCAGCAGCAGAACTTCCCCATCATTCCCTGCAACCTCTGCGGCAGCCAGGAGAACCTGCAGCGCCAGCAGGTGGGCGAGATGCTGCGCGAGTGGGAGCGCAAGTTCCCCGGGCGCGTGGACAACATGTTCAACGCCCTGCAGAACATCGTGCCCTCCCACCTGCTGGACGGAACGCTGCACGACTTCAAGCATCTCAAGGCCACGGGCATCGCGAGCGAAGAGGGCGACAAGGCCTTCGACACCGAGGAGTTCCCCGCGGCGCCCGCCCTGCCGGGGCTGCAGGTGGTGCGGATCTCCTGACGGCGCGCCGCAGGCCGCCCCGCACCGCCCGCGACGCCCTTCCCCTTCGGCCCGGATTCCAGGAGACCGCCCATGACCACGACCCACGGGTTCCCCCTTCGCCTTCGCTGCCTGTTCCTGCTGCTGGCCGCGGCGCTGCTGGCGGGCTGCTCCACCACGCGCACGGTGGACAGCGCGGTGTCCAGCTATTCCACCCTCCAGGCCCTGCCCGCGCCGCCCACCTACCGGCTGGAGCGGCTGCCGTCGCAGCAGGCGCAGGCCGCCCAGTTCGCGGCCATCGAGGCGCAGGCCCAGCAGTCGCTCGCGCGCGTGGGCCTGCAGCGCGACGATGCCAATGCCCGGCTGGTGCTGCAGATCGGCGCCAGCGCCAGCACCACCTGGCCTGCCTCATGGCCCTACTACGGCCCCTCGTACCCCGCCTGGGGCTGGGGCATGGGCTGGGGCGGCCCCGGGCGCTGGGGCTGGGGAATGGGCGGCAGCTGGATGGTGGACCGCCCTCCCACGCTCTACCGCCGCGAGGTGAGCCTCGTGCTGCGCGACGCGGGCACGCAGCAGATCGTCTACGAAACCTCGGCGGTGCACGAGGACGTGTGGACCAGCGATCCGTCGATCTTCGGCATCCTCTTCGACGCGGCGCTCACCGGCTTCCCGCAGCCGCCGGCCGGCCCGCGGCAGGTGCGCACCACGCTCACGCCCGTGCCCTGAACCCCCTGCCCGCCTTCGCCCACCCATGGACGTCACCCGCATCATCGCCATCCGCCACGGAGAAACCGCCTGGAACGTGGACACGCGCATCCAGGGCCATCTGGACATCCCGCTCAACGACACGGGCCTCTGGCAGGCGCGGCAGGTCGGGCGGGCCCTGGCGGACGAGCCGGTGGCGGCCATCTACGCGAGCGACCTGCGCCGCGCCCATGCCACGGCCCAGGCCGTCGCCGACACCACGGGCGCGCCCCTCGCCACGGACACGCGGCTGCGCGAGCGCGCCTTCGGCCAGATGGAAGGCCGCACCTTCCGCGAGATCGAGGCCGAATTGCCCGAGCAGGCCCGGCGCTGGCGGCAGCGCGACCCGCATTTCGAACCCGAGGGCGGCGAATCGCTCCTCACGTTCCGCGAGCGCATCACCCGGGCCACGCACGGGCTGGCCCGCCTCCATCCGGGCGAGCTGATCGTGCTGGTCGCGCATGGGGGGGTGATGGACGTGCTCTACCGCGCCGCCACGGGCCAGGAGCTGCAGGCGCCCCGCACCTGGCAGTTGGCCAATGCCGCCATCAACCGCCTGCTCTGGACCGAAGACGGGCTCACCCTCGTGGGCTGGGCCGACACACAGCACCTGGACGACGCCATCCGCGATGAAAACCATGCCTGACCCCGCCGCCGCGCTGCTCGCCATGATCGGCCAGCGCGTGGACCTGATCGATACCCCCGCGCCCGTCGTCGATCTCGACGCGATGGATCGCAACATCCAGCGCATGGCGGATTTCGCGCGCAAGCACCAGGTGCGCTGGCGCCCCCACGCCAAGATGCACAAGTGCGCCGAACTGGCGCTGCGGCTGCAGCAGGCCGGCGCCTGCGGCGCCTGCGTGCAGAAGGTGTCCGAGGCCGAGGCCCTGGCCGCGGCGGGGGTGGACGACCTCTACATCAGCAACGAGGTGATCTCGCCGGGCAAGCTGCTGCGCGTGGCGCGGCTGGCGCAGCAACTCGCGGTGCGCGGCGGTCGCCTCGCCATCGCGGTGGACAGCCCGGAGGGCATCGCGCGCCTGGCGGAGGCCATGGATGCCACGGCCAGCGATGCCGGCATCGACGTGTTCGTGGAGATCGACGTGGGCCAGGGCCGCTGCGGCGTGCCGCCGGGCGAGCCCGCCGTGGCCCTGGCGCAGGCCGTCGCGCGCCATGCGCGGCTGCAATTCGCCGGGCTGCACGCCTACCATGGCCGCGCGCAGCACCTGCGCGGCGCGGCCGAACGCCGCGACGCCATCGCGGGCACCGTGGAGGCCGCGCGCGCCACGCGCGACGCCATCCAGGCGGCCGGCCTGGCCGTGCCCCTGGTCACCGGCGCGGGCACGGGCACGCTGGTGCACGAGGCCGCGAGCGGCATCTATGGCGAGCTGCAGGCCGGCTCGTTCCTGTTCATGGACGCCGACTACGCCGGCAACGAACGCGAGCCCGCGCAGCCGGCCTTCGAGCACGCGCTGTTCATCAAGACCCAGGTCATCTCCAGCCGCGACACGCATGCCGTATGCGATGCGGGCCACAAGAGCCACGCCATCGATTCCGGGCTGCCGCAGGTGGCGTTCCTGCCGCCCGACCGCGCGCTGCGCTACGCCAACGGCGGCGACGAGCACGGGCTGCTGTTCACCGACAGCCCCAAGGCGCGCCTGCCATCCATCGGCCGCATGCTGTGGCTCATTCCCGGCCATTGCGACCCCACGGTGAACCTGCACGGCCACCTGATCGGCGTGCGCGGCGGACTGGCGCACGGCATGGTGGAACGCATCCTGCGCGTGGATGCGCGTGGCGCAGTCACTTGAGAAGCGAGGGGGAGGAAAACGAATCGGGGCTTGCGCCCCGATCCTGCTGGATTCCTGCTGGATGCCGTTTCCTGTGGCAAAACCGTATCCGTGATCCACGGCGCCATGCGCCACTCGTGACGCATGGAACCGGCACTGCGCCTCCCGCCAGAAGGCTGCGGCTCCCAGCCTGCCTGCGCAGGCTTGGACGGCCCTGAAGGGCTGCCCCTGGCGGTTGCACCGAGGCGCGAAGCGCCACAGGGGCTTGTTCTTTTACTTCAGGCGCGGGACGGGAAGATGCCCTGCACGCAGATGATGAAGTTCAGTTGCAGCGAAGGCTGGACGGTGCTGACGGACACGGGCACGTTCACCTGGACGGGAAGGGGCTGCGCGTTGGCCCCCGTCAGGGTCACGGGCGCAGAGAAGGGCTTCAGCGTGGTGTTGGCGGCTTCTGCGGTATAGATCTTGGGCAATTGGTTGCCCGCAGTCCCCTTGGCCAGCTCCAGCGTCGGTCCGGGCACCTCGGAGACGGCGGTGGGTGCGCTGTTCGCCGGGATCGAGATCGTGGCGGTTCCGGAGAGCGCCGGCAGATTGTTGGCCCCGATGGTGATGGCGCCCGTGCCCACCGCGTTGACCTGGGACGTGGCGGCGCCGGTGACTCCGGGGACCTGCACGACATTGAGCGTGCCCATCGGCACGCGGTTGCGCAGATCGGGAAGATTGAAAGTGTTCACGCCATCCCCGCCGAAACGGGTGCTGAGCAGCGCGAAGAGCGCCTGATTCTGCGTGATGCTCAGCGCAGTGCCGTCGCAAAGCGCCCACCCCTGCGGAATGAACGGCACGGCCCACAGAATGACTTGCCCGAGATAACCTTCCATCGAAATTCCCTCCCAAAAAACTGTTGATACATTGCCGCGCCACTTGGAGCACGTTGACCGGCCCGCAAGCAACTGGGCCAGAGAAGTAAACAACAGAACCCCGCAGTCGCCACCCGGGGGTTTACCCTAATCAATGGTGGCATAACAACAGCCCCCCTCTCGGAGAGCCAGGAGGCGTGCATCCATCCGGCATGAGCGGATCGGGCGCATTCTGGCCAGCGGAACCGGCCATGGGCGGTTTCGTCACACCGCCTCGGAACGTGTTCACGATCTCAGGTGGCCGCGGGCCCGCCGAACAGGTCGGAATGCTGCCGCGACGGCGCCACCCCCAGGTGCCGGAACGCCGCCAGCGTGGCGATGCGGCCGCGCGGCGTGCGCTGCAGGTAGCCCTGCTGGATCAGGTAGGGCTCGATCACGTCCTCGATGGTGCCGGGCTCCTCGCCGATGCTCGCGGCGATGTTGTCCAGCCCCACCGGGCCGCCGTCGAAGCGGTGGATCACGGCCTCCAGCAGCTTGCGGTCCATCACATCGAAGCCTTGCGGGTCCACGTCGAGCATGGCCAGCGCACGCTGGGCGATGTCCTGCGTGATGCGGCCGTCGCCCTTCACGTCGGCGTAGTCGCGCACGCGGCGCAGCAGCCGGTTGGCGATGCGCGGGGTGCCGCGCGAGCGGCGCGCGATCTCGAAGCCACCCTCCGCGTCGATGGGCGCGCCCAGCAGCCCCGCCGAGCGCATGACGATGCGCGCCAGCTCCTCGGGGGTGTAGAACTCCAGCCGCGCGACGATGCCGAAGCGGTCGCGCAGCGGGTTGGTGAGCATGCCCGCGCGCGTGGTCGCGCCCACGAGCGTGAAGGGCTGCAGGTCGAGCTTGATGCTGCGCGCGGCCGGGCCCTCGCCGATCATGATGTCGATCTGGTAGTCCTCCAGCGCCGGGTAGAGGATTTCCTCGACGACCGGCGAGAGCCGGTGGATCTCGTCGATGAAGAGGACGTCGTTCTTCTCGAGGTTGGTGAGTAGCGCGGCGAGGTCCTTGGGCTTTTCCAGCACCGGGCCGCTGGTCTGGCGCAGGTTCACGCCCAGCTCGGCCGCGATGATGTGGCTGAGCGTGGTCTTGCCCAGCCCCGGCGGGCCGAACAGCAGCACGTGGTCCAGCGCCTCCTCGCGCTTGCGCGCCGCGCCGATGAAGATCTCCAGCTGCTCGCGCGCCTTGGCCTGGCCGACGTATTCCTGCAGCAGCTTGGGGCGCAGCGCGCGCTCCAGCGCCTCCTCCTGGGGGGACGCCGGAGCGGCGGAAACCACGCGCTTCGGGGGTGCGGGGGCGAAATCGTCGGTCTGGATGCTCATGCGCGCGCGGGGTGGTGCAGGAAGGGGCTCAATTGGCGGCGGTCCAGGCGTAGTACACCGGGCCCTCGTACTGGTACACGGGGTAGGTGGCGATCACGAAGTCGCGCTCTGCCTGGCTGATCGTGTAGAAGTGCGTGCCGTTGCTGCGGTTGAAGAAACGGTAGATGGCCGTCGATCCCGAGCCGGCGGCGGTCTGGGCGTACCAGCTCGGCCCTTCGTACCGGAAGGCGGGGTACGTGGCCTGCACGAAGTCGCGCTCACCCTGGCTGATCGTGTAGAAGTGCGCGCCCGTGCCCGTGTTGAAGAAGCGGTAGACCGCGCTCTGCCCCGTCGTGGGGCCGGCATACGCATAGAACGCCACGCCCTCGTAGCTGAAGGCCGGGTAGGTCTGGATCACGAAATCCCGCTCGCCGGCGCTCTGCGTGAAGAAGTGCGCGCCCGTGCTGCGGTTGTAGAAGCGGTAGACGGCGCTGCGGCCCGACGGGGTGGCGACGGCCGGCGACAGCCATTGCTGCAGGGCGGCGCTGTAGGCGAGGTCGAAGCGCCCGTAGACGGAGAACGCCGTGGTGGTGCACTGGTCGTTGCTGTTGCTGCCGTACAGCGTACCCACCACGGCGCCGCCGCGGAAGATCGCCGAGCCGCTGCTGCCCGCCTGCGTCGTGCCCTGCGTGTAGGTCACGCGGTAGAAACTGCCGCTCAGGCCGCTGGCGGTGCTGCAGGTGAAGGAGGTGGCGCTGTCCCTGGCGCACGACAGCGTGGAGACGATGCTGCCGAAGCTGATCTTCTGCAGGTCTCCCTTGGGATGGTGGATGCCCGCGACGGCCGAGGACAGGCTCTGCGCGTTGGCGTCCCAGGCGGCGAACACCGCGCCGGCGGGCGGGGCTTCGTTCAGGCGCAGGAACGAGGTGTCGGTGTTCGAGCTGGCATAGAGCAGCGTGGCGCCGCCGGTGCGTCTGGCCGCGCTGGACGACAGCGTGCGGCTGTTGCAGGTCGGGGAGCGGAAGAACCAGTCCGTCTGCAGCGAGGAGGCCACGGTCTGGGACGAGATGCAGTGGTTGGCCGTCAGGAAGTACGGCGTGCCGGTGGAATCGCGGTCGTTGAGCAGCGTGCCGGTGCAGTTGTAGGTCAGGCCGCTGTCCACGAAGGTCATGCGCGCCACGGCGTTGCGCTGGCTGGCGTAATCGTCGTAGCAGGTCGAGTCCAGGTTGCAGGTGCTGGCATCGTTCACGGCCTCCTGGCTCACCGAATCCTCGGACGGCAGCGACAGGTCCTCGAAGATGTGCGAGAGCGTGGGAATGGCGATGTCCAGCGAATCCACCGGGGTGCCCGCCGGCAGCTCGATCTCCAGCGTGATCTCGCCAGCGCCGGAATCGGGCGACCACCAGGTGCGGGCCTTGTCCGACAGATCGCCGGCCGCGCGGTTGCGCTGGAGGGTCTGCAGGATTTCCTGGCCCGCGATCTCATAGACCGAGGTGGGCCGGTCCTGGCGGTAGATGCGCAGCACCGCGCTGCCGGGCAGGCTGCGCACCAGCACGCCCAGCCGCACGCCGTGGGCCCCTTCGGAGGTGAAGCTCACGGCCGCCTTCGCGCCGCCGCTCTCCGTGGCCGTCCACTGCAGGCGCTGCCGCAGGCCGGCCGCCGTGGCGGTGTCGCCGACGCTGCGCGGCGCGCCGATCTGGCGGGCGCCGTTGCGCTCGACGAGCGCGGATTCGCTGCGCACGAAGGCGCCCAGCCCGACGCGGGCCGCAGCAACGGCGGCATCGGCCGCACGCTCGCGGATGCGCGGCACGTCCTGCACGGCCGTGGCCGGCTGCTCCGCCGACTCCACACGGGTCACCGCCGCACGGGTTTCCGCGGACGCCGTGGCGCCGGCCTGGGTGGTGGCAGCGCCATCGCCGCCACCGCAGGCGGCGAGCAGGGCCGCCGCGGCCAGCCAGGCCGCTGCCGGCCATTTCTTCAGGGTCACGTTCATCACTGGACTCCAGTCACTGCATCAAGAAAAAGCCGGCACCACGCCCCGGCGTCGAAAAAAAAGAGGGCCGCCCCACCCGAGCGGCCGCCAGGGGGCGGCCCCCTGGTGCGCTGCATTGGAAGTGCGTTTCATGAAGATGTCGAGAATCGCCGCCATGCCGCGTTGCGAGTTTCCGCGATAGCCAACCTGGCATGACGGCGATTTCGGCATCTTTCCCTGCGCTCTTCAATGAACTTCCCACCCACGACTAGGCCGGCGACAGCCACTTCCGGAGCGCCGCATCGTAGGCCCGGTCGAAGCGGCCATATACCCGGACGTCGTCCACCGTGCAGGCGCCGTTGCCGGAAAAGCCATAGAGCGTGCCGATCAGCCGGCCGCCGCGGAAGATCGCCGATCCGCTGCTGCCCGTCTGCACCGTGCCCTGCGTGAAGCCGACGTCGTAGAAGGCGGCGGCGTCGCCGGTCGCCGAGTCGCAGGTCATCGAGCTCGCGTCTCCCTGGCAGGACAGGGTGCCCATGATGCTGCCGAAGCTGATCTTCTGCAGGTCTCCCCGGGGGTGGTGGATGCCCGCCACGGCGGCGGAGAGGCTCTGCGGGCCCGCGTCCCAGGCCGCGAAAACGGCGCCGGGCGGCGGCGCCTCGTTGAGCCGCAGGAACGCGGTGTCGGTATCGCCGCTCGCGTACAGCAGCGTGGCGCCGCCGGTGCGCACCGCGGCCGAGGCCGAGAGCATGCGGCTGTTGCAGGTCGGGGAGCGGAAGAACCAGTCGGTCTGCAGCGTGGAGGCCACGGTCTGCGTGGAGATGCAGTGGTTCGCGCTGATGAAGTAGGGGGTCCGGGTGGCATCGCGGTCGTTGAGCAGCGTTCCGGTGCAGAGACGGAGACGGCCACCCTCCACGAAGGTCATGCGCGCCACGGCATTGCGCTGGTCCGCGTACTCGTCATAGCAGGTCGCGTCCAGGTTGCAGGCGGTGGCGTCGTTGATCGCCTCCTGCGACACCGAGCCCTCGCGGGGCAGCGAGAGGTCTTCGAACACGTGGGAGAGCATGGGAACGGCGACCTCGAGCGCCGACGCCGGCACGCCGGCGGGCAGCTCGATCTCCAGGGTGGCCTCGCCCGCGCCGGTGTCGGGCGACCACCAGGTCCGCGCGGCGTCCGAGGTGTCGCCGGCCGCGAGATTGCGCGCGATGACCGCCAGGATCTCCCGCCCGGCGATCTCGTACGCCACGGTGGGGCGGTCCTGCCGGTAGATGCGGACCACGGCGCCGGGGGGCATCTGGCGCACCAGCAGGCCCAGGCGCACGCCATACGCCCCCTCCGACGAGAAGCTGACCGCCGCCACACTCCCGCCCCCGGCGGACGGGCTCCAGCGCAACCGCTGGCGCAGCCCCTCGGCGGACGCCGTCGCCTCGATGGCGCGCGGGGCGCCGATCTGGCGCGCGCCGCCGCGCCCGGACATCGCCGACTGCTCCGCCACGAAGGCGTCCAGCGCGACGCGCGCGGGCTCCGCCGCCAAGGCCGCCGCGCGCTGCAGCACGCGCGCCGACGGCGGAGCCGCCGTGTCGGGCTGCACGGCCGCGTTCACCTGCAGGACCGCGGGCGCCGCCCCGGCCCCCGCGCCGCCGCCGCCTCCGCAGCCCGCCAGCATCGCGGCCATTGCGGCGACCGAAACCACCCATCTCCCCCAGCTTGCCTGTGCCATACAGAGTCCTTTCTTTGCATCCCGCATGAAAAAGCGCGGCCGCGCATGTCCTGGCCGCCCGCGCCGCCGGGCTCGGCGCGTGTTCACGCCCTTACCGGGCCAGCGCCTTGAGCGCCAGTTTGATGCCCTCGCTCACCCCCACGTCCCTGGGCAGGGCCTTGAGCGCGGCGGAGGCTTCCTTGTCGTTGTAGCCCAGCGCCAGCAGGGCCTGCAGGATGTCGGCCTGGGCACCGTCCGTGGCCTCGGGGCGCGCGCCGATGTCGGCGCCGAGCTTGCCCTTGAGCTCCAGCAGCAGGCGCTCGGCGGTCTTCTTGCCGATGCCCGGCACCTTCACGAGCCGGCCGCCCTCCTGCAGCGACACGGCCTGGGCCAGATCGGCCACGCCCATGCCCGAGAGGATGGAGAGCGCCGTGCGCGGCCCCACGCCGGAGATCTTGATGAGTTCGCGGAACGCCTGGCGCTCCGGCGCGGTGCCGAAGCCGTAGAGCAGCTGGGCGTCCTCGCGCACGATGAACTGCGTGAGCAGCTGTACGCGCTCGCCCACGGCCGGCAGGTTGTAGAAGGTGCTCATCGGCACCTGCACCTCGTAGCCCACGCCGTGGCAGTCCAGCAGCACCTCGGGCGGGTTCTTCTCCAGCAGCGTGCCGGTCAGTTTGCCTATCATTGTTGTCCTTTGCCGCGCCCTGGCAGCGGCCCAACCGGAATTATCCGCGTGATCCTGCGACACACCTTCACTCCCCACAACAACACCCGGCTCACCCACCTGTGCGGTCCCGCCGATGCCCACCTGCGCACCATCGAGGCGGCCCTCTCGATCACCATCGCGCACCGGCACGAGCAGTTCAAGGTGGACGGCCCCAAGGCCCGCGCCACGCAGGCCATGGAGCTGCTGCAGGCGCTCTACGAGATCGCGGACCGCCCCATTGCCGAAGAGACCGTGCAGCTCATGCTCGCGGGCGACACCGCCCTGCGCGAGGCGCCCGACGGCGCCATGGTGCTCGCCACGCGCCGCGCCGACCTGCGCGCCCGCACGCCCACGCAGAGCGTGTACCTGGGCAACATCGCCAGCCACGACATCACCTTCGGCATCGGCCCGGCCGGCACGGGCAAGACCTACCTCGCCGTGGCCTGCGCGGTGGACGCGCTGGAGCGCAGCGCCGTGCAGCGCATCGTGCTCACGCGCCCGGCGGTGGAAGCCGGCGAGCGCCTGGGCTTCCTGCCCGGCGACCTCACCCAGAAGGTGGACCCCTACCTGCGCCCGCTCTACGACGCGCTCTACGACCTCATGGGCTACGAGCGCGTGCAGAAGGCCTTCGAGCGCAACGCGCTGGAGATCGCGCCGCTCGCCTTCATGCGCGGGCGCTCGCTCAACAACGCGTTCATCATCCTGGACGAGGCGCAGAACACCACGCCCGAGCAGATGAAGATGTTCCTGACGCGCATCGGCTTCGGCGCCAAGGCGGTGGTGACCGGCGACGTGAGCCAGATCGACCTGCCCAAGGGCGCGATGAGCGGACTCATCGACGCCGAGCGCGTGCTCAAGCGCGTCAAGGGCATCGCCGTGACGCGCTTCACCAGCGCCGACGTGGTGCGCCACCCGCTGGTCGCCCGCATCGTCGATGCCTACGACGCACCGCGCGGACGGAACACCCCGGCATGACCCACGATCGCTACACATTCAATAGCATAGAAATGAGCAGAAACGCCGACATGGAGCCCCCATGGCACTGAACCGGCTCTCGCTCTCCCTGCAGTTCGCGCGCTTCGCCGGCGCGCAGGCGCACCGCGACGCCCTGCCCCGCCACGCCGTCACCCGCTGGATCCGCCACGCGCTCGCCGCCGATGCCGAGATCACCGTGCGCATCGTCGACGCCGAGGAGGGCCAGGCGCTCAACCGCGAATACCGCCACAAGGACTACGCCACCAACGTGCTCACCTTCGACTACACGCAGGAGCCCGTGGTGGTGGCCGACCTGGTGCTCTGCGCCCCCGTGGTCGAGCGCGAGGCGCGCGAGCAGAACAAGGACCTGCGCGAACACTATGCCCACCTGCTGGTGCACGGCACCCTGCACGCCCAGGGCTGGGACCACGAGACCAGCGCCGAGGACGCGGACGAGATGGAGGCCTACGAGACGGCGATCCTGCGGGAGCTGGGGTTCGATGATCCCTATGCGGGTTGATGCCGGTGCCGCCCCGGACCGGCATCAGCGGCCGGGAAGTCGCAGGCGCTTGTGGGTGTAGAAGGTGTTGCCCCCCAGGGTCTTGAACTCCACGAACTCGGGAGAAGGGGCACCAGAGTCATCGGTCCGCCATGCAAACAGCCCCGTGGGGCTGGGGTCGGGCGCCAGCGGCTCTGTCGCGACAGAGAGCGCGGCTTCGTAGAACGCCACGTATTTCGCATGCCATGGCGTGTTGGTGGCATCGTTGACGATGGCCATCCGGGCCTCGATCAATTCCTGCTTCTTGCTGGCGATGCGTGGGTAATGCTGAAACCCCGCGAACTGCACATTGCCCCGGTCGCTGGCGGTCACGATGCCCCGAACATCCCGCGCGCCCGCCGCCATGAACTCCTTGGCGCTGCCGGATTCGAGCCGGTTGGCGATCACGCGGTGCATCATGCGCATCCCCTCCCTGGCAGCCTCCAGACCACTGATCCCCGCCGTTGCCCATTCTTGCGGCGCAGGCATCTCCACCAGAAAGAGCCGCACCAGCAGCCCTGCGTCCGATCCAGGATCGGGCAGGCTCACCGCCTTCTTTACCGTGACGCTCACCAGCGCTGGGGTGATCGTCAGTGCTGACTCACCGGCACCGCGTCCGGATCGGAGCATCAGCTTGGCGTTGCCCGCGTTGCGCGCCGTGACCGCGAAGGCCCAGGAATCCGCCCGGCTGTTGTGCGTGGTGCCGGTCACCTCCAGAACGTTCGGGAAATCGCTCACCGCCACCAGCGTGTAGCGCTTGTCGATGGCTTCGAGCTTGACGCGCAAAACGTTGCCTTCGACAAGGGTGATCGCACCAGGAACGGGGCTGTCGTAGATGTATTTCAGGATGGCACTGGGCACGAGAAGTCCTCCCTCTCTCCGGGGTCAGGTTTTGTGTTTTCGGGGTTATTGCGATGGAGTGGGCGGCTTGAATGCCGGAATCCGCACCTTGGTCCCCACGCGCTTGCACTGCGCGAACAGGTGATCGACCCAGGGGCGGCTCACGAGAAAGGTGCTGGTTCCTATATCCGCATCGGTCGGAACGACATCGGTCTGGAGATCCACGGTGCCGGTGGCATGGGCCAGCATCCGCCCTTCGGTTTCCGGGTCCATCGTGCCAGGTGCGTATCGCTGCCCGGGCCGCACACGATTGATTCGGTGGATCGACTCGCCCTCGTACCAAATCATGGACAGCACGCTCGTGCCCGGCTCGGTGGTATCGGGCCGATCCAGCACCCGCTGCACGAAGCAGAACGTGTTGGCATGCCCGATGCTCTTCTTCGTCACCAGAAAGGCCCGCAGCACGGCCCGGCCGGGCACCCGCCCGGGATCGGGCCGGGAGAACGCCGGGTCGATGGCGGGATAGGGCGTGCGCGCCGGCGCGGAGGCTGCCGGTGCGGCGGCGGGCGCGGTGGCTTTCGCCGGGAAGGTGGTGGCCAGGGGAAGCGCCAGCGCGAGGCTGGCACAGGCGAATCGCACAAGGGCAGGCATGGGTCCGGGCTCCTCCAGGAGGCGGCAGTATAGGAGGAGGTCCGCCCACCGCCACCCGGGCCCTTTTCATGGGCATGTCGCCGAATTTTCTACGAAGTTTGCTCTTATTTCAGGAGCATCACCGTGCCCCCCGCGGCAAGGTCGGCCCGCATGCCGGACCGCGCGCGCCAACGGCAGGCTTCCGCGGGCGCCTGGGGAACGTTCTGGCCCCATTTCGCGGCCATGTCGCCGTCTTTTCTCAAGAGTTTGCTATGTTTTCAGGAGTGATCACCCCCGCGCCCCGGGCTCGATCCGCAGCGGGATCGTCACCGGCCCGTCGTTGACGAGGTGCACCTGCATCTCGGCCGCGAAGCGGCCCGTTTCCACCACCGGGTGCAGCGCGCGGGCCCGTGCCACGAAGTGGTCGTAGAGCCGCCGCCCCTCGTCCGGCGCGGCCGCCTGCGTGAAGCTCGGGCGGTTGCCGCCGCGCGTGTCGGCCGCCAGCGTGAACTGGCTCACCAGCAGCAGACCGCCGCCCACGTCCTGCACGCTGCGGTTCATCTTGCCGGCCTCGTCCTGGAAGATGCGCAGCTTGAGCATCTTGGCCAGCAGGCGCTCGGCCTCGGGCTCGCCGTCGCCGCGCTCGGCGCAGACCAGCACCAGCAGGCCCGCGCCGATGCGGCCCGCGACCTCGCCGTCGATCTCCACGCGCGCCTCGCGCACGCGCTGCAGCACGCTCATCATGTCCGGGGTTCCTTGTCGTCTTCCATGGGGGTGGCCACGGCTTCCATGCCCGAGGGCAGCAGCTCGATCGTCGCGCGCAGGCCGGGCACGGCCTCCACCAGCGCCTGCTCCACGGCGGCGCGCAGGCGCGCGGCCTCCGACAGGCGCCAGTCGCCGGGCACGTGCATGTGCAGGGCCACGTGGCTGCGCTGGCCGGCGCGGCGCGTGGCCACGTGGTTGAAGCGCACGCCGGGCTGGCGCCGGGCGAAGTCCGCGAGCGCGCCGTCGATGGCTGCGCGCTCCTGCGGCTCCAGCGCCTCGTCCATCAGGCCCTGCGCGGCCTGCCAGACGAGGTGCACGCCCTCGCGCGCGATGTTGAGCGCCACGGCGATGGCCACCACCGGGTCGAGCCAGAGCCAGCCCGTGGCCATCACGCCGAGGATGCCGACCACCACGCCGGCCGAGGTCCAGACGTCGGTGAGCAGGTGCCGGGCATCGCCCTCCAGCGCCACGGAGCGGTGCGCGCGCGCCGAGCGCAGCATGAGCCAGGCCAGCAGCCCGTTGAGCCCCGAGCTGGCCACCGACAGCGCCAGCCCCCAGCCGAGCTGCATGAGGGGCTCGGGCGCGAAGAGGCGCAGCACCGACGCCCAGAGGATGGCCAGGGCCGCGCCCAGCACGAGGATGCCCTCGAAGCCCGAGGAGAAGTACTCGGCCTTGTGGTGGCCGAACGGATGGCTGCCGTCGGCCGGGCGCTGCGCCACCGCGACCATCATCAGCGCGAACACCGCGCCCGCGAGGTTCACGAAGGACTCCAGCGCGTCCGAGAGCAGCCCGACGGAGCCCGTCAGGTGCCAGGCCGTGCCCTTGAGGACGATGGTGACCCCGGCCACGGCGACCGAGATCCACAGCAGGTTGCGCGGCGCGAGCGGCATCGGGGCAATCTCCAGGTAGGCGATGGCGGCAGCGCCGCGGACGGATCAGGCCGCGATTCTGCCCCAGCGGCCGCCGCCACCGCCCTGCGCCGCCGGCGGCTTCAGGCGTAGAGCTGCGCGGCGCGGCGGCGCGCGGCCTCGGCGGCTTCGGCGCCGAGCGCGGCCGCCACGGGCTCGAAGACCGCTCCGTAGGCCGGCTGGGCGCCCTCGGGGAACGAGGTATGCGGCCAGTCCGAGCCCCACACCATGCGCTGCGGCATGCAACGCGCCACGCGCTCGATGTGCGCGTGCAGCAGGCCGTAGGGGTGCGGCGCGCGCAGCCGGTACCAGCCCGAGAGCTTGATCCACGCGCCCTGGTCCGCCAGTTGCTCCAGGTGGCCCCAGGCCGCGTCGCCGGCGGGCAGCTCGGCGTGCAGGCCCGCCAGGTGGTCGAGCACGCAGCCGACGCCGCTGCCCGCATGCCAGGCCGCGATGCGCTCCAGGTGCTCGGGCGCGGCGTACCACTGCACGTGCCAGCCGCGCCCTCGCAGGCGCGGCGCGAGCGCATCCAGGTCCTGCGGCCCGTTGCCCACGGGCGAGACGAGGTTGAAGCGCACGCCGCGCACGCCCAGCGCATGCATGCGGTCCAGCTCCGCGTCGGCGATGCCGCCGTCCACCACGGCCACGCCGCGGTGCACGCCGGGGCGCGCGGCCAGCGCCTGGAGCATCACGGTGTTGTCGGTGCCGTAGACGCTGGGCTGCACGAGCACGAGGCGCCCCACGCCGTGCGCGGCCGCCAGCGCCTCGATGCGTTCGAGCGGCTGGTGCGCCGGCCGGTAGTGCCCGGGCTGGGTGGGCGCGGCGCCGTCGAACACGTGCACGTGCGCGTCCCAGCGCGCGGCGGCGTCCGCCCCGGCGGCGGGCGGCGGTGCGGAGTGCGGGGCCGCCATGCGGATCAGCCCACCGAGATGTTGCGCTCGCGCACCACCTTGGCCCACTGCGCCTGCTGCGCCTGGATGAACTTGCCGGCGCTGGCCTGCGAGGCATCGGCGAACACGTCGCCGCCCAGCGCGCGCACGCGGGCCAGCACCTCGGGATCGGCCAGCGCGCGGCGGACGGCGTTCACCAGCAGGGCCTTCGTGTCGGCCGGCAGGCCGGCCGGCGCCATCACCGGGTTCCACTCCAGCACCTCGTACTGCTTCACGCCCGCCTCGGCCATGGTGGGCACCTCGGGCAGCGAGCGCGCGCGCACCGGCGCGGTGACGGCCAGCGCGCGCAGCTTGCCCGACTGGATGTGGCCCAGCGCCGAGGCCACGTTGGCGAAGAAGAGCGGCACCTGCCCGCCCATCACGTCGTTCATGGCCGGGCCGCCCCCGCGGTAGGGGATGTGCACCAGGCCCACGCCCGCGCGCTCTTCGAACAGCGCGCCGGCCAGATGCTGGGCCGAGCCGTTGCCCGAGGAAGCATAGGCGATGTCGCCCGGGCGCTCCTTGGCCATGCGGATCACGTCCTGCACCGTGCGCGCCGGAAAGCCCGCCGAGCACACCAGCACGTTCGGGAAGGTGGCCAGCACCGCCAGCGGCGTGAACGACTTCTGGATGTCGTAGGCCATCTTGGGATAGAGCGCGGGGTTCACCGCGAACGAGGAGGCGTCCACCAGCAGCGTGGTGCCGTCCGGCGTGGCGCGCGCCACGAAGGCGCCGGCGATCTGGCCGCTGGCGCCGGGCTTGTTGTCCACCACCACGCTCTGGCCCAGCGCCTCGCCCATGCGCGGCGCGAGGATGCGGGCCATGAGGTCGGCGCCGCCGCCGGCGGGGTAGGAGACCACCAGGGTGATCGGGCGGCCGCCCGCGACGGGGGCGGCGTGGCCGGCCGTCCAGGGCGCGGCGAGCGCGGAGGCGGCGGCGCCCAGCACGAAGCCTCGGCGCGAGAGGGTGGAGCCGGCGTGCGGCAGGGATGCATCGGTCATGGTGCGGTCTCCTTTGGGCGGATCAGGTCAGGGTGACGGTGTAGTGAAAGGCGTGGGCATCGCCGCGCGTGACGCGCCACTCGACGCAGCGGCCCGAGAAATCCATGGCGCGGCGCGTGACCACCGCGCAGGGGTGGCCCGCCTGCAGCCCCAGCGCCCGCGCCTGCGGGGCCGTGAGCATGCCGAAGCCGATGTCGTCCACCGCGCGCTGGATGTGCACGCCGCAGCGGCTGGCATAGAAGGGGTAGAGCAGCGCGTCCCAGGCGCCGGGGTCCTCGCCCTCCAGCGCGCCGAAGAGGTCCGCCGGCAGCCAGATCTGCTCGGACAGGCAGGGCTCGCCGTCGATCAGGCGCAGGCGCTGCACCCGCAGGGCGCTTGCGCCCGTGGCCAGGCCCAGGGCCTGCGCGGCGGCGGCCGGCGCGGCCATGCGCCGGCACGAGAGCACGCGCGAGGCCGGCTCGTCCCCGCGGCCGTCCCCGAAGCGGAAGAAGCGCAGCATCGACGCGCCCGCGATGCCGCTGCGCACGAAGGTGCCGCGCCCATGGATGCGCTCGATCAGCCCCTGGTCCACCAGCAGCTCCAGCGCGCGGCGCAGCGTGCCCAGGGCCACGCCGTGCTCGGCCGCCAGCGCCTGCTCGGCCGGCAGCGCCGAGCCGGGCGGCCATTCGCCGCGCACCACGCGGTGGCGCAGCATTTCGGCCAGCGCCGCGTAGCGCGCCAGCCCGGGCTGGTCCTGCGCCACGCCCAATGCGATCACCTTGGCCATCAGCTCTACTCCTCTAGATGACTCGGAGTCTAGCCGATGGCGCAAGGGAGGCCGGCCCGATCCCCCCGCGGAGTGCCAGGGAACCGTGCCGGAACGTGATCGCTAACGCTTCTTTTAGAACGTGCTCAGGACGCCGCCTGGATCTTGCGCGCCGTGATGACGCGCCGCCACTGCACCTGCTGGGCCTTGATGAAGCCCGAGGCGAGGCCGTCGGTATGGTTGGGGAACACCTCGCCGCCCATGGCCTGCACGCGCGCCACCACCTCGCGGTTGTCCATGGCCTGCTGCAGGGCCTTGGCGAGGCGCTCGCGCTCGGCCGCCGGGGTGGCCGCGGGCGCGAGCAGGGGGTTCCACTCCAGCACCTCGTAGTTCGGCACGCCCGCCTCGGCCATCGAGGGCACCTGCGGCAGCGCCTTGCTGCGCCGCCGCGTGGTCACGGCCAGGGGCCGCAGCCGGCCCGCCTGGACATGCTCGCGCGTGGAGGCCACGTTGCCGAAGAAGAGCGGCACCTTGCCCGCCACCACGTCGGCCATGGCCGGGCCGCCACCCTTGTAGGCCACGTGGCGCAGCTGCGTCTGCGTGAGGTCCTCGAAAAGCGCCCCGGCCAGGTGCTGCGCCGAGCCCACGCCCGAGGAGGCGTAGGCGATGCCGTCGGGCTCCGCCTTGGCCATGCGGATGAGGTCCGCCACGTTCGCCGCCTTGAACGACGGATGGCACAGCAGCACGTTGGGAAAGATCGCGAGCACGCCGATGGCCGTGAACGCGCGGTCGCTGTCGTAGGGCAGCCGGGGGAACAGCGAGGGATTGACCGCGAACGACGAGGCATCGAGCAGCAGCGTGCGCCCGTCGGGCGCGGCTGCGGCCACGCGGGCGGCCGCGAGCTGCCCGCTCTCGCCGGGCAGGTTCTCGACCGCCACCGGCCGGCCCAGCGCGTCCGAGAGGCGCGGCGCCAGCAGCCGCGCCATCAGGTCGGCCCCGCCGCCGGCGGGGTACGACACCACCAGCGTGACGGGCGGGCCGCCCGGCGCCGCGGCGCGCAACGCCGGCGCGGTGCCCAGCGCGGCGGCGCCGGCGCAGGCCTGCAGGAAACGGCGGCGCGGTGCGCCCGCGCCCTGGTTCACGTGATCGCTATCGTTCATGGTCAACACCCCTTCTCCTTGGTTCGTCGTTATTTCCCGCAGGTGCGGGGCCATGTCATACGGATTCGCCATCGAAGAGAGCACACGGCGCGAAGCCGCAGACAGTGCTGCAGCACGGCCAGGCGAAGCAACGCAGTGGTCTTCTTGATGGCGAAGCCGTATCACTCGTCCTCGACCAGCCGCGCCTTCACGGTCTTGCCCTTCACCCGGCCGGCCGAGAGGCGCTGCGCCACCTGCCGGGCGATGCCGCGCTCCACGGCCACGTAGGTGGAGAACTCGTTCACGTTGATCTTGCCCACCTGCTCGCGCGTGAAACCCATCTCGCCCGTGAGCGCACCCAGCACGTCGCCGGCGCGGATCTTCTCCTTGCGCCCGCCGATGATCTGGATGGTGGCCATGGGCGGCTCCAGCGGCCCGCCGGGCGCGGGCGTGAGTTCGGCGAGCGGATGCCACTGCGAGGGGCGGCCCTGCAGCACCTCGATCTTGCCCACGTTGCCCATCTCGGGCAGGCTCGCGAGGCTGAGGGCCAGGCCCTCGGCGTCGGCGCGGCCCGTGCGGCCGATGCGGTGGATGTGCACCTCCGGGTCGGGCGTCACGTCCACATTGATCACGGCCTGCAGCTGCGCGATGTCGATGCCGCGCGCGGCCACGTCGGTGGCCACGAGCACGCTGCAGCTGCGGTTGGCGAAGCGCACCAGCACCTGGTCGCGCTCGCGCTGCTCCAGCTCGCCGTAGAGGGCCAGCGCGCTGAAGCCCTGCGCGCGCAGCACCTCCACGAGGTCGCGGCACTGCTGCTTGGTGTTGCAGAAGGCGATGGTGGATTCGGGCCGGAAATGGTTCAGCAGCTGCGAGACGGCATGCAGGCGCTGGCGCTCCTCCACCTCGTACCAGCGCTGCTCGATCTTGGCCGCGCCGTGCTGCGCCTGCACGGCGATGCGCTGGGGCTCCTTCATGAACTGCCGCGCGAGCCGCTCGATGCCCTCCGGGTAGGTGGCCGAGAAGAGCAGCGTCTGGCGCGCGGCCGGGCAGCGGCGCGCCACCTGGGCGATGTCGTCGAAGAAGCCCATGTCGAGCATGCGATCGGCCTCGTCGAGCACCAGCGTGCCCAGCGCCTCCAGGTCCAGCGTGCCGCGCTCCAGGTGGTCCATCACGCGGCCGGGCGTGCCCACCACCACGTGGGCGCCGTGCTCCAGGCTCGCCGCCTGCCCGCGCAGCGGCACGCCGCCGCACAACGTCACCACCTTGATGTTCTCCTGCGCGCGCGCCAGCCGGCGGATCTCGGTCGTCACCTGGTCGGCCAGCTCGCGCGTGGGGCACAGCACCAGCGCCTGCACGGCGAAACGGCGCGGGTTCAGGCGCTCCAGCAGCGCCAGGCCGAAGGCGGCCGTCTTGCCGCTGCCGGTGCTGGCCTGGGCGATCAGGTCGCGGCCCAGCAGGGCGGGCGGCAGGCTGGCCGCCTGGATGGGGGTCATGCGGTCGTAGCCGAGCTGCCGCAGGTTGGCCAGCGCCTCGGGCGCGAGCCCGAGCGTGTCGAACCCGGCGGGCGTGGCGGTGGCGGCGGCCGACGGGGAAGGGGAAGAGGATTGCATCGCCCGATTATCCCGGCCGCGCCCCGCCCGGAGGCGGCCGCCGGGGCATGGCTTTCGGAATCGTCCCGCCGGGCGTGGACAATAGCCCCATGGCCCAGACCCCAGAATTCACCGAGCCCACCTTCCACACCGATCCCGCCGAGGCGCTGGCCCAGGTCCAGCGCATCTACCAGGAGCAGATCGGCCACCTGCGCGAGGCCATGCAGCGCTTCGTGGCCGGCGAGACGCCCTCCAGCCACGTGCGGGCGTTCTACCCCTTCGTGCGGGTGCAGACCACCACGGTGGCCCGCGCGGCCACGCAGCTCGCCTACGGCTTCGTCGAGGGCCCGGGCCGCTACGAAACCACCCTCACCCGCCCCGACCTCTTCGCGCGCTATTACGCCGAGCAGTTCCGCCTGCTGCGCGCCAGCCACAACGTGGAGCTGGAGGTGGGCATCAGCAACCACCCGATCCCGATCCACTTCTCGTTCGCCGAGCACGACCACATCGAGGGCACGCTCTCCGCGCAGCGCCGCATGCTCATGCGCGACGTGTTCGACCTGCCCGACCTCGCGGCCATGGACGACGGCATCGCCAACGGCACCTGGGAGCCGCGCGCGGGGGAAGCGCAGCCGCTGTCGCTCTTCACCGCGCCGCGCGTGGACTATTCGCTGCACCGCCTGCGCCACTACACGGGCACGGCGCCCGAGTGGTTCCAGAACTTCGTGCTGTTCACCAACTACCAGTTCTACATCGACGAGTTCGTGCGCCTGGGCCATGCCGAGATGGCCAACCCGGACAGCGAATACGTGGCCTTCATCGAGCCGGGCAACGTGGTCACGCGCCGCACGGGCCTGCCCTCCCAGCCCGGCGACGACCTGGGCGCGCCGCCGCCGCGCCTGCCGCAGATGCCGGCCTACCACCTCGTGCGCGCCGACAAGAGCGGCACCACCATGGTCAACATCGGCGTGGGCCCCTCCAACGCCAAGACCATCACCGACCACATCGCCGTGCTGCGCCCCCACGCCTGGATGATGCTGGGCCACTGCGCGGGCCTGCGCAACAGCCAGCAGCTGGGCGACTACGTGCTGGCCCACGCCTACGTGCGCGAGGACCACGTGCTCGACGAGGAGCTGCCCCTGTGGGTGCCGATCCCGGCGCTGGCCGAGATCCAGCTCGCGCTGCAGCAGGCCGTGGCCGACGTGACCCAGGTGCCCGAGGCCGACCTCAAGCGCTTCATGCGCACCGGCACCGTGGCCAGCACCGACAACCGCAACTGGGAGCTGCTGCCCGACAACATGCCCCAGCGCCGCTTCAGCCAGAGCCGCGCGGTGGCGCTCGACATGGAGAGCGCAACCATCGCGGCCAACGGCTTCCGCTTCCGCGTGCCCTACGGCACGCTGCTGTGCGTGTCCGACAAGCCCCTGCACGGCGAGATCAAGCTGCCCGGCATGGCCAACCACTTCTACCGCGAGCGCGTAGACCAGCATCTGCGCATCGGCATGCGCGCCATCGACATCCTGCGCGCGGGCGGCGTGAGCCGGCTGCACAGCCGCAAGCTGCGCAGCTTCGCGGAGGTGGCGTTCCAATAAAGAAGAAGGGGCCGCGCCGGAGCCGCCCACGGCCGCCCCGCGGCCCTCCTCTCCTGTTTTCGCCCACCGGCCATGGCGCTGGATTTCGTCACGCTGCTGGCCGTCACGGCCACGAACCTGTTCATGCTCTCGCTCGCGCTGCCGCTGCTCATGGGGCGCGGCGCGAGCCGGGCCGCGCGCTTCGCGCAGGCCAGCGTGGCCCTGCAGGCGCCGGCCTGGGCGGCGATCATCGCCTCCTCCTTCGCGTGGGACCGGGCGCTGTCCACGCTGTCCATCGCCTGCACGGCGGCCGCGCAGTGGGCGCTTTTCACCGCGCTGCAGGAATGGCTGGGCCCGCGCCCGGGGCGCCGCTGGGTGCCGTGGCTGGTGGTGGCGATCCCGCTGGGCTACGCGCTGGGGTTCGGCCACTACGCGTTCCGGGTGGGCTGGTCCAACCTGCTGCTGGCGGTGCTGCTGGCCACGGTGGCGCGCGCCACGCTCGCCCCGCTGCGGCCGGCGCCGGTGCGCTGGCGGCTGCTGCTCTGCGGCTGCCTCACCACCATGGCCGGCTTCACGGCGGCGCGCGGCGTGCTGGGCGCCTTCACCCACGCCTATCCCAGCTTCCGCACGCCCCACCCGGTGAACCTGGGCGCGGCCGTGGCCACCAACGTGACCCTGGTGCTCGGCGTGGTCGCGCTGCTGGTGGCCTGGCGCACGGAGGCCGAGCAGAAGCTGCACGCGCTGGCGACCACGGACGCGCTCACCGGCGCGCTCAATCGCCGGGGTTTCGACGCCCAGGGCCGCGCCCTGCTGTCGCGTGTGCTGCGGCTGCGCCAGCCCCTCACCGCGCTGATGCTGGACGTGGACCATTTCAAGCAGGTGAACGACACCCACGGCCACGACGCGGGCGACCGCGCGCTCGTGCTCTTCGCCCGGCTGCTGGGCGAGACGGCGCGCGCCGGCGACATCGTGGGCCGCATGGGCGGCGAGGAATTCGGCGTGCTGCTCCTGCACGCGCCCGGTGAGCCGGCCGCCGAGCGCTTCGACCAGCGGCTGCGCGAGCGCCTGGCCGCCGAGAGCCCCGCCACCCTGGGCTTCACGCTCGGCTACAGCGCGGGCGCGGCCACGCTCGACCCGGGTGCGCCAGCGCAGCCCGCGACCCATCTCTCGGATTTCATGGCGCAGGCCGATGCCGCCCTCTACGCGGCCAAGCGCCGCGGGCGCGGATGCCTCTGCCGGCTGGACGCGCCCCTGCCGTGAGCGATCACCGCCCCATGTATCGAACGGCAAGTTTCTGCAACACACGGCAATAGCGGGCGCCTCCGCCGCCCTGCGTGGATAGCATCCTGCCGACCCTGGCAACGAGAGGAACACGAACGGCATGGACATCGACAAATCCGGGAAAGTGCAGGACCCGCGCGTCAAGCTTTCGATCTACAGCACCATCGAACGCGGCGAGATGAAGGTGATCAACGGCATCATCGTCCACCAGACCGGGGCGGCCACGGCGCAGTCCTCGTTCAACAGCTACAAGGGCTCCGACCCCAACGGCGCGCACTTCCTGCTCGACAAGGACGGCACCATCTACCAGACGGCCTCCATCTACCAGAAGACCTACCACGTGGGCTTCATCAAGTCGCGCTGCATGGTGGAGCACAAGTGCACGCCCGCCGACGTCAAGGCGCTCAAGGGCAAGACCGTCGGACGCCAGATCGGGACGGTGGAAAAGCACAAGAGCTTTCCCAACCGCTATCCGGACAACAGCGACTCCATCGGCATCGAGATCGTCTCGGCCGTGCGGGGGCAGGCCTTCGAGCCGGTGACGGGCGCCCAGCAGCAATCGCTGGCGTGGCTCATCGCCGAACTCACGTCCACGCTGGGCATCTCGGTGCAGGAGATCTACCGGCACCCCCAGGTGTCCTGGAAGAACGAAACCGAAGCGAGTACCGCGCAATGGTAAACCGCAGAATCCTTGGCGCGCTCGCCTGTACGGTGGCGGCGCT
The DNA here is from genome assembly GCF_003269065.1 of Paracidovorax anthurii. GTDB lineage: Bacteria > Pseudomonadota > Gammaproteobacteria > Burkholderiales > Burkholderiaceae_C > Paracidovorax > Paracidovorax anthurii. The sequence goes on from NZ_QLTA01000022.1 coordinate 63,958, forward strand.
TTCCACGGCCCATGCGGCCGACTCGTGGATGCGGCCGCAGGTGGAGGCCCTGCCCGCCTTCGTGCGGCAGGTGCTGCCCTGCGGCCAGTGGACGGAGGGCGAGCGGCAGGGCAGCTGGCGCGTCGTCAACGCCGACGTGCACGAGGGCGCGGGCAGCGAGCTTTACGTGCAGTGGCTCACCGACCCGCTGCAGGGCGAACCCTCGCGCATCACGAAGACCCTCGCCTTCCCCGAGCTGAACGACGACCACCGCCAGTACCGCTTCGAATCCCTGCAGTGCCGGGCCGCGGGCGCCGCCATCGAGATCACCGTGAAGGCCCGCTACGAACACGACGAGGACGACCGCCTGCGCACCTTCACCGTGCGGGTGGAGCCGGGCGGCGGCTACCGCGTGCGCGAGTCGGGCGCGCGGCGCGGCCCCAAGTAGCGCAGGCAGGGGAATCGATCGCCGGCGGGGCCGCGGTGCCCGGTCGGCCTCCGGAGGCACGGCACCGGGGGGCTGCCCCGGCGCCGCGGGGCGCCCGCACGGAAGCCCTCCGCCGCCGCTTTCGCCCGGCCACGGGAAGCTTCGCAACCCGGCCGCGCCGGGGCCCGCGCGGCCGGTACAACCGGGCGATCATCCCTTCACCGGCCGGCCCTGCCAGGCCGCCAGAGCACCAGGACTCCCCACCTATGGGCAACGCCATTTCGGGTTTCGGCAACCTCCGGCGACCGGGTACGCAGGCCGCCAGTCCTGCGCCCTCGTCGTGGCATTCCACGCGCAGCCGCCCCGACGAACACTCCGGAGCCCTCACCCCCCGGGCCAGCAGCCCACCCGCCTCCATGCTGGCGCCGCGAGCGGCCCTGGGCACGGCCCCCGCCGCCTTGCGATGGGGCGGCGAAGCGCCCCTGGAGCAGCACCAGATCCAGCAGGCCGCCTACCTTCTGGGTGTCCAGGTCGTCGAAGGCGGCCTCACCAGCCCGAGGCGGTGGGCCGCCGCCGGGCAGACCGTGCACGACGTGCGCTCGCTGCTGAAACACGGCCGAGGGAACGTCCTGGCCGACGATGCCCCATCGGGCGGGCACAACGGCATCGGATCGTCGGTGGCGGCACGGGAACCCGACTACGAGCGCGGCCTCGCCGTCGCCGCGGTCATGGGCGCGGCCGTCTGCGACCAGCATGCCGGCCTCGCCACCCTGCTTCACGCGCCCCACATGGCATCCGGCGAGCGGATGGCGACAGTCAGCGCCTCCGTGAACCTGCACAGGCCCGCGGAGCAAGGCGAAGAACGCGTACCCGGGAGCGCCCACACCTGGAGTGAGCTGCACCGCGATTCGGACGAACAGCAGGGGGGGAAGTCGGCCATCGTGATGGACCCCTGGGCCAACGGCCCGGCCGTTCGATTCAAGGACAGCGCCTGGAGGCGGGTCGCCAAAAAGATCGATGACTCCCTCGACAGGGAAGAGGCCGCACAGGGCAAGCAGCTCATCGAGAACCTCGTTCCCCACGCGCACCCGGACCAGGACGAGGACATCGCCCGCACGCTGAACCTCAAGCGGCGCAAGCCCACGGATTGGGACAAATACGCCGAGGCCCAGGTGGTGTCCCGGAAGTTCGCGAAAAAGGTCCGCGAGAACCTGTCGGCCCTCCCACTGGAAGAGCAGAAGGCGATGGCCTCCCGGATCGTCCAGGACACGTATGGCCTGGCCCCGGGCACGGCGGCCCACCGCGAGGCGGTCCGGTCCGTGCTGGAAGCGGCGCAGCATCTGCAGCGGCTGCCCCGCCCCGCGGTCGTGCCTCCGGCCGGTTGATCAGGCCAGCGTGCGCGCCAGCGCCTCCAGCTGGTCGATGCAGAGGTTCCAGCCCACGTGGAAGCCCATGGCCTCGTGCCGGTCGCGCGTGGCGCGGTCGGGGTGCATGGCGGTGGCGGTGTAGCGCGTGCCCGCGCCCTCGTCGGCGAAGGTGACCACCACGGTGGAGGGCAGCCAGGACGTGGCGGGCCGCCAGCCGCCCACCATCAGCGAGGTGGTGACGATCCGCTCCTGCGGCACCACGTCGAGGAAGCAGCCGGGGTTGTCGCTGGTGCCGCCGTCGGGGCCCTGCATGAAGGTGTGGAAGGCGCCGCCGGGCCGCAGGTCGAAGGCGCGCACCTCGGTGGTCCAGGGCCGGGGGCACCACCACTGCGCGAGCAGGGCGGGATCGGTCCAGGCGCGCCAGAGGGCGGCGCGCGGCGCGGCGAGCACGCGCGAGATGGCGAGGTCGTGCGCCTCGGCGGCGGGTGAAGGTGCGGGAGCGGTGGTCATGCGCAAGGGCCTTTCGCGTTCGGAATCGGAGCGCGATGTATAGGCCGCTTCGCGCGCGCCGGCAAGCGGCATGACCCGAGGGGCCCCCGGAACGCGTTCACGATCTCAGCTCGCCGCAGCCGGCGGCGGCGGCAGCTTCTTCTTGAACGCGCCCAGCGCCAGCGCCGTGACCCCCGAGCCCGCCGCGATCGCCGCCGCGTAGAGCAGCACGTGGTTCACCGCGTTCGGGATCGCCAGCACGAACACGCCGCCGTGCGGCGCCTGCAGGCCGATGTTCCAGGCCATCGAGAGCCCGCCCGCCACGGCCGAGCCCAGCACGCAGGCCGGGATCACGCGCAGCGGATCGCGCGCCACGAAGGGGATGGCACCCTCGGTGATGAAGGCCAGCCCCAGCACGGCCGAGGCTTTCGACGCCTCGCGCTCCTCCGCCGTGAAGCGGCTGCGGAACAGCCAGCAGGCGATGGCGATGCCCAGCGGCGGCGTCATGCCGGCCGCCATGGCGGCGGCCATCGGGTTGGCCACGCCGCTGGCGATCAGCGAGGTGGAGAACACATAGGCCGCCTTGTTCACCGGCCCGCCCATGTCGAAGGCCATCATGGCGCCCAGCACCACGCCCAGCAGCACGGCGCTGCCGGTCTGCAGGCCCTTGAGCCAGTCGGTGAGCCCGCCCATCACGGCGGCCATGGGCGTGCCGATCACCATCATCATGAGCACGCCCACGATGGCCGCGCCCAGCAGCGGCAGCAGCAGCACGGGCTTCAGGCCCTCCAGCCCGCGCGGCAGGCGGATCAGGCGGTTGAGCCCGTGCACCGCGTAGCCGGCGATGAAGCCCGCCGCGATGGCCCCCAGGAAGCCCGCGCCCACGGTGCCCGCGAGCATGCCGCCGATCATGCCCGGCGCGATGCCCGGCCGGTCGGCGATGGAATAGGCGATGTAGCCGCCCAGCGCCGGCAGCATGAGCGCGAAGCCCGCCTTGGCGCCCACCTGGAACAGCACCCAGCCCAGCGTGCCCTTGTGCGCGTCGTCGTAGACGTAGATGCCGCCCAGCGCGAAGGCCAGCGCGATCAGCAGGCCGCCCGCCACCACGAAGGGCAGCATGAAGGACACGCCCGTCATCAGGTGCTTGTAGGGGCCCGCGGCCTCGCGCTTCGTGGGCGCCGCAGACGAGGCCCCGGCGGCGGGCGCCGGCCCGTCGCCGCGCCACACCGCCGCGCGCGCGCGGGCCTCGGCGAACACGGCGGCCGCGTCGTGGATGGCGGCCTTGGTGCTGGTGGCGTGGAGCCGCTTGCCCGCGAAGCGGTCGCGGTTGACCTGGGTGTCGGCCGCGATCACCACCAAGTCGGCGGCGGCGATGTCCTCGGCCGTGAGCGCGTTCTGCGCGCCCACCGAGCCCTGCGTTTCCACCCGGATGGCGTGGCCCAGCGCCTTCGCGCCCTGCTCCAGCGCCTCGGCGGCCATGAAGGTGTGGGCCACGCCCGTGGGGCAGGAGGTGACGGCGACGATGCGCAGCGGCGCAGCGGGTGCGGCGGGCGCATCGGGCACGGTAGCCGGCGGCGGCGCGGATGCCCTGGCGGGCGCCGCCGCCGGCACGGGCGCGCCCGCGAGGGCCAGCGCCGCGCGCACCACGCGCTCCGCGTCCGCGAGCACCTCGGCCGGCGAGGCCTCGTGCACGGGCGCGGCGGCGGTGCCCAGCAGGTCCTGGCGGTCCACGTCCATGTCGGCGGCCACGATGGCCGCCCGGGCGCCCGCGAGCTCGGTGTCGCTGAAACCGCCCTGCGCCCCCAGGCTGCTGTGCACGCTCACGGCGATGCGGTGGCCGAGCGATTCGGCCGCGGCGCGCAGCGCCTCGGCCACCATGAAGCTGTGCGCCGGGCCGGCCTGGCTCGCGGCGATGGCGATGAGTTGGGCCATGGTGTCTTTCTCCTGTGTTGCTTTACAGCGGCAGCGGCGTAGCGGTGATCGCCGCCGCCAGCGCATCGACCTCGGCGCGCGGCGGCAGGCCGGGCGCGATGCGCTGGATGCGCGCGGCCGCGCAGGCCATGCCGAAGGTGGCGGCGCCGGGCATGGCGGCGCCTTGCGCCAGCGCCGCCAGGGTGCCGGCCACGAGCGCGTCGCCCGCGCCCACCGTGGTGGCCACGGGCACGCGCGGCGCGGCCGCATGCCAGCAGGCATCGGCCGTGGCGATGACCGCGCCCTCGCCGCCCAGCGACACGGCCACCTGCCGCACGCCGTGCCCCTGGCACAGCGCGCGCGCGGCGCCGGCCACGTCGGCGAGCGTGGGCAGCGCATGGCCGGCCAGCTCCTCCAGCTCGGCCCGGTTGGGCTTGGCGAAGGCCACGGGCACCGGCGCGCCGCGCGCGGGGTCGGCCAGCGCGCGCAGCAGCGCGCCCAGCACCGCGCCGCCGGTGTCGATGGCGAGGTGCGCGCCCTGCGCGGCCAGGGCCCGCGCGAGGCGCTCCCACACGCCCGCATCGGCGCCGGGCGGCAGGCTGCCGGCCAGCTCGCACCAGTCACCCGCGCGCACCCGCGCCCGCAGCGCGGCCGCCAGGCCGGCCTCGGCGCGCGCCAGCGCCTCGGGCGCGAGGGCGATGCCGGGCAGGTTGATGTCGGTCGAATCGCCGCGCTGCGCGTCGGCGATCTTGATGTTGGTGCGCGTGGCGCCGGGCAGGCGCAGCATGCCGTCGCCGATGCCGCGTGCGGCGAAGGCGGCGGTGAACACGCCGTCGTTGTCCGCGCCCAGCCAGCCCGTGGCCGTGACCGGCACGCCCAGGGCCGCCAGCACCGCCGCCACGCCCACGCCCTTGCCGCCGGCCTCCACCTGCTGGCCCAGGGCGCGGTGCACGCCACCGGGCACCAGCGCCGGCACGCGCACCGTGTGGTCGATGGCGGGGTTGAGCGTGACCGTGAAAACATGCACCCGAGAGGTCTCCACCATGGCTCAGGCCCTCCTTTCAGAGCCCGGGAGGCTCCACGTCGCCGCGTTTTCTACATAGTTTGCTATGTTTTTTATAGCGATATGCATCCTGGCCCCCGCGTTCATTCCGAGGCCGGGCGCAGCGCGGCGCCCAGGGCGCGCACCTCGTCGGCCGTGTCCACGTCCAGCGCGCGGTGCGCCAGCGCCTGCAGCTCCGCCAGCGAGTGGCGGCGCAGCAGCGCCTTCACGCCGCCGATGTCGCCGGTGCTCATGCTCAGCTCCTGCACGCCCAGGCCCGCCAGCAGCGCCGCGCCCAGCGGCTCGCCCGCGAGGCCGCCGCACACGCCCACCCAGCGGCCGTGCCGGCGCGCGCCGGCCACCGTGCGCTCCACGAGGCGCAGCACCGCCGGGTGCAGGCTGTCGGCCATGCCGGCCAGCTCCGGGTGCTGGCGGTCCACCGCCAGCGCGTACTGCGTGAGGTCGTTGGTGCCGATCGAGAAGAAGTCCACGTGCGCGGCCAGCCGGTCGGCGATCAGGGCGGCCGAGGGCACCTCGATCATGATGCCCACGGGCACGGCGGGCGCCCGCAGCTCGGCGCGCACCGCCTCCATGCGGGCGCGCAGCGCGTGCACCTCCTCCACCGTGCTGATCATCGGGAACATCACCTGCAGCGGGCCATGGGCCGCTGCGCGGTAGAGCGCGCGCAGCTGCGGCACCAGCAGGTCGTCGCGCCTGAGCGCCAGGCGCGCGCCGCGCACGCCGAGGAAGGGGTTCTCCTCCACCGGCAGGTCGAGGTGCGGCACGCGCTTGTCGCCGCCGATGTCCAGCGTGCGCACCACCAGCGGCCGGCCCGCCAGCGCCTCCACCATGGCGCGGTAGGCCGCGTACTGCGCCTCTTCGTCCGGCACCGTGTCGCGCTCCAGGAACAGGAACTCGGTGCGCATCAGGCCCACGCCCTCGGCGCCGGCCTCCAGGGCCTTGGCGGCCTGGTCGGCGCGGTTCACGTTGGCGGCGATCTCCACCGTGTGGCCGTCGGTAGTGGTGGCGGGCTCGCGGCGCGTTCGCGCCTCCGCCTCCTGGCGGCGCGCGAGGCGGGCGATGCGCTCGCGCGCCTCCACCAGCGCCGTCTCGCTGGGCGCCACGTAGAGGCGCCCCCGGTAACCGTCGAGGATGGCCACGGCGCCGGCCAGGGCCGGCCCCACCGCGCCCTCCTGCCCCGGCAGCACGCCCGGGCCCGCCGCCACCACGGCCGGCAGGCCCAGCGCGCGCGCCAGGATGGCCGTGTGCGCCGTGGGGCCGCCGCGCGCGGTGCAGAAGCCCCGCACCCGCGTGGTGTCGATCTGCGCCGCCACCGAGGGCGAGAGGTCGTCGGCCAGCAGGATCGCGTCCTCGGGCCACGCGGCCTGGGCCCCGTCGCCGCCCGCCTCCTCGCCCCGGCCCAGCAGGTGGCGCAGCACGCGCTCGCCCACGTCCTGCAGGTCGGCCGCGCGCGCGGCCAGCGTGGCATCGGGCAGCGCGCGCTGCGCGGCCACGCGCTCGTTCATGGCATGGCGCCAGGCCCACGCGGCGCCGTGGCGCTGCACCACGGCGCGGCTCACGGCCTGCAGCAGCCCGGCGTCCTGCAGCAACCCCTGGTGGGCCGCGAAGATGCCCGCCTGCTCGGCGTGCCCGGCCGCGCGCGCCCCGGCGGCCAGCCGCTCCAGCTGCGCCAGCGCGGCGGCCAGCGCCCGGTCCAGCGCGGCGGCCTCGGCGGCCACGGAGGTGAAGCGGTCCTCCACCTCCAGCGCCGTGCCGCCGGCGTGCACCAGCGTGCCCAGCACCAGCCCGGGGCTGGCGGCGATGCCGGTGATGGTGTGGCGCGCCGCGGGCTGCCAGTCGCCCAGCTCGCGGCCCAGGCCCTGGGCCTGCGCCTGCCGCGCGGCCGACAGCTCGGCCTGCCGGCTCTCTTCCTCGCCCAGGCGCACGATGGTGGCGTGCAGCGCGGCCAGCGCCGCCGGTGCATCCGGCCCCTGCGCCGACAGCCGCAACTGCGCCCCGCGCCCCGCGCCCAGACCCAGCAGCGCGGCCACGCTCTTGGCATCGGCCACCGTGTCGCCGCAGCGCACGTGCACCCGCGCCTGGAAGCGCCCCGCCGCGCGCGCCCATTCGCCGGCCGGCCGCGCATGCAGGCCGCCCGGGTAGTTGAGCGACAGCTCCCGGCCCAGCGGAAAGTCTTCCAGCGCCGCCTGCGCCGCGCCGCCCGCATCGCCCGCCGGCGCATCGGCGGTGAGCGCGCGCACGATCTCCTGGGCATCGGCGGTGGTGGCCAGCCGCTGCATCAGCGCGCCGTCGCGCATCACGCGCGTGAGCCGGCGCAGCACCTGGATGTGTTCGTCGGAGGCGGCGGCGATCGCCACCACCAGCCGCGCCTGCTTGGCGTCGTCGCCCCAGCGCACGCCCGCCGGCACCTGCAGCACGGCCAGCCCCGTGCGGCGCACGAGGTGCTTGTCCTCCACCATGCCGTGCGGGATCGCCAGCCCCTCGCCCAGGAAGGTGTTGGCCACCTTCTCGCGCTGCAGCAGGCTCTCGACGTAGGCGGGCTGGATGTGGCCGGCCTGCGCCAGCAGCGCGCCGGCCGCGCGCACCGCGTCCTCGCGGTTGTGGGGGGCCGCGCCCAGGCGGACCTCGACCGGAATGGTGGACATGGGCGTGTCTCCTGCAAATTTGGTATCGATTTCAACGGCGATTATCGAACGGCGATCCGCGCACGGGCAAGCCAGCGGCCCCCAGTCTCCTGGGACGTATCGGGAAAATACCTAGAAAAACCGGGCCCGTCACACTCCATTCCCCGCGATCGGCCATCGACACCAACCCGCCACCCCCGCGCTCCAGGCCTGGGCATTCACCGACTTGCATGGAAGATCATGGAATCGTTACCATTCTTGTCAGGCACCCGGCGCAGGGGTTTTCGAGTCCCCCGCGCCGGGTGCCCACCCCGCTTTTTTCCCTTCCCCCCGCCCCCAGCCCAGGAGCCCGGATTGGCCAGCATCAAGGACGTGGCGCAGCGCGCCGGCGTGTCCACCACCACCGTCTCGCGCGTGCTCACCACCCCCGACGCGGTGCGCGCCCCGCTGCGCGAGCGCGTGGAACAGGCCATCGCCGACCTGGCCTACCGCCCCAACCTCGCCGCGCGCCGCCTGCGCCAGCGCCGCGCATCGCTCGTGGGCCTGATCGTCTCGGACATCCGCAGCCCCTTCTTCACCGACGTGGGCCGCGCCGTGGAGGACGTGGCCTACCGCCACGGCCTGCGCCTCATCCTCTGCAACAGCGACGAGAACCCCGCCAAGGAGCAGTCGTACCTGGAGCTGATGGCCGACGAGCAGGCGAGCGGCGTGATCCTCTCGCCCACCATGGAGGGCCTCAGGCGCCTGCGCCCCGAGGCCTGGCCCTTCCCGCTGGTGCTGGTGGACCGCGCGCTGGAGGGCAGCCGCGTGGACCGCGTGGTGCTGGACAACCACGCCGCCGCGCGCCGCGCCACCGAGCATCTGCTGCAGTCGGGCTACGAACGCATCGCCCTGCTGGCCGGCACCCACAGCACCACCGGCCAGCAGCGCCACGCCGGCTACGCCGAGGCCCTGGCCGCGCACGGCCTCGCGCCCCACCCGCACTGGGTGGCCCCCACGCGCGAGGCCGGCGAGCACGCCACCGCCCGGATGCTGGCCAGCGCCGCCGACCGCCCCGACGCCCTGCTGGCCACCAACGGCCTGCTGCTGCTCGGCGCCCTGCAGGCCGTGCAGGCCGCCGGCCTGCGCACCCCGCACGACATCGGCATCGCCGGCTTCGACAACAACGACTGGACCGCCCTGCCCGCCATCGACGTCACCGCCGTGGCCCAGCCCACCTACGACATCGGCCGCACGGCGGCCGAGCTGCTACTGCAGCGCATGCAGGACCCGGCGCGGCCGGCGCGGCGGGTGGTGCTGGAGGGCGAGCTGGTGGTGCGGGGGTCGAGCGCGGGGCGGGCGGCACGCGCGCGCGGGCCGCTCGTCACGCCTTGGGCCGGAACGTGATCACCATCTCCGGCGGCACCCGTGAAACACGCCGGACCGCGCCCAGCACGGCATCGTCCCAGTCCTTGTTGCCGCTGGGCCGGCTGAGCCGATGGCTCTCGATGACGCCCTGGGCATTCATCCGCAGGGTCACCTCGGCCACGGGGTTGCCCGCAATGGCGTCCTGGACCCGGATGTGGGGCCGGAACGTGTCGCGCACCGACTGCGCGTAGTCGCGCGGCCTGGCCGCACGCACGGGCGCCGGGTCGGGCGACAGCGTGAACCGGATCGGGATGCGGTAGCTGCCGGCGACGGGGCGCCCCATGCCGTCCCTGGCGGGCACGAAGGCGGCATCGCGCACCGCGGCCAGCGCCGCGTCGTCGAGCTCCTGGAAGCCCGAGCCTTGCCCGATGCTGGCATGCCGGACCCGGCCATCCGCCCCGATGGTGGCGGACACGACCACGCGCCCCTCGTGGCCCAGGCGGCGGGCGACCGGCGGATAGGCCGGCCTGAGCGGTGCGGCCAGGGAGGCATGGACCGCGGGCACCGCCGCGGCCGAAGCCCCCTGCCGCGCCGACCCCAGGTCCCCGAGGCGGGGGCTGTCAAAGGCCGACGTATCCGTAAAACGCAGCCCCGGGGCAGAGCCGCCCGCCCGGCCCGCGGCGGGATCGAAAAGCGGCGCGGTGCCCGAGGAGGCAAGAGGGCCGGAGGCCTGCGGAGCCACCGGCGCGCCGGTGCGCGACGGCGCGCTGCACATGCCGATGAAAGCAGAGCACATCAGTGCGGCCAGGAGCATCCAGGCCCTGCGCACGCCCACCGAAGCGGTGCCCGCCTTCGAGGGGTCAGGCGGCAAAGGGGGGGTGTAGGCCAGCCATCGGCGCCACCGGGGAATGGCCTGCGCCCAGCCCTGCCAGCGCTCCACATTGCCGACATCCGTGATGACGTGCAGCCAGTGCGGGTAAAGCCGGCGCAGGCGCTCCGCCACGGGCCACTGGCGCAGCAGCGCCGAGGTGCGCGGGCGCCGGCCATCCCGCAGGCGCCGGATGACATCCCGCTGCGGAAGGCGCTCCCGGTTCGGCAGGCTGTCGTAGAAATCCAATTCGTCGATGGCCGCCGAGATCACGGCGCCGGCACGCCCGAAAGCCGCCAGGCGCCCACGGTCCTCATGCCAGTCGAAACAATCCATGGCCGGCCCGAACAGGTACTCGTGGCCCGGCCGCCAGCCATCGGCCAGCAGCGCCGCCACGCCGCCCTCGAAGAGGAATCGGGCATCCATGTCGATGAGCCGGTCGCCGTCCAGCGCCTGCTTCAGCCAGGCCAGGACCTCCGCGTGGGTACCGAGCCGCCCCTGCGCCAGTTGCTCGCGCAGCGCCTCGAACACTTCACGGGCCGATTGCTCCGAAGCCCGTGCCGCCTCCTGCCGCCCCGCCACGTCGGCGGCGGGCCGGGGCCCTGCAGCGGCACCCGCGCCCACGCCAGAGCCCGAGCCAACCTCGGCGGCCGGTGCATCGCCCGCGCGCTCCTGGCGGCCCTCCGCGCCCTCCGGCACCGCGGCGCGGCCCTCGTGCGGCGGCGCCTCTGCGCCGGCAGGCTCCGGGCCGGCCTGCGGGCCCTGGCTGGCGAACCAGTGCATGGCCATCTCATAGGCCTGGCGCAGGGCCTGGAACCCGCCGGGATCGTTCTCCTGATCGATCTGCTTGAGCAGGCGCGAATACGCCCTGCGGATCGCACGGTCATCCGCCGTCGGATCGAGTCCGAGATGGGCGAGGAAAGGCGGCAACATCGAAGCTCCTCGGTTCAGCGCTCTTCGTCGCCCAGCACGGCGCCCGTGCGCTCCAGGTGCGCCAATTGCGCCTCCAGGCGCGCCCGGGCCTGGGCCGCGACGCGGGTGTCCTGCGTGGCCAGTCCCGACTCGAACTGCAGGATCTGCTCCGCCAGCCACTCCCGGGCCGCCCCGCGCAACTGCGAGTAGATCCGCTCGGCCTGGGCCAGCACGGTGCGGTTCTCCAGCGCGTCGCGCGGGTGGATCTTCAATTCGCTCATGGCCGCCAGCCGCTCGCGGATCTCCTCGTCCGTCAGCAGGCCGGGATTGCCTTCGATGACCACGCCGAAGGTCTTTTGCGTGCTGGGCACGGTGGCCTCCACCTGCAGCAGGCCATTGACGTCGTAGCTGAAGCGCACGTCCACGGAGGACTCCTCGGGACCGCCTCCCGGGAGCTCGATGCGCAGGTCTCCCAGGTGGACGTTGTCGCGGACCATGCGCGACTCCCCCTGGTAGATGCGCAGATCGATGAAAAGCTGGCCCGCGGCGCTGGGAAGGTAGCTTTTCATGCGGCTGACGGGCACCGTCGTGTTCCGCTCGATGATCGGATCGAAGTGGCCGTGCGTCGAACTGCCGTCGGGCATGCGCTTGCTCACCGCCACGCCCAGGGAATAGGGAGACACATCGGTCATCACCACTTCCTTGAGCGCGGCGTCCTTCGCCTTCAGGCCGGCCTGGATGGCGGCCCCCAAGGCAACGACCTCGTCCGGGTTGAAGTCGATCGCGGGGAACCGGCCGAACATCGTGGTCACCAGCCGCCGGACCATCGGCATGCGCGTGGCGCCACCCGCCAGCACGATGTTGTCCAGCATGGCACTGCGCAGGTTCGCATCCCGCAAGGCGCGCTCGACCGGCAGGCGCAACTGCTTGAGGAGGGCGGCGCAGGCGTGCTCCAGCATGGCCTCGTCCACCTCCATCGACAGCACCTGCCCTTCATGCTCCACCGAAAGCGTGGCGCGAGGATGCTCGCTGAGCGCCCGCTTCGCCCGCTCGGCCGCCGCCACGAGCCGCTGCATGAAACGGCTGTCCTTGCGCAAGGAGGCCGGCGGCGCCACGCGTTCGAAGAACAGGTTCAGCAAGGCCTGCAGAAAGTCTTCGCCGCCCAGGAAGTTGTCGCCCGCCGAGGCACGCACTTCCATCACGCCCTCGAACATCTCCAGGATGGAGACGTCGAACGTTCCCCCGCCCAGATCGAAAACGAGGAACCGGGTCTCGGTGTCGCGCTGGTGCAGTCCGTACGCGAGGGCCGCCGCCGTCGGCTCATTCAACAGCCGCTCGACCCGCAGCCCCGCCAGCGCGCCGGCAGCGCGCGTCGCCTTGCGCTGCGCATCCGAGAAATAGGCCGGCACCGTGATGACGGCCTCCTCCACCGGCTGCCCCAGGAACGCTTCGGCGTCCGCCTTCAGTGCGCGCAAGACCAGCGACGACAACTCCTCCGGACGGAACGCGCGGCCATCCAGGACCAGCGTCTTGTCGCTGCCCATGTACCGCTTGAAATTGGCGGCCGTCCGCTCCGGATGGGTCTGGAGCCGCTCCCTGGCCGCACGCCCCACCAGCACGGTGCCGTCCTCGTCCAGACTGACACACGACGGGGTCAGTGTCTCCCCCATGGCATTGGGAACGAGGACGGCCCGACCGTCCTTCCACACAGCGACCAGGCTGTTGGTCGTGCCCAAATCAATACCGACGATCATCTGCTTTCTCCGCTTCGCTTGCCACCGCGCATCATAGGTAATATTTGGTTACGAATGCGCAGCCTGGGGCCTCGGAGGCGCTGCGGAAGGCGGGCCCGGGGAAGCTCGAAGGCCGTCAGGTCAGCGGCCCACGGCACCCGGGCGTGCGCGGGCGCTGCGCGGCCCGTTCATGGCTGCCGCCCGGCAGGCACGCCCGTTTCGCGCGCCTGCGCATCCACCCACTCGCGGCTTTGCCCCTGCACGCACCATGCGGGGTTGCGCACCCAGTCGCTGAACCACAGCGTCGGCTGGCCTTGCAGCACGTCGCAGCGGGAGTAGCCCCACTGCGGCAGGAAGTGGTTCTGCAGCGGGCGGGCGGTCACCAGCGCAGAAAGCAGCACGACCAGCGCTGCTGCCGTCGTCCAGGTCAAGGCCCGCCCCAAAAGCCGGTGGATGGCCTTGCCCCAAGGAATCGCATTCAGGATCGCGGCCAAGGAACCGACGAAGCAAATGACCACGATGAACGGATACACGACCGATACCGGCGTGATCCGGACCATGGGTGCCAGATCCCGCAGCCGCTGGATGGTGGGAAGGAGGTCATGGGAAATCATCCAGAGAGCGCCGAGGCCCATCCACAGGGTCAGGGGGATGCTCCAAGCGAGCGTCTTTCTCATCTGGCGCAAGTTGTCGTGCATGAGGTCGATCCTGGCGAATTTTTCTCAGTACTTTCTGCAACCGATGGGACAGAGCCAGTCGGTCAGTTCACGGTGAATCTTCGTACCCGCCTCCGATGCTTTCTGTCGCACAGCTTCCACCGACTCATCCCACCACGAGTCCACCCGCGTGTTCACGAAGTAAAGCCCTTGGGCCGTCTGGTCCGGCAGCTTCTTCAAAGTTTGGATCACCCATGCCTTGATCTTGTATTCATTGTCGAGCGCGTTGAAATAGGCGCTGGCACCAAACACCACCACCGCCATCACACCCAGTGGAACGACGGCCACGGTAACCGCCATGCCCAACGTCGTTGCCGCCCCATACGCCAGCAGTGAGGCCAAACCTCCCTTCACCGCCTCCACCCCGATACCGCCCACCAGGTCGTACATGGTCTTCTCGTCGTTCATCAGGTACTCCAGCACCTCGACGCCGGTCGAGATGACAAAGCCGAGGATGAATCCCCCCTTGGCCACATCCTGCAGGCCCTTCATGCCCAGGCCGAGTTGCACCATCCGGGGATGGCTCGCGAGATACCGCGTGCCCGTCAGGCTCGCCCGCAATCCCGGCCGGCCCTTGATGATGATGAACGTGCCGCGCGGCGTGCGCTTCACGTAGCTGGCCGCGCCCGCGATGCCGATGGCCTGCATGGTCTTGGCGATCAGCAGCGCATCGTTGGCGGCGGAACCCGAGGGAACCAGCCACGGCTGGCCGAGGTTGGGGCTGACGGTATCCCTCCAATAGCGGCCGAACGAGGTGTTCGACAGCATCTGGCGCAGGTTCGCTTCAAGGCGCCGGTCGTGCCGCGCCTTGTCCTGCAGGATGGCGACGTATTCCTCGGGCGTGAGCACCAGCACATCGGCCTGGTTGCGCGACATGGACTGAGCGATGGATTGGGCATGGCCCGCGTTGAACAGGGTCGCGGCGATTTGCGCGCTCATGGTTCCTCCCCTTCGGCTGTTGAGATGGCGCCGATTCTGGGAAGGGGGTCAAGATGCTCAAAGGCGTTGAGAACGTGTTTACGATCTTCTGAGTAGCAGAGCCAGAAACGCCAAGTGGACGAACTGTAAGCTGGTGTTGAGCCATCGCTCACAGTTCTTCCATAGCCGCCGATTCTTGTCCAGCCAAGCAAAGCTGCGCTCAACCACCCAGCGCTTGGGCATGACCTTGAAGGTGTGCAACTCGCTTCTCTTGGCGATCTGCACCGTCACATGCTCACCCAGGATGTCCTTGACGCCTTGCGCGAAGGGCTCGCCTGTGTAACCGCTGTCCGTCAGCACACTTTGCACCCGCCCCAGCGAGCGCTTGCAGCGCTTGAAGGCCGCAAGCGCTCCCTTGCGATCAGTC
>NZ_QLTA01000023.1 GCF_003269065.1 Paracidovorax anthurii
CGGCATGACGCCGGAGATCATTTTTTCCAACAGCGACGCGGGGGGCATCGGCGGTGCGCTGGGCGGGATCATCGGCGGGGGCAGCGGCCGCGCGATCGGCGCGCTGGGCGGGGCGCTGAAGACGCGGGAGGCGAGCGCGATGCTGACGCTGGTGGACAACCGCTCGGGGGTGCAGGTGTCGGTGTCGGAGGGCAGTGCCTCCAAGAGCGATTTCGCGGGCTTCGCGGGGCTGTTCGGGGGCTCGGCGGGGGGCACGCTGGGCGGCTACCAGAACACGTCGCAGGGCAAGGTGCTGACGGCGGCGTTCATGGACGCGTACAACCAGATGGTGATGGCGCTGCGCAACTACAAGGCGCAGAGCGTGCAGGGCCAGGGGCTGGGCGGCGGGGGCCGGCTGGGGGTGGATGGCGGCGCGGCGCCGTCGCAGACGAAGGCGGGCACGGCGATGTCGGTGCGCGAGGCGCAGGCGCGGCTGAACGCGCTGGGCTACGACGTGGGAACGCCCGATGGCTCGGCGGGCCCGAAGACGGCGAACGCGTTGCGCACGTACCAGAAGGACAAGGGTCTGCCGGTGACGGGGCGGCTGGACACGGCCACGGCGGACGCGCTCTCGCGCTGAGCCGACGGCCCGGGCCCAGGCCCCTCGGCCCCCGGCCCGGCGCTACACTCCGCGCCCGGAGGAACCCCCCAACATGCGATATGCCGTCCCGCGCCTTGCCGGCGCCGCCTTGGTGCTGGCCGGGGCCCTGGCCGTGCCCTGCGCGGCCGTGGCCCAGCCCGCCGCGCACACCGCCCACGCCGCGCACGCTGCGTCCCATCCGCAGGAAAGCAGCGCCCGCGCCGCGGACCCCGCGTTCTCCCGGCCGGAGGCGGCCCGGCTGCCCGACCCGCCCATGCTGCGCGCCTTCCTGGCGGAGCTGGGCCAGGCGCGCCGCGCGAACACCTTCTGCTTCGTGCAGCAGCGGCTGTCGCCGCCCGAGACCGCGGAAGACGGCACGAGCGTGCTGTCGATGGTCTGGAACGAAGGCCAGCGCATCTACCTGGTCAACCTCGTGCGGCCCGGGCAGCGCTACCAGCCCGTGGAAGACCCCGTGGCCGAGGGCCAGGCGCTGGCGTCGTCCGGCAGCAGCGTGGATCTGCGCAAGGACGTGGTGCCGACCGACGCGGACGTGGGCTCCAGCACGACGCTCGTGAGCCGCGCCTGGGTCGATCGCCTGCGCGCGCAGTGCCGCCGCGTGGGCACCGTGGTCCGGGTGCCGGCCTTCCGGCCGCCGCCGCGCTCGCCCTGAGGCGGCCGCGCGATCGCCTCCACCCCACCGCTTCCTGGCCGCGCCCAGCCCCGGCGCCCGGGCCGCCGGCGCGGGGTTTTCCGCGGCCTGCCGCATCCGTCACCTGCCAAGCAACCTTCTCTCGCCATGCCCAACGCCCTGCTGAAATACATCTACGACGCTCCCCTGCCCGCATCGGTCACCCTCGTGGAGGGCAATGTGCTGCGCGTGAAGCTCGAAGCCATCGACAAGCGCTACACGCTCGTGGCCGTGAGCGACTTCCCGAACGTGCTGGAGGTCACCGGCACCCAGCACAACACGCGTGTGGATTCGTGGGCCTTCACCATCACCGCGGGGAAGGCGGGCAATGCCAAGCTGGCCGTGCAGGTGGGCGGCGGTGCGGGCGGGCCGGCGCTGACCATCACGCCGGCGCTGGTGAGCGTGACCGTGAAGCGCAAGACGGTGCTGCCCGAGGCCAACACGGACGAGGGCCTGCTCGTGCGCCTCTTCCTCGTGGAGGTGCCCGCGCCGCAGGAGTGGCGGGCCTCCGGCATCAACGGGGCCGAGGAGGCCCTGGAGATCATGCGCATGATGCGCCGCGTGATCGTCAACCGGCTCAACTCCGGCAACACCAAGGAATTCATGGCCGCGGGCGCGCGCGACATCCGCGGCATCGTTACGGCGAGCGACAGCGGCAAGGTGCAGTTCGCGGGCTTCGACACCTACCCGAACATCACCGGCGCGAAGCAGAAGATGATCGAGGCCCGCATGGCCATCGTCAACGACGCCACCAACACCCAGTGGTACCCCAAGTACGCGGCGTTCTACGAGGCCGCGTTGACCGCCGCCACCGAACCCCTGCCGGCCGACCCCAGCCCCACGGGCCTCTTCGGCTGGCGCACCGAGGGCCGCGGCGCGCCCTCGTCCGAGTACCTGCCGTTCCGGTCGCTGGGGCGCAACACGTTCTTCACGCACCAGCGCTACCGCATCAACGGGCGGTGAGAGAAACGGCCCGCCAGAGCGGGCATTGGGCGGGCACTGAGCGGGTGCCGGCTCAGCCCCCCGCGCCTTCCCGCGTGAGCCCGAGGAAGTGGTCCAGCATGTGGAAGTGGTCCTCGAAGAAGGCCTCCTCCAGCGTGGCCAGCGCGGCGATCGGGAGCCACTCCACGTGCGCCGCGTCGTCGTCGGCGCGCACGTCGGGGAAGGGGGCTTCGCCCAGGTCGAAGTAGTGCGCGTGCGTGATGGTGCGGCCGCGCTGGCTGCGGTCGGGGTGGTCGAAGACGGCCACCTCGCGCAGGGCGGCGCGCATGCGGGCCTCGGGCAGTTCGCAGTGGGTCTCTTCGGCCAGCTCGCGCAGGCACGATTGCCACACGGTCTCGCGCTGCTCGATGAAGCCGCCGGGCGCGGCCAGCTGGCCCTTGCCGGGCGCGTGGGCGCGGCGGATGAGCAGCACGTGGTCCTGGCAGCGCAGCACGGCGTCCACGGTGACGAACACGGGCGGGTAGGGGGCCTGGGCCCAGGCCTCGCGGTAGCCGCGCAGCATGCGCCATTCCTCCTGCAGCGCCGCGTAGTGCGGGCCCTGCGCGAAGGCGTGCAGGAAGTCGAGCGTGCTGTCCGGCACCTGCCCGGCGACCGGACCCAGGGCGGTGAGCAGCGTGTCCGGCGTGGCGGCGAAGTAGGCGTCGCGGATGGCGGTGGCGTCGATGCTGCCCTGGCGCTCCACGGCGATCAGGTCCCAGCCGGGGAAGCGGCGCAGGTAGCTGCTGGTGGCGTCCTTGAAGTGGCCCACGAGGCCGATGCGCGCATCGGGCGCGGTGTGGCGCGACACGGCGCCCAGCACGGCGGCCACCCAGGCGAGTTCGTTGTAATGGTCGCGCACCGGCAGCACGGTGAGGCGCGCGCGGTCGGCCTCGGGCAGGGCGTTGCGCAGCATGGCCTCGCGCTCCTGCCAGGTGAAGGGGTTCTTGGGCGAGCGGGCCTGCCAGGCCGAGCCCGCGATGACGATGGCGTGGCGCGCGCTGTCCAGCGCGCGGCGCAGCAGGGCCAGGTGGCCGTGGTGGACGGGCTCGAAGCGCCCGATGAGGATGGCGGTGTCGTACATGGCGTGGATGCGGGGCCTGCGCGCGCGGCGCGGGACCCGGGGGCGGGATTGCGGGAAATGTAGCCGCCTTGCCGGCGCCGGGTTCCCGGCCGGAAAGGGGCGGGAGGCCCTCCGGGGCCTGTTTCCAGGCCCTGAGGGCTCCATGTCGCCGTATTTTCTATATTGTTTGCTATTAATTTGGTAGCGATGGCGGTGGGCGGGAAAGCCTCACACGTACTGCGCCGCGATGGGCATTTGCCGTCCGTTGCCGAAGGCCTTGGCGCGCACGCGCAGGATGGGCGGGGCCTGGCGGCGCTTGTACTCGTTGCGCGCGACCATGCCGCGCACGCGCTGCACCAGCGCGCGGCCGGCCTCGTCCTGCTGCAGCCGGGCCGAGAACGCCAGCGCGGCCTCGTACTCGGCGCGCGAGAGGCCTTCGCCCTCGATGAGGAGCTTGAGCACCTCGTCGAGCACGGGGTAGGGCGGCAGGCTGTCCACGTCGCGCTGCCCGGGCGCGAGCTCGGCCGAGGGCTCCTTGTCGATGATGGCCTGCGGGATCCGCTCGCGGCCCGCGTGCGCGTTCACGTGGCGCGCCAGCGCGAACACCTCGGTCTTGTAGAGGTCGCCCAGCAGGCCCAGGCCGCCGTTGGTGTCGCCGTAGAGCGTGCAGTAGCCCACCGAGATCTCCGACTTGTTGCCGGTGGTCAGCAGCAGGTGGCCGAAGGCGTTCGAATATTCCATGAGGATGGTGCCGCGGATGCGCGCCTGCAGGTTCTCCAGCGGCAGGCCCGCGAGCGGCTGGCCGAAGCTGGCCTCGAACTGCGCGGCGTAGCCCGCCACCAGGTCCGCGATGGGGTGGGTGTGCAGCGCGATGCCGAGGTGGGCGCACAGCCGCGCCGAGTCGTCCACCGAGCCGCTGGACGAGAAGCGCGAGGGCATGGTGATGGCCGCCACGTTCTCCGGCCCCAGCGCCTCCACGGCGAGCGCGAGGGTGAGCGCGCTGTCGATGCCGCCCGAGCTGCCCACCACCGCCCGCGCGAAGCCGCAGCGCCGCGCGTAGTCGCGCAGGCCCAGCACGATCTGCTGGCGG
This sequence comes from Paracidovorax anthurii, assembly GCF_003269065.1. Taxonomy (GTDB): domain Bacteria; phylum Pseudomonadota; class Gammaproteobacteria; order Burkholderiales; family Burkholderiaceae_C; genus Paracidovorax; species Paracidovorax anthurii. Next base: position 4,439 of record NZ_QLTA01000023.1, read on the forward strand.
TAGAACTCCATCGTGGGCAGGCCCTCGGCGGGCACCGGCGCCGGCGCGCCGCCGTCCTCCGCGAGGAAGCGGCCGTCCGTGAAGCGCAGCGTGCGCACGTCCTGCGCGAAGCGCGGCGCCTCGAAGACCACGCCGGCTTCGGGCTCCACCGCGAACGAGGCGCCGTCGTAGACGATCTGGTCCTGCCCGCCCACCTGGTTCACGTACAGCAGGGGCAGCCCGTGGCGCCGCGCCGCGTCGCCGAAGATCCGGTGGCGCTCCTCCCGTTTGCCGATGTGGCTGGGGCTGGCGTTGATGCTCACCACCAGATCGGGCGCGGCGTCGGCCAGGCGCTGGAAGGGGTTGGTGGCGTAGTCGGCCAGGGCGTCGTTCCAGCCGTCCTCGCACACCAGGAAGCCGATCTGCGTGCCGCCGATGCGCAGCACGCGGGCCACGTCGGGGCCGGGCTCGAAGTGGCGGCGCTCGTCGAAGATGTTGTAGGTGGGCAGCAGCTGCTTGGAATAGGTGAGCCGCACGGCGCCCTGGTGCAGCACGAGCAGGCTGTTGTGCAGCCGCTTGCCGGGGCCCTGCGCGCGCGTGGGCGCGCCCACCACCCAGTGCAGGCGCGGCGTCTCGCGCGAGGCGGCCTGCAGTGCGGCGATGCCGGCCTCCACGCGCGCCAGGAAGCCGGGCTCTTCCAGCAGGTCGCCGGGGTAGTAGCCGCACAGGGCGAGTTCGGTGAACACCACGAGGTCGGCATCGGCCCGCGCCGCCTGGCGCGCGGCATCCACCATGCGCTGCGCGTTGCCTTCGATGTCGCCCACGGTGGGGTTGAGCTGGGCGAGGGTGATTCGGAGCATGTCGGTTCCTTGGCGGGGGGATGCGGAGCGGAAGGGGGTCATACGGGTTTGCAATCAAAGAGAGAACAAGGCGCGAAGCCGCAGACAGTGCTGTAGCACAGGCCAAGGCGAAGCAACGCAGTTATCTTTTTGATTGCTAAACCGTATCAGGTGCCGGCGGGCAGGCCGAAGACCTGCCGCAGATAGGCCAAGTAGGTCGCATCGTCGCACAGCGTCTTGCCCGGGCTGTCGGACAGCTTGGCCACCGGCTGGCCGTTGGCGCGCGTGATCTTCATGACGATGTTGAGCGGGGCCGGGCCCAGGTCGTTGCTGAGCTGCGTGCCGATGCCGAAGCCCAGTTGCACGCGGTCGCCGAAGTGGCGGTGGAGGGCCAGCGCGCGGTCCACGTCGAGCCCGTCGGAGAACACCAGCCGCTTGCCGTGCGCGTCGATGCGCAGCCGCGCATAGTGCGCGAGCGCCTTCTCGCCCCAGGCGACGGGGTCGCCCGAGTCGTGCCGCAGCCCGTCGAAGAGCTTGGCGAAATAGAGGTCGAAATCCGCGAGGAAGGCGTCCATGCCCACGGTGTCGGTGAGCGCGATGCCCAGGTCGCCCCGGTATTCCTGCACCCAGTCCTCCAGCGCCGCCTTCTGGAAGTCGCGCAGCCGCACGCCCAGGGCCTGGTAGCTCTGCAGGTACTCGTGCGCCATGGTGCCGATGGGCACGAGGCCCAGGTCGCGCGCCAGCAGCACGTTCGAGGTGCCCTTGAACCACTGCGGCGCCCCGGCGGCGAAGGCCTGCACCACCTCGCGCTGCCACGCGCCGCTGTAGCGCCGGCGCAGGCCGAAGTCGAACATCTCGAACGGGTGCGCGCGCGGCGCCTCGCCGGCGAGCTGCCGCACGCGCGCGATCTTGGCGGCGAGCCGGCGGCGGCCTTCGTCCAGCGCCGCGTCGGCGCCTCCCAGGCGGCGGAAGTACAGCTCGTTGACGATGGCCAGCACGAAGATCTCGAAGCCCATCACATGCACCTGCGGCCCGCGCGCCACGATCGACAGGTGGGGCCCCTCGGCCCGCGCCTCGATGAAGGCGCGCTGGAACTGGAAGATGCGCAGGAAGTCGATGAAGTCGCTCTGGAGGTAGCGCAGCCCGCCCAGGTACTCCAGCTCGGCCGGCGCGAAGCGCAGCGCGCAGAGCGCGTCCAGCTCGGCATTCACGGCCGGCAGCAGGTCCGCGAGGGGGAAGGCCGGCGCGTTGCGGCACACGAAGCGGTATTCGGCCTGTGTCTGCGGGTGGCGGTGCAGCAGCGCCTGCCACATCGTGAACTTGTAGAGGTCGGTGTCCAGCAGGCTCTGGATGACGGGAACCATGCTTGCTCCTTGATTGATAGCTGAATGCCCAGTATTCGCGGCGACTAGACGGCGATTTCGCTCGAAGCCGCCAGTTGCACGCCCTGTGCGCGCATCGCATCGAGGAAGGCGCCGTGCTGTGCCTCGAAGCCGGCCACGGGGCTCATGCAGTCGGTCAGCAGCACCACCCGCGCGGGCGTCCAGCCCGGGCACAGCCGGGGCAGGTGCTCCACGATGTGCTCGGTGGTGGCGCGCACGCAGTGGCTGCTGGCCTCGCCCGCGATCACCAGCCGCTCCGCGGCGGCCAGGCGCTCTAGCAGCGGCCGGTTGAGCGCGGTGGCCGGGTCCTGCGGGTCGGGCACTTCGGCCTGGATGGCGCTGTAGTGCTCGGTCCAGGGGTTCATGCCCTTGAACACGGCGTGCACGGCCTGGCCGCGCGCCGCCTGCCATTCGGCGCAGGCCGCCAGCACGTCGGCATGCACCCCGTGGCCCCAGCCGCCGATCTCGCAGTGCACGGGCCAGACCATGAGCGTGTAGCGGCCCCGGGCCTCCAGCGCATCGAGGTAGTCCAGCACGCGCGGCAGGGCGGTGGCATCGCGCGGCGCGAAATCGCCCGCCCGCACCTGGGCGGCGGTGATGGGCGTGAAGGGCGGCACGGCCGCGCCGCCGCGCGCCTGCCAGAACGGCGGGTGCGCCACGTCGTGGCGCTGGTGCGAATCGAGCGTGACCGTCACGGCGCCGATGCGATCGCCCGCGCGGCGGATGAAGCCGGCCAGCCGCCGCAGGTCGGCATGCGCGCCCGCCACGGGCAGCGCGGGCGCGAGGCGGCGGCCGGTGAGCGGGTCGGCGGGGCACCAGGCCTCGGGCAGGTCGCAGAAGTCGTTCTGTGGATCGATCGCGAGCAGGTGGAGGGGGGCGGGGGAGGTCATGCAAGGCTCCGGAGCGGAAAGAGGGAAAGGGTGTGTGGCGCCCATTGTAGGCTGTTAGTTTAATTTTGCAACTAAGTGCCGGGAAGGGCCACGCAGGCCCGGTGATACGCTCGCCCGCATCGCCTTGCCCCGCCATACGTCCCCCTTGCCTTCCATGCCCTCCGCCGCGCCGGCCCCCGCTGTCATCTGCACCGTGGACGTGGTGCTGCTCACCCTGCGCGACGGCGCGCTGCAGGTGCTGCTGGCCCGCCGCGAGCGCGCGCCCTTCCAGGGCGCCTGGGCGCTGCCCGGCGGCTACGTGCATGCGCAGGAGGACGCCGACGCGCACGCCAGCGCCCTGCGGGTGCTGCGCGAGAAGGCGGGCGTGCGCGGCCCGTACCTGGAGCAGCTCGCGACGTTCTCCGGCGCCGGGCGCGACCCGCGCGGCTGGTCCGTCGCGGTGGCGTACTGCGCGCTCGTGCCGCCCGGCTGGGCGGATGGCGGCCCGGAAGGCGGCCTTGAAGGCGCCGCGCCGCGCCCGGGCGTGCGCTGGGCGGGCGTGGAGGAGGGCGCGCTGCCCGACCTGGCCTTCGACCACGCCGCCATCGTGCGCGCCGCCGTCGCGCGCGTGCGCAGCAAGAGCCAGTATTCGTCGCTGCCGGTGTACCTGTGCGGCGAAACCTTCACGCTGCCGCAGTTGCAGGCCGTGTACGAGGCCCTGCTGGGCGAGCCGCTCAACAAGGTGAGCTTTCGCCGCAAGGTCGAAGAGATGGACATGCTCGAACCCGTGCCGGGCGCCGTGCGCGGCGGCGCGCACCGGCCCGCGCAACTCTACAGGCTGCGCGACGAACTGCGCAGCCGCTACGCGCTGTCGCTGTCGCAGCGCGGGCTCTGAAGCCCCGCGGGGGGGCGCTTCACTTCAACGCGCGCCGCGCCGCCCCCACGCCGATGGCCGCCAGCACCACGAAGACCACGGCGACCACCAGGAACAGGAAGAACAGGATCTTGGCGATGCCCGCCGCGCCCGCGGCCACGCCGGTGAAGCCGAGCGCCCCGGCGATGAGGGAGATGATGGCGAAGAGGATGGCGTACTTCAGCATGGCGGGGCTCCGGTGGATGGGGTGGGGAATGGGTGCATCTTCCCGGTACCGCCTTGCCGCCGCCGTCAGCAGGCAATGGCTCCGCCTGTAGGAGAAAGGTGTGCGGGGCGAGGTGCCGCAGCGTGGCGGCGTGGTGTCGGCGCCCGGCGAGGCGTCCGTCTGCCGGGCAACGCTATCGGCCTCCCGCAGAGGGCTTGAACAGCTGCAGCACCTCCTCATGGCCTTTCGACCGCGCTGCCTTCACGGCCTGGGCGATTCCGTCCCTGGCACCGGCCTCCAGCAGCAATCTCACCACGCCAGCGTGCCCGTTCGCGGCGGCCATCACCAGTGCCGTGTCGCCGTTGAAAGCGCGATGCTCCACGCCGCAAATCTTGTGGCGCAGCAGCAGTTTGACCATGTCGGCGTGACCGTTGGCTGCCGCCCGCATGACGGGGCTTATGTGGTTGTCCTCGGTGGGCTCCCATCGCAAATCTTTCGGGGCGTTCCTGCGCAGCAGGGCCTCGACAGTCTCGATATGGCCATTGCCTACCGCCTCCTGGAACGGCTTCTGGCGGATGCCGGCCAGGTATTCCCAGTGATCTGCGTCCAGCAGCAGTTCGAGGGCGGCCGTGCAGCCATGGCTGGCCGCGGCGATGACGTCCCCCACGTCCGGCTTTCCGCCGGATTGGAGCAGCAGGGCCACCATCTCCGGCTGGCCCTTGATCGCCGCCGTTCTCAGCGGATCGGCGCCTAGCAGAGAGCCTTTCACCTTGGCCCCGGCGTCGATCAGGAACTTGGCGGCGCGCATGTTCTTCTGGTTCACCGCGCGCCCCAGTGCGCCGTGCCCGTCCCAATCGGGCTGGGAGAGATTGCTCTTCGGTGCGAGCAAAGCGGCCATCTCGTAGTGGCCACGATCGAGCGCCTCCATGAGCGGCGTGACGCCACCGTTGAGGATCCCCGTGTAGGCGTTGGGATTGGCGCGGGCATCCAGCAGCATCCGGGCGCAATCCATGCGGCCGTGGCGCGCGGCCTCGTGCAGGGCCGTGGTGCCGTCGCTGCTGAAGGCATCCACTTTGGCGCCCGCGCTGTGCAGCATCTTCACGATGGCGGTCTGGCCGGAAGCCGCGGCGGCCATCAAGGGCGTGCGGCCGGTCCGAGAGGCCGCATCCAGCATGCGGTGGCCCTTGGCGTTTTGCAGGCTGGCTTTCACCAGCACGCCCACCGAGGCCGCATCGCCTGCCTGCACGGCGAGGTAGAGCGCGGTCTCGCCCTTCTGGTTGGGCTTGCCGATGTCGGCCTTGGCCTGCAGAAGCTGGTGCACCGTCGTGGTCCGGCCGTAGCGTGCGGCGTGCAGGAGCGGGGTATCGCCCCGGGCGTTGGCGGCCTCGAGCAGAGCCGGTGTCATGAGCATCGAAACGAGGGAACCGGCCCCCGCGGCGACTGCGTGGTGCAGCAGGGTGTTCTTGTTGGCGTCCGCCCAGGACGGCGGCATGGGCAGTGTGGTCAGCCAACTGGCGGTGGCGGTATCGCCAGCCATGAGGCTCTTGGCCACGGCCTCGGGCCGCTCGGCTTCGGGCATTTTGTCGACCTCTTCCACGGCTTTGTTCACCAGGAATGATTCGATCTCCGGGGAGGCGGCCCGGTAACGCTGGAGTGCAGGGTGCATCAGGGTGGCCTGCCACGATGTGCCGCCCTGGTCTGCCGACGAGCGGACCAGGGCCCAGACCCGTTCGGGGTCGAGGCTGCGCAGCTCTTTGGGGTCCTTCGTGACGGTGAGCGCATTCATGAGCAGCGCCGATGACCACTCGGCGGCTGCAGGCAGGTCGGAGACCCGCACGTCGCGGTAGCCGACCTCGCCCGCCGTGGTCATCTCCTTGACGTAGAAGTCCCCGCTTGCGATCTGCTTGATCCTCCGGTCGCCTTCCTCGGTCGATGCGGTGTTGATGACGGCGAACTTCTCCTTTTCCAGCAGCCCCTGCGTTTTCATGTTTTTCGCGATGGTGCGCATGAGCAGTGCCGGGTTGGCGACGATGGAATACGGCGCGTCCTCATTGTCGGTGGGCTCGTGCTCGGAAATGACGAACATGCCCGGAATCGGGCCGAACCGGCTCTGCAGCCCGGCCTCCACGTTGTTCTCGTATTCGGTGCGCAGCTGGAATGCGGTTTCCAGCGTAAGCGGGCGGCCCAGATGCTCTCGGAAATGCTCGTGGATTTCCGACAGGCAGGTCTCGGCGAGGTGGCGCACCAGCTGCTCCGGGTTCACGCGGGCCTGCACGAACTGTGCAGCTTCTTCGGCATGGTTGCTGACGGCCTGCTGATCGACGAAGCTGTCGCCGCGTTCGGCCACATGGAACTGTTCCGCAAGAAAGTTGCGGTAGCCGTTCACATAGTGGATTTCGTTGCCTGCATAGTGCTCGACCTTGCCGTGCTTGGACTGGCTGAAATCGCGCACTGCCTGCTCCAGCATGCTTTCCCAGGTCTTGCGTGCGTGGGTGTGCAGGCCCTTGGCGAGGTTCAGGTCCTGGACGGCCATGATCAGGTTGGATGTGGTGCCTTCGGAGCAGACCAGCAGGCCCTTGGCGAGGTTCTCGATGATTTCCATGCGGGTCGAGAGCGGAATTGTCTCGTCGGCCATGGCCACGCACAGCGTGTCCAGCGATGCCTTGCCTTCGCTGTACAGGCGCGAGATTTGCGTGGAGTAGTGCCCGTCGGCACCCGCCTCCAGCCGGCTGCGGAACACTTCCAGCGCCTCTTCGGACCGCTGCGAACTGGCGGAGGGGTGCTCCTTGAGAAAGGTCTTGAGCTGCCCGATGCCGGCCCGGTACTGGGTCGCGAGCTGTTTGCCCCGCTCCGATTTCTCGAACGCCCGCAGGGAAGTGCCGTCCTGCCGCGGATCGTAGCGGACGGCTTTTTGCGAAGGGTAGGGTTCCGCGGCGGTATTCGTGCGCGGTGGGCGATGGAAAAGGGGGGTGACTTGCATGGGCGCTCCGGGGGTCGAGCGACGATAGGAGCGGTGTCGCAAGCGCAGTGCATGAACCCGAAGCGATTGCATGGCCGCCGCAGGCGTTCCACGCGGCACCTTCCCGCCAGGAAGCGCCACGCGTGCCGTGAGGACGGCATGCGCAGAAAAAAGCCACCCCCCGGAGGGGGGCGGCTTTGGGTTCGGCGGATCGGCGAGGAAAGCGCAGGGCCTACAGCCCGGCCGCTGCACGCAGCGCTTGGGCTTTGTGGCTTCGGCCCGGCCCTGCGGGCCTTCACTTCGCTGCGCGAAATGGGCCTGCGCCGCAAGGCTGCCGAACCCGCTGGCGCGGGTTGCCGGGCTTATCGCCCGGCCGCTGCGCGCAGCGCGGCAGCCTTGTGGTCTGCGTTCACATCGCTGCGCGATATGAACTTCGCCCCAAAGCCCAAGGCTTGGCCTGCGGCCAAGCTCCGGGCTTACCGCCCGGCCGCTGCGCGCAGCGCGGCAGCCTTGTCCGTACGTTCCCAGGTGAACTCGGGTTCCTCGCGGCCGAAGTGGCCGTAGGCGGCGGTCTTGGCGTAGATCGGGCGCAGCAGGTCCAGCATCTGGATGATGCCCTTGGGGCGCAGGTCGAAGTGCTCCTGCACCAGCGCGGCGATCTGCTCGTCGGGGATCACGCCCGTGCCCTCGGTGTACACCGTCACGTTCATGGGCCGGGCCACGCCGATGGCGTAGGCCACCTGGATCTGGCACTGGCGCGCGAGGCCGGCGGCCACGATGTTCTTGGCCACGTAGCGCGCGGCGTAGGCGGCCGAGCGGTCCACCTTCGTGGGGTCCTTGCCGCTGAACGCGCCGCCGCCGTGCGGGCAGGCGCCGCCGTAGGTGTCCACGATGATCTTGCGGCCCGTGAGCCCGCAGTCGCCCTGCGGGCCGCCGATGACGAAGCGCCCCGTGGGGTTGATCAGGTAGCGCGTCTCCTTCAGCCACTCGGCGGGCAGCACGGGCTTGATGATCTCCTCGATCACGGCCTCGGTGAAGCTGGCCTTCATCTTCGTGGGCGTCTCGGACTGGTCGGGGTGGTGCTGGGTGGAGAGCACCACGGTGTCGATGCTGTGGGGCTTGCCGTCCACATAGCGCATCGTCACCTGGCTCTTGGCGTCGGGGCGCAGGAAGGGCAGGCGGCCGTCCTTGCGCAGTTGGGCCTGGCGCTCGACGAGGCGGTGCGCGTAGTAGATGGGCGCGGGCATCAGCTCGGGTGTCTCGTCGCAGGCGTAGCCGAACATCAGGCCCTGGTCGCCGGCGCCGGTGTTCAGGTGGTCGTCGCTCGCGTGGTCCACGCCCTGGGCGATGTCGTTCGATTGCTTGTCGTAGGCCACCAGGACCGCGCAGCCCTTGTAATCGATGCCGTAGTCGGTGTTGTCGTAGCCGATGCGCTTGATGGTGTCGCGCGCCACCTGGATGTAATCCACGTGCGCGTTGGTGGTGATCTCGCCGGCCAGCACCACGAGGCCGGTGTTGGTCAGCGTCTCGGCGGCCACGCGGCTGCGGGGGTCCTGCGCGAAGATGGCATCGAGGATGGCATCGGAGATCTGGTCCGCCACCTTGTCGGGGTGGCCCTCGGACACCGATTCCGATGTGAAGAGAAAGTCGTTCGCCATTTGAATAAACTCCTGTCCTTTTTGGCATTTGGGCGTTGCCCTCAGCCTGGGGAGCCGTGTGGCGAACGCTTTAGCAGAGTTGTTTAACGTCGCCCTGCAAGTTGCTCATTTAACTCAGCGACCGCGCCATTCTAACTACCGATGTCTGCACTGTTCCGGTTTTTCGCCAGTCTCCCGCTGCCCGTGCTGCACGCCCTGGGCGCGGTGCTGGGCTGGATCGCGTTCCTCGCGTCGCCCACCTACCGGCGCCGCTTCAACGCCAACGCCGCGCTGGCGGGCTACCCGTTCGCGCGCGTGCGCGCCGCCGTGGCCCATGCCGGGCGCATGGTGGCCGAGCTGCCGCGCCTGTGGCTGCGCGCCGATGCGCCGCCCTGCGCCATCGTGGGCGCCGAGCACGTGGAGCAGGCCTGGGCCGCGGGCCGGGGCCTCGTCTTCCTCACGCCGCACATCGGCTGTTTCGAGCTGTCGGTGCAGGCCGCCGCGCAGCGCTGGAGCCCCGGGCACGGGCCCATCACGATCCTTTACCGGCCCGCGCGGCAGCCGTGGCTGGCCGAGATCATGCGCACCGCGCGCGACCGGCCCGGCATCCGCGCCGTGCCCACCGCGCTCACCGGCGTGCGGCAGATGATCAAGGCGCTGCGCCGCGGCGAGGCCGTGGGCCTGCTGCCCGACCAGGTGCCGCCCGAGGGGCAGGGCCTGTGGGCGCCGTTCTTCGGCCGGCCGGCCTACACCATGACGCTGGCCGCGCGCCTCGTGCAGCAGACGGGCGCCACCGTGGTCCTGGCGCGCTGCGAGCGCCTGCCGCGCGGCCGCGGCTACGTCCTGCATTTCGAGCCGCTGCCCGAGCCGCTCTCCGAATCCCTCGAAACCGCCGCCACGCAGATCAATCAGTCCATGGAACGCACCATCCGCCAGTCGCCCGACCAGTACCTGTGGGGCTATGGCCGCTACAAGCAGCCCCGCGCCGAGCCGCACGCGCCCCAGCCGCCGGCAGCTTCCGGAGAGCACGCATGACGGCGGGCCGTTTCAACGTCGCCCTGATGCGCGTGCTGGCACGCCTGCCGCTGCCCGTGCTGCGCGGCCTGGGCTGGGGGCTGGGGCAGCTGATCTACCTGCTCGCCGGGCCGCGCCGCAAGGTGGCCTTGCGCAACCTGGAGTTGTGCTTTCCGCAGGCCAGCCCCGCGCAGCGCCGGGCCTGGGCGCGCGAGGTCTTCGTGCGCTTCTGCCAGACCTGGCTGGACCGCAGCTGGCTCTGGATGGCGCCGCAGTCGGTGGTGGAAAAGCGCCTGGAGATCCACGGCGCGCTCCATGAGCTGGAGGGCGATGCGCCCACCATCATCCTCGCGCCGCACTTCCTCGGCATGGACGCGGCGGGCACGGCCCTCACGCTGCAGACCGGGCGCGCGTTCACGTCCATCTTCACGCCGCACCCCGACCCCGAGATCGACGCCTGGCTGTTTGCGGGGCGCCAGCGCTTCGGCAACGTGCGCATGCTCAACCGCGGCGACGGCGTGAAGCCCATCCTGAGCGGGCTGCGCAAGGGCGGGCTGCTCTACCTGCTGCCGGACATGGACTTCGGCCCGGGCGATTCGGTGTTCGTGCCGTTCTACGGCGTGCCGGCCGCCACCATCACCTCGCTTGCGCGCTTCGCGCGCCTGGGCCGGGCCAAGGTGGTGCCGCTGGTGGGCCGCATCACGCCGCGCGGCTACAGCGCGCAGATGATGCCGGCCTGGGAGAACTTCCCCACCGACGACGTGGAGGCCGACACCGCCCGCATGAACCGCGAGCTGCAGCAGTGGATCGACACCATGCCCGGCCAGTACTACTGGGTGCACAAGCGCTTCAAGACGCGCCCGCCGGGCGAGCCGCCGCTGTACGGCCGCTGACGCGCCCCGCGCGGGCAGGAAGTGGGTGGGACGCGGGCACTTTGGAAGCCCGGGAGCCGCCATGTGGCCGGTTTTGCTCGATAGTTTGCTATTGATTTGGTAGCGTTTGAAGAAAGCCGCCGATCTCGCGGGCGACGAGTTCGGGCTGCTCGTGCACGATCCAGTGCGACGCGCCCGGCACCTCGCGCAGCCGCAGCGCCGGCACCCACCGCGCGAGCCCTTCGAGCAGCCCGGGCCGCAGGGCCGGGTCGTCCAGGCCCCAGATCACCAGCGTGGGCCGCGCGACGGTGAACATGCCGTCGGGCAGCTCCACGCCCGCCGCGCCGGGCTCGCCCTCGCGCGGCGGGCGCAGGGGGCTGGCGCGGTAGTAGTGGCAGGCGCCGGCCAGGCCCGCATCCCAGGTGGCGCGGTAGCGCTCGCGCAGCGCGCGCGTGAGCCAGCCGGGGGCCGTGCCGTCCGGCCGCGCGAAGAAGCCGAAGAGCCGGCGATAACCATCGGCGGCCAGCAGCGCCTCGGCGTCGGGCCGGCAGAGGAAGTGCATGTATTCGCTCGCCGCCTGCTGCCCGGGGCTGTCCCGCAGCTCGCGCAGGAAGGCGCCGGGGTGGGGCGAGTTCACGATCACGAGGCGCTCCAGCAGATCGGGTCGCTGGTTGGCGAGGTTCCAGGCCACGGCGCCGCCCCAGTCGTGCGCGATGAGCGCGGCCAGGGGCGTGCCGGCGCCGCATTCGGCCTCGATGAGCGCTACGAGGTCCTGCACGAGGTGTTTGGCACGGTAGGCCTCCACGGCCTGCGGCTGGCTCGACGGCGCGTAGCCGCGCAGGAAGGGCGCCACGCAGCGGTAGCCGCCGTGCTCGGGGCGCGAGAAGTGCTCTATCAGCCCGTCCCACACGAAGGCGCCCTCGGGGAAGCCGTGCAGGAACACGAGCACCGGGCGGCCGCGCTCGCCGCGCGTGCGGCAGTGCAGCGTGATGCCGTGGGGCAGGGGGTGGACGGTGGTGTCCGTCGTCATGCAGCGGTCCTTTCGCGGGAGGCCCGCGCCAGTCCGGCTGCGCGGGCGGTCATCCGGTGGGTGAATCCTCGGAGCGGGCGGGCGGCGCGGTGTCCTGCGCCGCGCCCTCGGCGGTCCCGGCGGCTCCGGCGGCCGGCGCGGTGGCATCCACGGGGTGCGACCATTGCCACAGCAGCTGCGCCACCTCGTCCACGCCCTGCCGCTTGAGGGCCGAGAACATCTTCACCTCGCCGCCGCCCGCCTGCAGTCGCGTGATGGACAGCACCTTGGCCTGCTCGGCGCGCGTGAGCTTGTCGGCCTTGGTGAGCAGCACGAGGAATTTCAGGCCGGCCTCGACGCGCGGGCGCACGGCCTCCAGCAGGGCCTCGTCCAGCTCGGTCAGGCCCAGGCGCGGGTCGCACAGCAGCACGATGCCCGTCAGGCTCTCGCGGCTCACGAGGTAGTTCACCATCACCTGCTGCCAGCGCTGCTTGTCCGAGCGCGAGACGGCCGCGTAGCCGTAGCCGGGCAGGTCGGCCAGCACGGCGTCGGTCACGCCCTGGCGGCCCAGCGAGAAGAGGTTGATGTGCTGCGTGCGGCCCGGCTTCTTGGAGGCGAAGGCGAGCTGCTTTTGCTGCGTGAGCGTGTTGATGCAGGTGGACTTGCCGGCGTTGGAGCGGCCCACGAACGCGAACTCGGGCACCTCGATGGCCGGCAGGTGGTGCAGTTGCGCGGCGGTGGTGAGGAAGCGGGCCGTGTGCATCCACCCCATGGCGGCCTTCGCGTCGGGTGCGGGCGGGAGCGGGCCAGCAACTGGCGCATGTGATGTAGTCGTCATAAATGGGGGTTAGCAGGGGGATACCCGCAGAGGGCCGCATTGTAAGATTGACCGGCTCTGCGGCCCCTTCAGGCCCCATCTACAACACAGACCCCCGATATGAAGAAACTGCTTGCTCCCATGCTCATGGCTGCCGTGCTGGCGGTTCCCATGGTTCCCGCGTCCGCCCAGGCGCAGAAGGCGGGCAAGCCGGATCTGGCCAAGGGCGAAGCCAGCTTCACCGCCGTGTGCGCGGCCTGCCACGCGGCCGACGGCAATTCCACCATCGTCGCCAACCCCAAGCTCGCGCAGCAGCACCCCGAATACCTCGTCAAGCAGCTGCAGGAGTTCAAGTCCGGCAAGCGCAACGATCCCGTCATGAAGGGCATCGCCGCCACGCTCTCCGAGGACGACATGCGCAACATCGCGTACTGGGTGGCGGCCAAGCCGGCCAAGCCCGGCTTCGCGAAGGACAAGGACCTCGTCGCCCTGGGCGAGCGCATCTACCGCGGCGGCATCGCCGACCGCAACATCGCCGCCTGCGCCGGCTGCCACAGCCCCAACGGCGCCGGCATCCCCGCGCAGTACCCGCGCCTGTCGGGCCAGCACGCCGACTACACCGTCAAGCAACTGGGCGAGTTCCGCGAGGGCAAGCGCGGCAACAGCGTGCAGATGGCGCAGGTGGCCGCCAAGCTCAACGACCGCGAGATCCGCGCCGTGGCCGACTACATCGCCGGCCTGCGCTGAGATCGTGAACACGTTCCGAGGGGATATCCGGGATTTCCCGGCGCTTGACTTGCGTCAAAATCCCCCCGGATGGCCTTGAAGCCTTCCGGAACCAGCCGCCGATAATCACACCCAAGACGGGCGGGCCTCTCTGAACGGATGGCCCGCCCTTTTGCATTCCGGCGCGCCCCGATCCCTGCTTCCCGCGCACTTTCGCCCGCACCACGCCGCCCCAGTCCACGAGAGCCGCTTTCCGCCCATGTCCGAAACCGTTCACGGCATCCGCCTTTCCTCCCGCCAGGCCTCCGTGCGCGCCATGGTCGAGCTGCTGTCGTCCATGCGTTTCGCGATCTCGCTGCTCACCGTGATCTGCATCGCCTCGGTGATCGGCACGGTGCTCAAGCAGCACGAGCCGGCCGTGAACTACGTGAACCAGTTCGGCCCCTTCTGGGCCGAGCTGTTCCTGGCGCTGCGGCTCAATGCCGTCTACAGCGCCTGGTGGTTCCTGCTGATCCTCGCCTTCCTCGTCGCGAGCACGTCCATGTGCGTGGCGCGCAACGGGCCGCGCTACCTCGCGGACCTGCGCAGCTACAAGGAAAACATCCGCGAGCAGGGCCTGAAGGCCTTCCACCACCGCGCGCAGGCCACGCTCGCCGCCGAGGGGCCCGAGGCCGCCGCGCGGCGCATCGGCGGCCTGCTGGCCGGCGGCGGCTGGAGGGTGCGGCTGCAGCAGCGGGACACCGCCGCCGGCCCGGGCACCGGCTGGATGGTGGCGGCCAAGGCGGGCGCCGCCAACAAGATCGGCTACATCGCCGCGCACAGCGCCATCGTGCTCATCTGCCTGGGCGGGCTGCTGGACGGCGACCTCATCGTGCGCGCGCAGATGTGGCTGGGCGGCAAGACGCCCTACGCGGGCGGCGGCCTCGTCTCCGAGGTGGGCGACGGGCACCGGCTCTCCGAGCGCAACCCCACCTTCCGCGGCAACCTCTTCGTGTCCGAGGGCACGCAGTCGGGCACGGCCATCCTCAGCCAGTCCGACGGCGTGCTGCTGCAGGAGCTGCCGTTCTCCATCGAGCTGAAGAAATTCATCGTGGAGCACTACTCCACCGGCATGCCCAAGCTCTTCGCGAGCGAGATCGTCATCCACGACAAGGCCACGGGCGAGGCCACGCCCGCGCGCGTGGAGGTGAACCACCCCGCCAGCTACCGCGGCATCGAGATCTACCAGTCGAGCTTCGACGACGGCGGCTCGCGGCTCAAGCTGCGCGCCGTGCCCATGGCGCCGGGCGTGCGGCCCTTCGAGGTCGAGGGCACCGTGGGCGACTCCACCCGGCTCGAAAAGGCCGGCGGCTCCGAGGCGCAGGCGCTCACGCTGGAGTTCACGGGGCTGCGCACCATCAACGTCGAGAACTTCAGCGGCGCGGCCGGCTCGGGCACCGACGTGCGCAAGGTGGACCTGCGCCAGTCCATCGAATCGCGCCTGGGCGCGGGCAACAAGACCGCCACGCCCAAGGAGCTGCGCAACGTGGGCCCGAGCGTCACCTACAAGCTGCGCGACGCGGCGGGCCAGGCGCGCGAGTTCCATAACTACATGCTGCCGGTGGACACGGGCGACGGCCAGCCGGTCTTCCTGCTCGGCGTGCGCGAGACGCCGGCCGATCCCTTCCGCTTCCTGCGCGTGCCGATGGACGACCAGGGCCGCATGGACGGCTTCATGCGCATGCGCATGGCGCTGGCCGATGCCGCGCTGCGCGAGCAGGCGGTGCGCCGCTACGTGGCGCATGCCGTGGACCGCTCCCGGCCCGAGCTGGCCGAGCAGCTCGCGCAGTCCACGCTGCGCGCGCTCTCGCTCTTCGCCGGCGCGCACGAGGCGGGCAAGGGCGCTGCCGGCGAGCCGCCGCGCGCGGGCCTGCAGGCCATCTCGGACTTCATGGAGGCCAACGTGCCCGAGGCCGAGCGCGAGCGCGCCGGCGAGGTGCTGATCCGCATCCTCAACGGCGCGCTGTTCGAGCTGGCGCAGCTCACGCGCGAGCGCGCGGGCCTCGCGCCGCTGCCGCAGAACGAGGCCACGCGCGCCTTCATGACCCAGGCCGTGCTCTCGCTGAGCGACGCGCAGATCTACCCCGCGCCGATGGCCTTCGAGCTGGCCGACTTCACCCAGGTGCAGGCCAGCGTGTTCCAGGTGGCGCGCGCGCCGGGCAAGAACGTGGTCTATCTGGGCTGCGCCCTGCTGATCCTGGGCGTGTTCGCGATGCTCTACGTGCGCGAGCGCCGCGTCTGGGTGTGGCTCGCGCCGCAGCCGGACGGCGCGGGCGCCGAGGCCACGATGGCCCTCTCGACCAACCGCAAGACGATGGACGGCGACCGCGAGTTCGCCCGGCTCACCGAGAAACTGATCGGGGCGCGGCCCCACCATGGAGGCACCACCGCATGACCACGGCGACCACCATCACCCTGAACGAAGGCTTCTTCGCGCGGCGCACCCTGTTCGACTGGGTGTTCGCGGCCCTCGTGGCCGTGGGCGGGCTCTACGCGCTGCAGCGCTACGGCGCCTTCATGGACGGGTACGAGAAGGGCATCCTGCTGGGCTCGATCCCCTGCGCCGTGTGGCTCGGCTGGTTTTGGCGGCCGCTGCGCGCGCTGATGCTGGCCGTGGCCGCGTTCGCACTGCTGGCCATCGGCCTCTACCAGCAGGACGGCGCGGGCAGCCTCGCGCGGGCCGACACGGTCTTCGGCCTGAAGTACTTCCTCTCCAGCCAGTCGGCCATCCTGTGGATGAGCATGCTGTTCTTCATCAGCACGGTGTTCTACTGGCTGGGCATGTTCGCGCGCGGCGAGCGCGGCACGCTCTCGCTGCTGGGCTCGCGCATCGCCTGGGTGGCGATCGCCATGGCGCTCATCGGCACGCTGGTGCGCTGGTATGAGAGCTACCTCATCGGCCCGGACATCGGCCACATCCCCGTGAGCAACCTCTACGAGGTCTTCGTGCTCTTTTGCTGGATGACGGCGGCCTTCTACCTCTATTACGAAGAGCAGTACGCCACGCGCGCGCTCGGCGGCTTCGTGATGCTGGTGGTGAGCGCGGCCGTGGGCTTCCTGCTCTGGTACACCGTGGTGCGCGAGGCGCACGAGATCCAGCCGCTGGTGCCGGCCCTCAAGAGCTGGTGGATGAAGCTGCACGTGCCCGCCAACTTCATCGGCTACGGCACCTTCGCGCTCGCGGCCATGGTGGCCTTCGCCTACCTCATCAAGCAGCAGGCCGGCGAGACGCGCTGGTGGAAGCTCGCGCCGCTGTGGATGCTGGGCGTGGTGCTGTGCTTCGAGCCCATCGTGTTCCGCCAGGGCGCCACCGAGAACGGCGGGAGCTACTGGATGGTGTACTTCGGCGTCTCGGCCCTCATCGTGGCCGGCATCCTGCTGGGCCGCCGGCGCATCGCCGAGCGCCTGCCGTCCTTCGAGGTGCTGGACGACGTCATGTACAAGTCCATCGCCGTGGGCTTCGCCTTCTTCACCATCGCCACCGTGCTGGGCGCCCTGTGGGCGGCCGAGGCCTGGGGCGGCTACTGGAGCTGGGACCCCAAGGAGACCTGGGCCCTCATCGTCTGGCTCAACTACGCGGCGTGGCTGCACATGCGCCTCATGAAGGGGCTGCGCGGCACGGTTTCCGCCTGGTGGGCGCTGGTGGGCCTGGGCGTGACCACCTTCGCCTTCCTGGGCGTGAACATGTGGCTCTCGGGCCTGCACAGCTACGGAACGTTGTAGCGGCGGATGAATCCTTCGGAGGCGGGGGCGCGTATAACGGCGGCATCCCCCGCAGGCCCGCCCCCTACCCGAGGATTCCTCCATGCCCATCCGATACCACGACGACGGCCGCATCCACCGCGTCGGCAGCGAGATCACCCCCCGCGCGGTCTATGAAGGCCGGCGCGACCTCATGAAGCTCCTGGCGGGCGGCGTGGCCGGCGCCGCGCTGGCGTCGTGGGCGGGGCGCGAGGCCCTGGCCCAGGTGGCGCGCCCCGGCAAACTGGCGCCGCTGCCCGGCGCCCCCAGCAAGGTGGCCGGCGCCGCCACCATGGAAAAGCTGACCGAATACAAGGACGCCAGCACCTACAACAACTTCTACGAATTCGGCGTGGACAAGAGCGACCCCGCGCGCAACGCCCACACCCTCAAGACCTCGCCCTGGACCGTGGAGGTCGAGGGCCTCGTCAATAAGCCCGGCAAGTTTGCCCTCGAAGACCTGCTCAAGCTCAGCCCGCAGGAAGAGCGCATCTACCGCCTGCGCTGCGTCGAGGGCTGGTCCATGGTGATCCCCTGGGTGGGCTATTCGCTCGCCGAACTCATCAAGCGCGTGGAACCCCAGGGCAGCGCCAAGTACGTGGAATTCGTCACGCTGGCCGACAAGAAGACCATGCCCTACGTGGACCGCCCCGTGCTCGACTGGCCCTACACCGAGGGCCTGCGCATGGACGAGGCCATGCACCCGCTCACGCTGCTCGCCTTCGGCATGTACGGCGAGGTGCTGCCCAACCAGAACGGCGCGCCCGTGCGCCTCGTCGTGCCCTGGAAATACGGCTTCAAGAGCGCCAAGAGCCTCGTCAAGATCCGCTTCGTCGAGAAAGAGCCCGGCACGGCCTGGAACAAGGCGGCGAAGCAGGAATACGGCTTCTACTCCAACGTGAACCCCAACGTGGACCACCCGCGCTGGAGCCAGGCCACCGAGCGGCGCATCGGCGAGGAGGGCGGCCTCTTCGCCAAGAAGCGCAAGACGCTCCTGTTCAACGGCTACGAGGCGCAGGTCGGCCAGCTCTACGCGGGCATGGACCTCAAGAAGTTCTACTGAAGCCGCCGGCGGCGCCACCGCTGCCCCGGGAGGCGGGAGGCCCCCGACCGATGAAGAAACTGCTGCTGCATCCGGCCGCCAAGCCGGCCGTCTTCGTGCTCTGCCTGCTGCCGTTCGCGTGGCTGGTCTATGGCGCCGTGGCCGACCAGCTGGGGGCCAACCCGGCCGAGGCGCTGATCCGCTCCACGGGCGACTGGGCGCTGCGCGGGCTGTGCGTGGCGCTGGCCGTGACGCCGCTGCGCGTGGTGGCCGGCCTGCCGGCGCTTGCGCGGTTCCGGCGCATGCTGGGGCTGTTCGCCTTCTTCTACGCGCTGCTGCACCTCGTGGCCTACGCCTGGTTCGACATGGGCTTCGACGTGCCGGAGATCCTGCGCGACATCGCCAAGCGCCCCTTCATCCTCGTGGGCATGCTGGCCTTCGTGCTGCTGGTGCTGCTGGCCGCCACCTCCTTCAACCGCGCCATCCGCTGGCTGGGCGGCAGGCGCTGGCAGGCCCTGCACCGCGCCGTGTATGCCGTGGCCGGGCTGGCGCTGCTGCACTTCTTCTGGATGCGCGCCGGCAAGAACTTCTTCGGCGAGGTCGCCGTCTATGGAGCGATCCTGGGCGCGCTGCTGGGCTGGCGCGCCTGGCGGGCCCTGCGCGGCGCGCGTGCCGCCCGTGCCACGGCGGCGTGATTCGCTATGTATTTAATAGCTAACTATTGAGCATCTACGGCGACGTGGCGGCCAAAAGATCCAATAATCAGGCCCGCACCGCCTGCAGGGCCGGCCGCACCTGCCGCGTGGCGGGGTCGATGAACGCCGTGGGCAACTGGTAGGCCCGGTCGTCGAACAGGTCGATGCCGCACTGCAGGTTCTCGACCCAGTCGAAGAAATCGCTGATCGCCTGCCGCCCCATGATGGGCGCGCCGTGCTGGGGCACCAGCATGGCGATGTCGAGCTGCCGGGCCATGCGCGACCACAGGCGCAGGATCTTGTTGGACACCATGTAGCGGCGGTGGAAGCCCTCCATGCGCGGGATGTGGGCCTTCAGGTCGGTGACCGGCTCGCGGGCCTCGGCGCCGGACACCATGGACACCGCGAGGTCGCCCGTGAAGAGGATCTTGCTCACCGGGTCGTAGAAGTGGAAGTTGCCCTCCGAATGCAGGAAATGCGCGGGCAGCAGTACCAGCTCGTGCCGGCCCAGCGGCAGGTGCCCGCCGGCGTCGGGCACCCCGATCACGCGGTTCTCGGTCTTGCCCACCTTGGTGAAATGCGGCGCGAAGCGCTCCCACACGCGCGAGATCACCAGCGTGGCCTTGGTGCTGGTCATCCAGCGGTCGAGCGAGGCGATGATGTCCGGATCGGCGTGCGAGGCGATCAGGTACGACAGCTTGTGCGGGGCGAAGTGCTTGCTCATGCCCATGAACAGCTCGTTGAACGCGAGGTTGCCACCCGGATCGATGATCGCGCCCGTGTCCCCGTCCACGATGAGGAACTGGTTGGCCTGCACCGCCTGCCCGTCCTCCTCGATGAGGTCGGAGAACATCAGGCAGGCGTGGTGCTTGTCTCGGTAGAGTTCCAGGGGTTCCGCTGCCATACCGCTCCAATCGTCATGAAACGGTCACTGTACGGACATCGCTCCCCCCGGAGCTTGATGCGCATCAAGCGGAGCGGTCAGCCGGGCAGCTTCTCGTGCCGGAACGTATCGGCGAGGGATTCGCGCTCGCGGATGAGGTGGGCGGCGCTGCCGTCCACCAGCACCTCCGCCGGCCGCGCGCGGGTGTTGTAATTGCTGCCCATCGAGCTGCAATAGGCGCCCGCCGAGAGCACGGCGAGGTGGTCGCCGGCCTGCACGGCCAGCGTGCGGTCGCGGCCGATCCAGTCGCCGCTCTCGCACACGGGGCCCACCACGTCGTACACGGCGGGCTGCGCATCCGCCGCCGGCGCGCGCAGCGGCACGATGCCGTGGAAGGCCTGGTACATCGCCGGGCGGGGGAGGTCGTTCATCGCAGCATCGACGATGCAGAAGTTCTTCTGCTCGCCGGGCTTCACGTACAGCACCTCGGTCAGGCACACGCCCGCGTTGCCCACCAGCGAGCGGCCGGGCTCGATCATGAACTGCCGGTCGCCGAAGCCGCGCTCGTCCAGCCGGGCGAGCAGGTCGGTCCACAGCGCATCCGCCGCGGGCGGCGTGTCGCCGTTGTAGTCGATGCCCAGGCCGCCGCCGAAGTCGAGGTGGTGGATCGGGATGCCCGCGGCCTCGATCTGCTCGACCAGGTCGAGCACGCGCTCCACGGCGTCGAGGTAGGGCGTGGCCTCGGTGATCTGCGAGCCGATGTGGCAGTCGATGCCCACGACCCGCAGGCCCGGCAGGGCCGCCGCGTGCTGGTAGGCGGCCAGCGTGCGCTCGTGCGCCACGCCGAACTTGTTGCCCTTCAGGCCCGTGGAGATGTAGGGGTGGGTTTTCGGGTCCACGTTGGGGTTCACGCGGATGCTGACCGGCGCGCGCGTGCCGCAGGCAACCGCCACCTCGCTCAGCACCTCCAGCTCGGGCTCGCTCTCTACGTTGAAGCAGCCGATGCCGGCCTCCAGGGCCTCGCGCATCTCCTGCCGCGTCTTGCCGACGCCCGAGAAGATCACCTTGCGCGCATCGCCGCCCGCGGCCAGCACGCGCCGCAGCTCGCCGCCCGACACTATGTCGAAGCCGCAGCCGGCCCGCGCGAACAGCTGCAGCACCGCCAGCGAGGAGTTCGCCTTCATGGCATAGCAGATCTGGACCTTGCGGCCCGCGAACCCGCGCTGGTAGGCCTCCAGCGCCGCGAGCATCGAGGCCTTCGAATACACGTAGAGCGGCGTGCCGTGCCGCGCGGCCAGGTCCGCGAGGCGGACCGATTCGATGGAGAGATCGCCGCCTTGGTAGGCGACATGGGGGTGGCCGGGCAGTGCGGTCAGCGTCATGGAGTGGAAGTGGAGGCGGGAGGCGACGAAGGCGCCGGGGAAGGGGACGATGCCGGGGTGGCGGGCGCCGGCACGATGATGGGCACCGGAGAGGGCGCCTCGCGCATCGGATCGAGCGTCTGGGGCAGTGTGGCGCGCTGGGACCCGGCGGGATCGTTCGGCAGATACAGCGGGCCGCGCTGGCCGCAGCCCGCCAGCAGGACGACCGCGCCGGCACCAAGGACGAACGCCCTGACTAGAATTTGAGAAGCTCTCAACATCCGCAAATTGTAGAAGTAATGACCGATCTCGAATTTCTGGACCAGGCCGAGAAACTGTTGCTCGCCGTGGAACAAGGGTGCGACCGCATCAACGACGCCACCGATGCCGACCTGGATGCCCAGCGCTCGGGCGGCATGGTGACCATCACCTTCCCCAACCGCAGCCAGATCGTCATCAACCAGCAAAAGCCCCTGCACGAGATCTGGATGGCCGCGCAGTCCGGCGGCTACCACTACCGCCTCGATGGCGGGGCCTGGAAAGACACCAAGGGCGCCGGCGAATTCTTCGCGGCCCTGGACGAAAACGCCTCCCGGCAGGCCGGCATGCCCGTGTCGTTCCGGGGCTGAGCGCCCGGCGCCCGCCCGCCCGGTGCGCTGCGCCGATCCGTGAAAAAAAGCCCCCTACGCTCGCTTGCCGCGCGTGGTCGCTGTCCTCCGAGGGGAAGCTTTGCCCGGCGATGAAAAAAAGGCATCGCTGCCATCGCAGCGATGCCTTTTTGCCGTGCGGGCCTGCCCGGGTCAGTTCCGGAACAGGTCCAGGATGCGGGTGCGCTCCTCGGCCGCCGGAGGCGCCTGCGTCGGTGCGCCGGGTACGGCGGCGGGGTGGTCTTCCATGCCCACGCTGGCCACGCCCGCGTTGCGCGCGAACTCCTCGTAGAACCACTCGCCGCCCACGTTGACCACGCCGGGGGGCACCGTGGGCTCCGCCACGGGAACGCCCTTGAGCGCGCGCTCCATGAAGCTGATCCAGATCGGCAGGCTCAGCCCGCCCCCGGTCTCGCGGCTGCCCAGGTTGCGGGGTGTGTCGTAGCCGATCCAGGTGACGGCGGCGATGGTGGGCTGGAAGCCCGCGAACCACGCATCCACGGCATCGTTGGTCGTGCCGGTCTTGCCGTAGATGTCCGGGCGCTTGAGCGTGGCCTGGGCGCGGGCGGCCGTGCCGGAGCGGGTCACCTCCTGCAGCAGGCTGTTCATCACGAAGGCGTTGCGCGGCTCGATGGCGCGCGGATTCTCCGCGGTGGGGATGGGCTGGAAGTCCGACAGCACCCGGCCCTTGTGGTCGGTCACGCGGCTGATGAGGTAAGGGTTCACGCGGTAGCCGCCATTGGCGAACACCGAATAGGCGGACACCATCTGCATCGGCGTCACCGAGCCGGCGCCCAGCGCCATCGTGAGATAGGCCGGGTGCTTGTCCGCCTCGAAGCCGAAGCGCGTGATCCATTCCTGCCCCGTCTTCGGCCCCACGGCCTGAAGGATGCGGATGGAGACGACGTTCTTCGACTTGGCGAGCGCCGTGCGCAGGGTCATCGGGCCGTCGTACTTGCCGTCGTAGTTCTTCGGCTCCCAGGGCTGCCCGCCCGTGACGCCCGCGCTGAAGAACAGCGGTGCATCGTTCACGACCGTGGCCGGGGTGAAGCCTTTTTCGAGCGCCGCCGAGTAGATGAAGGGCTTGAAGCTCGACCCCGGCTGGCGCCACGCCTGGGTCACGTGGTTGAACTTGTTCTTGTCGAAGTCGAACCCGCCCACGAGGGCCCTGACCGCGCCGCTGCGCGGATCGATGGCCACGAAGGCGCCCTCGACTTCCGGCAGCTGCGTGATGTCCCAGGTCTTCTTGGGCGTCTGGATGATGCGGATCACCGCGCCCCGGCGGATCTTGATGTTGGGAGGCGCCTTGTCGCTGAGGCCGGACTGCGCGGGCTTGAGGCCGTCTCCCGTGATCTCGATGGGCTCGCCGTTGGCCCGGGCGGCCACGATCTTCTTGGCGGAGGCCTCCAGCACCACGGCCGAGAGCACGTCGCCGTTGTCGGGGTGGCCGGCCAGCGTGTCGTCGATCACGTCTTCCGCTTCCTGGGGATTGGTGGGCAGGGCGACGAACTTCTCCGGGCCCCGGTAGTGCTGGCGGCGCTCGTAGTCCATGATGCCCTTGCGCAGCGCCTGATAGGCGGCTTCCTGGTCGCCCGCGTTGAGGGTCGTGTAGACGTTCAGGCCGCGGGTATAGGCGTCGTTGCCGTACTGGGCGAAGATGAGCTGGCGCGCCATCTCGGCCACGTACTCCGCGTGGATGCGCGTGTTGTCCGGCCCCGAGCGGATCTTCAGATCCTCCTGCTTGGCGGCGGCGGCTTCTTCTGCCGTGATGAAGCCGTTCTCGACCATGCGGTCGATGATGTAGAGCTGGCGCACGCGGGCCCGCTTGGGGTTGCTGATGGGGTTGTAGGCCGAGGGCGCCTTGGGCAGGCCGGCCAGCATCGCCGCCTCGGCGATGGAGATGGATTTCAGCGGCTTTCCAAAATAGGCCTCCGAGGCGGCCGCGAAACCATAGGCCCTATTTCCCAGATAAATCTGGTTCATGTAAATCTCGAGAATCTGATTTTTGGTTAGCAGATGTTCGAGTTTGAAAGTTAGTAATATTTCGTAAACTTTTCTTGTAATTGTTTTCTCTGACGAAAGATAAACATTGCGCGCAACCTGCATGGTGATGGTGGAGGCGCCCTGGCTCTTCACCCGGCCCAGGTTGGCCAATGCCGCCCGCACCATGCCCTTGTAGTCCACGCCGCCGTGCTGGAAGAAGCGCGCATCCTCAATGGCCAGCACCGCGTTGGTCATTACCTTGGGGATCTCCTCGATGGGCGTCAGGTTGCGCCGTTCTTCCCCGAACTCACCCAGCAAGGCGCCTTCCACGGAATAGACGCGCAGCGGCAGCTTGGGCCGGTAGTCCGCGAGATCGGAAATATCCGGAAGATTCGGATAGGCCACCGCCAGGGCCACGGCAAGGGTCAGGGCCAGGCCCAGCGCGCCCGCCACGGCGAGTCCGAAGAGCCAGGCAACGCTCTTGAGCAGCCAGCGCAGCCATGTCGGCCGGGAGGGGGCGTCTCGCTGCGCGGTCTTTTCAGGTGGGGTGGGCGGCATGTCGGTCCAGTACAAATCAACGGGGCATTATAAAAAAGCCGCCCGCCGAACCGCCTTTTCACATGGCTGTCGCATCGGGGAAGGGGTTCGCGAAGACCTCTTCGCCCCCTCCGGAAATAACCTCTTTGGCAGGACTGAAAACCGTCTGCTTTTGACAACGCCACCCCGGTTACCACTGGGTAAAACACTTTGCTGGCCTACAACCTTACTGCTAGCATTCATGTGCAAGTGTTAAGTTTTGTTGCGTCAATAAGGCGTGTTACAGGGGGCCAATCTTGATCTCTTTGGGATCTTTGTTCAGTCGCCAGGCCGCGCCACTGCTGGGTATCGACATCAGTTCCTCCAGTGTCAAACTGGTTGAATTGGGGCGTGACAAGGCAGGGGGCCTGGTGCTGGAGCGGTGCGCGATCGAGCCCCTGGAGCGGGGGTGGATCAGCGACGGCAACATCGAGAAGTTCGATGAGGTCGCGGAAGCCTTGCGGCGGCTCGTGAAGAAAAGCGGAACGCGCACGAAAAACGTCGCTCTGGCACTGCCTCCCTCGGCCGTCATCACCAAGCGCATCACCCTGCCGGGCGGCATGTCCGAGCAGGAGCTCGAAGTGCAGGTGGAGTCCGAGGCCAATCAGTACATCCCTTTTTCGCTCGATGAGGTGAGCCTGGATTTCTGCGTCATCGGCCCGAGCAAGAATGCCCCGGGCGACGTGGATGTGCTCATCGCTGCATCGCGCAGGGAGAAGGTGCAGGACCGGCAAGGTCTTGCCGAGGCCGCGGGGCTCAAGCCGGTGATCGTCGATATCGAGTCGCACGCATCCCGGCTGGCGGCCGGCCGGCTCATCGAAGCCCTGCCCAACCACGGGGTCGATGCGCTGGTGGCCCTCTTCGAGGTCGGGGCCCTGACCACGAGCATGCAGGTCATCCGCAACGACGAAGTCCTTTACGACCGGGACCAGGCATTCGGTGGCGCGCAGCTGACCCAACTGATCGTCCGCCAGTACGGATTCTCGGCGGAAGAGGCCGAAAGCAAGAAGCGCAGCGGCGACTTGCCCGAGGACTACCAGTCCGCCGTTCTGCGCCCCTTCGTGGAGAGCATGGCGCAGGAAATCGGTCGCGCATTGCAATTCTTCTTTACCAGTACACCCTACAACCGGGTGGATCACATCATGCTGGCGGGAGGCTCTGCGCCCCTGCCAGGACTCACCGAGGCAGTCACCCAGCATTCCGGCTGTGCCTGCACGGCCATCAATCCCTTTGAGGGCATGGAAATCGGAAGTTCCGTCCGACTCAAGAAGATGGTGCGTGAGGCGCCTTCGTATCTGACGTCGTGCGGACTCGCCATGCGGAGGTTCCTGCAGTGATTCTCATCAATCTGCTGCCTCACCGCGAGGCCGCCCGAAAGCGCAGGAAAGAGCTGTTCCAGGCCACGATGGTCGCCTCCCTGCTCGTGGGCCTGGCGATTGCCGCTGGAATCTACTGGTGGTATCAGATGATGATCAGCGAACAGCAGGACAGAAACAACTTCCTGCAGTCGGAGATCAAGGTGCTGGAGGGCCAGATCAAGGAGATCGCGACGATCGAGGAAGAGATCGCCGCCTTGCGGGCACGCCAGAAGGCCGTGGAGGATCTCCAGTCCGACCGCAACCTGCCGGTCCACTTGCTCACCGAGCTGGTCCAGCAATTGCCCGACGGCGTCTATATCACCAGCCTCAAGCAGGCGGATCAGGTCATCACCATGCAAGGCATGGCGCAGTCCAACGAGCGCGTCTCGGAGATGTTGCGCAACCTGGCCGAAAACACGCCCTGGTTCTCCAAGCCTGAACTCGTCGAGATCGTGGCGGCCAATGTGGCCTTGACGCCCAGGGAGCAGCGCCGGGTGGCATCGTTCAATTTGCGCTTCCGTCTCATGCGGACCAGCGAAGCGCAAAAGGCCATGGATGGCGCCAGCGCGCCTCAGGGCGCGCCGCGTGCCGCAGGGGGATAAG
The DNA here is from genome assembly GCF_003269065.1 of Paracidovorax anthurii. GTDB lineage: Bacteria > Pseudomonadota > Gammaproteobacteria > Burkholderiales > Burkholderiaceae_C > Paracidovorax > Paracidovorax anthurii. The sequence goes on from NZ_QLTA01000023.1 coordinate 30,549, forward strand.
CAAGCATGGCGACCAAGAAAAAAATATCCGTCGATTTCGCTGCGCTGCAGGGGGACCTGCAGCGGCAGTTCCGGAATCTGGATCCCAAGGATCCCTCCCTCTGGCCTCCGGTGCCCAAGGTGCTGCTGTGCATCGCGATTGCTGCCGGTATCGCGGTATTCCTCTGGTTTTTCAAGATCAGCGAGTACCAGGACGAGCTGGAGGCCGAGCGTGCCAAGGAAGTGAGCCTGCGCGAGGACTATCAGAAAAAGCTCGTGAAGGCGGTCAGCCTCGATGCGCTCAAGAAGCAGCGCGAGCAGATCCAGCAATACGTCATCCAGCTGGAAAAACAGCTGCCCAGCAAGGCGGAAATGGCGGCACTGCTCTCGGACATCAACCAGGCGGGCCTGGGGCGCAGTCTGCAATTCGAGCTGTTCCGTCCGGGGCAGATCGTCGTGCGCGATTACTACGCCGAACTGCCGATTTCCATCCGGGTGACTGGTAAGTACCACGATGTGGGTTCGTTCGCTTCTGATATTGCCAATCTCTCCCGCATCGTTACCTTGAACAATCTTTCTCTGGCGCCCTCGGGGACCAAGGATGCCCCGAACAGCATGCTCTCCATGGAGGCCACGGCGCGCACGTTCCGCTACCTGGATCCGGACGAAATCCAGGCCCAGCGCAAGGCTGCCGGAGGAGCGAAGAAATGATGCGGCTCTTTCCTATTGGCGCGGCACTGCTGGCGGTGCTGGGATTGCAGGGATGTGGGTCATCGAATGAAGATGAACTGCGTGCATGGATGACGGAACTTCGCGCCACGACCAAGCCGCATGTCACGCCCCTGAGCGAGCCCAAGAAGTTCCTGCCCGAGAACTACGGTGCTGCAGGTTCGACCGATCCATTCGACCCGATGAAGTTGACGCAGGCCCTGCGAAGGGATTCTGCCCAGCCGGCGGTGAATGCGACCTTGATTGCGCCTGAGATGGCGCGCCGCAAGGAGCCCCTGGAGGCTTATCCGCTCGATGCCATGGCCATGGTCGGCAGCCTCAACAAGAGCGGTATTCCCACGGCGCTGCTGAAAGTGGACAACCTGATTTATCAGGTGCGGGTCGGCAATTACCTGGGGCAGAACTACGGAAAGATCACCCAGATTTCCGAAACGGGCATTCAACTGCGTGAAATTGTTCAGGATGCAACGGGCGACTGGATAGAGCGTCCGACGACGCTTGATCTCCAAGAGGGGAAGAAATGATTCAAAAGAACTGGTTCAGTTTTCGTTGCCGAGCGGCCGTTCTCGCAGCAGCCGCGACACTGTGCAGCACTTGGGCGCACGCGCAGGCCGCGATCGAGTCCGTGCGCGGGATGTTGCAGGGTGGAACGGAGTTGGTGCGCATCGAACTCTCCCAGCCGCTGAGTGCCGTGCCTTCCGGGTTTGCGATCCAGGCGCCGGCGCGCATTGCCCTGGATTTCCCGAACACCACGAACGGCACGGGCCAATCGCTGGTCGAGGTCAATCAGGGCAATCTCAAGTCGGTGAACATCGTTCAGGCGGGGGACCGCTCGCGCGTGGTGCTCAATCTCAAGCAGCCCACCTCCTATCGGGCCGAGATCCAGGGCTCCGCGCTGCTGGTGTCTCTGGAGCCTGCTTCGGCTGGAACATCGACCCAGGCCACGGCATCGGCCGCATTCGCCGAAAGCCGCAATGTCGATGTCCTGCCGTTGCGCGATCTCGATTTCCGCCGTGGGGCCGATGGCGCTGGTCGCATCATCGTGGGCCTTGCGAACAACCAGGTCGGTGTCGACCTGCGCAAGCAGGGAAGCGGGCTGACCGTTGAGTTCCTGAAGTCTTCGCTGCCTGAAGGGCTGCGTCGCCGCCTGGACGTGACCGACTTCGGAACTCCCGTGCGCATCGTGACGACTTCCCAGCAAGGCGAGCGTGTGCGGATGACCATCGAGCCGGTCGGCGAATGGGAGCACAGTGCTTACCAGAGCGACAACCAGTTCGTGGTGGAGGTGCGGCAGAAGAAGGTCGATTTGAACAAGCTGAGCCAGGGCCCGGGTTTCAGTGGCGAGAAGCTGTCGCTCAACTTCCAGAACATCGAGGTCCGCTCGTTGCTGCAGGTGATCGCGGACTTCACCAACTTCAATATCGTCACGTCCGATACCGTCACGGGGGCCTTGACGCTGCGCCTCAAGGATGTGCCGTGGGACCAGGCTCTGCAGATCATCATGGATGCCAAGGGCCTGGGCATGCGCAAGTCCGGTACGGTGCTGTGGATCGCTCCCAAGGACGAAATCGACAACCGCACCAAGAAGGACTACGAAGCTGCCCTCGCGATCCAGAAGCTGGAGCCGCTGCGCACGCAATCCTTCCAGTTGAACTATGCGAAAGCCGCTGACATGGTGACCCAGCTGACCAACTCCAGTGGAGGGGGGACGGGTGGTGGTGGCACCTCGACGCGCTTCCTGTCGGAGCGCGGGAGCGCCATTGCCGAGCCGCGCACCAACCAGCTCTTCGTCACAGACACCCCCAGCAAACTGGAGGAAGTGCGCCAATTGCTGACGACGCTCGACGTCGCCGTGCGCCAGGTGATGATCGAAGCGCGCATCGTGGAAGCCCGCGACACGTTCGGTCGTTCCCTGGGGGTGCGCCTGGGCGGAGGCGATCTGCGCGCCAACCGTGGCGGCGACGGTGGCTACAGCATCGGCGGCAACAACCGCGTCGCCTTCGGGTCGAGCTACGACAATGCCGTGGCCTCCAGTGGTGCGGGCGGCACGGTGGCCACCACGGGCAGCAGTTCCAATTTCGTGAATCTGCCCGCTTCGCTTTCCTCCGGAGCGAGTTTCGGCAATTTCGCGCTGACGCTCTTCAATTCGGCGGCCAACCGCTTCCTGACGCTGGAGCTGTCCGCGATGGAAGCGGATGGCCAGGGCAAGGTGGTTTCCAGCCCGCGGCTCATCACCGCCGACCAGACGAAGGCCTTGATCGAGCAGGGTACGGAGTATCCGTATGCGGTGACCGCGCCGAATGGTGCGACCACGGTGGCTTTCAAGAAGGCCGTGCTGAAGCTGGAGGTCACGCCCCAGATCACGCCCGAGGGCAACGTCATCCTCGATCTGGACATCAACAAGGACAGCCGGGGCGAGACGACGACCCAGGGCGTGGCGATCGATACCAACCACGTCAAGACGCAAGTGCTGGTGGAGAATGGCGGCACCGTGGTGATCGGCGGAATTTTCCGCCTGGAAGAGACCAACCAGGAAAACAAGATTCCTGTGCTGGGGGATGTGCCTGTCGTGGGTAATCTTTTCAAAAATAGGACCAAGGAATCCACCAAGCGTGAAATGCTGGTGTTCATTACTCCGAAAGTCATTTCGGACAAAGGTCCAGTTCGTTAAATCAACTTGGGTGACAGAATGAAATCATTGATCAGAGCCGTTGCGTTATCGCTGGCCGCTGCGCTTGTGGCGTGCGGTGGGGGTGGGGGGAGTTCCGGTACCAGTTCCGGAGGGGGCTCCGGCACCACGACGCCGGTGACGGCGTCCATCGAAATCTTCACGTCCGCGACCAGTCTCGCTTCTGCCAGCACGACGGGCGTGACGGTGACGGCCGTGGTCAAGGATTCCGCGAACAATGCCATTGCCTCGCAGCCGGTCACGTTCAGCGCCGACAGCGGCACCCTTGCGAGCGCCCTCACGACCACCGGAACGGATGGCCGTGGCACCGCCGTGCTGACGGCTGGCAATAACCGTTCCAACCGGAATATCACCGTGACGGTGAGATCCGGCAGCGTGACCCAGACGGCGATCGTGCCGGTGGCGGGCACCACGCTCACGGCGTCGGGATCGACGTCGATGCTGGCTGGCGCCTCCACCAATTTCGCGGTCAGCGTGCGGGACAGCGGCAGCGTGGCCATTTCGGGCACCGCGGTGACCGCGACGTCATCCCTGGGTAATGCCATCACCGCCAGCAGCTCCACCACGGATGCGAATGGCGCGGTGACGCTGGCATACGCCGCGACCCGCAGCGGCACGGATACGGTCACGATCAACGGCGCAGGAGCGTCCCAGGTCCTGACGGTCAATGTCAGCAACTTGAATTTCTCGTTCATTTCTCCCACCGCCAACACGGAGGTGGAAGTGAACAGCACCCGTGATGTGACGGTGCGTTATGTGTCGGGTGGCGTGGGCGTCTCCGGCAAGGCGATTTCCTTCGGTACGACCCGTGGCAGTGTGTCTCCCATCCAGGCCGTGACGGACGCGAACGGCTCGGCAACGGTGCAGGTGACCTCTCCCTCGGTGGGGCTGGCGACGGTCAGTGCCCAGGTCGATGGGAATGCCACCACCACCCTGCCGCTGAGTTTCGTGGCCTCCACGCCTGCATCGCTGGTGCTGCAGTCTTCCGCTGCGGCTCTGGCCCCCAACGCGGCAGGCAGCACCACCAACCAGGTGGAACTGCGCGCCACCGTGCGCGATGCCGCCGGCAATGCCGTGCGTGGCAAGACGGTTTTCTTCACGGCAGTGCAGGACCTGAGCAATGGCAGCATCAAGACGGGAACGGCCGTGACGGATGCGAACGGCCTGGCGACGGACGTCTTCATCGCAGGGCCTACCGCGACGGCCGCCAATGGCGTGCAGATCCGTGCAACGGTTGCCAATACCAACATCAGCTCGACGACGTCCCTGACGGTGAACAATCAAGCGCTCTTCATCGCGATTGCCGCAAACAACACGATCGAGAAGCTCAGCACCACCTATCGCAAGACCTTCTCGGTTCAATTGACGGACGCGAATGGTGCCCCGGTCGGCAGTCGGAGCGTGACGCTGTCGTACTGGCCTCCCGTTTTCGGCAAAGGCTCCATGAGTTACAACGGTACGGTGTGGAACAACTCCAATGCCATCGTGCCCCAGTCCGTCTCGTGCGTGAACGAAGATGCAAACCGCAATGGTGTTCTGGATGCCGGAGAGGACATCGATGGCAATGGCCGGTTGAGCCCGGGGTTGCCGGCTGTCCTGAGTCCTGCATCGGTCACGACCGATGCCACCGGCCGGGCGGAATTCACGCTGGAATACGGCCAGCAGTACGCGAACTGGATCCTGTTCGAACTGGCGGCCAAGGCGACCGTCTCTGGCACGGAGTCGAGTTCTTTCTTCGACTTCCCGGCGAGCGCGGTGGCTTCCGACATGACGGATGCCAACGTGGCTCCGGCCTCCCGGGTCAGCCCCTTCGGTACGGCGCTCAATTGCACGAACCCCAACTGAGCATTCATCTCATCGGCCTTCCAGGCTCGGGTAAATCCACCGTCGGGCGGCATCTCGCCCGGCGGCTGGGGATGCCCTTCATCGATTCGGACCACGTGATCGAGCAGCGCATCGGCGGCTCGATCCGTGGTTTTTTCGATCGTGAGGGGGAGTCTGCCTTCCGGGACCTGGAGGAAGAGGTGATCCGCGAACTCACGGCCGAGGCCGGGCCGCGCGTGCTGGCGACGGGCGGGGGGGTGGTGATCCGCCCGGCCAATCGCGATCGGTTGCGTGAGCGGGGGAGGGTGGTGTACCTGAACGCCTCGCCCGAGGAGATCTTTCGCCACATCCGCCATGACCAGGCCCGCCCGCTGCTGCAGGTCGAGGAACCCCTGGAGCGACTGCGCGAATTGCAGAGCGAGCGCGATCCGCTTTATCGAGAGACGGCGCATTTCGTGATAGCGGCCGGGCGCGGCAAGAATGTGCCGGCGCTGGTGCAGCACATCGCGATGCAACTCGAACTGGCCGGGACGTCCCGGCCAGCCTGAAAGCCAAAGGCGCACGCCCGCCTGCGCAGGCGGTGCGCGTGCCGGCTTATTCCACCAGCCACCGGCACGGCGAATGGATGGCTGGGGATGGTGGGCGCGCTTGCCCCGGCGCCGGCGGTGGCCGGACGGAAGTCGATAGACTCCGGGGCCATGACTGCCGATGCCATTTCCGTACGCGACACCGACCGTTCCGAGCGGTCTTCCCCCATTCCGGCGCCTGCCGCCACGCAGGTGCCTGCGGAGCGGACACCGCCCGTACCGGCGGGGCAGGAGGGTGCCGCAGGCCGCGCGCGCGTAGGCATCTCCCTCGGAGACCGAAGCTACGCCATCGACATCGGCGCGGGCCTGCTGGGCGCGGCAGAAACCTATGCGGCCCTGCCCAAGGCGGCGGCTGCCCTGATCGTGACGAACGAGACGGTGGCGCCCCTCTATGCCGAGCGCCTGCGCGAGGCGGTGGCGCACCGCTATCCGCAGGTGTCCGTGGTGGCGCTGCCGGACGGCGAGGAGCACAAGAACTGGCAGACGCTGAACCTGATCTTCGATGCGCTGCTGGCCCAGGGCTGCGACCGCAAGACGGTGCTGTTCGCGCTGGGCGGCGGCGTGGTGGGGGACATGACCGGCTTCGCGGCCGCCAGCTACATGCGCGGCGTGCCGTTCGTGCAGGTGCCCACGACGCTGCTCGCGCAGGTGGATTCGTCGGTGGGCGGCAAGACGGCCATCAACCACCCGCTGGGCAAGAACATGATCGGCGCGTTCTACCAGCCGCAACTGGTGGTGTGCGACCTCGCCACGCTCGATACCCTGCCGCCGCGCGAGCTGAGTGCGGGGCTGGCCGAGGTCATCAAATACGGGCCCATCGCCGACATGGCCTTCATGGACTGGCTGGAGGCGAACGTGGACGCGCTGCGCGATGGCGACCATGGCGCGCTCGCGCAGGCCGTGCGCCGCAGCTGCGAGATCAAGGCCTGGGTGGTGGGGCAGGACGAGCGGGAGTCCGGCCTGCGCGCTATCCTGAATTTCGGGCACACCTTCGGCCACGCGATCGAGGCGGGCATGGGCTACGGCGTGTGGCTGCACGGCGAGGGCGTGGGCGCGGGCATGGTGATGGCGGCCGAGCTGTCGCACCGCCTGGGGCTGGTGGATGCCGACTTCGTCGCCCGCCTGCGCCGGCTCATCGAGCGCGCCGGGCTGCCGGTGCGGGGTGCCGTGCTTGATGCCGCCGACAACGCGGGCCGCTATCTGGAGCTGATGCGCCTGGACAAGAAGGCCGAAGGGGGCGAGATCCGCTTCGTCGTGATCGACGGACCAGGGCGCGCCGCCGTGCGGCCGGCGCCCGACGCACTGGTGCGCGAGGTCATCGACGCCTGCTGCGCCTGACGGGCCGCCGGTGCACCATGGCCTGCGATTCGTTGGCAGATTCATCCATGGATCCCGCGCCATGGACCCCGTGGGGCATTGAATGACGATGGCTCCCGAACTCGCCCCCTACGCCTGCCACCCCGGGCTGACGCGGGGCCGCCGGCACCCGCAGCCGCCCGCGCCCACGCGCACGGAATACCAGCGCGACCGCGACCGCATCGTGCATTCCACGGCCTTCCGCCGGCTGGTCTACAAGACGCAGGTGTTCCTCAACCACGAGGGCGATCTGTTCCGCACGCGGCTCACGCATTCGCTGGAGGTGGCGCAGCTGGGGCGCTCCATCGCGCGTTCGCTGCGCATCAACGAGGACCTGGTGGAAGCGGTCTCGCTGGCCCATGACCTGGGCCATACGCCGTTCGGCCATGCGGGGCAGGACGCGCTGCACGAATGCATGGAGCGGCATGGCGGCTTCGAGCACAACCTGCAGAGCCTGCGCGTGGTCGATACCCTGGAAGAGCGCTACCCGGACTACGACGGCCTGAACCTGACCTTCGAGACGCGCGAGGGCATCCTCAAGCACTGCTCGCGCGCGAACGCCGAGCGCATGGAGGCGCTGGAGCCGGGCGGCGTGGGCGCGCGCTTCCTGCGGCGCGAGCAGCCGGGCCTGGAAGCGCAGTTGTGCAACCTGGCCGACGAGATCGCCTACAACGCGCACGACATCGACGACGGCGTGCGCTCCGGCCTCATCACGCTGGAGCAGTTGCGCGAGGTGCCGCTGTTCGACCGCTTCCGCGCCGAGGCCGAGCGCGACCATCCGCACCTGGCCGATCCCCTGGCGCAGCGCCGCCTGCTGCACGAGGCCATCCGCCGCATGCTGAGCGCGCAGGTGTACGACGTGATCGGCGCCACCGAAGCCGCCCTGGCCGAAGCCGCGCCGCGCGACGTGGACGCCGTGCGCCGCCTGCCGCCGCTGGTGGGGTTCAGCGAGGGCATGCGGGGGCAGTCGCAGGTGCTCAAGCGCTTTCTGTTCCAGAACCTCTACCGCCATCCGCAGGTGATGGAGACCACGCGCCACGCCAAGGCCGTGGTGCGCGACCTGTTCCGCATCTATGGCGAGCGACCGGGCGAGATGAAGCCGCGCTTCGCGGTCCGCGCGATGGAGGCGCTGGAGGCGGCCGGTGCCCAGGGCCCGCAGACGCCGGACGGCCTGGCCCATGCGCGCACGGTGGCCGATTTCATCGCCGGCATGACCGACCGCTTCGCGGTGCGCGAGCATGAGCGCCTGACCGGCCAGCGCCTGCTGGCCTGAGCCGGCCGGAGGGCCGGCCGATAAAATGGCCGCCCCTCCGAAGAAAGCCCCCCATGAGCGATTCCTCCGCCGGCCCGGCCACGCCGGATGCCATCACCCGCGCCCCCTCTGACCAGATCGTGATCGACGACATGGTGCGCTGGCTGGAGCGGGCCGTTATCGGCCTGAACCTGTGCCCGTTCGCCAAGGCGGTGCACGTGAAGGGGCAGATCCACTACGTGGTGAGCGAGGCCACCGACGGGCGCGGCCTGTTGGAAGACCTGCAGCGCGAGCTGGAGGCACTGGCCGAGGCCTCGCCCGAGCGGCGCGACACCACGCTGCTCATGGCGCCGGACTGCATGGAGGATTTCCTCGACTTCAACGACTTTCTGGGCCTGGCCGACGATCTGGTAGAGGCGATGGACCTGGGCGGCATCCTGCAGGTGGCCTCGTTCCACCCGCGCTTCCAGTTCGCGGACACCGAGGTGGACGACATGGGCAACGCCACCAACCGCGCGCCGTATCCCACGCTGCACCTGCTGCGCGAGGAGAGCATCGACCGCGCGGTGGAGGCCTTCCCCGAGGCCGAGGCCATCTTCGAGAAGAACATCGAGGTGCTCGAAGCCCTGGGCGCCGAGGGATGGGCCGCGCTCGATGTCGGGCCGCGCTGCCCCGTCGCGCAGGGCCGCACGGGGGCCGGAGCGTGAAGCCCGCGCGGACACGCCCGGCGGCGCGCGCCCAGGCGCCCGGCGCCGATGCACAGGTGCTGCAGGAATTGCGGCCCGGCCAGTCGGTGGAACTGCTCCAGGAGCTGCACATCCTCACGCGCGAGGGGCGGCTCAACCAGGATTCGCGGCGCAAGCTCAAGCAGGTCTACCACCTGTTCCAGTTCATCGAGCCGCTCTTGAGCGAGCTGTCGCGGGACGGGCAGGCCCCGGTGCTCGCCGACCACGGCGCGGGCAAGTCGTACCTGGGCTTCATCCTCTACGACCTGTTCTTCCGGGAGCTGGGCCGCGGGCACATCCATGGGATCGAGACGCGGGCCGAGCTGGTGGAGAAATCGCGGGCGCTCGCGCAGCGGCTGGGTTTCGACCGCATGTCCTTCCTGAACCTGACGGTGGCGGAGTCCACCGACGCCGGCACGCTGCCGGAGCGGATCGACGTGGTGACCGCGTTGCACGCCTGCGACACCGCCACCGACGACGCCATCGCCTTCGGGCTCGCCAAGCAGGCGCGCGCCATGGTGCTCGTGCCCTGCTGCCAGGCCGAGGTGGCCGCCTGCCTGCGCAGCAACAAGGCGCTGGCGCTGGCGCGCACGCCGCTGGCCGAGCTGTGGCGCCATCCGCTGCACACGCGCGAGCTGGGCAGCCAGATCACCAACGTGCTGCGCTGCCTGCACCTGGAGGCCAGCGGCTACCAGGTGACGGTGACCGAGCTGGTGGGCTGGGAGCACAGCATGAAGAACGAGCTGATCGTGGCCCGGCACACCGGCCAGCGCAAGCGCAGCGCGGCCGAGCGGCTGCGCGCCATCCTGGCGGAGTTCGGGCTGGAGGAATCCCTGGCGCGGCGCTTCGGCGTGGAGGCGGCAAAGGCGGGCCACGCATCGGACCCGGACCCGGACCCGGCTCGGCAGGCCTGATGGGTGCCAGAATGGCTCCATGTCGCCGTATTCATTGTCTTGTTTGCTACTAAATCAATAGCGATCAGGCTTTCGAGTCCGAACGGCCGGCCCGCGCATCCCCGCCGACTAAGATCGCCTTCCACGCCGCCGCCTTCCTCCGCCCTTCCATGGCACGCCTTCCCCGCCTGACCCTGCCCGGTTATCCGCACCACGTCATCCACCGGGGCAACAACCGGCAGGTGGTCTTCGTGGACCGGCAGGACCGCGAGACCCTGCTGGAGCTGCTGGCCGAGCAGTCCCGGGCGTGCGGGGTGGCGGTGCATGCCTACGTGCTGATGGACAACCACTTCCACCTGCTGGCCACGCCGCGCACGGCCGAGGGGCTGCCGCTGCTGATGCAGGCCGTGGGGCGCCGCTATGTGCGCACCTTCAACCAGCGCCACGGGCGCAGCGGCACGCTGTGGGAGGGGCGCTACCGCTCCACGGTGGTGGAGGCCGGGCGCTACCTGCTGGCGTGCATGGCCTATATCGACCTCAATCCCGTGCGCGCCGGGCTGGTGGCCCAGCCGGCGGACTATCCCTGGTCCAGCCATGCCCATGCGCTGGGCCTGCGCCCCGACCGGCTGGTGACGCCCCATGCCCTGTACTGGGCGCTGGGCAACACGCCGTTCGCGCGCGAGGCCGCGTATGCCGCCCTGGTGCAGACGGGGCTGGGCGCGGCCGAGCAGGCGGCGATCACCGGGGCCACGCTGTCGGGCTGGGCGCTGGGCGGGCCGGATTTCGTGGCCGCGCTGCAGGGGCAGACCTCCCGCCGCGTCACCAAGGGTCGCCCCGGGCGTCCGCGCAAGAGCGACGCGGCGCCGCAGGAGGATTGAGCCCGCCACGCCTGTCCGGGCGGGCGGGTGTTTTTCGCATTCCTTGTTTCCCTCACGAGGCTTTCTCTGCTTTCGATAAATCTGTCCCCAATAAAATAGTCAGGTATTTTGTTTTGCATGTATTCATCATCTGACCCTAATTAAAATACTTGAAATGCATAAAGTCATGCACTAACCTCGGGCTCCCTGCGATTCTTTTTCCCTGAGGAGAGCGCCCATGACGACGGCCGCCGAAATCCAGCACCTGCAGCAGCACGGTCTCTATGCATCCGCCCACGAGCACGACGCGTGCGGCCTGGGCTTCGTAGCCCACATCAAGGGCGAGAAGCGCCACGACATCGTGACCCAGGCGCTCAAGATCCTGGAGAACATCGACCACCGCGGCGCCGTGGGCGCCGACAAGCTCATGGGCGACGGCGCGGGCATCCTGATCCAGATCCCCGATGCGCTCTACCGCGAGGAGATGGCCCGGCAGGGCGTCGTCCTGCCGCCCGCCGGCGAGTACGGCGTGGGCATGATCTTCCTGCCCAAGGAGCACGCCTCCCGCCTCGCCTGCGAGCAGGAGATGGAGCGTGCCATCAAGGCCGAGGGCCAGGTGCTGCTGGGCTGGCGCGACGTGCCGGTGAACGTCGACATGCCGATGTCGCCCACCGTGCGCAACAAGGAGCCGATCCTGCGCCAGGTGTTCATCGGCCGCGGCAACGACGTGATCGTGCAGGACGCGCTGGAGCGCAAGCTCTACGTGATCCGCAAGACGGCCAGCGCCGCCATCCAGAGCCTCAAGCTCAAGCACAGCAAAGAGTATTACGTGCCGAGCATGTCCAGCCGCACGGTGGTCTACAAGGGCCTGCTGCTGGCCGACCAGGTGGGCACCTACTACCTCGACCTGCAGGATGCGCGCTGCGTCTCGGCCATCGGCCTCGTGCACCAGCGCTTCTCCACCAACACCTTCCCCGAGTGGCCGCTCGCCCACCCGTACCGCTACGTGGCGCACAACGGCGAGATCAACACCGTCAAGGGCAACTACAACTGGATGCGCGCGCGCGAAGGCGTGATGGCCTCGCCCGTGCTGGGCCCGGACCTGAAGAAGCTCTACCCCATCAGCTTCGCGGACCAGTCCGACACCGCCACGTTCGACAACTGCCTGGAGCTGCTGACCATGGCCGGCTACCCCATCAGCCAGGCCGTGATGATGATGATCCCCGAGCCCTGGGAGCAGCACACCACCATGGACGGCCGCCGCCGCGCCTTCTACGAATACCACGCCGCGATGATGGAGCCCTGGGACGGCCCGGCCTCCATCGTGTTCACCGACGGCCGCCAGATCGGCGCCACGCTGGACCGCAACGGCCTGCGTCCCTCGCGCTACTGCGTGACCGACGACGACATCGTGATCCTGGCCTCCGAATCGGGCGTGCTGCCCGTGCCCGAGAACAAGATCGTGCGCAAGTGGCGCCTGCAGCCCGGCAAGATGCTCCTGATCGACCTGGAGCAGGGCCGCATGATCGACGACGACGAGCTCAAGGCCAACATCGTCAACACCAAGCCCTACAAGCAGTGGATCGAGAACCTGCGCATCAAGCTCGACAGCGTGGGCGGCGACGCGCCCGTGGCCGCGCTGCCGGCCGAGCTGCCGCTGCTGGAGCGCCAGCAGGCCTTCGGCTACACGCAGGAGGACATCAAGTTCCTCATGGCGCCCATGGCGCGCAACGGCGAGGAGGGCATCGGCTCCATGGGCAACGACAGCCCGCTGGCCGTGCTCTCGGGCAAGAACAAGCCGCTCTACAACTACTTCAAGCAGCTCTTCGCGCAGGTGACCAACCCGCCGATCGACCCGATCCGCGAGGCCATCGTGATGTCGCTCGTGAGCTTCATCGGGCCCAAGCCCAACCTGCTGGACATCAACCAGGTCAACCCGCCGATGCGGCTCGAAGTGGGCCAGCCCATCCTCGATTTCGCGGGCATGGCCAAGCTGCGCGACATCGAGCAGCACACGCAGGGCAAGTTCAAGAGCGCGGTGATCGACATCACCTACCCGCTGGCCTGGGGTCGCGAGGGCGTGGAGGCCAAGCTCGCGTCGCTGTGCGCGCAGGCCGTGGACGCGATCAAGGGCGGCGCCAACATCCTCATCATCAGCGACCGCGCCGTGAGCGCGACGCAGGTGGCCATTCCCGCGCTGCTGGCGCTCTCGGCCATCCACCAGCACCTGGTGCGCGAGGGCCTGCGCACCACGGCGGGCCTGGTGGTGGAGACCGGCACGGCGCGCGAGGTGCACCACTTCGGCGTGCTGGCCGGCTACGGCGCCGAGGCCGTGCACCCCTACCTGGCCATGGAGACGCTGGCCGACATGCACAAGGACCTGGCCGGCGACCTGTCGCCGGAGAAGGCCATCTACAACTACGTGAAGGCCATCGGCAAGGGCCTCTCCAAGATCATGTCCAAGATGGGCGTGTCCACGTACATGAGCTACTGCGGCGCGCAGCTGTTCGAGGCCATCGGCCTGAACACCGACACCATCGCCAAGTATTTCACCGGCACCCCCAGCCGCGTGGAGGGCATCGGCGTGTTCGAGATCGCCGAGGAAGCCATCCGCATGCACAAGGCCGCGTTCGGCGACGACCCGGTGCTGGAGACCATGCTGGACGCGGGCGGCGAATACGCCTGGCGCGCGCGCGGCGAAGAGCACATGTGGAGCCCCGACGCCATCGCCAAGCTGCAGCACTCCACGCGCGCCAACAACTGGAACACCTACAAGGAATACGCGCAGATCATCAACGACCAGAGCCGCCGCCACATGACGCTGCGCGGCCTGTTCGAGTTCAAGTTCGACCCGGCCAAGGCCATCCCCGTGGAGCAGGTCGAATCCGCCAAGGAGATCGTCAAGCGCTTCGCCACGGGCGCGATGTCGCTGGGCTCCATCTCCACCGAAGCCCACGCCACGCTGGCCGTGGCCATGAACCGCATCGGCGGCAAGAGCAACACCGGCGAGGGCGGCGAGGACGCCGCGCGCTATCGCCAGGAACTGAAGGGCATCCCGATCAAGCAGGGCGACACGCTCAAGAGCGTGATCGGCGCCGCCAACGTCGAGGTCGATCTCCCGCTGCAGGAAGGCGATTCGCTGCGCAGCCGCATCAAGCAGGTGGCCTCGGGCCGCTTCGGCGTCACGGCCGAATACCTGTCGTCGGCCGACCAGATCCAGATCAAGATGGCCCAGGGCGCCAAGCCCGGCGAGGGCGGCCAACTGCCCGGCGGCAAGGTGACCGACTACATCGGCAAGCTGCGCCACAGCGTGCCCGGCGTGGGCCTGATCTCGCCGCCGCCGCACCACGACATCTATTCGATCGAAGACCTCGCGCAGCTCATCCACGACCTGAAGAACGTCGCGCCGCACGCCGACATCTCGGTCAAGCTCGTGTCCGAAGTGGGCGTGGGCACGATCGCGGCCGGCGTGGCCAAGTGCAAGAGCGACCACGTGGTGATCGCCGGGCATGACGGCGGCACGGGCGCCTCGCCCTGGTCGTCCATCAAGCACGCGGGCTCGCCCTGGGAGATCGGCCTGGCCGAGACGCAGCAGACGCTGGTGCTCAACCGCCTGCGCGGCCGCATCCGCGTGCAGGCCGACGGCCAGATGAAGACCGGCCGCGACGTCGCCATCGGCGCGCTGCTGGGCGCCGACGAGTTCGGCTTCGCCACCGCTCCGCTGGTGGTCGAGGGCTGCATCATGATGCGCAAGTGCCACCTCAACACCTGCCCGGTGGGCGTGGCCACGCAGGACCCGGAGCTGCGCAAGAAGTTCTCGGGCAAGCCCGAGCACGTGGTGAACTACTTCTTCTTCATCGCCGAGGAAGTGCGCCAGATCATGGCGCAGCTGGGCATCGCGAAGTTCGACGACCTGATCGGCCGCACCGACCTGCTCGACATGCGCGCCGGCATCGCCCACTGGAAGGCGCGGGGCCTCGATTTCGGCCGCCTCTTCGCGCAGCCGCAGGTGCCCGCCGACGTGCCGCGCTTCCACGTGGACAAGCAGGACCACAACATCGACCACACGCTGGACCGCAAGCTCATCGAGCGCAGCCGCCCCGCGATCGAGAAGGGCGAGCGCGTGCAGTTCATCGAGGTGGCGCGCAACGTGAACCGCTCCGTGGGCGCGATGCTTTCGGGCGCGGTGACGCGCGAGCACCCCGAGGGGCTGCCCGACGACACCATCCGCATCCAGCTCGAAGGCACGGGCGGGCAGTCGTTCGGCGCGTTCCTCACGCGCGGCATCACGCTCTACCTGATCGGCGACGCCAACGACTACACGGGCAAGGGCCTCTCGGGCGGCCGCGTGATCGTGCGCCCGAGCATCGACTTCCGCGGCGACACGGTGCGCAACACCATCGTGGGCAACACGGTGATGTACGGCGCCACGACCGGCGAGGCTTTCTTCGGCGGCGTGGCCGGCGAGCGCTTCGCGGTGCGCCTCTCGGGCGCCTCCGCGGTGGTGGAGGGCACGGGCGACCATGGCTGCGAATACATGACGGGCGGCACGGTGGTGGTGCTCGGCAAGACGGGCCGCAACTTCGCGGCCGGCATGAGCGGCGGCGTGGCCTACGTCTATGACGAGGACGGCCTGTTCCACACGCGCTGCAACCTGTCGATGGTGACGCTGGAGCGCATCCTGCCCTCCGACGAGCAGATGTCCACCACCCATGCCGGCATCTGGCACCGCGGCCAGACCGACGAGGCGCAGCTCAAGAAGATGCTGGAGGACCACAACCGCTGGACGGGCAGCAAGCGCGCGCGCGAGCTGCTGGACCACTGGGCGGCCTCGCGGGCGAAGTTCGTCAAGGTGTTCCCCACCGAGTACAAGCGCGCGCTGTCCGAGATCCATGAACGCCAGGCGCTGCAGGAGCCGTCCACCCCGCCGGTGGCCGACCCCGCACCGGCCGCCGCGCGCGTGGCGGTGCCGGCCAAGTAAGGCCGGGCCCCACGCTCCGACGACGCAACGCTTCGCACCGCACCAACGACAGGACACACCATCATGGGAAAGACCACCGGCTTCATGGAATACGAGCGCATCGAGGAGGGCTACCGCCCCGCCCCCGAGCGCCTGAAGCACTACAAGGAATTCGTCATCGGCCTCGATGAGGCGCAGGCCAAGATCCAGGGCGCGCGCTGCATGGACTGCGGCACGCCGTTCTGCAACAACGGCTGCCCGGTCAACAACATCATTCCGGACTTCAACGACCTCGTGTACCAGCAGGACTGGAAGAGTGCGTGGGCCGTGCTGGATTCGACCAACAACTTCCCCGAGTTCACCGGCCGCATCTGCCCCGCGCCCTGCGAGGCCGCCTGCGTGCTGAACGTGAACGACGACGCGGTGGGCATCAAGTCCATCGAGCACGCCATCATCGACCGCGCCTGGGCCGAAGGCTGGATCCAGCCCCGCCCCGCGAAGCACAAGACCGGCAAGAAGGTGGCCGTGGTGGGCTCGGGCCCCGCGGGCATGGCGGCCGCGCAGCAGCTCGCGCGCGCCGGCCACGACGTGACGCTGTTCGAGAAGAACGACCGCATCGGCGGCCTGCTGCGCTACGGCATCCCCGACTTCAAGATGGAGAAGTCGCACATCGACCGCCGCGCCGAGCAGATGAAGGCCGAGGGCGTCCACATCCGCACCGGCGTGTTCGTCGGCGCCGCGAAGGACGGCCTGGGCAAGGGCTCCAAGGTCACCAACTGGGCCAAGGAAACCGTGACGCCCGAGCAGCTGCAGGCCGAGTTCGACGCCGTGCTGCTGGCCGGCGGCGCCGAGCAGAGCCGCGACCTGCCCGTGCCGGGCCGCGACCTGGACGGCATCCATTTCGCGATGGAGTTCCTGCCGCAGCAGAACAAGATCAATGCGGGCGACAAGCTCAAGGGCCAATTGCGCGCCGATGGCAAGCACGTGATCGTGATCGGCGGCGGCGACACCGGCAGCGACTGCGTGGGCACCAGCAACCGCCACGGCGCCGCGAGCGTGACGCAGTTCGAGCTGATGCCCCAGCCGCCCGAGGTCGAGAACCGCCCGCTCACCTGGCCCTACTGGCCCTACAAGCTGCGCACCAGCTCCAGCCACGAAGAGGGCTGCGAGCGCGAGTTCGCCATCGCCACCAAGGAATTCCTGGGCGAGAAGGGCAAGGTCACGGGCCTGAAGACCGTGCGCGTCGAATGGAAGGACGGCAAGATGGTCGAGGTGCCCGGCTCCGAGCAGACGCTCAAGGCCGACCTCGTGCTGCTGGCCATGGGCTTCGTGAGCCCCGTCGCCCCCGTGCTCGAAGCCTTCGGTGTGGACAAGGACGCGCGTGGCAATGCCCGGGCCACCACCGACTTCACCGGCGGTTATGCCACCAGCGCGCCCAAGGTGTTCGCCGCGGGCGACATGCGGCGCGGCCAGTCGCTGGTGGTGTGGGCGATCCGCGAGGGCCGGCAGGCCGCGCGGGCCGTGGACGAGTTCCTGATGGGGTATTCCGACCTGCCGCGCTGATTCCCCTGCGGTGGGACGAAAAAAATGGCGCCCGTCGGCGCCATTTTTTCTGGGCGATGCAGCCGTTCAGGGCTGGATATCGATGATCTGCGTGATGTGCGGCTGGCCTTGCGGCGGCTGGTAGATGTGCAGCTTCACCACGCGCGTCTGCGCGTTGGGGACCACGGTCTGGGCCTTGGCCAGGAAGGAGTAGTTGGTGCCTGCGACCACCTGGGTGGCAAAGGCGAAGGGGGTGTACGTGACGCCCACGAGGTTGACCGCTTCGGTGAACACCTTCTTGGCTTCGGGGGTGAGGTCGAAGTTGAAGGCAGTCCAGCCGCCGGGGATGCTGTTGTTGGACATGGTTGGTTTCCTCTCTGATGTTGGTCGCTTGGAAGTGGCGCCGGGGACGTGCGAGCCTTTGCGTTCCCGGCCATTTGCCGGGGGGGCGCCGGTGTTCCGGAGCCCCCCAGGTGTCCCCTTTCGCGGGGACGGCCGGATTCTATGCCGGCCCCGGGGGCCTGCTGCATACCCGATAAGCGCTTGCATGCGCGGTTTTCGAGTTTGCTATTGAAGAAGGAGCAATCCATGCAGTGTTCACGGCGACATGGAGCCACTTTCGTGGCCCATCCGGCTCAGAATTTGTACTGCATGCCCAGCGTGATCTGGCGCGGGCTGCCCGGCATGACCCACACGCGGTTGTAGGCGCTGTGGTAGTAGGTCTTGTCGAACAGGTTGTCCACGTCCAGCGACAGGCGCAGGCGCTTGTCGAAGTTCCAGTAGGTGGTGAGCTTGGCGATGGTGTAGGCGGGCAGGCGGGGCTCGCCGGTGTCGCCGCGCCGCGCGCCCACGTGGGTCAGGCCCGCGCCCACGCCCAGCAGGCCGCCGCCGGGGGCCGCGCGCTCGTGCGTGACGAAGGCGCTGGCGCTCTGGCGCGCGAACTGGGTGATCTGCGGGTCGGCGTCCAGGTAGGTGTAGCTCAGGGCCACGCGCCAGCCCGGGGCCACCCAGCCGGCCAGTTCGGCCTCCAGGCCCTTGTTGCGCACGGTGCCGGGCAGGGGCACGAGGTGTACGCCGTCGTCGTCCCAGGTGGCCATGTTGCGCTTGCGGATGTCGAAGACGGCCAGGTTGCCGCCCAGGCGCTGGTCGGCGCTCTCCCACTTCACGCCGGCCTCGCGCGCGGTGCCGATCTCGGGCTCGATGGGCTGGCCCGAGGCCGTGGTCTGCGCTTGCGCGCGGAAGGACTTGCCCACGCTGGCATAGACGGCGAGGTTGGGCTGCGCGAGCCACGTGAGTCCCAGGCGCGGCGAGGTCGCGCTGGGCTCCTGGCGGGTGATGCCGCCGCCGCTGCGCTCGTTGATCTCGCCGCGGTAGCGGTCGTGGCGCAGGCCGGCCAGCAGCTTCCACTGCGGCGCGAGGGCGATCTGGTCCTGCACGTAGAAGGCGGTGGTGCGGTCATTGACCGTGCGGTCGATGGCGGGCACGGTGAGGGCCGGGCGGGTCACGGCGCCGTAGACCGGATCGAACACGCTGATGCCGTAGGCGAAGCGGCCGCCGCCAGCCTGGGTCATCATGGTCTGGTCCATGCGGAAGCGCGAGATTTCGGCGCCCACGAGCAGTTCGTGGCGCAGCGCGCCCGTGGCGAAGCGGCCGTTCAGGTCGAGCTGCACCGTGGTGTCGTTGGAGCGGAAGTCGCGGTCGATGAGGCGGCGGCAGAGCCAGCCGGTGGTGTCCATCGAGGTCTGGCAGGGCGCGGGGCCGTACTGGTGCGATTCGCTCGCCAGGCCGGAGAGCGTGCCGCGCTTGTACTGCAGGCCCGCGCGCAGGTTCCAGTCGGGCGAGAGCGCCTGCTCCAGGAAGAACTGGTGGGTCTGGTTGTCGATGGTGATGTCGCCGTCGCCCGGCTCGCCGTAGAAGCGCGAGGTGGGCACGGCGCCCACGCGGCCGTTCACGGCGATCACGCCGCGGTCGAGCGGCGCGCGCTGGCGCAGCCATTCGCCGTCGTAGCGCAGCACGGTGTCGGGCGTGAGCTTCCAGGTGAGGGCGGGCGCGACGAGTTCGCGGCGGCTGTGCACGAAGTCGCGGAAGCTGTCCTTGTCCTCCACCGACACGTTCAGGCGGTAGGCGAGGCGCGCGGGTTCGGTCTCGCTGCCGCCGATGGGGCCGGTGGTGTCCAGCGCGAGGCGCCTGGCGTCGTGGCTGCCGTAGTAGGCCTCCACCGAGTGCGCGGCGCGCCACAGCGGCTGCTTGGTGACCACGTTTACCGTGCCGCCGGGCTCGCTGTTGCCGTAGAGCGCGCCCATGGTGCCCTTGAGGAACTCGAAGCGCTCCACGTTGGCCGTGTCGCGCGGGGCGTTGAAGCCGCGGTTGGCCGGCATGCCGTTGCGCAGCAGGCCCATGCCCATGTCCTCGTGGCCCACGAAGCCGCGCATGGCGATGTTGTCCCAGGTGCCGCCGAAATTGTTCTGGCGCGAGACGCCGGCCACGTAGTCGAGCACGTCGTCCAGGCGCAGCGCGCCCAGGTCGTCCACGAACTGGCGCGTGACCACGCGCACGGCCTGGGGCACTTCGAGGGCCGGGGTCTCGGTCTTGGTGGCGCCCTCGGATTCCTGGGCGTGGTACTGGCCGGACTGCTGGCGGCCCACGACTTCGGTGGCGGGCAACTGGGCCTCGGGCGCGGCCTGCTGCGCCTGGGCGCTGGAGAGGGCGACGGCCTGGGCGAGGGCGGCGAGGGCCGTGGCGACGAGCCGGCGGCGGCGCGCGGCGCGGGACGGATGGCGGAAACATGCGGGGCGCATGCGGTGCATGGGAATCTCTCCTCTCGGTGGTGGATGCAGAAGGTGGCGATCGAGAGGGAGGACACGCGGCGCGCGCCGCAGGGGACAGGCCGGTGCGGCCTTTTGTGTATCAAAATGTATTTCGCAGCGTGAGCGAGGCGCTGCGCGGCGCGCCGGGGGTGATCCACACGCTGTGGTAGGCGCTGGCGTAGTAGCGCCGGTCGAAGAGGTTGTCCACCTGCAGGGAAAGGCGCCAGTCCCGCGCCGCCTGCCAGTGGGCCAGCAGGCGCGCGGTGGTGTAGGCCGGCAGGCGCGGCGAGCCCGCGTCGCCCGTGCGCGCGCCCACGTGGGTGAGGCCCAGGCCCACGGAGGCCTCGCCGCCGTCCGCCAGCGCCCAGTCGCGCGCCAGCAGCACGCTGCCGCTCGCGCGCGGGAACTGCGGCAGCGCCTCGCGCAGCCAGGAGGCGCCGGCCACCACGCGCCAGGCGGGCGCGATCCGCCCGCTCAGCTCCGCCTCCAGGCCCCGGCTGCGCACGCGGCCTGCCGCAATGCTGTGGTCGGTGTGCTGCGGATCGATCACCAGCACGTTGCGCTTGACCACGTCGAACACCGCCAGCGAGGCGCCCAGGCGGCCGCCGGCGGGCTGCCATTTCACGCCCGCCTCGCGCGCCAGGCCCTTCTCGGGGTTGAACGGGGCGCCGTTCGCGTCCACGCCGACGTTGGGCCGCAGCGAAGCCCCCGCGCTCGCGTACACCGCCCAGTCCGCGCGCGGCAGCCAGGTGAGGCCCGCGCGCGGCGACCACGCGCCCTGCGACTGGCGCTGGGTGGCGCCGACCAGGCGGTTGTCCATCGTCTGGCGGAAGCTGTCGTGGCGCAGCCCCAGCAGCAGGCGCCAGCGCGGCGCGAGCGCGATCTGGTCCTGCAGGTACAGGCCCTGCCCGCGCTGGCGTTCGCGCGTGGACTGCAGGGTGTCGGTGGTGGCGGGCAGCACGTCGCGGTAGACCGGGTGGCGCACGTCGATGCCGTAGTCGCGCCAGCCGCCCTCGGGGTTGCGCAGCAGCAGCTGGTCCATGTCGAAGGCGAACACCTCCGCGCCCAGCAGCAGCGCGTGGGCGCGCCCGCCGCCGTCGGTGAACTGCCCGCGCAGGTCCCATTGCGCCGACAGGTCGGTGGAGGCGAAGTCGCGCCAGCGGCGCTGCCGCCAGAGCCAGCCGTTCGCGTCGAGGTCGGCCAGCGCCTCGCCGTAGCCGTGGCCGTAGGTGGTGAAGCCGCGCATGGTGCCGCGCCGCGCCATCGCGCCGGCGTGCAGCTGCCAGCCGGGCGCGAGGTCGTGCGTGAGCAGCCACTGGTGGGTCTGGTTGACCATCGTGAGGTCGCCGTCGCCAGGCTCGCCGTAGAACAGCGTGTCCGGCACCGTGCCGGGCACGCCGCCGATGGCCACCACGCCCCGGTCCAGCGGCGCGCGCTGGCGCAGCCATTCGCCGTCGTAGCGCAGCACCGTGCCGGGTTCGGGCTTCCAGGTGAAGGCCGGCGCCAGCATCTCGCGGCGCGTGCGCACGTGCTCGCGGAAGCTGCCCCGGTCTTCCGCCACGGCGATCAGGCCCCAGGCCATGCGCGGCGGTTCGTCGGCCTCCGCCGCCGCCAGCGGGCCGCCCAGCTCCAGCACGCCGCGCCGGCCGGCGTGGCTGGCCAGCGTCCATTCGGCGGCCCGCACCGATTCCCAGGGCGCGGCGCGGGTCACGCTGTTGAGCGTGCCGCCGGGCTCCGAGAAGCCGTAGAGCGCCGCCATCGGCCCGCGCAGGAACTCGAAGCGCTCCACGTTGGCCGTGTCGCGCGGGGCGTTGAAGCCCCGGTTGGCCTGCATGCCGTTGCGCAGCAGGCTCATGCCCGTGTCCTCGTGGCCCGCGAAGCCGCGGATGGCGATGTTGTCCCAGGTGCCGCCGAAGTCGTTCTGCCGCGAGACGCCGGGCACGTAGTCCAGCACCTGGTCCAGCCGCGTGGCGCCCAGCGCGCCGATCGTGGCGCGGTCCACGGTGGAGAGCGCCTGCGGCACCTCCAGCGCGGGCACGTCCAGGCGCGTGGCGGCGTGGGCGGCCGGGCCGCCGGCGGCGCCGGGCGCGGGGCCCTCGGGGCCGTCGGGGCGCAGGGCGGCCACGCGCACCTCGGGCAGCACGGTGGCGTCCGGGTCGGGCAGGGCGGCTGCGCCCGGTGCGGAGGGCATGCGCCGCAGCACGAAGAGCCCGGGGGAGACCTCCTCGGCCGCCAGCCCCGTGCCCGCCAGCAGCCGCCCGAGCGCCTGCGCGGCGGAGAAGCGGCCCGCCACGCCGTGTCCCGCGATCCCCTGCAGCCCCTGCGGCAGCGCGCCGTCGGCCTGGATGGTCACGCCCGCGCGCGCGGCCAGGGCGGCGAGCTGATCGACCAGCGGGCCGGCGGGAATGTCGAGCGCGGCCGCCGGGGCACCGTCCGGCGGCGCCGCGCCGGCCGCCGGCAGCAGCCCCGCCGCGAGCAGCCACGATGCGAGGCCGTGCCCCATCGCGCGGCCGTGCCACCGGGCCTGTCGGGCCGCACGCAGCATGCCGTCAGGCCCCGCTGCCGGCGGGCAGCACCCGCGCCCAGTAGCGCGTGCGCCAGAGCACGCGCACGGGCAGCGAGCGGGGCAGCGCCTCCAGCACCGCGTCGCCCTGGTCGATCTGGAACGCGCCCGTGACGGGCAGCCCGGCCACGGCGGGATCGCACTGCACCCAGCCGTGGCGGTAGCGCGCCAGCTCGGCCAGGAAGTCGCCCAGCGGCTGGCCGCGCGCCACCAGCAGGCCTTCCGACCAGCGGCCCGCGAAGGGGTCCGCCGGCCCGGCCGCGCCGAGGTGGCCGGGGCCGAAGGCCAGGGCCTGGCCGGCGTCCACGCGCGCGTCCAGGCCCTGGCCGGTGCGCAGGGCCACGGCGCCGGCCTGCATGGTCACGCGGCAGTCCGCGCCGTCCAGCGCCCGCGCCAGGAAGTGCGCGGGCGGCAGGGGCGGCGCGTCCAGGGCCTGCAGCGTGCCGGCCGCGGTGTGCAGCGCCAGGGGCTGGGGCCCGGGCGTCGTGCCCGCGAGCAGCCGCACTTCGCCGCGCAGCAGGCGCACGCTGCGCTCCCCGGGGCCGAAGGCCAGGGCCACGGCGGTATCGGTGTCGAGCCACAGCCGCGAGCCGTCGGGCAGCGCGGCCTCCCGGCGCTCGCCCACGCCCGTGCGCAGGTCCGCCGCCCAGGCCGTGCCGGCCTCGCGCCAGGCCAGGTGCGCCACCGGCAGCGCCAGGGCCAGGCCGCCCAGGGCGCGCAGCGCGCGGCGGCGGCCCGGGGCATCGGGGCGGCCCAGCACGGCGCGCGCCAGCGTGGGGGGCACCAGGCCCAGTTGCTCCTGCATGCGCCGGGCGCGCTGCCAGGCCTGTTCGTGGTCGGGATGGGCCGCGCGCCAGCGCTCGAACGCGGCGTGGTCCTGTGCGCTGGCGTGTCCCGCGTGCAGGCGCGCCAGCCAGCGCGCGGCCTCGCGCACGGCGGCCCGGCTGGGCGGCGCGCCGCCGTCCGCCCCGGTCAGTCCGCCGCCAGGATGCATGCCTCGAACGCCTGGGCCATGTAGCGCTTCACGCTGCGCTCGGTCACGCCGAGCTCGGCGGCGATGGCGGCGTAGTCCAGGCCCTCGACCTGCGAGAGCAGGAACGCGTGCCGCGCCCGCTCCGGCAGGCCCGCCAGCGCCGCGTCGAGCCGGTGCAGCGCCTCGCGCGCCATGGCGTGCCGCTCGGCCGAGGGCCACTCGGCGGGCGGCAGCGCGGCCAGCGCATCCAGCCAGGCCCGCTCCAGCGACAGGCGGCGGAAGTGGTTGGCCACCAGCCGCCCGGCCACCGTCGCGAGGAAGGCGCGCGGCTCGCGGGGGGCCTGCGCGGCGGCCTCGCCCGCGCCGCGCAGGCGGTGCGAGAGCAGGCGTACGAAGGTGTCCTGCGCCAGGTCCGCCGCCTGCTGCGGGCAGCCCAGCCGGCCGCGCAGCCAGCCCTGCAGCCAGCCGTGGTGATCCCCGTACAGGCGGCCGAGATCGTCCACGGCGGCGGGTGCGGAAGCGGCGGTCAGGACGGACGCGGAAGCCACGGGAGGTTGCGATGGAAAAGGGCGGCGGGCCCGGTGCGGCCGCAGGGGCCCCGGCCATGGCGCGCCGGGCCGGGGCCCGCGCCAGCCAAACAGATGCAAATGACTCGCATTATCCCATGTATGAATCCGGCAGGGGGCGGGGCCTGCGGCGCGGTGGAGGGGTGTTTGCTATTGAAAACATAGCTGCTCATGCAGTGTTTTCGGCGACATGGAGGGGTTTTCGTTCGGGAAATGGCCTGCGGGGTCGCGCGTGCGGGCCTGGCCGGTGGGGGTGGCCGCGGGCGATCGGGGACAATACCGGCTGGTTCCAGACCTCCCGCGCGTGTCCGTCTGCCATCTCCCGCAGGCCGCCACGCGCTGTTTTTTTGCCCTTTCCCCCTTTTTTCGCCACGCGCCGGCCCCGGGCCGGCCTCCATCGCCATGAAGAAGATCGCCGCCGTCCTGTTGATGTCCCTGGGTGCCCTGCTTGCCGGTTGCGGCAAGAACGAAAGCGCCCAGCCCGCCCCCGCCGCCGCGCCCGCCACGCCCCCCGCCGCCGCCGTCACCCGGATCGTGGTCGGCCTGGACGACAACTTCCCGCCCATGGGCTTTCGCGACGAGAAGAACCAGCTCGTGGGCTTCGACATCGACATGGCCCGCGAGGCCGCCAAGCGCATGGGCGTGGAGGTGGAGTTCAAGCCCATCGACTGGAGCGCCAAGGAGGCCGAACTCTCCGGCAAGCGCGTGGACGCGCTCTGGAACGGCCTGACCATCACCGAGGAGCGCAAGCAGAACATCGCCTTCACCGCGCCCTACATGGAGAACCACCAGATCATCGTCGTGGCCGCCAAGGCCGCGATCAAGACCAAGGCCGACCTCGCCGGCAAGGTCGTGGGCGCGCAGGAGGGCAGCAGCGCCGTCGATGCGGTCAAGAAGGACGACGCCGTGTTCAAGTCGTTCAAGGAGTTCAAGACCTTCGGCGACAACGTGACGGCGCTCATGGACCTCTCCACCGGCCGCCTGGAGGCCGTGGTGGTCGATGAGGTGGTGGGCCGCTACTACGTCGCCAAGAAGCCGCAGGACTACGCCGTGCTCGACGAGCACTTCGGCACCGAGGAATACGGCGTGGGCGTGCGCAAGGACGACGCCGAACTGCAGGGCCGCATCGACAAGGCCCTGGCCGCGATGAAGCAGGATGGCGCCGCCGCGACCATCGCCACGCAGTGGTTTGGCAAGAACATCATCAAATAACTTCGGCGCATCCCCCTGAGCGGCTGCGCCGCTTCCCCCTTCTCTCGCGCTGGCGCGCGGGAAGGGGGACACCGCCAGCGCGGCGGGGCGGCCCTTGCGCGGCGGTTGCTGGTCTGGGCCGCGCCGGTTGCCGAGGCCCTGGGCCTTGCCGGCCGCAGTCGTTTAGCCACGGATTTTCGTAGCAGATGGATTACGTTCTTTCACTTCTGGGGCCGCTCGCGCAGGGCGCTGCGGTCACGCTGAAGCTCTTCGCGATCACGCTGGCGCTGGCGGTGCCGCTGGGCCTGGCGCTGGCGCTCGCGCGCGTGTCGCGCTGGGGGCTGCTGTCGGGGCTGGTCAACGGGTACATCTGGCTCATGCGCGGCACGCCGCTCATGCTGCAGATGCTGTTCATCTACTTCGCGCTGCCGTTCGTGCCGGTGATCGGGGTGCGGCTGCCGGATTTCCCGGCCGCGATGGTGGCCTTCGCGCTGAACTACGCGGCGTATTTCGCCGAAATCTTTCGCGCCGGCATCCAGTCGATCGATCGCGGCCAGTACGAGGCGGCCAAGGTGCTGGGCATGACCTACGGCCAGACCATGCGCCGCATCGTGCTGCCGCAGATGGTGCGCCGCATCCTGCCGCCCATGAGCAACGAGACCATCACCCTGGTCAAGGACACCTCGCTCATCTACGTGCTGGCGCTCAACGACCTGCTGCGCGCCGCGCGCGGCATCGTGCAGCGCGACTTCACGACCACGCCGTTCATCGTGGCCGCCGCCTTCTACCTCGTGATGACCCTGGTGCTCACCTGGGTCTTCCAGCGCCTGGAGCAACGCTATGCCCGCCACGACGCCTGACGCCCCCTCCCGCGCCGCCGCCGCCGACGTCGCTACGCCGATGATCGAGGCGCGCGGCCTGCACAAGGCCTTCGGCGGCGTGCCGGTGCTGCGCGACGTGTCGCTCACGCTCGGGCGCGGCGAGACCGTGGCCGTGATCGGCCCCTCGGGCTCGGGCAAGAGCACCTTCCTGCGCTGTCTGAACCACCTGGAGACCATCGACCGCGGCCACATCGCCATCGAGGGCGAGACGCTCGCCACCACCGACGCGGGCGGGCGCTGCCGCTACGTGCCCGATGCCGAGGTGCGCCGCATCGGCCGCCGCATGGGCATGGTGTTCCAGTCGTTCAACCTGTTCCCGCACCTCACCGTGCTGGAGAACGTCATCGAGGCGCCGATGGTGGTCAAGGGCCTGGCGCGCCCGGCCATCGTGCCGCGCGCCCGGGCGCTGCTGGAGAAAGTCGGCCTGCTGGAGAAGCAGGACAGCTACCCCGGGCGCCTCTCGGGCGGGCAGAAGCAGCGCGTGGCCATCGCGCGCGCGCTGGCCATGGAGCCGGACATCCTGCTCTTCGACGAGCCCACCTCGGCGCTCGACCCCGAGCTGACCGGCGAGGTGCTGCGCACCATGCGCGCGCTGGCCCGGGAGCGCATGACCATGCTGGTGGTCACGCACGAGATGGGCTTCGCCCGCGAGGTGGCGAACCGCGTGGTGTTCATGGACCGGGGCGAGATCATCGAGGCCGCGCCCGCGGCCGAGTTCTTCGCGAATCCGCAACATGCGCGAACGCAGGCATTCCTTCGCAGCATGCTCTGAGGCGCGGCGTGCGCGCTTGCAGAATCCAGGCCAAATGCCGCGCTCTACCATGAAACATCGGAGTCGGATGCTCCTGGAAAAATAGCGATATGCCGCCTGTGGCAATAGCAAACATCCATGCATGTATGTTTGCGTTACCATCGCTCGCCACGGCCAACGGTCCCTGCCGTGACAATCACGCCTTCTCCTGTCCTCGAAACCTCCGCATGCCCGAGCCCGCCCCCCTGGTCGAACTGCGCAACGTCACGTTCTCGTACGGCGAGCGTCCGATCCTGCGCGACGTGTCGCTCGCCATCCCGCGCGGCAAGGTGACCGCGCTCATGGGGGCGTCGGGCGGCGGCAAGACCACGGTGCTGCGCCTCATCGGCGGCCAGCAGGTGGCGCAGCAGGGCGAGGTGCTGTTCGATGGGCAGGACGTGGCCCGCATGGACGCCACCCGGCTCTACGCCGCGCGCCGCCGCATGGGCATGCTGTTCCAGTTCGGGGCGCTGTTCACCGACATGAGCGTGTTCGAGAACGTGGCCTTCCCGCTGCGCGAGCACACCGATCTCCCGGAGGAGCTGGTGCGCGACATCGTGCTCATGAAGCTCCACGCCGTGGGCCTGCGCGGCGCGCGCGACCTCATGCCCAGCCAGGTCTCCGGCGGCATGGCGCGGCGCGTGGCGCTGGCGCGGGCCATCGCGCTCGACCCCGAACTGATCCTCTACGACGAGCCCTTCGCGGGGCTGGACCCGATCTCGCTGGGCACGGCCGCCCAGCTCATCCGCCAGCTCAACGACGCCATGGGCCTCACCACGCTCGTGGTCTCGCACGACGTGGAGGAAACCTTCCGCGTGGCCGACCACGTGGTCATCCTGGGCCCGGGCGTCGTCGCCGCGCAGGGCACGCCCGACGAAGTGCGTGCCAGCACCGACCCGCTGGTGCACCAGTTCGTGCACGCGCTGCCCACCGGGCCCGTGCCCTTCCACCATCCCGGCCCCACGGTGGCCGACGATTTCGGGCCGCTGGGCGGAGGTGCGCGATGAGCTGGTGGAAACCTTCCGACGTCGGCTTCGCCACGCGCAGCCTGTTCGCGGACATCGGCCGCGCCGCGCGGCTGTTCGCGCGCCTCGTGGGCCTGCTCGGCCCCACGCTGCAGCGCTTCCGGCTGGTGAGCGACCAGCTGCATTTCCTGGGCAACTACTCGCTGTCCATCATCGCCGTCTCGGGGCTCTTCGTGGGCTTCGTGCTGGGGCTGCAGGGCTACTACACGCTGCAGCGCTACGGCTCCTCCCAGGCCCTGGGCCTGCTCGTGGCGCTGTCGCTGGTGCGCGAGCTGGGGCCCGTGGTCTCGGCGCTGCTCTTCGCGGGCCGCGCGGGCACCTCGCTCACGGCCGAGATCGGCCTCATGCGCGCGGGCGAGCAGCTCTCGGCCATGGAGATGATGGCGGTCGATCCCGTGCGCCGCATCCTCGCGCCGCGCTTCTGGGCGGGCGTGATCGCCATGCCGCTGCTCGCGGCCGTGTTCAGCGCCGTGGGCGTGATCGGCGGCTGGATCGTCGGCGTGGTCATGCTGGGCGTGGACGCCGGCGCCTTCTGGGGCCAGATGCAGAGCGGCGTCGATGTGTGGGCCGACGTGGGCAACGGCGTGCTCAAGAGCTTCGTCTTCGGCGTCACCGTCACCTTCCTCGCGCTCCTGCAGGGGTTTGTCGCCAAGCCCACGCCCGAGGGCGTGTCGCGCGCCACCACGCGCACAGTGGTCATGGCCTCGCTCGCGGTGCTGGGGCTGGATTTCCTGCTCACCGCCTGGATGTTCAGCATCTGAGGCGCCTCCATCCGGCACCCACTGCGCAAGAACCACAGAGAGATTGAGAGAAATACACCATGCAGCACTCCAAGAACGATATCTGGGTCGGCCTGTTCGTCCTGCTGGGCGGCGCGGCCCTGCTCTTCCTCGCCCTGCAGTCGGCGAACCTGCTGCGCGTCAACTGGCAGACGGGCTACCAGGTCACGGCGCTCTTCGACAACATCGGCGGCCTCAAGCCCCAGGCGGCGGTGCGCAGCGCCGGCGTGGTGGTGGGCCGCGTGCGGTCCATCACGTTCGACGACAAGACCTTCCAGGCCCAGGTGACGCTGGAGATGGACAAGCGCTACGCCTTCCCCAAGGACAGCTCGCTCAAGATCCTCACCAGCGGCCTGCTGGGCGACCAGTACATCGGCATCCAGGCGGGTGCCGACGAGAAAAACCTCGCCGAGGGCGACCGCATCACCTCCACCCAGTCGGCGGTGGTGCTGGAAAACCTCATCAGCCAGTTCCTCTATGGCAAGGCAGAGGAGGGCAGCGGGGCCTCCTCGGGCGGCAACAAGAAATGACGACAACGATGCACAACACGTTCCAATCCTCCGGGGCCCGTGCCCTCCGCGGCGGTGCCTGCGCACTGGTGGCCGCTCTCCTGCTCGCGGGCTGCGCCAGCGGCCCGAACGCCGATCCGCGCGATCCGCTGGAGCCCTACAACCGCACGATGACGCAGTTCAACGACAAGGTGGACGATGTCGTGCTCCGGCCCGTCGCGACCGCCTACACGGAGGTGACGCCGCGCGTCGTGCGCACGGGCGTGAGCAACTTCTTCTCCAACCTCACCGACCTCTGGTCCTTCGTGAACAACGTGCTGCAGTTGCGCGGCGAGGGTGCCCTCAACAGCATCGCGCGCTTCAACGTGAACACGGTCTTCGGCATCGGCGGCCTGTTCGATGTGGCCAGCGAGATGGGCATCGACCGCTCGCGGCAGGACTTCGGCCTCACGCTGGGCCGCTGGGGCGTGCCCACGGGGCCGTACCTCGTGCTGCCGCTGCTGGGCCCCTCCACCGTGCGCGACACGGTCGCGCTGCCCGTAGACACCAAGGGCAACCTGATCACCTACGTCGATCCGGTGTCCGACCGCAACGCGCTCTATGCGCTCAGCATCGTGAACACGCGCGCCAACCTGCTGCGCGCCAGCTCCGTGCTCGACACGGCGGCGCTCGACAAGTACAGCTTCACGCGCGACGCCTACCTGCAGGTGCGCAACCAGGCGGCCCAGGCGGACTCGCTCAAGAAAGAGGAGCGCTACGACGAGGACGCGGGCAAGCTGCCCGAGGAGCCCGTGCGCTGAGACACGTTGTGAGTGGGCGGGCCGCTGCGTTGCAGTTGCTTGCATCCGTGAACGCGGCGGACGCATGCCCGCGCGGCGCGGCGAACAGAATGCATGAATGAACCGGTGCGCCTTTCCCGGGCGCGCCTCAAGAAAGGAAACGAACCATGACGATGAGCCGACGTACCCTGGGCCGGATGGTCCTGTGCACCACCGCCGCGCTCTGGCTGGGTGCCCCGGTGGCGGCCCTGGCCGCCGACGAGGCGCCGGACGCGCTGGTCAAGCGCCTGTCCACCGACGTGCTGGAGACCGTGCGCAACGACAAGAGCATCAAGGCCGGCGACGTGAACAAGATCACCGCGCTGGTGGACAAGGCGATCCTGCCGCACGTGAACTTCCGCCGCATGACGGCCGCGGCCGTGGGCCCGGGCTGGCGCCAGGCCACGCCGAACCAGCAGGCGCGCCTGCAGGAAGAGTTCAAGACCCTGCTCGTGCGCACCTACGCCGGCGCCCTGAGCCAGGTGAACGACCTGTCCATCGAGGTCAAGCCGCTGCGCGCCGGCGCCGACGACAAGGACGTGCTGGTGCGCTCGGAGATCCTGGGCCGCGGCGACCCCATCCAGCTCGACTACCGCCTGGAGAAAGTCCCCGGCGACGGCGCGGGCTGGAAGATCTACAACCTCAACGTGATGGGCGTGTGGCTCGTGGAAACCTACCGCACGCAGTTCGCGCAGGAGATCAACGCCAAGGGCATCGACGGCCTGATCGAATCGCTGGTCGCGCGCAACAAGGCCAACGCCGCCGGTACCTCCGGTACCGCCGGCAAGAAGGCGAGCTGACGGCACCGCCGCGCGATCGCCCATGCTGGTCCTTCCCACCGAATTGACCCACGCGCAGGCCTCGGCCTGCCTGCGCATGCTGCTGCAGGGCCTCAAGGCGCACCGCGACGAGATCCTCGTCGTGGATGCCGCTGCGCTCACCACCTTCGACTCCTCGGCCCTCGCGGTGCTGCTGGAATGCCGCCGCGCGGTGCTGCTCGAAAACAAGCGCTTCGAGGTCAAGGGACTGCCCGAGGGGCTGGCAAAGCTCGCGGGCCTCTACGGGGTGCAGGAGTTGCTCGTGCCCCCCGCGGCGGCGTGAGCGCCCTTGGCGCGTGAACACGTTCTCCACGGGCGCCGCGCGCCCGTAGTGCCATCGGGGCGGCGGCCAGGCAAATCCGCGCCGGGGCCGTAGAATGGCCGGCTTCCATGCCTGCAGTCTCCTTCCAGTCCGTCTCCAAGACCTACTCCACGCCCAAAGGGCCGTTCCAGGCGCTCGACGGCGTGAGCCTGGACATCGAGGAGGGCGAGTTCTTCGGTCTCCTCGGGCCGAACGGCGCCGGCAAGACCACCCTCATCAGCATCCTGGCGGGCCTCGCGCAGGCGTCCGGCGGGCGCGTTCTCGTGCAGGGCAGCGATGTGCGGACCGACTTCGCCGCCGCGCGGCGCCGGCTCGGCATCGTGCCGCAGGAGCTGGTGTTCGACCCGTTCTTCAACGTGCGCGAGACGCTGCGCATCCAGTCGGGCTACTTCGGCGTGAAGAACAACGATGCCTGGATCGACGAGCTGCTCGAAAGCCTGGGCCTGGCCGACAAGGCCACGTCCAACATGCGCCAGCTCTCGGGCGGCATGAAGCGCCGCGTGCTCGTGGCGCAGGCGCTGGTGCACAAGCCGCCCATCATCGTGCTCGACGAGCCTACCGCCGGGGTGGACGTGGAGCTGCGCCAGACGCTGTGGCACTTCGTCGCGCGGCTCAACAAGGCGGGCCACACGGTGCTGCTCACCACCCATTACCTCGAAGAGGCCGAAGCCCTGTGCAACCGCATCGCCATGCTCAAGCGGGGCCGGATGATCGCGCTGTCCACCACGTCCGAGCTGCTGCACGCCGCTTCCACCAACGTGCTGCGCTTCAAGACCGATGATCCGCTGCCGCCCGCGCTGGCCGGCGGCGCCCGCGTCACGGGCCGCGTGGTGCAGCTGCCCGCGCAGGATGCGGCCGACATCGAGCGCGTGCTGGCGGCGCTGCGCGCGGCCGGCGTCGGCGTGCACGATGTCGAGATCCGCAAGGCCGACCTGGAGGACGTGTTCCTCAGCCTGATGGCCGAGGGCCGCTACCCCGATCCCGCGCATGCGCCCGCGCCGGCCGGCGAGCCCGAGGAAACGGCCGAAGGCGGGGTGCGGCTATGAGCGCGCGCCGCATGGAGGTGGCCCGATGACCGGCTGGCAGACCCTGTTCTACAAGGAGGTGCTGCGCTTCTGGAAGGTGAGCTTCCAGACCATCGCCGCGCCCGTGCTCACGGCCGTGCTGTACCTGCTGATCTTCGGCCACGTGCTCGAAGACCACGTGAAGGTCTACGACCGCCTGAGCTACACCGCTTTCCTCGTGCCCGGCCTCGTGATGATGAGCCTGTTGCAGAACGCCTTCGCCAACAGCTCGTCGAGCCTCATCCAGAGCAAGATCATGGGCAACCTCGTGTTCGTGCTGCTCACGCCGCTGTCGCACTGGGCCTGGTTCTTCGCCTACGTGGGCTCGTCCATCGTGCGCGGGCTGGTGGTGGGGCTGGGCGTGTTCGTCGCCACGCTGGGCTTCGCGCGGCCCGAGTTCGCCGCGCCGCTGTGGATCGCCGCGTTCGCGCTGCTGGGCGCGGCGCTGCTGGCCACGCTGGGGCTGATCGCCGGGCTCTGGGCCGACAAGTTCGACCAGATGGCGGCCTTCCAGAATTTCATCATCGTGCCCATGACCTTCCTCTCGGGCGTGTTCTATTCCATCCAGTCGCTGCCGCCCTTCTGGCAGACGGTGAGCCACCTGAACCCGTTCTTCTACATGATCGACGGCTTCCGCTACGGCTTCTTCGGCCAGAGCGACACCTCGCCCTGGCTGAGCCTGGGCATCGTGGGCGGCGCCTGGCTGGCCGTGAGCGCGCTCGCGGTGCACCTGCTGCGCACGGGCTACAAGATCCGCCATTGAGCCCGGCCGGCTTGCTGCCCGCGTGCCACGCGCGGGCGGCGGGCCGGCTTTCCCAAGACCCCGACGACCCCCTCCAAGATTTCCTGCGAAGGCCCCCCGATGACCGCCGACCAACTCAAAGACCTGATCCGCGCGGGCCTGCCCTGCGCACACCTCGCGCTGGAGGGCGACGGCCGCCACTGGTACGCGACCATCGTCTCGGCCGAGTTCGAGGGCAAGCGCCCCATCCAGCGCCACCAGCGCGTCTATGCGACGCTCGGCAGCCGCATGCACACGGACGAGGTGCACGCGCTCTCGATGAAGACCTACACCCCCGCCGAGTGGGCCGCGCTGCCGGGCGAGGGCTGACGGCGGCACCTGGGTTGCTCATATTTCAATAGCATGTCCGCAAGAGCGGACGCCGACATAGCCCTTATCTCACCCCATTTCAGGCGATCAGCCATGGACCAACTCCTCATTCGCGGCGGCCGCGCCCTGCGGGGCGAGGTGCCGATCTCCGGCGCCAAGAACGCCGCGCTGCCCGAGCTGTGCGCGGCGCTGCTCACCGCCGAGCCCGTGACCCTGCTCAACGTGCCGCGCCTGCAGGACGTGGCGACGATGCTCGAACTCATCCGCAACATGGGCGTGTCGGCAAGCCATGCCCAGGGCGCGGACCGCGCCGGCGGCGGCACCGTGCACATCGACGCGAGCGCGCTCTCCACGCCCGAGGCGCCGTACGACCTCGTGAAGACCATGCGCGCCTCGGTGCTGGCGCTGGGCCCGCTGCTCGCGCGCTTCGGCGAGGCCACGGTGTCGCTGCCCGGCGGCTGCGCGATCGGCTCGCGCCCGGTGGACCAGCACATCAAGGGCCTCGCGGCCATGGGCGCGGAGATCGTGGTGGAGCACGGCTACATGATCGCCCGCCTGCCCGCCGGCCGCACGCGCCTCCTGGGTGCGCGCATCACCACCGACATGGTCACGGTGACGGGCACCGAGAACCTGCTCATGGCCGCCACGCTGGCCGAGGGCGAGACGGTGCTGGAGAACGCCGCGCAGGAGCCGGAGGTGGTCGATCTCGCCGAGATGCTCATCGCCATGGGCGCGCGCATCGAAGGCCAGGGCACCAG
This sequence comes from Paracidovorax anthurii, assembly GCF_003269065.1. GTDB lineage: Bacteria > Pseudomonadota > Gammaproteobacteria > Burkholderiales > Burkholderiaceae_C > Paracidovorax > Paracidovorax anthurii. The sequence goes on from NZ_QLTA01000023.1 coordinate 64,916, forward strand.
CCGCATCCGCGTGCAGGGCGTGGAGCGCCTGCACGGCTGCACCCACCGCGTGGTGGCCGACCGCATCGAGGCCGGCACCTTCCTGTGCGCCGTGGCGGCCACGGGCGGCGAGGCGCTGCTGCGCCACGGCCGCGCGGACCACCTCGATGCGGTGATCGAGAAGCTGCGCGACGCCGGCGCCACCGTGGAGCCCGTGAACGGCCCCGAGGGCGGCATCCGCGTGCAGAGCCCCGGCGCGGGGCAGTTGCAGGCGCAGAGCTTCCGCACCACCGAATACCCCGGATTCCCCACCGACATGCAGGCGCAGTTCATGGCGCTCAACGTCGTGGCGCAGGGCACTTCCACCGTGGCCGAGACCATCTTCGAGAACCGCTTCATGCACGTGAACGAGATGCTGCGGCTGGGCGCGCGCATCCAGGCGGACGGCAAGGTGGCCATCATCGAGGGCCTGGGCGACACGGGCGCGCTGCTCTCGGGCGCCACCGTCATGGCCACCGACCTGCGCGCCTCCGCCAGCCTGGTGATCGCCGGCCTCGTGGCCGACGGCCAGACCGTGGTGGACCGCATCTACCACCTCGACCGGGGCTACGACTGCATGGAAGGCAAACTGCGCGCCCTGGGCGCCGATATCGAACGGGTGAAGGCATGACGACCAACGACGACGACATGATCACGCTGGCCCTCTCCAAGGGCCGTATCTTCGAAGAAACCCTGCCGCTGCTCGCGGCCGCCGGCATCGAGGTGCTGGAAGACCCCGAGAAGTCGCGCAAGCTCATCCTGTCCACCAACCGCCCCGGGGTGCGCGTGGTGCTGGTGCGCGCCACCGACGTGCCCACCTACGTGCAGTACGGCGGCGCCGACATCGGCGTGACGGGCAAGGACACGCTCATCGAGCACGGCGGCCAGGGCCTCTACCAGCCGCTCGACCTGCACATCGCCAAGTGCCGCGTGAGCGTGGCCGTGCGCGACGACTTCGACTACGTCCGCGCCGTGAAGCAGGGCGGGCGGCTGAACGTGGCCACCAAGTACACCACCATCGCGCGCGAATTCTTCGCCGCCAAGGGCGTGCACGTGGACATGATCAAGCTCTACGGCAGCATGGAACTGGCCCCGCTCACCGGGCTGGCCGACGCCATCGTCGATCTGGTCTCCACCGGCAACACGCTGCGCGCCAACCACCTGGTGGAGGTGGAGCGCATCATGGACATCAGCTCGCATCTGGTCGTGAACCAGGCCGCGCTCAAGCTCAAGCGCGTGCCGCTGCGCCGCATCATCGATGCTTTCGCCGGCGCGGTCCGCCCCCACTGAGGGATTTCCGGAGACTCACTATGGAATTGATAGCAGCTCCCGCCCGCATTGCGACGACATCGGCCACGTTTGAATCGGAATTCGCCGCGCGCCTGCACTGGTCCGCCGACACCGATGCCGCCATCGAGCAGCGCGTTGCCGACATCCTCGCCGACGTGCAGCGGCGCGGCGATGCGGCCGTGCTGGAGTACACGCAGCGCTTCGACGGCCTGCAGGCGCCTTCCGTGGCCGCGCTGGAACTCTCGCAGGCCGAGCTGAAGGCCGCCTTCGATGCGCTGCCCGCCGCGCAGCGCGACGCGCTCGAAGCCGCCGCAAGGCGCGTGCGCGCCTACCACGAGGCGCAGAAGAAGGCGAGCGGCGAGAGCTGGAGCTACCGCGACGAGGACGGCACGCTGCTCGGCCAGAAGGTCACGCCGCTGGACCGCGTGGGCATCTACGTGCCGGGCGGCAAGGCCGCCTACCCGTCGAGCGTGCTGATGAACGCCATCCCCGCCCACGTGGCCGGCGTGCCCGAGATCATCATGGTCGTGCCCACGCCGCGCGGCGAGAAGAACCCGCTGGTGCTGGCCGCGGCCTACGTGGCGGGCGTCACGCGCGGCTTCACCCTGGGCGGCGCGCAGGCCGTGGCGGCCCTGGCCTACGGCACGGCCACGGTGCCGAAGGTGGACAAGATCACCGGCCCCGGCAACGCCTACGTGGCCAGCGCCAAGAAGCGCGTGTTCGGCACCGTGGGCATCGACATGATCGCCGGGCCCAGCGAGATCCTGGTGCTGGCCGACGGCACCACGCCGCCCGACTGGGTGGCCATGGACCTGTTCAGCCAGGCCGAGCACGACGAGCTGGCCCAGTCCATCCTGCTGTGCCCCGACGCGGCCTACCTCGACGCCGTGCAGCGCGAGATCGACCGGCTGCTGCCCGCCATGCCGCGCGCGGAGATCATCGCCAAGAGCCTCACCGGGCGCGGCGCGCTGATCCTCACGCGGGACATGGAAGAGGCCTGCGCCATCAGCAACCGCATCGCGCCCGAGCACCTGGAGGTGTCGAGCCGCGACCCGCACCGCTGGGAGCCGCTGCTGCGCCACGCCGGCGCGATCTTCCTGGGCGCCTACACCAGCGAGAGCCTGGGCGACTACTGCGCCGGCCCCAACCACGTGCTGCCCACGAGCGGCACGGCGCGCTTCTCGTCGCCGCTGGGCGTCTATGACTTCCAGAAGCGCAGCAGCCTCATCGAGGTGAGCGAGCAGGGCGCGCAGACGCTGGGCGCCATCGCCAGCGTGCTGGCGCACGGCGAGGGCCTGCAGGCCCATGCGCGCGCGGCCGAGATGCGGCTGAAGCAGTCCCGGTCTTGAGCCGGCTCTGCCTGAGGCCTGGCAGTTGGTGCCGAGGCTGGTATGGTCCACTGCGAATGCTGGGTTAATCGGGAGAGGTCTGCATGCGACTCACAGACGAACAACTGCTGGTATTGCTGTCCGATCTGGAATCGGACCGGGCAGAACGGAAGGAGAGCTTCAAGGGGGATGCCCCCGAGAAGGTGCGTCAGGCCGTGTGTGCGTTCGCCAATGATCTGCCTGGTCATGGGCAGCCCGGGGTGGTTTTCATCGGCGCGAAAGACGGCGACGGCGCCTTGACCGGGCTGGAAATTACCGACCAACTGCTGCTTGCCCTGGCGGACATCCGCTCGGATGGAAACATCCTGCCGTTTCCCAGCATGACGGTTGAAAAGCGTCGCCTGGGCGACAAGGATGTCGTCGTGATGACCGTCATGCCTGCCGAAGCGCCGCCCGTGAAATACAAAGGGCGCATCTGCATCCGCACCGGACCGCGGCATGGTATTGCGAACGCGCAGGACGAACGCTTGCTGAATGAACGGCGACGCCACGGCGATTTGCCTTTCGATCTGCAGCCCGTATCGTTCGCGTCGCTTGCCGATCTGAGCCGCAGCGCTTTCGAGACCGAATACCTTCCCGGCGCATTCGCACCGGACGTGCTGGAGGCCAATCACCGCACCTATGAAGAGCGGTTGAGCGCCTGCCGGATGATCGATTCCGTCGCATCGCCCCTGCCGACCGTGCTGGGAGCGATGGTGATCGGCACGCGTCCGCGCGACCTGATCCCCTGCAGCTATGTCCAATTCCTGCGGATCGATGGTGTCGAACTCGACGACCCCATCGTCGACGAAGCAGTGATCGACGGACGCCTGGGCGAAATCATCGGCCGGCTGGACGACAAGCTGCGTGCGCATATCGCCACCCGGGTCGATGTGGCGTCGGGGGATGTCGAAAGACGCAGGGCGGACTATCCTTTGGCGGCGCTCCAGCAACTGCTTCGCAATGCCGTGATGCACCGCACCTACGAGGCCACGAATGCTCCCATACGGGTAACGTGGTTCAACGACCGTATCGAAATCGTCAGCCCTGGAGGGCCCTACGGGATCGTGAACGCCGGCAACTTCGGGCAGCCGGGCATTACCGACTACCGCAATCCGCATTTGGCCGAGGCCTTGAAAGTGCTGGGCTATGTGCAGCGGTTCGGCGTGGGGATTGCCACGGCGCGCAGACTGCTGGCGGACAACGGTAATCCGCTGCCGGAATTCGAGGTCAGAGCCACCCACGTGCTGGTGATTGTGCGGAGGCCCGCATGAACCTGCCTGTACTGACATTCTTCAACAATAAGGGCGGCGTTGGAAAGACGTCCCTGGTCTATCACCTGTCCTCCATGTTCGCCGAGTTGGGGGTTCGCGTTCTGGCGGTCGATCTCGACCCCCAGGCCAACCTCACGGCGGCTTTCCTCGACGAGGACCAGTTGGCCGGCCTCTGGGAGGACGAACTGAAGGTTTCCACCATCTACGACAGTGTGAAGCCTTTGCTGGACGTGGGGGACTTCGCTCCGGCGGACTATCAAGTCATCCATCCACGTCTGGCATTGATTCCCGGCGACCTTGGCCTATCCGGCTTCGAGGATCAACTCTCGGCCACCTGGACCGAGGCGATGGACGATAACAACAAGACACGGCCTTTCCGCATCCTGACTGCGTTCTGGCGCAGTGCGCAGGAGGCCGCGGCGCGGTTCGATGCGAGCCTGATCGTCGTCGATGTCGGCCCCAACCTTGGAGCCATCAACCGTGCCGCACTGCTGGGCAGCAATCATGTCGTTGTTCCCCTTGGAGCAGACCTGTTTTCGCTGCAGGGTTTGCGAAATCTCGGGCCCACCTTGCGGGAGTGGCAAAAAGGGTGGGATAAGCGCCGCGGAAGTTGGGAGCGGCCCACGTTCGACTTGCCCAGTGGGAGCATGACGCCGGCCGGCTACATAGCCATGCGGCATGGCGTGCGGCTTACGCGGCCGGTCAAGGCCTACACGCGCTGGTTGAACCAGATTCCGGCGGAATTCAGGAGGAGCGTGCTCGGCGAGGACATCGGCAAGAAAACCTTGCCTGCTATCGAACAGGATCCTTACTGCTTGGCCACGCTCAAGAATTACAACAGCCTGATGCCCTTGGCCCAGGAAGCGCGCAAACCGGTATTTTCCTTGCGTGCGGCAGACGGTGCCATCGGCTCTCACGCTAATGCGGTGCAGAAGGCGCATGGCGATTTCAAAGTGCTTGCACAGGAATTGGCCAGGCGAATCGACCTTGTTTTGCCCTTGGCTCATGGATAGGCAGTGCCCGCCCCTTCAGAGGTGAACTCCACCGCCTTCAAATCAAAAAATGGGAAATCCTGAAATGACTACGACCGACGCTGCATTAAAACGCATCCGTCCCGATGTCCGCGCAATGCACGCTTACGCGGTGCAGTCCGCGGCGGGCTTTCTCAAGATGGACGCGATGGAGAACCCCTTCACGCTGCCCGGGCCGCTGCAGGAGGCGCTTGGCCGCCGCCTCGGCGCGCTGGCGCTCAACCGCTACCCCGGCGCGCGCCTGAACGACCTGCGCGATGCCATCGCCGCGCACGCCGGCGTGCCCGAGGGCAGCGCGCTGGTGCTGGGCAACGGCTCGGACGAGCTCATCACGCTGCTGGCGCTGGCCTGCGCGCGCCCCGGCACCGGCGAGCGCGCCACCATGCTCGCGCCCCTGCCGGGCTTCGTCATGTACCCCATGAGCGCGCAGCTGCAGGGGCTGGATTTCGTGGGCGTGCCGCTCACGCCCGACTTCGAGCTGGACGAGCCCGCGATGCTCGCGGCCATCGCCGCGCACCGCCCGGCCATCACCTACCTCGCCTACCCCAACAACCCCACCGCCACGCTGTGGGACGAGGGCGCGGTGCAGCGCATCATCGACGCGGCCGGCGCGCAGGGTGGCATGGTGGTGATGGACGAGGCCTACCAGCCCTTCGCGAGCCGCACCTGGATCGACCGCATGCGCGCCGAGCCCGCGCGCAACGCGCACGTGCTGCTGATGCGCACGCTCAGCAAGTTCGGCCTGGCGGGCGTGCGCCTGGGCTACCTGATCGGCCCGGCCGCGCTCGTGAACGAGATCGAGAAGGTGCGCCCGCCCTACAACGTGAGCGTGCTCAACTGCGAGGCCGCGCTCTTCGCGCTGGAGCACGCCCCGGTTTTCGCGGCCCAGGCCGCCGAACTGCGCGCGGCGCGCACGCAGCTGGTGGCCGACCTGCGAGCCATGCCCGGCATCGAACGGGTGTGGGACAGCGAGGCCAACATGGTGCTCATCCGCGTGCCCGATGCCGCGCGCGCCTTCGAGGGCATGAAGGCCCGCAAGGTTCTCGTCAAGAACGTTTCTACAATGCACCCACTGCTGGCCCGCTGCCTGCGCCTCACGGTGGGCACCATGGCCGACAACGCCCAGATGCTCGACGCGCTCCAGGCTTCCCTATGACTTCCTCCGCACTCGTTCCCTCCGCCGCCCTTGAGGGCCCCGACGCCGACCGCATCGCCGAGGTCGCCCGCACCACCGCCGAGACGCGCATCCGCGTGCGCGTGAACCTCGACGGCACGGGCGCCGTGCGCCTCGCCTCCGGCATCGGCTTCTTCGACCACATGCTCGACCAGATCGCGCGGCACGGCCTCATCGACCTGGAAGTCGAGTGCGAAGGCGACCTGCACATCGACGGCCACCACACGGTGGAAGACGTCGGCATCACGCTCGGCCAGGCCTTCGCGCGCGCCGTGGGCGACAAGAAGGGCATCCGCCGCTACGGCCATGCCTACGTGCCGCTCGACGAGGCGCTCTCGCGCGTGGTGGTCGATTTCTCGGGCCGCCCGGGCCTGCACATGGACGTGAAGTTCACCGCCGGCAGCATCGGCCAGCTCGACACCCAGCTCGTCTACGAATTCTTCCAGGGCTTCGTGAACCACGCGGGCGTGACGCTGCACATCGACAACCTCAAGGGCTTCAACGCCCACCACCAGTGCGAGACGATCTTCAAGGCGTTCGCGCGGGCCCTGCGCGCCGCGCTGGAGCGCGACCCGCGCACGGCCGGCGTCATCCCCTCCACCAAGGGTTCGTTGTAAGGAAGTTGAGCTGAAGAGGCTCCATGTCGGCGTCTTTTCTATCTTTGTTGCTATGAATATCGAAGCAAAAACCGTGGCCGTGGTGGACTATGGCATGGGCAATCTGCGTTCCGTCTCGCAGGCCGTGCAGGCCGCCGCCGAGGGCAGCGGATGGACCGTGGTCGTGACCTCCCGCCCCGAGGAGGTGCGCGCTGCGCAGCGCGTGGTGCTGCCGGGGCAGGGCGCCATGCCGGACTGCATGCGCGAGCTGCGCGAATCCGGCCTGCAGGAATCGGTGCTGGAGGCCGCCGCCTCCAAGCCCCTCTTCGGCGTGTGCGTGGGCATGCAGATGCTGCTGGACCACAGCGCCGAGGGCGACACCCCCGGCCTGGGCCTCATCCCCGGCGACGTGCGGCGCTTCGACCTCGCGGGCCGCACGCAGCCCGACGGCAGCCGCTACAAGGTGCCGCAGATGGGCTGGAACCGCGTGCGCCAGGTGCCCCATGCGGGCGGCGCGCACCCCGTGTGGGACGGCATCCCTGACGAAAGCTATTTTTATTTCGTGCACAGTTTCCATGCCCTGCCGCGCGATGCAGCGCACACCGCGGGGGAAACCGACTACGGCGGGTGCTTTGCATCCGCCATCGCACGCGATAATATTTTTGCCACGCAATTCCATCCAGAGAAAAGTTCCGGGCACGGTTTGGCGCTCTATCGCAACTTCCTCCACTGGAATCCCTGATTTCCTTCAACCCCGGCCGGGCCGTCGCGCCCGCCACGGCATTCCTTCACCCTTCGCCCTCCATCATGCTGCTCATCCCCGCCATCGACCTCAAGGACGGACACTGCGTACGCCTCAAGCAAGGTGACATGGATCAATCCACCACGTTCGGCGAGGACCCCGCGGCCATGGCGCGCAAGTGGGTGGACGCCGGCGCCCGGCGTCTGCACCTCGTGGACCTGAACGGCGCCTTCGCCGGCACGCCCAAGAACTACGCCGCCATCAAGGCCATCCTCAAGGAAGTGGGCGACGACCTGCCCGTGCAGCTCGGCGGCGGCATCCGCGACCTGGACACCATCGAGAAATACATCGACGGCGGCCTGCGCTACGTCATCATCGGCACGGCCGCCGTGAAGAACCCCGGCTTCCTCAAGGACGCCTGCAGCGCCTTCGGCGGCCACATCATCGTGGGCCTGGACGCCAAGGACGGCAAGGTCGCCACCGATGGCTGGAGCAAGCTCACGGGCCACGAGGTGATCGACCTCGCCAAGAAGTTCGAGGACTGGGGCGTCGAATCGATCGTCTATACCGACATCGGCCGCGACGGCATGCTCTCGGGCATCAACATCGACGCCACGGTGAAGCTGGCCCAGGCCCTCAGCATCCCCGTCATCGCCTCGGGCGGCCTCGCCGGCATGACCGACATCGAGCAGCTCTGCGCCGTGGAGGGCGAAGGCGTGGAAGGCGTCATCTGCGGCCGCGCGATCTATTCGGGCGATCTGGATTTTGCGGCGGCGCAAAGCCGCGCGGACGAACTGAACGGCGTGGCCTGATCCCCGGGCCCGCCGCCGGGGTCGCCGGGGAGCCATCACCCGCCGGGCGGCAGGCGATGGCCGCGCCCGGAAGCTGCGGCCGCGCTTACGAAGCCGAGGTGTAGGTGGTGCCTGTCCGCGTCTTGGGGAGGTCGGCGTTGATGCTCTTCAGTATCGACTCCTTGGAGGAGCCCTCGATTTCGACCGTGACGGGTCCGACCTGCTCGACGTTCTCCGCGTCGTATCCGAGGTCCTCGATACAGAAGTTGTAAGAACGTGTTTACGATCTTCTGAGTAGCAGAGCCAGAAACGCCAAGTGGACGAACTGTAAGCTGGTGTTGAGCCATCGCTCACAGTTCTTCCATAGCCGCCGATTCTTGTCCAGCCAAGCAAAGCTGCGCTCAACCACCCAGCGCTTGGGCATGACCTTGAAGGTGTGCAACTCGCTTCTCTTGGCGATCTGCACCGTCACATGCTCACCCAGGATGTCCTTGACGCCTTGCGCGAAGGGCTCGCCTGTGTAACCGCTGTCCGTCAGCACACTTTGCACCCGCCCCAGCGAGCGCTTGCAGCGCTTGAAGGCCGCAAGCGCTCCCTTG
>NZ_QLTA01000024.1 GCF_003269065.1 Paracidovorax anthurii
CGCTGAGCTACACAGACCCCCGTGGCCTATGCTTTGGCCTACTGGCCGTGCCGTGTGCGTGGGCACTTGCCAATGCGCCATGGCTGGTGCCGACCACATTGGGGGTCACTGAAGCCGCGCTGTTCATGACCAGCGGTGCGACATCGCCTGTTTTGTCGGTGCCTGCCATGGTTCCCGCGGCTGTGTCGCGCTTGAGGCCTGTCGTTGGAGCGATTCAGGAAGGGGTGGAGTCGGGGGCTTACTGTGCCGCTAAGGAGATGACTAGGGTTGGAAGGTGGATGTCCCAAGCTGAGTACGACGCGATGAAAGTGTCAGGAAGGGTTCAGGAAAGCTTGTCGGGAACGACTCACGTGGCGACGCCTGCAGAGGCAGCGGCATTCATCAACCAAGCAAGGCCAGGAAGCGTATATGTCGAGTTCAATGCACCAACCTCATCGCTGAAGGCGACAAATGAAGGCTGGTCAAAGATCATTGGACCCAACTCCTTGGAAGGTCGGCTCGCTGCACGAAAAGGACTTCCGATTCCACAGATGCCGCAGGCAGAAGACATCTTCCACGCGGCAACAAAGCTTCCATAAGGACATACGAATCATGCTGAAAATCTTTGTAGATTGGGCACGGAGAGTCACGGCACAATCTCTTGGAGAGGGTATCGAAGCGCAAGTCACAGAAAGCGCGATGTCTGAGAACCGGTCCGCGCGACTTGACATAGATACGCGTACTACTGTTGCCCGAATTACATGCTGGGAAAGTGGTAACTATCACGCTGAGGTTATAGACATGAAAAGCGAGCGAACGATCTTCTCTGCACAGGGGCATCTTCGTGACGGAGATGCCATCGCGGAACACTTCGGTGCTTTTCTTGAAGCCCAACACATTACGCTCAAGTAATCACCGGCAGTCTCAAATCCAAAATGCAACACCCGGCCCATAGCTGTCGCATTCCGGGCAGGTCGGTGATGATCGTTGAGTTTGTCAATCCATGAACTCGATAGTGCTGATGATTGAGCGTGAGAGCGCGTGGTCGCCGGATGGGTGGGTGCAAGCAGCCGGTGGCAAACACTTGGGGAATGGTCAAGTCACGATCGAGCAAGAGGCGGAATGGCTTTCAGTCACTCGCTACGATCAAGTGCTCGACGATTTCGACGATACGGAACGCGCCCGCTTACTGGAACTGGTAAACGAGCCTCTAGCCTACTTGGTTGAATGGAAAGGCTGCACGCTTTTAAGTCACTTGTTGCGGTCCATCCCGTCTGGCGTTCGGGCTGCCGTCGACAACGACCATGGTTTGCTAGTTCCCGTATTTCAAGTTGCTGGTGAACCGCTTGATTCATGGGTAAGGGCCGCTTCGCTGTCTTAAGTGTCAGATTTAAAAATGAAGTGCAACACACATCGCCTCTACGATTTTTGATTGTTGAAACTCCTAAATTGATAGCTACCAGCGCTTATTTCCAAGCGCTACAGGCAAATGAAATGGCGCTGAAACCATCCTGCGAGGAGGCCGGGGTGGGTGCGTGGCTGCCCCTGGCGGCGATGGAGGGCTAGTGGCTTCCCTCCCAGTTGTCGGACTGGACGGATGCCGATGCGATGCGCGCGCTCCTCGCCCATGGAGCCGATCCCGTCGGCAATCTGTTGCTGGGTGAGGCGGCGTTGGGCCATTTCGTCCACGGGCCCGTTCCCGAGCCGATCCCTGAGGCGGACAAGGCGGCCACCTATGCGGCCCTCGCCGATGCGGCGGCGCGCGGCGATGCCCCGGGGTCGTCCGCTGGTGGCGAGCAGCCTAAGTTCACAGCCTATGCCGCCACCTCCGCCGGTCCCCGGCACATGCTGGTGAAATTCACGGAAGCCGAGCTTGGCCCGGTCAGCGAGCGCTGGCGCGATCTGCTCCTGGCAGAGCACCTGGCGCTGAGGGCGCTGGACGAAGCGGGCCTGCCGGCGTCCCGCACCGCCGTGACCTGCCCGGTTTCTCCGAGACAGTTTTAACTAGAAGATGGCGGGTTGCAGGTCTTGACGGGGTTGCTGTTTGAACTCCGCCGGGGTCAAGTATTGCAGGCTGCTGTGCGGACGCACCTCGTTGTAGTGGTTGCGCCAAGCTTCGATCAGGACAGCGGCTTCGCGGCGCGAGCGGAACCACTCGATGGACAGACACTCGTCGCGGAACTTGCCGTTGAAGCTCTCGTCAGTGCCGTTCTGCCAGGGCTTGCCGGGATCGTTGAGCACGGTGGCGATGCCCGAATGCGCGATCCACTCCAGGATGGCATGGCTGACGAACTCCGAACCGTTGTCCGAGCGCATGAACAGCGGCGCGCCATGTAGGCTCACCAGCCGTGACAGCACCTCGATCACGCGCTTGGAGCGAATGGCGCCAGCCACGTCAATGGCCAGGCACTCGCGGGTACCCCAAGGCGGTGCGCACGGACAACGGACCGGAGTTCACCAGCCGGGCTTTCCTGGGCTGGTGCGAGCGCAACGAGATCCAGCACATCCTGATCGAGCCGGGCCGACCGATGCACAACGGCTACATCGAGAGCTTCAACGGCAAGTTCAGGGACGAGTGCTTGAACGAGCACTGGTTCGAGACGCTGGCGCAGGCCCGGGAGGTGATCCGGGCCTGGGCGCAGGACTACAACGAGGTGCGACCGCATTCGAGTATCGGCCGCATGCCACCAAGGCACTTCGCGCGCCTGCATCGCCAGCAAGCCGGCAATGCAGGTTCATCTGAAACACCCACCCAAAACACCACTATCCTGCAACCCCGGACTGTCTCCGAATGATTGGTATGGCGGATGGGGGCAGGTCACCTCACCGCCCCGCCGGCCGCTCCACAACCAAGTCCGAGATCACCCGCAGCAGCGCGCGGTTGACTTCTTCCACGTCGCGCTCGTGGGTCTCGCAGAGCTGGCGGATGGGCGCGGCGTCTTCGGATTCGAGGGCGCAGGCCATCTCCAGGCTGGCGGCGTAGGGGCCGGTGCGCAGCACGGCCGCGTCGTAGATGCGCTCGGACAGGGGCAGCCGGCGCAGGACGGTGCCCAGCGGCTCCGACAGCAGTTCGCCCAGTTGCGAGAGCAGGCCGCAGAGGTACACCTCGCGGCGCAGGTCGTTCTCGACGCCGGCGTCGAGCAGCCGCTCGGTCAGGCGCGCGCGGATCACCATCGACTCGCGGATGGGGTGCAGGTTGGGGTCGGTGCTGGCGTGCGGGAGCTGGTCGCCCAGCCACCGCTGTAGCGAGCCGTAGCCCATCATCACCAGCCCGCGCCGCAGCGAGTCCACGCCCGTGCGCAGGCCCAGCGCGGCGGAGTTGGTGTAGATCATGAAGCGGTAGGCGAGCAGGGGGTCTTCGCCCAGGATCTGCTCGAAGGCTTCGAGCGATTGCTCGGCGTCGATGGCCCGCATGAGCTTGAACACGGTCTCGTGGGCGGGCTGCAGGGGCTGGTGGCGCAGGCTGTAGAGCACGTCCTCCGCGGGCCAGCCGGCGATGGCGAGCGCGCTGTGCCGGTCCAGGCAGTGTTCCATGAGCGGGCGGCTCGCGACGCTCTCATACATCTGGCCCGCGATCACCGGGCTGGGCGCGGGGGGCGCTCCCCGGATCTCGCTGCCGGCCGCGCGCAGGGCGGCCACGGCGTCCGTGGCCGAGATCGTGAGCAGGCTGTTGTCGAAGCAGGCCGCCACTTCGGCCGGCGGCAGGCGGTCGAGCGCGCCGCGCCACACGAGCTTGAGGCCGCGCTGGTGCGCGGCGCGCACCTGGGCGAAGAGGTCGGCGTCGGCGACCCAGGCCTCCGGCACGCTGATCCAGGGCGCGCCGCGCGGGGCCTGGGCGAGCAGGTCGCACAGCAGTTGCGGGCTTTGCGGCGAGAGCAGCAGCGGCGGCGAGCCGGCGCTCCAGAGTTCCTGCAGGGTGCGCAGCAGGTGCGGCGCATCGACGAGCGCCAGACCGTCGCTGTGGACGTAAAGCTGAACGGCCGCGAGGCGGCGCGCCTGGTTCCACAGGGGGCGGTATCCGAGGATCAGGCTGCCGAGGACGGATTGGACCATGGGTTATCGGTGCGGCGGCCCGGCGGACGGGCGCCGGGGCGGCGCCCGCTTGTCTCTAGCCGATGTAGTTGAACAGCGACAGCTTCTGCACCTGGGCATAGGACTGCAGGGCCGCCTGGTAGCCGGTCTGGTTGTTCTGGAAGTCGGAAATGCCCTTGATCATATCGAGATCCTCGGCGCGCGAGCGGTCGGCTTCGAGTTGCACCTCGCGCTTTTCCTGGTCGCCGGTGATGCGGTCGGCGCGGTTGAGCAGCTCGCCCGCGTAGCCGCGCATGTTGTGGATGCGCTCCATGCCGATGTCGATGTTGTTGAGCGCCTGGCCCACGGCCTGCGCGGCCGCGTTGCTGTTGGTGGCGCTGCCGATGTCGCGGATCGCCTGGTCGATGGTGCTGAAGATGCTGGCGCTGGGCTTGAGCGTGATGGCGTCGCCGTTGGCCGGCGAGAAGTTGTAGGTACCGTCGGATTGCTTGGTGGGCGTGCCGGTGATGTTGAAGCTCACGCCCGGGATGCCGGTGACCGGTATCGATACGGCCTTGTCGGAGGGGAAGTCGGGCACCGTCACGGGCGCGGACGACACGCCCGTGGTGGTGTTGGTGATGGTGTAGGTGGCCGTGGTGGTGCCGGCCGTGGCGCCGGGGCCCACGCCGCTGAAGACGATCTGGTAGTTGTCGCCGGTCACGAGGCTGGTGTCCACGGGCTTCACGCCGTCGGTCACGAGCAGCCGGCCCGAGGGGATGTCGCTCACCGAGGCGGTGTACACCCCGTCGCGCTTGGGCTGGAACATGAAGGCGGATTCGCCGTCCAGCGCGAGCGGCAGCGAGGTGGCCGAACCCGAGGCCTGCCCGGCCTGGCCGGAGAAGGTGTAGTCGGGGCTGCTGCTCTGCGGGCCCAGGAAGGGGGCGAGCGCGCTGCCCAGAGAGCCCAGCAGCGGCAGGCCGTTGGTGTCCTTGCGGTTGACCAGGTCGGTGAGCTGCTCGCGCAGGCCCTGCACCTGGTTCATCATGGTCTTGCGGTCCGAGGTCGTGAGCGAGCCGCCGCCGGCGTTCACGATGAGCTGGCGCAGCTCCTGCACGATGTCCACGGCCTGGCCGAGCGTGGATTCGGCCTGGGTGACGGTGTTGCGCGCGTTCTCCAGGGCGCGCTGGTCGCTCTGCACGCGCGAGAGGCGCGTGATGGCGCGTTCGGCCTGCGCGGCGGCCACGGGGTCGTCGCTGGCGCGCACCACGCGCTTGCCCGAGGTGAGGTTCTCCTGCAGGTCGGACAGCGCGGTCTGCCGCTGCGCGAGGTTGCGCAGCACGTTGTCGTACTGGTTGGCGGAGGCGGTGCGGTAGAAGGTGCTCATGGCGTTCTCCGGAGGGCCGGTGTCGTTTCAACGCGGGTCGGCATCATCGGCCCATGGTCTGGATGAGGCTGTCGAAGATGCTCTGCGCGATCTGCAGCACCTTGGCCGATGCCTGGTAGGCCTGCTGGTATTGGATCAGCTTGGCGGCCTCTTCGTCCAGGTTCACCCCCGAGACCGCCGTGCGGTCGCGCTCGAGGTTGGTGGCGATGGTGGCCGAGACGTCGGAGGCGTACTTGGCGCTCTGCGTGCGCGTGCCGACCTGGGCCATGAGGCCGGCGTAGCCGTCGCTCATGGTGGCTTCGTCGAACATCTTCACGTCGCCCAGCGCGTCGAGCGCCGAGGCGTTGCCGGCGTTGCGCGTGTAGGCGTCGCCGTACTGCGGGTCCAGCGCGTTGCCCACCGTCACCGTGTCGCCGGTGCCGGGCGTGCCCTTGAGGGTGATCTCCCAGCCGTCGATGGTGATGGGCTGGCCCGCCGTGTAGGCCAGGCCCGAGGTGCCCGAGGCCGGCGTGGTGGAACCCGTGACGGCGTAGGTGGTGGGCGGGCCCGCGGTGAAGGTGAGCGTCACGCCGCCCGGGGTGGGCGGCGCCGTGAAGGTGCTGGAGGTGGCCTGGACCGAGCTGAGCTGCAGCGAGCCGTTGTTGGTCGTGCCCATGGCCGCGTTGACGGGGCTCGCGGCCGCGAGGTCGCGCGGCGAGAGCACCTGGGCCTGGATGTTGGAGGCCGCGCTGCTGAAGGGCTTGAAGAGCACGCGCTCGCCAGCCGCGCCTGCGGCGGTGAGGTTGAAGTTGAGCCCGTCGATCTGCTGGCCGGCCAGGTTGGTGAGGTCGGTGAACGCTGTGGCCTTGCCGTCCGAGAGGCGCACCACCTGGCCCGCCGGCGGCGTGGTGAAGCGCACTTCGTAGTCGGACGCGGCGAATTTCGTCGCATCGGTGAAGGTGACGTTGCCCGCCGCCGTGCCGTTGGTGTAGCCGGGCATGCTGGTGGACACCGAGAACAGGTCCTTGCCGGCCTGACCGTCCAGCGTGAGGCCGAGCTTATGCTGGGCGTTCATCGTCATGCCGATGGCCTGCGCCATGCGGCCCAGCAGGTTGCGGCCCTCGGCCACGTCGGTGTTGTGGAAGCGCAGCAGGCCCGAGATCTCGCCGCCCGCGAGCATGTTGTCGTCCAGCTCGATGGGCTTGGCGCCGGCCGGGCTGAAGTACAGCTTGAGCTGCCCGCTGCCGGGGAAGAGGCTCGACTCTTCCACCGCCAGCGGCGTGGCCGTGGTGCCCAGCACCAGCGGCTGGCTGCCGGCCACGAACAGGCCTATGGTGCCGTCGTCGGCCGCCACCTGCGTGGTCTGCACGTACTGGTTGATCTCGCGGATGATCTGGTCGCGCTGGTCCAGCAGGTCGTTCGGGGTCTGGCCGTTGCCTTTCACGCGCGCGATCTGCTCGTTCACGTTCGCCATCTGCTTGGTGAGGCTGTTGATCGCGTTCACGTCGCTCGTGAGCTGTTCCTTGACGGTGTACTGGATCTCGTCGATCCGGTCCGCCGCGGAGCGCATGCGCGCGGCGGTCTCGTCCATGCGGGTGATGCTCACCGTCCGCGCCGTGATGTCGGTGGGCGCGGAGACCACGTCCTTGAGCGAGTTGAGCATGTCGGTGATCGAGGCGCCCAGCCCGCTGGTGCCGCCGCTGAACACGTCCTGCAGCTGCGAGAGGCGCTCGGCCCGCGTCTTGTCGGCCGTCTGCGCCGAGTTGGCCGCCGCCGCCTGCCGCGTGAGCAGCTCGTTGTGGTTGCGCAGGATGGTCTGCACGTCCACGCCCTGGCCGATGTAGCCGCCGCCCGTGAACTGGCCCTGCACGGTCTGCAGGGAGACCGTCTGCCGCGAATAGCCCGCGGTGTTGACGTTGGCGATGTTGTGGCCCGCGGTCTGCAGGGCCACCTGGTTGGCGAGGAGGGCGCGGGCGCCGACGTTGAGCAGGCTCATGTGCGTTCACCCGTCCTCATGCCGAGGGCCCCACGCGCAGCGTGCTGTGGATGGCCCGGCTCAGCTTGTTGGCGTAGTCGGGGTCGGTGGCGTAGCCGGCCTTCTGCAGCTCGGCCGCGTAGGCCACGGCCGAATGGGTCTTCTCGCGCGCCTTCTCGTAGCGCGGGTTGTCGTTGATGAGGCGCGCGTAGTCCTTGAACGAATCCTCGTAGGAGTCGTAGGCGCGGAACTTCGCCGTCACCTTGCGCGGCGTGCCGTTGACGTATTCGGTGGTGGTGATCTCGGCCACCTTGCCCGTCCAGCCCTTGCCGGCCTTGATGCCGAACAGGTTGAAGGAGTTGCTGCCGTCCTTGGCGCGGATCTCGCTCTTGCCCCAGCCGGTCTCGTGGCCGGCCTGGCCGAGCATGAAGCTCGCGGGGATGCCGCTTTCCTGCGCCACGCGCTCGGCGGCCTCGCGGTGGTGCTGCACGAAGCCGTCGCGTCCCTTGGGCGCGGGCGCATAGGCGTTGGTGGCCGCCGCGCCGCGCGAGGCCGGGGTGGCCATGCTCAGCGTGGAGGGCGGCGAGAACGTGGGCGCGGCCTCCGTGCCGTTGCCGATCTGCCGCGTGAGCTGGCGCTGGATGGCCTCGGAGAGGCCGCCGGGCAGGCCCGACATCTGCACCGAGAGCTGCTGGTCGAGCATGTCGGTGCCCAGGTCGGCCTGGGCGCCGTCCATCAGGCCGGACTTCATCGTCGCCTCGCGCATGCTCTTGATCATCTCGCGCATGAAGAGCGACTCGAACTGCTTGGCGGCTTCCTTGGCGGCCTGCGGGTTGTTCTGGCCGGCCTCGAACTTGAGCGCGTTGAGCGAGCGCGCATCCACCGCCAGCGCATTCGTGGCCGATGGCGACGCGGAGGAGGGCAGGCTGAGGGCCATGGCGTTCTCCCGGCGGTTCAGGCGGTGGCGGACGGCGCGGCCGGCATGGTCAGATGACCTCCAGCTCGGCGTTGAGGGCGCCTGCGGCCTTGATGGCCTGCAGGATGGCCAGCAGGTCCTGCGGCGTGGCGCCCAGCGTGTTGAGCGCGCGCACCACGTCGGCGAGCTGCGGCGAGGGCGGCATCTGGATGATGTTGCCCGGCTCCTGCTTGATGGCGATGTCGCTCTTTTGCGCCACCACGGTCTGGCCCTGCGACAGCGGATTGGGCTGGCTGATGACCGGCGTGGAGCTGATGGTGATCGAGAGGTTGCCGTGCGCGATGGCGCAGGGGCCCAGGGTCACCGCTTGGTTGAGCACGATGGAGCCGGTGCGCGCGTTGATGACCACCTTGGCGGCCGGCGTGGCGTCGGCCAGCGGCAGCTCTTCGAGGTCGGCGATGAAGTTCACGCGCTCGCCCGGGCTCTGCGGGGCGCGCACCTGCACCGTGCGGCCGTCGAGCGCAGTGGCGATGTTCGCGCCCTTGCCGAGCTTGCCGTTGATGGCCTGGGCCACCTTGCGCGCGGTCTGGAAATCGGAGGCGTTCAGGCCCAGGTTGATCGTGTCGCCGTCGTGCAGCGGGGTAGGCACCGAGCGCTCCACCTGCGCGCCCTCGGGGATGCGGCCGGCGCTCAGGTGGTTGATCTGCACCTTGCTGCCGCCGGCCGACGCGCCCGCGCCGCCCACCACCAGGTTGCCCTGCGCCAGCGCGTAGATCTCGCCGTCGGCGCCGCGCAGCGGCGTGGTGATCAGCGTGCCGCCCTTGAGCGATTTGGCGTTGCCCATGGAGGCCACGCTCACGTCGATGAGCTGGCCGGGCTGGGCGAAGGCGGGCAGTTGCGCCGTCACGATCACCGTGGCCACGTTCTTGAGCTGCGGCGCCGTGGTGCCCGGCGGCAGGCTGATGCCCATCTGCTGCAGGTAGTTGGTGAGCGCCTGCGTGGTGATGGGCATCTGCGTGGTCTGGTCGCCCGTGCCGTCCAGGCCCACCACCAGGCCGTAGCCCGTGAGCTGGTTGCTGCGCACCCCCTGCACGGCCGCCACCTCCTTGATGCGCAGCGCGTGCGCCGGTGCCATCGCCAGCAGCAGGGCCAGCGCGGCCACCAGGGGCGCGAGCAGCCCGTGCCGCAGGGCGGCCCGGTGCGCGCGTGCGAGAAGGGAGGGGGCGGGAGAGGTCATGGCACCGATTGTGGAATCGGAGGCCGCCGGGGAATAGAGGGAAAAGGCGCCGGATCACGGCCCTTTTGGCGGCCATGCGGGGGAGCCCGGCCCCGAGGGCGCTGGAAGTCCTGGACGGCGGTTGTGTGGCAGAAGAGGTCCCATGTCGCCGGTTTTCCTCAATAGTTTGCTATTTAAAACATAGCGATTTCCGGGCTTGCTCTTACCGGCGAGACGACTCCATCAGCATCCACGCGCCCACCGCCATGCCGATCACCGGAACGGCGGCGGCAGCCGCCGCCAGGGCGCGTGCGACGGGGGGGCCGTCCAAAGCGCGCCCCGTGCGCCCGCGGTCACCCGGCCCAGGAAGAGCATGCCCATGCGTTGTCGGTGGAATGTCGCAAGCTGCCGAATCGGAGGCCGCCCGGGGATGGTCGGAGAATCTGCCGGATCACGGCTTTCTCGGGAGGGCCGGGGCTTGGCCCCAGGGTTATCGCGCCATATCCGCTGCGGAGTCCTATTCCATTCGATCCCATTGGGCATCGTATAAACACAAGCATTTGGTCGCAATAAACCTTCAGGCACTGCTCACTGGCGGCGGGAACTCCCACCTACGATCCGGGCCATTTACTGCATTGAAGAGCGCCGATGCCGAGGTTTATCGAGATATGGAACAACCATCCGACCGTGCGGGGAGAAAAGCCATTGCTGGATCGCAAGGTCTATGAAAACCAGTGCGCCGTTAATTTCTCCGCGGCCCTCATGCGCTCCGGTGTGAGTTTCAAGGGCTTTCGTGGAGCATGGTCCTGGCAGACCGGTGCCGAAAAGTATCCGATTCGCGCGCAGCAGGTGGCGGATTGGCTCGTCTCCGGGGCATCGAAACTGCCGATCAAGACAGAAAAATTCTCCGGAAAAGATGCGTTCGGCTTGGCTGGTTCCCCAGGCGGTATGACGGGGCGTTCGGGACTGGTGTTCTTCCAGAACTATTGGGGTACGGGCAGGCAAGGCGACCACATTGACCTGTGGAATGGCAGCCGCCTGACCGATTGGTTCAGTTGGGCGCGCATTCACGTGCGCATCGGCGATTTCGGGTTTCACGATATCGGCGCAGGCTCTGACTACGCAAAATCGGCTTCCGTCTGGTTCTGGAGGCTGCCGTGAAGAAAGTGTTTTGTGTGGTGGTCGGTGCGCTCGCAGGCGTGGTGCTGGCGACACTGCTCGCTTCCGGGTTCAACCATTGGTACACGGAGCGCCATGTTCGCAGCGATGACGATTCCAACATCCTCGTCGGCTACTACCTCTTCGGGTTTTTCCCCGCAGGCTTGCTTGCTGGCGGCTATGCGGGATACCGGATCGCGCGACGGCGCTGACTACTGTCGCGCTCCTTGTCCTCGTCGGCCCGGCTGCGGAAGTGATGGCACTCCGGGATCTGCCGCGTGGCCAGGGATGCCGGTGCGCAGGTGGGGTGCGTGGAAGGCTGCGCCGGCGCTGCTCGGAGGGCTCCCAGGGCATGGTTTTGAGAAAAAGTGCTCCATGTCGCCGATTTTGCTCAATAGTTTGCTATATGAAAAATAGCAGATCCCGCATCGCCAGAGGGCGGTGCGGGACGCGGGGGGAAAGGGGCGCCCTGCCAGGGGGCGCAGCGGTCAGAACGGCGCGACGGAGTTGAACGCGCGGGCCAGCCAGCCCATGGCCTGGGCCTCGCTGGGCGAGCCGCGGCCGCGCGACTGCACGCGGGCGTTGGCCACCAGGGTGGAGCTGACCACGCTGCCCGGCTGCAGCGAGCGCGGGTCCACCGTGCCCGAGAAGCGCAGCACGTCCACGTTCTCGGCCACGCCGATCTGCTTCTCGCCCGCCACCACGAGGTGGCCGTTGGGCAGCACCTCGATCACGGTGGTGGTGATCGTGCCGGTGAAGGTGTTGGTGCTCTGCAGGTCGCCCTTGCCCTCGAAGTTGTTGGTGC
The DNA here is from genome assembly GCF_003269065.1 of Paracidovorax anthurii. Lineage (GTDB taxonomy): Bacteria > Pseudomonadota > Gammaproteobacteria > Burkholderiales > Burkholderiaceae_C > Paracidovorax > Paracidovorax anthurii. The sequence goes on from NZ_QLTA01000024.1 coordinate 11,424, forward strand.
TGTTGCCGCCCAGGCGCAGCTTGTTGGTGTCGGTGGTGCCCACGAACGGGAAGGCGGTGATGCCGGCGGTGTTGGTGGCCGTGCGGTCCACCTTGGAGCTGGACTTCTGCGAGGCGGAGATCGTCTCCACGATCTGGATGGTCACGATGTCGCCCACCAGGCGCGCGCGGCGGTCCTCGAAGGCCGGCCGGTAGCTGGCCGCGTGGAAGAGGCTGCCCGTGGCCGGCCCCGTGGCGCGCGGCGGCGTCTGCACCGCGATCGGGGGCGTGGTGGCCGGCATGTCGATGGGCGGCGGCGGGTTGATCGAGGCGCAGCCCGTGGCGGCCAGCAGGGCGGCGACGGCGGCGAGGCGGAGGAGGGCGGTGTGCGGCATGGCGGGGTTCCTGGTGGACGGAAGGGCGCGCATCACAGCTGCGCGAGCTTGGCCAGCATCTGGTCGGATGTCTGGATGGCCTTGGAATTCATTTCGTAGGCGCGCTGGGTCTGGATCATCGACACCAGCTCCTCGACCACGTTCACGTTCGAGGTCTCCAGGAAGCCTTGGCGGATGATGCCCAGGCCGTTCGTGCCGGGCGTGCCCTGCTGGGGCTGGCCCGAGGCGGCCGATTCCTTGAACAGGTTCTGCCCGATCGGCTCCAGGCCGGCCGAGTTGATGAAGCTCGCCATGCCCAGCGTGCCGATCTGCTGCGGCGCCGTGGTGCCCGGCACCGTGGCCGAGACGATGCCGTCGGTGCTGATGCTGATGCTGGTGGCGTTGGCCGGTACCGTGACGCCGTTGGCCACGGGCAGGCCGCTCGATGTGACGACGCGGCCCTGCGAGTCGAGCTGGAAGGAGCCGTCGCGCGTGTAGCCGGTGGTGCCGTCGGGCATCGTCACCTCGAAGAAGCCGTTGCCGTTGATCGCCACGTCCAGGTTGTTGTTGGACTGCTGCAGGCTGCCCTGCGTGAAGTTGCGGCTGGTGGCCACCGTGCGCACGCCCAGGCCCAGGTGCAGGCCGGTGGGCAGCTGGTTCTGCTCGGTGGTCTGCGCGCCCACCTGGCGCAGGTTCTGGTAGATCAGGTCCTCGAACACCGCGTTGTTGCGCTTGTAGCCGGTGGTGGACACGTTGGCCAGGTTGTGCGAGATCACGTCCAGCTGCGTCTGCTGGGCGGACATGCCGGTCTTGGCGATCCAGAGCGAATTGATCATGGCGGCTCCTCGAAAAGCGGAATGCGGGGCGGGTGCGGGGGCGTCAGCCGTTGATGCTCAGCAGCTGGGCGGCCGTCTTGTCGTTGGTCTCGGCCGTCTGCAGCAGGCGCAACTGGGCCTCGAACTGCCGGGAGGCGGCGATCATGCCGACCATGCTCTCCACGGCGTTCACGTTGGAGCCCTCCAGCGCGCCGGACAGCAGCCGCCCGTTCGCGTCGTTGGGCATGGGGTCGCCCGACGTGGTGCGGAAGAGCCCATCGTCGCCGCGCTTGAGCGGGTCTTCCGGCGTGGGCGTGGCGAGCTTCAGGCGGCCGATGGGCGTGGCCCGCTGGCCTGCGACGCGCGCGGTGATCGTGCCGTCCGAGCCCAGCGTCACGTCGGCGCCGGGCGGCACGTCGATCGGGCCGCCGCCGTCGGAGAGCACGGTGAGACCGTTGGAGGTGCGCAGCTGCCCCTCGGCCGTGACCTCGAAGCTGCCGTTGCGCGTGTAGGCCTCGGTGCCGTCCAGCCCCTGCACCGCGAACCAGGCGTTGCCCACGGCCATCGCGTCCAGGTTGCGGCCCGTGCGCTGCACCGGGCCGGGCGTCTCCACGTGGCCCGAGGTCGCCTCCAGCGCGAACACGCGGGTCTTGGAGCCGTCGCCCTGGATGGGCACCGATCGGAAGGTGGACATCTCCGCGCGAAAGCCGTTGGTGGAGGCGTTCGCGAGGTTGTTCGACAGCACCGCCTGCCGGTGGGCGGCGGCGTTGGCGCCCGTCATGGAGGTGTAGATGATGTGGTCCATCGCTCGGCCTGCGCGGGGAAGGGGGTCTCGGGTTCAGGGTCCGGTGGGGGTCAGCGCGACGTCAGCGCAGGTTCACCAGCGTGGACATCACCTGGTCCTGCGTCTTGATGGTCTGCGCGTTGGCCTGGTAGGCGCGCTGGGCGGTCATCATGTTCACCAGCTCGGCCGTGAGGTCCACGTTGGAGTCCTCCAGCGCGCCGGAGCGCAGCGAGCCGAACTTGCCCTCGGTGGGCGTGCCCAGCACCGGCTGGCCGGACTCGAAGGTCTCCACCCAGTTGTTGTTGCCCACGGCCGCCAGCCCCTGCGTGTTGCGGAAGGCCGCCAGCGCCACCTGGCCCTCGGCGCGCGTCACGCCGTTGGAGTAGCGCGTCATGATCGTGCCGTTGTTCTCGATGCTGATGCCCGTCAGCTCGCCGGCGGTGTAGCCGTCCTGCGAGAGGTTGGACACCGCGAACGACTTGCCGTACTGCGTCACGTCGTCGAGCTTCACGTTCACCGTGTACGCGGGCAGGTTGTTGGGGTTGGGCGGCGTGGGCGTGATGCTGAGCGGCAGCTGGAAACCCGTGGCGGGCGCGGTCGCGGCCGGCGCGGTGATCTTACCGTTGTTGTCGAAGACGATCTGGCCGATGGCCGTCGCCACCACGGGCGGCGTGGCCGTGGGGTCGTCGAGCTGGTCGTACACGTCCCAGGTGTTGGCGCCGTTCTTCTGGAAATACAGGCTCACCGGCTTGGCCACGCCCTGGCTGTCGTAGACGTTGATCGACGTGCCGTAGGTGGAGCGCGGCGTGGCGGCCACCGGCGGCGTGGCCGTGGGGTCGCCCGCGGCGTTGGGTGCGCGCGCGTCGAGGTTGAACTCGGCCGTGATCGCGGTCGTCTGCTTGGCCGGGATGGGCTTGGAGGTGGGGAAGGTGAGCGGCGCGATGCTGCTGGTCGTGCGCAGCCCGGTCGTCGGGTCGAGCGAATAGCCCATCACCTGGGCGCCGGTGTTGGTCACCACGTTGCCGGTGTTGTCGAGCTTGAAATTGCCGGCGCGCGTGTAGGCGCGCGATCCGTCGGGCTGCTGCAGCGTGAAGAAGCCGTCGCCGTTGATCGCCACGTCCAGGCTGTTGCCCGTCACGGAGACGTTGCCCTGGTTGAACTGCTGGGAGACCGCGGCCAGTTCCACCCCGATGCCGGCATTGGTGCCGCCCGCGGAGCCGATGGCCGAGGCCACCAGATCGGCGAACTCGGCGCGCGAGGCCTTGAAGCCCACGGTGCCCGAGTTGGCGACGTTGTGGCCGATCACGTCCAGGTTCTTGCTGGCGGCGTTCAGGCCGGACAGGCCTTGCTGGAAGCTCATGGTGTTCTCCTCGGAAGGGGAAGGAAAGGGGGGAGGGCTGGGGGAAAGGGAAGCCGGCGGCCGGTTCGTCAGAGCACCGCGCGGATGCCGCTGTACTTCACCGTGGTGCCGGTGTCGAGATTGAGGGTGAGCGCGCCCGCGTCGGAGCCGGTGCCCAGCACCTTGGCCTGCATGAGTGGCGTGGCTTCCACCGCGCCGTCCTTGGTGGACGCCGTCACGCGGAACTTCAGGTCGCTCTGCGTGCCGGTGTACTGGCTGGCGTCCCAGTCGAAGGTGTGGCGGCCGGCGGCGCTCGCGCCCACGTCCACCGTGCCCACCACCTGGCCGCCGGGCGTCACCACCTCCACCTTCACGTCGGTGGCGGCGTTCGCCAGCTCGAACGTGCCGCTGGCCGTGCCGTCCTTGAAGGTCATCTGCGAGCCCTCGGTGAGCACCGAGCGGCCGATCATCATCGTGCCCTGCAGCGTCTGCATGGTCGTGAACTGCTCGGCCATGGTCTGCATGCTCAGGTTGAGCTGCTGGATGCCCGTCACCGTGTTGATCTGCGCCATCTGCGAGGTCATCTGGGCGTTGTCCAGCGGATTCATCGGGTCCTGGTTGTTGAGCTGCGCCACCAGCAGCTTCAGGAACCGGTCCTGCGCGGCGGCGGGATCGGTGGCCGAATTGGAACTGGAGCTCGTGTTCACGGTGGCCGTGGAGCCGATCGGGTTGAGGATCATGGTGCGGTCTTTCCTGGCGGGATTACTGGCCCATCTGCAGGGTCTTGAGCAGCAGCGACTTGGCCGTGTTCATGACCTCGACGTTGTTCTGGTAGGAGCGCGAGGCCGAGATCATGTTGACCATCTCCTCCACCGCGTTCACGTTGGAATGGGTGACGTAGCCCTCCGCGTCGGCCTGCGGATGGCTCGGGTCGTGCACCCGCTTGCCCGGCGCCTGGCTCTCGGTGATCGAGCTGACCCGCACGCCGGCCGAACTCTCGGCGCCCATGGGCGTGGTCTGGAACATCACCTGCCGCGCCTTGTAGGCCTGGCCGTCGGGGCCGGCCACGGCATCCACGTTGGCCAGGTTGCTGGCCACCACGTTGAGGCGCTGCGACTGCGCGCTGATCGCGCTGCCCGAGACGCTGAAGATCGAGAACATGGACATGGCGGTGATCGCTTTCCTGGTGGCGTTGCGGTGCGGCCGGCGGCTCACTGGCCCTGGATGGCGCTCAGCATCGTGCGCGCGTTGCCGTTGATGAAGCGCAGCGTGGCCTCGTAGCGCACGGCGTTGTCCACGAACGCGGCGCGCTCGCGGTTCATGTCCACGGTGTTGTTGTCCAGGCTCGGCTGGGTCTGCACGGTGTAGCCCAGCGTGCTGCCCGAGCCCGAGCCCGTCGTCGCGCCGGGCAGGGGAATGTGGCGCGGGTCGCTCGTGCTCTGCTGGCGCTGGATGGCGCTCTGGGCGGTGCTGAGCGAGGCGCCCCCGCCCTGGCCGGTCGCGTCGCGCAGCGCCTCGGCGAAATTGAAATCCCGCGCCGCGTAGCCCGGGGTGTCGGCGTTGGCGATGTTGCTCGCGATGGCGCGCTGGCGCTCGGCACGCAGCAGCAGCGCGTTGCCGTGGAAATCCAGCCGTTCGGTCATCTTGTCGAGCATGGGGGCCACCTCGGGGGAATCAGGGTTCGGGGCCGGTGCGGGGCGGTTGCCCACGGGTTTCCGGCGTGGTCCGATTATGAAAACCGGCCTGTTTTTCTAAAGCGCGAAGAAAGCGGGGATTGGCGCGCAGTTCGGTCCATCGCCGCGCCGCGCGCGCCCTACAGTGCGAGGGGTGGAATGGCCCCGGAGCTCCCTGTTCCGGGCGGACCGTTCCATCCATCGCCCGCGGCCCGGGCGGCTGCCCAGGAGGCTTCCATGTCCCGCATCCGGTTCCTGCCCTTTTCCCCTCGCACCCCGCGCGCGGCCCTGCGCGCCGCCGGCGCCGCGCTGCTGGCGCTGTGCGCGGCCACCGCCGCGCAGGCGCAGGCCGCGCCCGGAGCGGACGCCACGGCCGAGCTGGGCGCCATCACCCAGCGCTGGCTCGACGATGCGTTGCAGCGCGGGCAGGCCTCGGGCGGCGGTAGCCTGCCGCTGCGCATGGAAGTGAGCGTGGGGCAGCTCGATTCCCGCCTGCGCCTGGCGCCCTGCGCGCGCGTGGAGCCCTACCTGCCCGCCGGCTCCCGGCTCTGGGGGCGCACCCGGCTGGGCTTGCGCTGCGTGGAAGGCCCCACCGCCTGGAACGTGTTCCTGCCCGTCACCGTCAAGGCCTTCGGCCCCGCCTGGGTGCTGACCGGCAATGTGGCGTCGGGCGCCGTGCTGACCGAATCCGACGCCACCCAGGCCGAAGTGGACTGGGCGGCCGAAACCACCGCCATCGTGGCCAACCCCGAGAACTGGGTCGGGCTGGTGGCCTCGCGCAACCTCATGGCCGGGCAGGCGGTGCGCCAGCATATGGTCAAGGCGCCCACGCTGTTCCGCGCGGGCGCGCCGGTGCGGGTCGTTGCCCAAGGGCGCGGCTATTCGGTAACATCCGCCGGCCAGGCCGTCACGGCGGGCGCCGTGGGCGAAACTGTGCGCGTGCGCATGGACAATGGCCGCGTCGTGGCCGGCATTGTGTCCAACGATGGAACGGTGGAGATCGAATTGTGACCGGCAAATCGCGAATAAATGCCTAAAGTCCGCTGCCCGATGGTCGAAAACATTGCTACTGTGCCCCACATCGAGCGGGGTGGGAGAGTGCGATGAAGATAGGTCAAAACCCGGAAGTGCCGGCTTCGCTGACGCAGGTCGGCCAGGCCGCCAAGCAGCAGGCCAAGGCGGCCGCGCCGGCCCCTGCCGCCCAGGAGGCCGCCAAGACCGCGACCACGGTGGCTGCGGCCGGTGGTACCCCCGTTACGTTCTCCAGCGCCGCCCGCGCGCTGGACCCGTCCCAGCGCAGCAGCGCCGATTTCGACGCCAACAAGGTCAAGGCCGTGCGCGCGGCCATCGAGAAGGGCACTTTCACCGTGAACGCCGACGCGATCGCGGACAAGCTGCTCTCCAACGCCCAGGAAATCATCGCCCACTCGCCCAAGAGCCACTGACGCCTTTCCAGGCCTCGGCCGGGCGGTGCGCGACGCACGCACGCCCTCTCCATGGGTTGGTCGGCACAGGAACGACCCATGCACCCCACTCCCTCCCTCGAAACCTCCCTCTCCGCCGTCGAGTCGCACCTCGCCGACGTGGGCGCCCTGTTGCTCCAGGGCGATGCGCCGGCGCTGGAGCGCTGCGCGCCCCTGCTGCGCCAGGCGGCCCTGGACCTCTCCCGCGCCCTGGAAGGCCGCCCCACCGTTCCGGCGCTGCCCCCCGAATGGGTGCGCCGCATCCGGGCCGCGCGCGGCCAGCTCATGCTGCAGCGCGAGCAGCTCGCCCGCCTGGCGGCGCTCACCGAGCGGCAGGTGGCGTCCCTGCTGCCCCCGGACCAGGGCGTGTCCACCTACGGCAGCGGCAGCCCCGCGGGCCAGGGCATGCGCGGCGGCGCGGCGGCCCGCATCTACCGCTCGCAGGGCTGAGGGGCGGCGCACCGCCGAACGGCGTCGCCGCATCGCCGCCGGAAAAGAAAAGCAAAAGGGCCCGCGAGGGCCCTTCGTCATGGAGGCGTGCCGGCGGTGGCGCCGGGCCGGGTCAGTGGCTGCGCATCTTGGCCCGCAGCCGCGCGATGGACTGGCTGTGGAGCTGGCAGATGCGCGATTCGGTCACGCCGAGCACGGCGGCGATCTCCTTGAGGTTCATGTCGTGCTCGTAGTACATGCCCATGATCTGCTGCTCGCGCTCGGGCAGGGCCTTGATCGCCGCCACCAGGGAGGCGCGCAGCCGCTGGTCGCGCAGCATGGCCATGGGGTCGGCGGCACCATCGGCCACGTGGCGGTCGAGGAAGCCTTCCTCGTCGTCATCGCCGCGCGTCATGTCCTCCAGATAAACGAGCTGCGTGCCCCGGACCTTGCTGAGCAGGGTCTGGTATTCGGCCAGGCTCAGGTCCAGCCCGGCGGCGATCTCGGATTCGAGGGGGCTGCGGCCAAGCTTCTGCTCCAGCCGGTGCACGGCCTGCTCGATCTCCTTCTGGCTCTTGCGCGAGCTGCGCGACATCCAGTCGCCCTCGCGCAACTCGTCGAGCATGGCGCCGCGGATGCGCTGCGAAGCGAAGGTCTCGAACTGCACGCCCTGCGCCACCTCGTAGCGCGAAAGCGCCTCGTTCAGTCCCATCATGCCGACCTGGATCAGGTCGTCCAGCTCCACGTTGGGCGGGAGCTTGGCGATCATGTGGTGCGCGATCCGGCGAACCAGCGGCACGTGCTGGCGGATCAGCGCATCGCGGTCGAGCTGTCCTTTGGCGGTGTACATCGGATCAATGGCTCCGTGCGAAGTGCGGTGCGTACCGGGGCGCTCCCAGGGGCGGGGCTGCAACGGTCTGCGCGCCACTGCCAATGGTGCCCGCGTTTTCCAGCAGTTGCAAGGCCAGGCGCTGCACGTCCTGCGGGTGATTGGCCCGCACGGTGGTGGTGTGCACCTCGCTGCCCAGGTGCCGCTCGGCGCAGCGCTGCAGCGCCTCCAGCGCGGCGTGGGCCTGGGCCAGCGCGGGCTTGTGGGCGGGCAGCACCGAGGCCACCGTGCAGGGCACGCCGGCATGCAGGGCCATGTGCTTGAGCTGCCGGTAGCTTTGCACCGTGTGGTCGGTGCCCTCGGCGATCAACAGCGGCACGGCGGCCGTCTCCCGCACCAGCGGGGCCAGGGTTTCGGCCGGTGCGTAGATCGCCAGCAGCGAATAGGCGCGGAAGAAGGGCTGCAGCGTCTGCTGCGCGGCGACCGCGTCCGTGCTCTGCCGCGCGAGGCGCCGCAGCCCGTAGGCGGCCGGCATCACGGCCAGCGACGATGCGCCCGAGGCGTCGGTGTCCAGCGGCGCGCCGTCCTGCCAGGTCGGCGCGGCCAGCAGATGGGCGAGCCCGGGCGCGTCGTCGGTTTCGCGGGCGGTGCCGTCCAGCACCGCCACGGGATAGCCCATGCGCTGCAGCGCCGAGCAGACCTGCCAGAGCGTTTCGAGCCCGTAGGCGGCGTCGGGCTGGGCCAGGATGGCGAGCACGCGCAGCTGGGTGGCGGGCATCAACCCCAGCAGGCTCGCGCCCTGGTGGAATCCGGTGTCAAGCATCGACCAGTCCTCTCTCCGAGGCCAGCTCGGGCGAGTGGGAGAAGAAGAAGTTCAGGTCCGAGGCCTTGGGGTCGAAGGCCGACTTGGCGGGCGAGCGCATCGACGTGGCGATGAGCTTGTGCGCATCGGCCGCCTCCCAGTCCTCGGGCACGCGCTGGCCGTTGGTCACGCCGCGCAGCACCATCTGGTGGCGGATCAGCGCATCGATGGCGGGGCCGAGCTTCACGGCCTCGTCCACCTTGGAGAGGATGGCCTGCTGCGATCCGCCGGTCTTGAAGCCGGTGAGCACGTCGTCCAGCGTGTCGCCGTGGCAGCCGGCGTTGAGCACCAGCAGGCGGTTCACGCCGGGCAGGTCGAGCACGTCGAGCATGTCGCGCTTGCGCGGGTCGCGCGGCGCCACGCCGGTGGTGTCGATGAGCACCATCTTCTTGCCGGCCAGCAGACCCAGCAGGTCCTGCAGCGCGGCGCGGTCGTGCGCGAGGTGGGCCACCACGCCGAGCATGCGGCCGTAGGTGCGCAACTGGTCGTGCGCGCCCACGCGGTAGGTGTCCAGCGTGATGAGGCCCACGCTCGCCGGGCCGTGGATGCGCGCGCACAGCGCGGCCAGCTTGGCGGTGGTGGTGGTCTTGCCCACGCCCGTGGCGCCGACCATCGCGTACACGCCTCCTTCCTCGTACAGCGGGCGGGCGTGCGCGTCGGTTTTCAGGTTGCGCTCCAGCACTTCCATGAGCCAGCGCACCGCGTCGCCCGCGCCCAGCTCCTCGGGCAGGCGCTCCAGCACGGCGCGCGCCAGGGTGGGGGAGTAGCCGGCCCGGATCAGCTTGAGCATCAGGTTGGACTGGATCGGGTTCTGCCGTGCCTGGCCCAGCCAGGCGAGCGTGTTGAAGCGGTCCTCGATGAGTTCCTTCATCGACTGCAGCTCGCTCATCAGGTTCTGCTGGCCGGTGTTCTGCGCCAGCGACGGCACGGGGGCCTGCACGCGGCGCTCGCGCGGCGGCTCGGCGGGCAGGTCCATGGGGATGGAGCGCAGCGGGTTGTGGCGCTGCACGGGCGCGCTCGCGGCGGGCGCCGGGCGCTCGGGCTGGCGCGGCTCCGGCATGCGCGGCTCGGCGGCCCGGGCGGGGACGCGCTCGGCCAGCATGGGCGCCGCATCGGCCGCGCCGTGCAGGGCCTCGTGGCGGCGGCGCAGCATGCGCTCGCGCACGTAGTCCTGGAACGAGAGCGTGCTCATGGCGAGCTGCTCGGTGTCCTGGGCCACCGGGTTGCGCGTCGGCTCGGGCTGCGGGGCGGCGCGCTGCGGCCGGCCCGACTGCGAGGCGTTCGCGGCCATGTCGGACGCGCGCTCCTGCAGGCGGGACGCGGGCTGCGGCAGCTCGGGCGCGTTCTCCAGGGAGGAGAGCGTGTCCTCGGCGGTCGCGACGACTTCCACGCCGCCGGCGATCTGGCGGTTCGAGAGGATGAGGGTGCCATCCCCGAAGGCCATGCGCGCCTTGGCCAGGGCCTCACGCGAGGTGGGGGCGGTAAAGCGTTTGATGTTCATGCTGCACCTTTGAGGATCGGGCCAATGCGGATGGTGTGGGTCTCAGGGATCTCGCTGTGGGCGAGCACCTGCAGGCGGGGGGCCACGCGGCGCACCAGGCGCGAGACCGCGTTGCGGATGGCGTCGGGCACCAGCAGGCAGGCCGGCAGGCCCATTTCTTCCTGCTTCATGGCCACTTCGGCGGCCTTCTGCGTGAGGATGTCGGCCACGCCGGGGTCGAGCGAGGGGCCGGCGGCGTTGCCCAGGGCCTGCACCAGCAGGCGTTCCAGGCCGGGCTCGATGGCGATCACGCTCAGCTCGCGGGTGGGGCCGTAGATCTGCTGCACGATGGCCGGGGAGAGGGCGATGCGCACGCGGCGCGCCAGCTCCACGGGGTCGCTGATGCTGCCCGCGAACTCGGCGAGCGTCTCGATGATGGTGCGGATGTCCCGGATGTGCACGGACTCTTCCAGCAGCAGCTGGAGGACCTTCTGGAACGTTGCGATGGACACCATTTTCGGAACCACTTCCTCGATGAGCTTGGGGGCCAGCTTGCCGACGTGTTCCACGAGCTGCTGCGTTTCGGTGCGGCTCAGGAGCTTTGCGGCCTGGACTTGCATCAAGTGTGACAAATGGGTCGCCATCACGGTTTCTGAATCAACGACCGTAAAACCCGCCATTTGTGCCGCTTCCTTCTGGTGGTCGTCGATCCAGTGCGCCGGCAGGCCGAAGGCAGGGTCGGTGGTGGGCGTGCCGATGAGCGGCGTGGAGATGCCGCCGGGGTTGATGGCCAGGAACATGCCGGGGAAGGCCTCGCCGTCGCCCACCACCACGCCGCGCAGCGTGATGCGGTAGGCGCTGGGCTTGAGCTCCAGGTTGTCGCGCACGTGCACGGCCGGCGGCAGGAAACCCACCTCCTGTGCGAACTTGCGGCGCACGCCCTTGATGCGCGTGAGCAGGTCGCCCTGGCGGGTGCGGTCCACCAGCGAGATCAGGCGGTAGCCCAGTTCCAGGCCCAGCAGGTCCACGGGCTGCAGGTCGTCCCAGGTGGCCTCGCCGTCGCCGGCGGGCGCGGGCGGTGCCTCCACGGGCTTGGGGGCGCTCGCGCGCTGGTGCAGCAGCCAGGCGGCATAGCCGATCGCGCTGCCCAGGATCAGGAACACGGCGTGGGGCATGCCGGGGATCAGGCCCAGCAGGATCAGGATGCCGGCGGCCACGCCGAGCACGCGCGGCGACATGAAGAGCTGCTGCACGATCTGGCGGCCCATGTCCTCTTCCTTGCCCACGCGCGAGACCACCATGGCGGCGGCCACCGAGATCAGCAGGCCGGGGATCTGGGCCACGAGCGCGTCGCCCACCGCCAGCAGGATGTAGCTGTTGGCGGCCTGGCTGGCGGAGAGGTCGTGCTGCAGCATGCCGATGGTGAAGCCGCCCACGATGTTGATGAGCAGGATCAGGATGCCGGCGACGGCATCGCCGCGCACGAACTTCGAGGCGCCGTCCATCGAGCCGAAGAAGTTGGCTTCCTCCTGCACCTCGGCGCGGCGGCGCTTGGCTTCCTTCTCGTCGATCAGGCCGGCGTTCAGGTCGGCGTCCACCGCCATCTGCTTGCCAGGCATGGCGTCCAGCGTGAAGCGGGCCGACACCTCGGCGATGCGCTCGGCGCCCTTGGTCACCACCACGAAGTTGATCACCACCAGGATCGCGAACACGATCAGGCCCACGGCGAAATTGCCGCCGATCAGGAAGTGGCCGAAGGCCTCGATCACCGCGCCCGCGGCGCCCGGGCCGGTGTGACCCTCCAGCAGTACCACGCGCGTGGAGGCCACGTTCAGCGACAGCCGCATCAGCGTGGTGAGCAGCAGCACCGACGGGAAGGCGGCGAAATCGAGCGGCCGGATCATGTAGGCCGCCACCATCATCACCATCAGGGCGACGGCGATGTTGAGCGTGAAGAAGGTGTCCAGCAGCCATGCGGGGATGGGCAGCACCATCAGCGCCAGGATCGCCACCACCAGCAGCGGCGCGGACATCCCCTGGAGCATCGAGGCGTTGTTGCCCGCCCACTGGCGGACGGAGGTCATCGAGGGCGTTTTCATGGCGCGTCACCTGCGGCGGGGTCGGCGGAAGCGGCGGTCCGCGTGAGCGGATCGAGCTCGGGAGGCACGTACGGATCGGGCTGCGCGTCGGGCATGCGGCCCTCGCCGCGCAGCGCGGCCTTGAGTCGATAGACATAGGCCAGGATCTGCGCCACGGCGGCGTAGAGCTGCGCGGGGATGGCCTGCTCCAGCTCGGCGTTGGCGTAGAGCGCGCGCGCCAGCATGGGCGACTGCAGCACCGGCACGGAATGCTGGTTGGCCAGCTCGCGGATCTTGAAGGCCAGCAGGTCCGTGCCCTTGGAGATCACCTGGGGCGCGCTCATCGTGGCCTCGTCGTAGCGCAGCGCCACGGCGTAGTGGGTGGGGTTCATCACCACGAAATCGGCCTTGGGCACATTGGAGAGGCTGGCGCGGTTGGCGATCTCGCGTGCGCGCTGGCGCTGGCGGCCCTTGACCTCGGGGCTGCCCTCGGACTGCTTGTGCTCCTGCTTCACCTCCTCGTGCGACATCTTCTGGCGCGACTTGAAGAAGAAGGCCTGCAGCGGCACGTCGATCACCGCCGCGAGGAACACCACGAGCAGCAGCAGCCCGACCCCGCCGGTGATCCACTCGCCCACGTAGCGCAGGGCCACGGGCGAAGGCTGCAGCACCAGCATGGCGATCTTCTCGATGCTGCCGCTCATGAACTTCCAGGCAACCGCCGTGAGCACCGCGGTCATCAGCGTCATCTTGAGCACCGTGACCATCTGCTGCTTGGAAAACAGGTTGGCGAAACCCGACAGGGGGTTGAGCCGGTTGAACTGCGGCATCACCGGCTTGAAGGTGAACACCCAGCCGCCGGCGCCGATGGAGCTGGCGACCGCCGCGGCGCAGGTCAGCGCGGCGAAGACGATGCTGGCCACCACGCCGACGAAGGTCATGTCCTTGAGCCGCTCCAGCATCGTGCCCGTGGCCTGCACGCTCTGTGCGTTGAACGCCAGGTGGTAGGCCACGGCCAGCCGCAGGTGCTCGATCAGCGTGGGCGCCAGGGCGAACGTGCTGACCGCGCCCATGCCCAGGATGGCGATGTGCGAGAGATCGCGGGACCGCGCGGCCTGCCCTTCCTCGCGCGCCTTCTGGAGCTTGCGCTCTGTCGCGGGGAGTTCTTTGTCTTGGCTGGAGGAGTCCATGGTGGCATGACGGCTGGGTCATGCCATTGTCGTGAGGGGGCCGGAAATCTAAAGCGGGAATAGAAGGCCTGGGAGGCGGCTATTCCGGCGGGGCCGTGCCGGGGCGGCAGGGGAAATCGTGGCAGGGATTTGCTATTGAAAGAATAGCAAACATCGCAGCAAAGTCGGCGACATAGGGCCCAAAAGACCCCTCATGGCATCGTGGGGGCGCCGCGCCATCCCCTGGCGCGGCCGCCGGGCGCACAGACGGGGCCGGCATGCCCGCCGCCGGCGCCCGGTCAGAAGCCGAGGCTGGCCAGCAGGTCGTCCACCTCGGACTGGTTCGAGACGATGTTGGGCGTGTTCTCCGGGTCCACCACGGGGCCGGCCAGGTGCTCGCGGCGGGGTTCCGGGGCGGGGGCCACCGCAGCCTGCACCTGGGGCGGGGCGGTCTGGATGAGCAGCTGCACCAGCTGTTGCTCGATGGTGCCGGCGAGATTCACCACGCGCGCGATCACCTGCCCGGTGAGGTCGTGGAAGTCCTGCGCCATCATGATCTCGGTGAGGTGCACGTCGGCTTCCTTGGTGACGCGTTCCACGTCGTGCAGGAAGTTCATGATCTCGCCCTTGGCCACGGCGGCCACGGGGTCCTTGACCAGCGAGGCGACCACGCGGCGCGTCTCTTCGGCGATGAAGTCGTGCTGGGCCTTGGCCTGTTCGACGCGGCTGAGCACTTTTTCGGCCGCCTCGCCCGTCAGTCGGGCGATGTACGAGAGGCGGCTCTGGGCGTCGGGCAGCTCGCCCATCGTTCCTCGCAACTGGTCGGCGTAGCCCAGCTCGCTCAGCGCATCGTGCAGCTGGCGGGTGAGCACGCCGATCTTGTTGTGAACGTTCGAGGAGTCCGGGGGGGTGTTGTCCGGCGTGTCCATGGTCAGAGTCCCAGTTTCTTGAGGATCAGCGTGACTTTTTCTTCCAGCGTCGCCTTCGTGAAGGGCTTGACGATGTAGCCGGCCGCGCCGGATTGCGCGGCGAGCACGATGTCTTCCTTGCGGGCTTCGGCGGTCACCATGAGCACGGGCAGGTGCTTGAGCTTGTCGTCCTTCTTGATTTCGGACAGCAACTGGAACCCGTTCATGTTGGGCATGTTGATGTCCGTGACCACGAAGTCGAACTTGCTATTGCGCAGCTTGTTCAAGGCCGCGACGCCGTCTTCGGCCTCGTCGGCGTCGGTGAACCCGCTCTCCTTGAGCAGGTTGCGCACGATGCGCCGCATGGTGGAGAAGTCGTCAACGATCAAAAAGCGAAGGGCAGTGGTCACGTGGGACCCTTTCGGTCGGAAATTGCAGGGGCTATTGTCATGGGCAGCCGGTTTGGTGACAAGACGTTACGGCTGCGCGGCGGATGCGGGATTTTCCCGCTTTTCAGCGGCCAGATCCGCGACGGGGATGGTTGGGGCCAGTTTGCCCAGGAGCCGCTCCTCGGCTTCCTTGGTCAATACCGTGATGGTGATGCGGCGGTTGACCGGCGCGCGCGGGTTGGCCGGGTCCATCAGGTCGCTGGCCGCCAGCCCCACGACGCGGCCCAGCTTGGCGTCGGGCATGCCCGCGGCCACCAGCTCGCGCCGCGAGGCGTTGGCGCGGTCGGCCGACAACTCCCAGTTGCTGTAGCCCCGGTCGCCGTTGCCGTAGGGCGCCGCGTCCGTGTGGCCCGCGAGGCTGATGCGGTTTTCGACCCCGCCGAGCGCCGCGCCGATCTCGCGCAGGATGTCGCGCATGTAGGGTTTTACCAACGCACTGCCGCTGTCGAACATCGGCCGGTTCTGGTCATCCACGATCTGGATCTGCAGGCCGTCGGGCGTGACGTCGATGCGGATCTGCGAGCGGTACTCCTTGAGCCGCGGGTTCTCGGAGATGAGCGCGTCGATCTTGGCCTGCAGCGACTTGATGCGCATCTGGTCGATCCGGGCCTGCTCGGCGCGCGCGGCCTCGATGTTGGCCCGCCGGCTGGTGGCGGCATCGGAATCGGAGCGGCGCACCTGGCCGTGCACCTTGGAGAGGTCGTTGCCGCCGCCGGGGATGATGCTGGAACTGTTGCCCGAGCCGTCGCCGCCCTGCATCGCCACCTTGAGCGGCGAGGCGAAATACGCCGCGATCCCCTGCAGCTCCCCCTTGGCCGTGGAGCCCAGCAGCCACATCAGCAGGAAGAACGCCATCATGGCCGTCACGAAGTCGGCATAGGCGATCTTCCAGGCGCCCCCGTGCGCGGCATGGCCGCCCTTCTTGACGCGCTTGATGATGATCGGCTGGAGCTTCTTGTCGGCCATGGCGTGCGCCTCCGGCGGGTGTCCTGGTTACTTCTTGCCCTTCACGTGGCCTTCCAGCTCTGCGAAGCTGGGTCGGTCGGTGGAGAACAGCACCTTGCGGCCGAACTCGATGGCCGTGGCGGGGTTGTAGCCCTGCATGCTGGCCAGCAGGGTGGTCTTGATGCACTGCAGCTCCTTGGCCGCGTCCTCCAGCTTCTGCTCCACGAGGCCGCCCAGCGGCTCCACCACCCCGTAGGCCAGCAGGATGCCGAGGAAGGTGCCCACCAGGGCCGAGCCGATCATGCCGCCCAGCACCGAGGGCGGCTGGCCCACGGAGCCCATGGTGTTGACCACCCCGAGCACGGCCGCCACGATGCCGAACGCCGGCAGGGCGCCGGCGAGGCGCGCCAGCGCGGCCACCGGGGCGTGGGCCTCCTGGTGGTGGGTCTCGATCTCGCTGTCCATCAGGGCTTCGATCTCGTGGGCGTTCAGGTTGCCCGACACCATCATGCGCAGGTAGTCGGTGGTGAACTCGATCACGTGGTGGTCGCTGCCCACCGTGGGGTATTTTTTGAAGATTTCCGACTCGTGGGGCGTCTCCACGTCCTTCTCGATGGCCATCAGGCCCTCCTTGCGGGCCTTCTGCAGGATCTCGTAGAGCATCGCCATCAATTCCATGTAGCGGGCCTTGGTGTACTTGGAGCCCTTGAGCGCCATGGGCAGGGCCGCGATGGTGGCCTTCAGCACCTTCGGCTGGTTGTTCACCACGAAGGCGCCGAGCGCGCCGCCCAGGATGGTGATCAGCTCGAAGGGCAGGGCGCTCAGCACCACGCCGATGTTGCCGCCGTGCACGATGAACACCCCGAAGATGCACCCCAGGCAGACGATGTAACCGATGATGACGAACATGCTTGAGTGAGTGCGTGGACCGCCGCGCCGGACGCTGGCCGGGCGGCGCGTGGGAGCGGGGGAAACGAACCTAATGTAAATGTATCGAGGTATTTATCGACCGGAAAACCCTGTTCTGTAGCGTGGGCGCCGCGCGGGGCATTCGCTGCGCACTGCCTGCAACCATAAGGCCGCGGCCGCCCCGCAAGCGCGGTGAGAAAGCGTGCGAATGCCGCGCTTACACCCGCTTCCGGGGGGCGAGTGGCCTCTAGAATGAAACAATCGGTGAGTGGTGAATCCACCACACCCCAGCATGCAACGCCGCCGCTCTGCGCCGGCACGGAGGTGGCAGATGTCGGCAGGTATCCATGGCAGCGATTGACGGTAAGGATGTGGTGCTCGGCGGCGACACGCAGCTGCTGCTGGACATGGTGAACGGCGAGCAGTGCCTGGCCTCCGACAACCTGCCCGGTGCGCTCAAGCACTTCACCGCCGCCCTGGCGCAGAACCCCCGCCGGCCCGACACCTGGCTGCTGCTGGGCCGCACCTTCCTCAAGATGGAGAACTGGGCCAACGCCATCCCGGCGCTGGAGACCGCGCTCACGCTGCAGCCCCAGATGCCCGAGGCCCAGCACGGACTGTCGCTCGCGCTCTTCAACATCGGCCGCCGCGAGGAGGCCCTGAGCCTGATCGACGGCGTCTGCCAGCGCGGCGGCAACTCGGCCACGTGGGTGATGCGGGCTTTCCTGCACGGCCAGGCCGACCGCGAGCCCCTGCGCACGCTGCAGGTGTACCAGGACTGGGGCCGCCGCTTCGCCGACCCGCTCACGCGCAAGGCCGCGCCCTTCGGCCCCACCGACCGCGATCCGCGCAGGAAGCTCCGCATCGGCTACGTGACCGCCGACTTCCGCGAGCATTCGATCGCGTTCTTCATGCTGCCGGTGCTGCGGCACCACGATCCGGAGGCGGTCGAAGTGCACGTGTATTCCGGCGGGCGCCGGGACGGCATCACCGAGACCATGCAGGCGTGCGTGCCGCACTGGCATGAAATCCTGGGGCTGAGCGACGACGCGGTCTACCAGCTCATCCGCTCGCACGGCATCGACGTGCTGGTGGACCTCTCGGGGCACACGGCGGGCAATCGCCTCATGGTGTTCGCCCGTCGCGCGGCGCCCGTGCAGGTCACCTGGCTCGGGTTCATGCTGCCGCTGGGCATGAAGGCCATGGACTACCGGCTGACCGACCGCGGCATCACGCCCGCCGGGCACGATGCCCACTACAGCGAACGCCTGTTCCGGCTCGCCTGCATGGCCAGCTACGCGCCGCCGGCCTATGCGCCGCTCTGCGAGGCGCCGCCCATGGAGCGCAACGGCCATCCGACGTTGATCTCGCTCAACAACTCGGCCAAGGTCACCGATGCCATGCTCCGCGTGTGGGCGCGCATCCTCCAGGCGCGGGGCGATGCGCGCCTCATCATCATGGTCAAGGAGCGCTCGGCCGACGCGGCCCAGGCGGCCATGCAGCCGCGCGTGGAGGCGGCGGGCCTGCCGCTGGACCGCGTGTTCGTGCTCCACCAGCAGCCCATCAACCAGTTCATGGAACTGGGCCACATCGCCGACGTGGCGCTCGACACCGCGCCCATCTCGGGCGGCACCACCACCCTGCACGCGCTCTGGATGGGCCTGCCCATCGTCACCCTCGATGCCGAGCGCGGCGTGGACGCCAGCACGGCCCGCACGCTGCAGGGCGTGGGCTATGCCGACTGGGTCGCGCGCAGCGAGGACGAATACGTGGAGCGGGCCCTGGCATTCATGGCCGACCCCGAGGCCCTGGCCCGCCTGCGGCACGAGACGCGCGAGCGCCTCTCGGCCAGCGCGCTCATGGATTACGCCAGCCGCACCCGGGAGCTGGAGATGGCCTTCCGGCTCATGTGGCTGAACCACCTGGAGGGGAGTGACCGCCTCCGCGACGTGTTCGTGGACCTGGACCAGACGCTGGCGGATTTCGACGCCCGCAGCCACGATGGCCGGGGGCGCCAGCGCAACCCGAAGTCCGCATGACGGCCGGGGCATCCCAGGACCCGATTCCCCTGCTGGTGCCGGACGTTCCGGGGCCGGAGGCCCTCGCGCCGTATCTGGAGCGAATGCACGCCGCGCGCTACTACTCCAACTACGGCCCCCTCGTGCGGGAACTGGAAGAGCGCTTCGCCGCAAGCTTCGGCGTGCCCGCGGCCCAGGTCACCACCGTGGCCAGTGCCACCCTGGGGCTGGAGCTGGTGCTCCAGGCGCTGGGGCTGCGTCCCGGCTCGCGCGTGCTCATGCCCACCTTCACGTTCGCCGCCACCGCCACGGCCGTGCTGCGCGCGGGCCACGTGCCGGTGCTGGCCGACGTGGATGCCGGAAGCTGGCTGCTGACGCCCGAAATCGCGCGGGCTGCATGTGCCGCCGAGCGCATTGATGCCGTCCTGCCCGTGGCCACGCTGGGCATGCCGCATGACATGTCCGGCTGGCAGCGGTTCGAGGAAGAGACGGGCCTGCCGGTGGTGATCGATGCTGCGGCGGGTTTCGGTAGCCAGTGGCTGGGAGAGGCGGCAGGGACACTCGTGTTCAGTCTTCATGCCACCAAATCCCTGCCGGCCGGCGAAGGCGGATTTGTCGTCTCCACCCGCCCCGGTCTCGCGGAGCGGGTGCGCCAGCTCTCTAATTTCGGTATCAACCTCGACCCCCGAAGCGTTTTGCCCGTCGGCGCGCTGGCGGCCGCGGGAACGAACGCCAAGATGAGTGAGTTGCATGCTGCCGTCGCGCTCGCGGCGTTCGAAGTCTGGGAGGAAGGCGCCGCGCAGCGGCGTGCACTCCATGCAGACATGCGAAATCGCTTGGACGCTGTAGCGCCTGGGCTCCTCGCCTGGCAGGAGCCTGGGTCGGGTGGCCCGCTCATGGCGCCAACCCTGCTGTGCGCCCGCCTGCCCGACGCTACGGCGCGCGACTGCGTGGAAGCGGAATGCTGGAGCCGCAGCATCGCTACGCGGCGTTGGTACCAGCCGCTCATGCACCACATGGCGTCCTTGGCACCTCGGTGTTTGGTGCTGCCTACGCCCGAGGCGGAGCGGCTGGCGAGGACGGTGATTGGATTGCCTTTTTTCGTGGGGCTCGATCAACTCCAACAGGTGCGGCTGGAGGAGATGCTGATTGCGGCGACGGCAATCATTTAGACGCCAGTGTCAATTTGTGAGAATTTCTTAGGCAAGAATCTTTCTTGCCTTAACGCCACAATATTGAAAGGGAGAAATCAATTGAGAAATGCAAAAATTATCCTGGGGCTTTTGTTTTCCATCGGAGTGGCTGGGCCTGCTTCCGCCTGGACTTTGGTGTACTCGCATGATCAGAGCGGAGCGGCCACTTTTGGAAGCATCCAGGCGTTGGTCAATGCGGTTTCCAACGGCTCGGGAGTCAAGGTGGTCGTGGAAACAGGGGAAACTATCCAATTTCAGTGCAATTGGCTGCATGTCAAGAAAGATGTGCCAACCAGTCCCAATGTCGTTTGCACTGCCGAAAGTGGGTTGGGAGTTAACCTCACCGCAGGTGCAAACTTTGGCGGTATCAGCTCTCCTCCGTTCATAGGGCATTACGCGATGAACACCTTGGGGCAATATGCTGTGACGCGTATAACGGCCGGCACTTCCAATGTCACTCTGCGCCAGAATTACAGCTTTCCTATGCAGTGGTATGTGCAGTAACGGCTTAATCTAATTGAGGCTGGCGTGGCGCTGGGCGTAATGCCAGACGGCACGCGCGACATCCTGGGCCTGTGGGTCGAGAGCACCGAAGGCTCCAAGTTCTGGATGGAAAGTCTTCAACGACCGGAGAACGCACGGCGTGCAGGATGTGCTGATCGCCGTCACCGAGGGGCCTAAAGGTATCCCTGAGGCGCTCGGTGCACACTGCGCTGCAAACCTGCACGCGCACCTATCCGCAACAGCCTGGACTTCGCCGGTGGAAAGAAGCGATAGGTTCAGGCGGTGGCCTTGAAGCCCATCCACGCGGCTGTCAGCACCGAGGCGGCGGACGCAGTGATCCCGTTCTTCGCCTTCAGTCTCTCGGTGCGGCGAGTTTTCTGTACGGCCAAGGCCATCGAGAGCCTGTACGGCTGGCTGCGCAAGATCATCAAGATGCGCGGGCGCAGGGTCGAATCCGTGTGGAACAATTCCCCAACCTCTACTTCTCATGGACTCAGGATTGAGGGGGCTTCAAAAGTTGTTCTAACTCACGTGGAAGGCGGTGCACGCGGACTATCCTTAAGCAGCATGGGGCCCGTCACCGACCGGCAAGGTACGGGAGGACGCTGGCTCTTGAAAGTCAAACTGCTGTGCCGAGGCAGCTCTATTCCCTTTAAGACCGACTTATGCCGACAAGCGTCATTTCGCCCCACTTCTACCGCGATCCCGACCACCATGCGCATGAACTGCGAAGCCTGTTCCGGGACTGCTGGGTTTTCGTGGGCATGCGCTTCGAACTCGACGGCCTCGTGCACCGGGGCGTGCGGGTGGGCGACACGTCGCTGCTGATCCAGTGCGACAGCCAGGGCCGGCCGCGCGCGTTCCTCAATGTCTGCTCGCACCGGCATGCCCAACTCTGCGAATCGGGACTGCACCGGGGGCCGGCGCGCTGCCCGTACCACGGCTGGGTGTACGACCGCGAGGGCGTGCCCGTCGGTATCCCGGTGAAGCAGTGCTTCCCCGAGGTGGTCGCCGAGCCCACCCGCTTCCGGCTGCAGGAATTCGCCTGCGAGGCCGTGGGGCAGTTCGTCTTCGTCCGGCTGTCGGAGGACGGTCCTTCGCTGCGCGACTATCTGGAGGGGGAGTACGCCTTCCTGGAGCGCGCCAGCGCGGGGATGCAGGGCGTGCTGGATGAATTCCGCGAGCCGGTCGAGGCCAACTGGAAGATCGTGATCGAGAACGCGCTGGAGGGCTACCACGTGCCCGCCGTCCATGCGCGCACCTTCATGCAGATCGACGGCATGGACCGGGCGGAAGCCGCCCCCCGTTTCTTCCTGGACGACCGCCTGCACAGCCACCTGGAGCATGCCGCCGATGCGGACTGGGTGGCACGGTTCGCCCGCATGGAGGGCAAGATCGGCCAGTGGCCCTGGCGCTTCGAGCACTACACCCACCACCACATCTTCCCGAACCTGACCGTCACGTCGTTCATGGGGTACAGCTTCCACGTGCAATCGTTCGAGCCGACCGGAGCCCGGCAGACCACCGTCCACTCGCGGACCGTCGGGGTGGAGTTCACTGGCGCCAAGCCGGCCGGCGCCCGGATGATGGAGCACATCCACACGGACGGGCATGCCTTCACGCGCAAGGTGTTCGCGGAGGATGGCGGGATCTGCGCCAAAGTCCAGGCGGGCGTCGATCTGGCGCAGCGCCCGGCCGTGGTGGGCGCCGGCATCGAGGACCGGGTGGCGCATTTCCAGGGAGCCTATGTCCAGGCCCTGCAAGACAGTCAGCGCCGGGCGGCAGCCTCCGGAAAGGATGGCAAGGCATGAAGGCCATCATCCTGGCGGGGGGGCTGGGGTCGCGCCTGAGCGAGGAGACCCACCAGAAGCCCAAGCCCATGGTGGAGATCGGCGGCCGGCCGATCCTCTGGCACATCATGAAGATGTATTCGCGCCACGGCATCAACGACTTCGTGGTGTGCTGCGGCTACAAGGGCTACGTGATCAAGGAGTACTTCGCCAACTACTTTCTGCACATGTCCGACGTGACCTTCGATCTGGCGAGCAACCGCATGGAGGTGCATGAGCGGTATGCCGAGCCGTGGCGCGTGACCCTGGTGGATACCGGCGATGCGACCCAGACGGGCGGTCGCCTGCGCCGCGTGCAGCGCTACGTGAGCGAGGACGATGCGTTCTGCTTCACCTACGGCGACGGCGTGGGGGACATCGACATCACGGCCCTCATCCGGTTCCACAGGGCCCATGGCCGCCAGGCCACGCTCACGGCCACCCACCAGCCCGGCCGCTTCGGCGCGCTGCAGATGGACGACGACCAGGTGCTGTCTTTCCGGGAGAAGCCCGATGGCGGCGGCGGCATGGTGAATGGCGGTTTCTTCGTGCTGTCTCCTGGGGTCTTCGATCTGATCGATTCCGACGCAACCATCTGGGAAAGGGCACCGCTCGAAACGCTGGCGAGGCAGGGCGAGCTGCGCGCCTACCGGCATGAGGGCTTCTGGCAGCCCATGGACACGCTGCGCGACAAGAACTACCTGGAGCAGCTTTGGCAGGGGGGCTCGGCGCCCTGGAAGTCATGGTGAATGCCGACGATGCGATGCCCCGGGCCCGTTTCTGGGCGGGGCGCAGGGTGTTCCTCACCGGCCATACCGGGTTCAAGGGAACATGGCTCTCGATCTGGCTGCAGCGCATGGGCGCCGAGGTGACGGGATATGCCCTGGCCCCGGACTCCACGCCTGCGATGTTCGCATTGGCCCGTGCGGCAGAGGGCATGACTTCGCTCATCGGTGATGTGCGCGATGCCGCGCAGCTCGCCGGCGCGCTGCAGGCGGCCGCGCCGGAGGTCGTGATCCACATGGCCGCCCAGCCCCTGGTGCGCCAGTCGTATGCCGACCCGGTCGGCACTTACTCGACCAACGTCATGGGCACGGTGCACTTGCTCGAAGCCGTCCGGCGTTCGCCATCGGTGCGTGCCGTGGTGGTGGTGACGAGCGACAAATGCTATGAGAACCGCGAATGGCTGTGGGGTTACCGGGAAGAGGACGCCTTGGGCGGCTTCGATCCCTACAGCAACAGCAAGGCCTGCACCGAATTGGTGGCGGGCTCCTATCGCGACTCTTTCTTTCCCCCGGAAAAGTACGGCAGCCACGGCGTGGCGATGGCCAGTGCGCGCGCAGGCAACGTGATCGGCGGCGGCGACTGGTCGAGCGACCGGCTGATCCCGGACTTCCTGCGCGCTGCCAGCCAGGGCGGGCCGCTGGAGCTGCGCAATCCCGATGCCATACGGCCGTGGCAGCATGTGCTCGAACCGCTGGCGGGGTACCTGCAACTGGCGCAACGGCTGGTGGAGCAGGGTGTGGCGGTGTCCGGGGCCTGGAACTTCGGCCCGTCCGAGCAGGACGCCCGAAGCGTGGGCGATGTCGTCCGGCAATTGGCCGCATCGTGGCCGGAGCCCGTAGACTGCCGCTTCGCCGCCGATGCCGGCGGCCCGCACGAGGCCCGGATGCTCCGGCTCGACAGCAGCAAGGCCCGGGCCCTGCTGGGCTGGACGCCGCGCTGGACGCTGGCGCAGACCCTGTCGAGCATCGTCGGCTGGCATGCCGCGCACCGGCGTGGCGAGGACATGCGGAAGATGACCGAGGCCCAGATCGAGTCCTATTGCGCCGCTGCGCTCTGAAATGTTTTATGGATAAGTTGCACCAACTGCGCGAGCAGATCGCCGCGCTCGTCAGCGAGTATGCGGCCCAGGCCTACCGCCCCCAGCCCTTCCTGCCGGGCGCCACGGCCATCCCGCCCTCCGGCAAGGTCATCGGAGAAGCCGAGCTGCAGAACATGGTGGCCGCGTCGCTCGACGGCTGGCTGACCACGGGGCGCTTCAACGATGCGTTCGAGAAGCGCCTGCGGGAGTATCTCGGGGTGCGCCACGCGCTCACGACGAACAGCGGCTCCTCCGCCAATTTGCTGGCCTTCTCGGCGCTCACGTCCCCGGCGCTGGGCGAGAGGGCCATCCGACCCGGCGACGAGGTGATCGGCGTGGCGGCAGGGTTTCCCACCACCGTCAATCCCATCCTGCAGAACGGGGCGGTCCCGGTGTTCGTGGACGTCGAGCTCGGCACCTACAACATCGACGTCGGATTGATCGAAGGCGCCATCTCGCCGCGCACCAAGGCCATCATGCTGGCCCATACCCTGGGCAACCCCTACAACCTGGCGGTGGTGCAGGCCCTGTGCCGCAAGCACGGGCTCTGGCTCATCGAGGATTGCTGCGACGCCCTGGGGTCCACTTATGACGGCCGGCTGGTGGGCACCTTCGGCGACATCGGCACCCTGAGCTTCTACCCGGCCCACCACATCACGATGGGCGAGGGCGGCGCGGTGTTCACCAACGACGACGAGCTGGCGCGCATCGTCACTTCCTTCCGCGACTGGGGGCGGGACTGCTACTGCGGGCCGGGCAAGGACAACACCTGCGGGAAGCGGTACGGCTGGCAACTGGGCGACCTGCCCCCGGGCTACGACCACAAGTACACGTACTCGCACGTCGGCTACAACCTCAAGATCACCGACATGCAGGCCGCCTGCGCCCTGGCGCAGATGGACCGACTGCCCGGCTTCATCGCGGCGCGGCAGCGCAATTTCGAGCATCTCTCGGCGCGGCTGCAAAGCTGCGAGGAATTCCTGGTGCTTCCCCGGGCGACGGCGAATTCGCAGCCCTCGTGGTTCGGTTTCCCGCTCACGCTGCGCGATGCGGCCGACAGCCGCCGCGTCGATCTGCTGGAATACCTGGAGCAGAGCCGCATCGGCACGCGGCTGCTGTTCGCCGGCAACCTGACCCGGCAGCCGTCGATGCACGGGCAGACATACCGGGTGGCCAGCAGCCTGGAGAACACCGATACGATCATGGAGCGCACCTTCTGGCTGGGCATCTACCCCGGGCTGGGCGAGGCGATGCTCGATTTCGTGGCCGACCGCATCGAGACCTATTTCGGCGTCAATTTCTAGGACCCAGGCCATGCGCTTCGAGGAAAGCCCGTTGCCGGGCTGCTATCAGATCCAGCCTGCGGTCCACCCCGATGGGCGGGGGCGTTTCGTCAAGACCTTCAGCCGCGCGGAGTTCCTGAGCCGGGGCCTGGCGTGCGACTGGGCGGAAAGCTTCTACAGCGTGTCGCGGCGCGGCGTGCTGCGCGGGCTGCATTTTCAGCGGCCACCGCACCACCATGCCAAGCTGGTGCACTGCAGCCACGGCCGCCTGTTCGATGCGGTGGTCGATCTGCGCCGGGGCTCGCCCACGCAAGGGCGCTTCGCCACCTTCGAGCTGGATGCCGAACGCGGCAACCAGATCTACATTCCCGCAGGGTTCGCCCATGGCTGCTACGCGCTGACCGAGGGGGCGACCATCGTCTATCACGTCACCTCGGCCCACGCGCCGCAGCATGACGCCGGCATCCGCTGGGATTCGGCCGGCATTCCGTGGCCCGACGGCCACCCCTTGCTGTCGGAGCGCGATCGCGGGCATCCGCCGCTGCAGGATTTCGACAGCCCGTTTGCCATGGTGGATGGCCTGTCCCATGGCGGCTGAGCGGCATGTGTTCCTGACGGGGGGTACGGGGTTCATCGGCCGGCACGTGCTGGCGGCCCTGCTGGATGCGGGGCACCGCGTCACCGTGCTCCGGCATCCGGTGGACGCGCCGATCTCCACGCATCCCCGCCTGGCATGGCTGGGAAAGGCCATGGACCAGCTCACGCCCACCGATCTGGACGGGATGGACGCGCTGGTGCACCTGGCGTCGCCCGGGGTCCCGCCGCAACAGGCGACCTGGCAGACCCTGTTTTACTGGAACGTCACGGTGTTGCTGCAACTTCTGGAGGTCGCCCGTGCCGCCGGGGTGCGGCGCGCGGTTCTGGCGGGCACCTTCGCGGAGTATGGGCGCAGTGCGGACGCCCATGCCTTCATTCCCGCCGATGCGCCCCTGGCACCCACCTATGGATACGCTGCCTCCAAGGCCGCAGGCTTCCAGGCCGCGCACGCCCATGCGATCGAGCATGCGATGGAGCTATGCTACCTGCGTATCTTCTCGGTCTTCGGCGAAGGCCAGTACGTGGAGAACTTCTGGCCGGCCCTGCGCCTGGCGGCCTCGCAGGGCCGCGACTTTCCGATGACGCCCGGCGCGCAGGTCCGCG
Organism: Paracidovorax anthurii; assembly: GCF_003269065.1. Lineage (GTDB taxonomy): Bacteria > Pseudomonadota > Gammaproteobacteria > Burkholderiales > Burkholderiaceae_C > Paracidovorax > Paracidovorax anthurii. Next base: position 37,799 of record NZ_QLTA01000024.1, read on the forward strand.
ACTACGTGCCGGTGCCATCCGTCGCCCGGGCCTTCCTGCACGCGGTCGAGCGCCGCGATGTGCGGCCGGGCATGCCCTGGGTGCGCAACGTCGGTTCCGGGCAGCCGGTTTCCATGCAGGACTTCGCGGCGCGGTGGTGGTCCCGCTGGAATGCCGCAGGGCGCCTGCTCGTCGGGGCCTTGCCCTACCGGCCCAACGAGGTGATGCGCTGCGTCCCCGAGATCGCCGATGATTTGTTTTTACCCACCGAGGAGAGCTGATTTGCGTGGCTTCGAGGAATTGTCCGCACTGCAGGGCGCGCGCGTCCTGATCACTGGCGCTGGAGGAATGCTGGGGGGCGCATTCGCCCGGAACCTGGCCGAGCATGTGCCCTCCGCGGTGGTCGCCGCCCTCGACCGCAACGCGTTCGACGTGCGCCAGCGCGAGCAGGCCCGGGCCCTGAGCGCATGGCGGCCGGACATCGTGATCCATTGCGCCGTCTGCTCTGATGTCAATTGGTGCGAGGACCATCCGGACGACGCCGCGCAGGTGCAGCTCGAAGGCGCCCGGCACGTGGCCGAACTGGCCCGGGATTGCGGTGCCCGCTTCTTCTTTCCCCAGACATTCCTGATCTACGACGGCAGCCAGCCGGTGGACGAGACCACGCCCACCCACCCCCTGAGCGCGTACGGCCGGCTGAAGCTGGAGGCCGAGCACATCGTGCTGGACCGGGTGCCGGAGGCCCTCACCGTGCGCATGGGGGGATTTTTCGGGGAGCATGCCCGCGACAAGAATTTCGTCGGCAAGCTGATTCCGCACCTTGCCGGCCTGCTGCGTGCCGGCGTGGAGCGCCTGGAGATCGGGGACCGTGTCTGGCAGCCCACCCTGACGGACGACCTGGCCTACAACAGCCTGCTGCTGCTGGCGCGGGGCGAGACCGGCCGCTTCTGCATGGCGTCCCACGGGCAGGCCTCGTTCTTCGAGTTGGCGCGGGAGATCGCGTGCCAATTGGGGCTGGAGCGTCGCATCGAGATCGTCCGCGTTCCCGCCGAAGCCATGGCCCGCAAGGAGAAGGCCGTACGGCCCGATGCCGTGGTGATGCGCAATGCCGCGCTGCAGGCCCGGGGACTGGACCGCCAGCGCCGCTGGCAGGACAGCCTGGCCGGTTACTTGCACCATTCCTACTTCACCGAGATGTTCGCGCCATGAGCCTGCAACTGTTGAGCCCCTTTGTTCACGACGACGCAGCCGGTCCGATGCGCAACCGCGTGGCCATGGCCGCCATGACCCGTGGCTTTGCCGACGCGGCGCACTGCTGCACGGCGGACATCGCGGCCTACTATGCGCGCCGCGCGGCGGCGGGCGTTTCCCTCATCCTGACGGAGGGCATCGTGATCCACCCCTCGGCGGATGGCTATCGGAATGTGCCCCACCTCCAGACCGACGAGCAGGCCGAGAGCTGGATCCCGGCCATCCGGCAGGTGCAGGAGGCCGGTGGCCGCATCGTGGCGCAGCTCTGGCATTGCGGCCGGATCTCGCACCCGGACTTCACCGGAGGGCTGGCGCCCGTCAGCTCCACGGGGCGGGCCGCGGCCGGCATCAACCGCCAGAACGGGCTGCCGTACGGGCAGCCGCGTGCGCTGCAGGCCTCGGAAATGCCCGGCATCTACCGCCTCTTCGAGGAGGCCGCGCAGCGTGCATTGCACGTGGGCTTCGACGGCGTGCAGATCCATATGGGCCACGGGTACCTGATCGACCAGTTCCTGGATGCCCGCGTCAACGACCGGACCGATGCCTATGGCGGTTCGGTGGAGAACCGCTGCCGCATCGTGCTGGAACTGGTGGAGCGCCTGCTGCCTATCTGCGGGCCGCGGCGCCTGATGATCCGCCTGTCGCCCTCGCGGATGATGGGCGGGCTCCACGAGTGGCCGGACCTCGACGGCATGCTGGCCTACCTCATTCCCCGGCTGGACCGGCTGGGCCTGCGGCAACTGGACATCAGCTGCGCGGATGCGCCCTATGCCGAGACCTCGGGCAAGATCGTCCGGCGCATCCGGCCGCTCTGGCCCCACTTCCTGATCGGCGGGGCTTCGCTGTCCGCGGAGGATGCCGAAAGAGAAATTCGGGACGGCCTGCTGGACATGGTCACCTGGGGGCGGGCCATCCTGGCGAATCCGGATTTCGTGCGCCGGCTGGAGCGCGAGGAGGCGCTGGCGCCTATGACGCCCGAGTTGCGCGCGGTGCTGTACTGACCGGGCCTCCCCGCGGCCAGTCGGCCTTCAGCCGACGCGGCCGCCGAAGAATTCCGCGATCGTGAAGTTCTGCGCGCTCTCCTCGCGCGCCTGCTGCATGGCCGAGGGGAGGTCCGCATAGACCTCCTGCCACCACTCGGGGGTTCCCACGAATCCCTTGTTGAGCGTCAGGTTGAACAGCGGAATGCTCTTGAACGACAGGACATCGACGTATTCATCCATCGGCACCAGGTGGTTCGCGGCGAACCGGTAGCCATCGGCGAGATCCTGCGCCGGCTCGCCCAGTTTCCGGGCCAGGCTCTGCCACAGCAGGCACTCGACGGCGGCCTTCTGGATTTGTTGATAGTGCTCGTCGGTGCGGTGCTGTATTTCGGCCGCGCCGCGCATGTCCTCCGGCAGCGACCAGAGTGCGCACATGTCCTGCGTGCGGCTCACCAGAAATCGCTCGGAGAAGTGGAACGGCACCTGCTTCCAGGAGGAATGCGCCAGGAAGCCGAATTTCCCGGCATTCTTGCTGCCGTCGTCGAACAGCTCTTCGACGGCCCTGTACAGCGAGCCGGTGATCACCGTGTCGCTGCGCGTGCGCACGGAATACGGCACGCCCACCTCGGCCAGATGCCGGGCGCCGGCCTTGGCCGAGCGGATGATGGCATTGCGGCTGTCCACCATGGCCTGGGGCTGCGGGAGCGTCAGGATCTCGTCCACCCAGGGGCGGCATGCGTCGAGGCTGGCGGCGGACTGGTGGTCCCAGGTGACCAGGCACAAATGGGCTTCGGGGCAGGCCAGCCGTTGCCAGGCGAGCGCCATCGGCGTGTAGGAGAAGATCGGGCCTTGCACGAAGATGCCGAGCGAGGGGGGCTTGGGCGGCGGGCTGCGCTTCAGGGACAGCCCGCTGAACACCCGGGAAAAAGCCTGCAGCTGGTCGATGTCTCCATGGCGATTGCTGTGGATGAGCGCCGGCACGCAGCGGTAGTCGCCCCACAGATTGCGGATCTGGTTCATGATCTCCGCGGAGTGCGCCGCGAAGATCACGACCAGCACCTGGTCGTGCGGCTCCTGCATCAGCGCTTCGGGGCTCTTGACGTCCACTCCGTGGATGCGCTTTCCCTGGTTGGCCGGGAAGGGGCACACCGTGTATTCCACGGGCAGGCCCAGCAGCGGGTAGTAGTCCGTGAAGGCCTGGCCGCCCCCCCAGCCGATCAGGCGGACCCTGGCCGGATCGATGTCCGGATACTTCAACAACGCGCGGTCGATGCCGCCCCGGATCTTGGCCATCCTGCTTTGTCCTGCCTGGTGAGTAGAGTGTTGGAGCGCTGCCTCAGCGATAGAAGTACAGGCACGTATCCCAGCGATCCTCGGTGTGGTGCTGCAGCCCGATCGAGTAGCCCGGAGCGATGGCGTCCACCAGCGCCGGGATGTCCAGCAGGTCGGTCGCGCGGTGGTAGGCAGAGATCGCCATCTTGGGCAGGCCGGCCCGGATGGCGGACTGCGCGCCCCGCAGGGCCGGGAGTTCGAACCCCTCGATGTCCATCTTGATGAGCGTGGGTGGCGCATCGATGATGTCGTCGATGCGCCGGATGCGCACGGGCTCCAGCGGCGCGTTCGGATCGACGGCGATGCTGCCGCCATGCCCGCCGAGGTGGTGGAACGGGGCTTCCGCGTCGCTTTCCCCGACCGCGAAGGGGTGCAGCGAAATCCTGGATTCGAGTGCCGTGCCCGCGTAGCCCTGCTGCAGCTTGCGCAGCACCTCGAGGTTCAGCCGGTCGGGTTCGATCATCCAGGAGTGCCCGATCCGGTCGCCCGTGATCCCCAGCAGTCCCGTGGTGGATTCGCCGATGGAGGCGCCGCAATCGACGAATCTCTCCTGGTCCGAGAAGGTCAGCAGGCCCGAGCGGAAGTAGAGCGTCGTGTAGGGCCGCGCGATGGTCAGGTACCACTCGGGGTTGCAGCTCAGGTGGAACATCAGCACGCTGCGCAGCGTGTCCACGGAGTGAGGATTCGCCAGCCGCTGTTCCAGTGCCAGGAATTCGTCGAATCGGCCGCTGATGGTGGGGCCCCAGTCCGCCGTGCGGTAGTCCACCACGCCATTCATGCCGAAGAGCCGGGTCACCTGCTCGTGGTTCAGGTGGGCGATGCCGTGGTGGGTGCAAAGGCGGTCGAAGAAGCGCCGGGAATAGTCCGTCCGGCAGCAGTTGATGGCGATGATGTCCGGATCCTCGCGCAGCATCGCCAGGAATCGCTCCGTGGAGATGATGTCCACGCCGTAGTACGGCTCGCCGCTTTCGTACTTGAAGTCATCGACCACGCCCAGGGCCCAGCCCTTGTCGCGGGTGGCCCGAATGAACACTTCCGCGAAGGTCTTGGTTCCCAGAAGAATGAAGCGCGTCTGCTCTCCGCGCCGGGCAAAGATCTCGCGCGCCTGCTCGGGAATGCAGAAGTGCGGGTCGCGGCGGTAGAGCGCGAGCATCTCCAGCAGGGCTTCCTGCGGATCGAAGCGGCCCAGATTGATGCGGCTGACCAGCGTGCCGGGGAGGAAGGATGGGTTCATGGATGCCATGGGGTCACGGGCCTCGCCGGGGCCCTGCGTTTCCGTGTTCAGTTCCACGAAAAGCGCCGGGCCGGGTTGCCCATGATGGTGACATTGGAGGGAATGCGGCCGTACACCACGCTGCCCGCGCCCACCTTGACGTTGTCGCCGATGACCGTGCCGCTGGTGATGACGCAATTGGGATGGATCGTCACGAAATTGCCGATCTTCGCGCCTCCACTGATGGAGCAGTGGCTGTTGATCTGGCACCAGTCGCCGATGCGGGCGTCGTGCCCGATGACGGTGTATTCCTGGACGCAGACGAAGTCGCCGATCTGCACGTCCACCGAAATGCCGACCCGGGGGCCGATGATGCAGCCCCGGCCGATGCGGGCATGCCGCGTCACATGCGCCTGGGGATGCACGACCGTGGCGAAATCCACATTGTGGACGGTGCGCAGCGCCTCCGTGTATTGGTGCCGGGCCGCTGGATCGCCCAGGGCCGCCATGAAGACGTCGCCATCCACCGGAACATAGGTGAGCGGATCGCCCACGATGCCGATCGAGCGCTGCATGCCGTCCAGCACCGACGCCCGGGAGTCCAGGAAGCCCTTGGGGCGGAAGAGGGGGTTGTCGTCTTCGATGTAGGTCAGCACCTCGCGGCCGAAGCCGCCAGCCCCCACGATGAGCAGATTGCGTTGGGCCGTCGCCGTGTCCGAGGAAGAAAGTGGCATGGGGCGCGGCCTGTCAGCTGATCGTGAGCCCGCCGTCCATGACCAGCGTCGTGCCGGTGACCCAGCGGCTGGCCTCGGACAGCAGGAACACGGCGGCATTCGCCACATCGTCGGGCCGGCCGAACCCGAGCGGATAGTTGCCGCGCTCCTGCTCCATGGAGCCTACGAGCGCCGCGGTGGCATCCAGCAGCGGAGTCTCGACCAGCGCGGGCGACAGGCAATTGGCCCGGATGCCCCGCTTCACGACTTCCATGGCGAGGCAGCGCACCATCGCGATCAAGGCCGCCTTGGTGCCAGAGTACGCAGCCACCCCGGGCACGCCGATGTGCGCGGCGATCGAAGCGATGAACACCATCGAGCCGCCCGGGGCGACCAGGCTGCGCTTGAGGAGCGCCTGCGTCAGCAGCATGGGGGCATCGACGTTGATGCCCTGCACTTCGCGCAGATGCTGCTCGGTCATCATGCGCACCGGCGCCAGCCGCGAAATGCCCGCGCTGTGCACTACGCCGTTCACCGGGGCCGTGCCCAGTGCATCGATCAGCGCGGCCCGGTCCGCCGCCTGGGTCAGGTCGGCGCGCACCATCCGGTGCTCGGCACCGGAGGCGGCCAGCAGGGCTTCCTGCGTGCGCTCCAGCCGTGCCGCATCGCGGCCCACGCCGATGACGCTGGCTCCCATGCGTGCGCACGCCACGGCGATCGCGTGGCCGAGGCCCGAGGTGGCGCCGGTGACGAGGATGCGCCGCCCCGTCAGGTGGAAGGGGGTGTTCGTGGAGTCCATGGGGTCAGGATTCCAGTACCGCAGGGAAACGGGCCCCGGAGATGTCCAGGATGCAGGTGCCCCAGGACAGGCCGATGCCGAAGCCGCTCAGCAGCAACTTGTGCGATCCGCTCTCCAGGATGTCGTGCAGCCGGGCCGTCATCGTCACCGGCAGCGTCGCGCCGCTGGTATTGCCGTAGTCGGCCAGCGTGGAGGGGACTTTTTCCGTGGGCAGCCCCAGCTTCTTGCGGATGGTCTCGTTGATCATCCGGTTGGCTTGGTGGAAGACGAAATAGTCCACGTCGTCCTTGGAAACGCCTGCGTACTGGAGTGTTTGCTCCACCGCCGGCGGCACTCTCTGGGTCGAGAAGCTGAGCACGGCCGGCCCGTCGAGGAGCAGCCGGTCGGGCCACTGAAGCTCGTCGTCCTCGTCGCGTGTCGGAATGCTGTGGTGGAACGCATAGGGCTCCCGGTGGCCCCCCACCGGCTTGATGATCGCCTTGTGCCCGCTGCCGTCGCTGTTGAGGTTGAAGTACATCGGCGCCGCGCCGGAGTGGAACTCCAGGGCGGTGGCGGTACCGGCGTCGGAGAAGAGAGGGTCCCGCTCGCTGGCCGAGCGGTCGCCCACCAGCAAGAGCCCCTTCTTGACCGTGCCCGCGGAAATCATGCTGCCCAGCAGGTGCAGCCCGAAGGGATAGCCCGAGCAGCCCAGATTCACGTCGAATGCGATCGTGGCGTGCGGCAGTCCCAGGCGGTCCTGCAGGATGATGGCGGTCGAGGGGATCGGGTAGTCCGGGGATTGCGTGATGACGATGAGCGCGTCCACCTCCTCGCGGGACCATTGCAGGGTCTTCAGCAGCTTCTCGGTGGCGTCGAACGCCAGATCGGAGAAGCACTGCCACGAGGCGCACAGCCGGCGCTGCTGGATGCCGATGTTGCGCACCAGCCGTTCCCGCTCGGAGCGCATCCGGGGTGGGCAGTCTTCCAGGTTGGAGAGCACGCGCTTGGGCACGCACGTGGTCATGCCCGCGAAGCGCACGTTGTGCAGGGTGGACAGGCCCATGGCGCGTTATCCCAGCAGCTTGTACAGGTCCGTGACCGTGACGCAGTTCTTGATGTCGTCGCCCACGATGGTCTTCCCGAACTCCACGTCGAACATCACGATGACGCCCAGGGCGGCGAGCGAGTCCCACTCCGGCAGGGCGCGCAGCTCGGTCTCCGGGGTGACTTCCACCGGCTCCTGGAAGTCGACGGCCGTGAGAAAGCTCTCGATGAATTGCTCGATGGAAGGCGAAGACATGCGTACTCCAAAATAAAAAATGCCGCTGAGGCCAATTGATCGGTCCTGAGCGGCAGTGTATTAGCGTCTGGATACGTTTTCAGCCTTGGAGCAGCTTCAAAACCTGTTGGGGCAACTGGTTGGCCTGGGCCACCATGGCGGTGCCGGCCTGCTGCAGGATCTGCGTGCGCGACAGGTTCGCGGTTTCCTTGGCGAAATCGGCGTCCATGATGCGGCCGCGCGCCGCCGACATGTTCTCGGCCTGGATGTCGATGTTGGCGATGGCGCTCTCGAAGCGGCTCTGCAGGGCGCCCAGGTCGGCACGGGCCGAGTTCACCTGGTCGATGGCGCTGTCGATCTTCTTAAGGGCGATCCACGCATCCTTCTGCGTATCGATGTTGACCGTGTCGATGCCCTTCTGGGCGGTGCCGGTCGCGGCGGTGAGCGTGGGAGCGGTGAAGCCCGTGTCGGCCACCGAGAAGCCCGTGAACGTCACGGTGGCGGGAACCGGGGGCGTGCCGTCGGTGAGTTTGCCCGAGGCGAACTCCAGGTCGTAGGTGCCGTCGTCCTTCTTGGTCAGGAAGGCCGTGACGCCCGTGTCGGCCGACTTGTTGTTGATGGCGCTCATGATCTGGCCCATGCGCTCCACGCCCGAGCCGGCCGCCTTGATCGCGCCCAGGTCGATCGTTGTGGACGTGCTGCCCATGTTCACGGCGATGGTCAGGGTGCCGGCCGGGATGGCCGTGTTGAAGCCCGTGATGGTCGTGTCGGACGCGTCCACCGAGATGGCGGTGGCCGTGCTCGAATAGCTGATGTTCGCCAGGCCGGAGGAGCGGGTGTCGGCCAGGGAGCCCAGCGTGACGTTGTCGCCCGAGTTGGCGCCCACCTGGAACAGCGCGCCGGCGAAGCTGCCGTCGAGGATCTTCTGGCCGTTGAAGGTCGTCTGCTTGGACACCCGGTCGATTTCGTCGGTGAGCTGCTTGACTTCCGCCTGGAGCGCGGTGCGGTCGGCCTTGCTGTTGGTGGCGTTGCTGGCCTGCACGGCGAGTTCGCGCATGCGCTGCAGCATGTCGCCCACCTTGCCCAGGGCGCCTTCGGCCGTCTGCGCCAGCGAGATGCCGTCGTTGGCGTTGCGGGAGGCGACGGCCAGGCCGCGCACCTGGGTGTTCATGCGCTCGGCGATGGCCAGACCCGCAGCATCGTCCTTGGCGCTGTTCACGCGCACGCCGGACGAGAGGCGCTGCATGGACGTGGCGAGCGACGATTGGGAAAGGCTCAGATTGCGCTGCGCGTTGATGGAGGCGATGTTGGTGTTGATGGTCGAGGCCATTGCGGAACTCCTTCGCTAAAGGGATGGGCACTGCTGCCGTGCCAAGGACACACCACCGTCTGCGGGCAACCCTAGCGTTGGAAGGAATTCTGCGAGTCCCCTGTTTTTGTGGAGTGGCGAAAAAAGGGCGGAAAACCAGCCATATCGTTCGTTGCGCTGAAGCAACACGTCGGCGCAAGGCGGCCGGGGCGGGAGTTTGTAAGAAATATTTGCACGCGAACGCTCAAGTTCCCGCCGGGCCGCCCGATAACCCAAGCAACAGGTTCACACAAGCGAATTTGTTGACCGGCAAGCGATGGATGGGTTCACGTGACTGCCGCCCCGGTCTTGGCTGCTGGCCCTCATGGCTGGCGTTGTGATCGGCGGCTTAGCCGGAATTTAGCAATCAAGGAGCGTTTCAAATGGCTACTACCATCAACACGAACATCGCCTCTCTCAATGCCCAGCGCAATCTGGGTATGTCGCAATCGTCGCTCACCACGTCCATGGCGCGCCTCTCGTCCGGCCTGCGCATTACCAGCGCCAAGGACGACGCGGCGGGGTCGTCTATCGAGCAGCGTATGAATAGCCAGATCAGGGGCCTGGCCGTGGCCGGCCGCAATGCCAACGACGGCATCTCGCTGGCGCAGACGGCCGAAGGCGCCCTGGGCAAGGTGGGCGACATGCTGCAGCGCATGCGTGAACTCGCTGTGCAGTCCAGCAACGCCACCAACAGCAAGAAGGACCGCGAGGCCCTGCAATCCGAAGTGAAGCAGCTCTCGGACGAAATCGACCGCGTGGCCAAGCAGACCAGCTTCAACGGCCAGAAGATCCTCGACGGCAGCTTCGCCGGCGCGCTGTTCCAGGTGGGTGCCAACTCGGGCGAAAACATCACCGTGGGCGCCCTGACGAACTCCTCCGCATCCGGCCTGTCCAACATCGACTATTCCACCGGCAGTGTGACCTCCATCAATGCCAGCGACACGACGATCACGGGCTTCGGCACGGAAATCGCCTCGGGCAGCATGACCATCCAGGTGGGCTCGGCTTCCGCGATCGACCTGGGCACCATCAAGGCTGCGGGCTCCGGCGTGGAACGCCTGGGCCAGGTGGTTTCGGCGATCAACAACAAGTCGGCCGACACCGGCGTCACGGCCTTCATGACCAAGAAGGACGACGGCACCTACGACCTGGAGTTCGCATCGTCGAAGCTCAACAATGCGACGCCGCCGGTGCCGGAGACGATCACGTTCACGGGCTTCTCGGTGGCCAACAACGGCTTCGCCGCCCCCACGCTCACCGCTGCGGCCGGCACCGACAAGAAGGGCATCGACACGGTCACCGTGGCAACGCAGAAGGATGCGTGGGTGGCGCTCAAGAAGATCGACAGCGCCATCGACCAGGTGAACTCGGCCCGTGCCGACCTGGGCGCCCTGCAGAGCCGCTTCGAGAACTCGGTGGGCAACATCGACATCCAGGCGGAAAACCTCTCCGCATCGCGCGGCCGCATCGTGGATGCCGACTTCGCCAAGGAAACCGCGAACCTGTCGCGCACGCAGATCCTGCAACAGGCCGGCACCGCCATGGTGGCCCAAGCCAACCAGCTGCCGCAAGGGGTCTTGTCCCTGCTGCGTTAAGCAGTGGCTTATAAGGGGTAGCGGCCGGGGCCGGCCCCTTGCTAAGCGGCGACAGGGCGGCTCCTGTGGCCGCTTTTCCCGCTTTTGGAACGGGAAGGTTCTTGCCAGAATCGCGTTTCATCAATGACGGCGGGCTTTCTGCCCAGGGAGATGAACATGGCCACCATTAGCTCGATCGGGGTCGGCAGCGGACTGAATGTCGAGGACATTATTACCAAGACCATTGCGCTGGAGAAACAGCCGCTCACGAAGCTGCAGGCGACGGCCAGTTCCATCCAGACCAAGATCTCGACCTATTCGCAGATCAAGTCCCTCGTTTCCACCCTCTCCGACGCGGCGTCCAAGCTCACGCGCGACAGCGCCTGGAACGGCATGGCGGTCACATCGTCCAACAGCGATGCCGTGTCGGTGTCGGTGTCGGGCATCGCGAGCGCATCTTCTTTCTCGATGAGCGTGCAGCAGCTCTCGCGTGCCCAGTCGGTCGCGTCCTCGGTCGTGACCAAGGATTCCGCCGTGGGCGCCGGGACCATGGCCATCCAGCTGGGCACCTGGAATTCCACCGCGAATCCGCCCACCTTCGCGGCGGGCTCCGCTGCGGCGTTCAATGTCTCCGTGTCGGCCACCGACACGATGACCTCCATCGCCACCAAGATCAACGAGGCTGGCGGCGGCGTGACCGCCACCGTGCTGCGCGATGCCTCGGGCGAGCGCCTGATGCTGCGCTCCAATACCACGGGCGAGGAGTCCGGCTTCCGTGTCCAGGTGACGGAGGATTCCTCATCGCCCGGCCTCTCCAAGCTCGCGTTCGATCCGCAGTCGTCGGCCGGCACGGGCATGGCCGGCAATGCGATCCAGTACGCGCAGAACGCGCAGGCCAAGATCAATGGCATCAGCGTCACGTCCAAGACCAATGTCTTCGCCGAAGCGATTCCCGGCTTGACGCTGACGGCCGCCAAGGTCACGACGGAGGACGTGGAAATCTCGTCCAAGGCGGACACGGCGACCATGAAGAAGAACATCCAGGACTTCGTGGATGCGTACAACGCCGTCAACGACCTGCTGGGCAGTGTCACCAAGTACGACAGCGACACGAAGACCGCCGGCGTGCTGCAGGGCGATGGCACGACCGTGGGGCTGCAGAACACGCTGCGCGCGGCCATGACCACCGCCACGGGCGGCACGGCAGCCCTCCAGACCCTCTCGGACTTCGGCATCGAGATGCAGCGGGGGGGCAAGCTCAACGTGGATGCGACCAAGCTCGACACGGCGCTCAAGACACCCGATACGCTCAAGACCTTCTTCGCGGCGGACCCCGCGTCCGGCGGTACCAGCACGGGCCTGGGTGTGCGCATCAAGTCGCTGACCTCCAGCATGCTGGCCTTCGATGGCCTGATGAACAACAAGACCGATGCGCTGAACGCCGAGGTCGATCGCAACACCGCAGACCAGGACAAGGTGAACAAGCGCGCCGATACCGTGGAAAAGCGCATGCGTGCCCAGTACACGGCGCTCGACACGCAGATGGCCAGCATCTCGTCGCTGAGCACCTACATGACGCAGCAGATCGCGAAGTGGAATGCCTGACCCCATGGTCCGCAGCCTGGCTTCATCCCGCACAGAATGCCCTTGAGTTCTCCCCACATCTGCCGATAAAGAAGGTAAGCAGCATGAAGGAGTCCTCGATGTATACGCCAGTCAGTTCCCGCGCAGCCTCGGTCTATCGTCAGGTGGGCGTCCAGTCCAGCGTGGACGGCGCATCGCCGCACCAGCTGATCCAGATGCTCTTCGAGGGCCTGATGCAGTCGCTCAATGCCGCGCGCGGCTCCATGCAGCGCGGCGAGGTGGAGGAAAAGGGGCGGCACCTCGGCAAGGCCGTCCGCATCCTGGAAGAGGGCCTGAAGGGAGGGCTCAGCCCCATGGGTGGCGAGCTGTCCGTGAACCTGCGCTCCCTCTACGACTATTGCGTCGGTCGCCTGACCATGGCCAACCTGCGCAATGACGTGTCCCTGGTGGAGGAAGTGGTCAACCTGATTGTCCCCGTGGCACAGGGCTGGAGCGAGATCGGCCTGGAGACGCGCCGCTCGACCTGAGGGGAGTAAGAGAAATGTCCAATATGCTCATCGACTATTACAAAGCCATCGAAGACAGCAGCGCCCGGATGCTGGAGGCGGCCAGACTGAAGGACTGGGACGAGGTCGTGCGCTGCGAGGGGGCCTGCGCGGTCCTGATCGAGCAGCTTCGCTTCCAGTCCCAGGACCAGGAACTGCTGCCGGAGCACCGCCGCGAGAAGACCCGCATCATGCAGCGCATCCTGCGCAACGACGCCCAGATCCGCTGCCTGGCCGAGCCCTGGCTCGCGCAGTTCGAGCACCTGTTCGACCGCCAGCCCGTGATCGTTCACTGACCCGGCCGCACGGGCGGCACCCCGGTGGTGGCCGGGCCTGTCGGGAGCCCCTGGCCGGCAAAGGAAAAAGCCTCGCACCCTTTCATGGGGTGCGAGGCTTTTTTTTTGGCGTGAGGCGGCTTATCTTGGAAGGATTGGGGAAGAAATACCCTCCATGTCGCCGTATTTTCTATCTTGTTTGCTATTAAAAAGTGAGTTTTCCAGCTGCTGCCCCGGCGTGGACTCGGGGGGGCAGACCTGCATGTTCATGATGTCGGTATAGGCCTGCACCATCCGGTTGCGCACGTGCAGGGTGGCCTGGAAGCCGACCTGGGCCTTCTGGATGGCGACCATGGTTTCCTCCAGGCTGACGGCGGGGTTCTCCATCTGCACTTCCTGCTGCAGGTTGGAGGCGCGGTTCTGGGCGGCGCTGACCGACTGCAGCGCGCCCTTGAGCGCGGAGGAAAAGCCGACGTCCTGCCCGGAGGCCTCCGGGGCGGCCGTGGCACGGCGCGCCAGGCCGGCGCCCGTGAGGGGGGCTGTGGAGCTGGAGATGCGGAGGTCCATGGCGGTTCGCGGGAGGGTTTCGGGATGGTGCAATCCTAGGCGTGCGCCGCCGGGGCATCCTGGGGAATAAATGGGAAAACGGGGGGCTTATCCGGGCGCCGGGCGGGGCGGGGGCGCCCAATAATCGCGGCACGCCAGACTCCGTGTGCCGTGTCGGCCCTCTTGGAAAGCACCATGTCCGCAGTCGCCGAAATCCCCGTTGCTCCTCCTTCCAGCCCCGGCGCTCCCTCGCTGCTGCAGCGCTTTTCCGCGCTCGACCGCGCGAAGCGCCTGCGGTTCGGGGTGGGTGTGGCGCTGCTCGTGGCGGCCGTGATCGCGGCCGTGGTGTTCAACCGCCAGCCCGACTACAAGGTGCTGTTCGCCAACCTGAACGACAAGGACGGCGGTGCCATCGTGGCCCAGCTCTCCACGATGAACGTGCCCTACAAGTACGCGGAAGGCGGCGGCGCGATCCTGGTGCCCGCCGAGCGCGTGCACGATGTGCGCCTGCGGCTGGCCACGCAGGGGCTGCCCAAGGGCTCGGTGACCGGCTTCGAGCTGATGGAAACCAACCGCTTCGGCGTGACCCAGTTCCAGGAGCGGCTCAACTTCCAGCGTGGCCTGGAGGGCGAGCTGACCCGCTCCATCCAGGCCCTGTCGTCGGTGCAGAGTGCCCGCGTGCACCTGGCCCTGCCCAACCAGAACGGCTTCTTCCGCGAGCAGCAGAAGCCCTCGGCCTCCGTGCTGCTGAGCCTCTACCCCGGCCGTTTCCTCGACCGCGCCCAGCTCGCCGGCATCGTGCACCTGGTGGCCTCCAGCGTGCCCGAGATGGCGCCCTCGGCCGTCAGCGTGCTCGACGACTCGGGCAAGCTGCTGTCGCAATCGCCCGATTCGGCCGCCGGCAACAATACCGATGCCCAGCAGCTGTCCTACGTGCAGCAGATCGAGCAGCAGTACACCCGGCGAATCCTCGACATCCTGGAGCCCGTGGTCGGCAAGAACAACGTGAAGGCCCAGGTGACCGCCGAGGTGGATTTCACCCAGACGGAGCAGACCTCCGAGCAGCACCGCCCCAACCAGACCCCCGACAGCAGCGCCGTGCGCAGCCAGCAGGTCGTCGAGAGCTCGGGCAACCAGGGCAACCAGCCGCCCAGCGGCGTGCCGGGCGCGGCCAGCAACCAGCCCCCCCAGCCTTCGACCGCCCCGATCAACGGCGCCAACCCCGCCCCCAACGCCGGCAACGGCCAGCAGGGGCAGGCCGTGGGTTCCAAGCGCGAGTCCATCACCAACTATGAGGTGGACAAGACCGTGCGCGTGACCCGGGCCGGCAGCGGCGCCATCAAGCGCGTGAGCGCGGCCGTGGTGGTCAACTACCAGGCCGTGGCGGAAGGTTCCGGCAGGCCTCCGGTCGCCAAGGCCCTCACGCCCGAGCAGCTCGAACAGATGACGGCCCTAGTGCGCGAGACCATCGGCTACAGCAAGGACCGCGGCGACTCGGTGAACATCATGAACACCCAGTTCCTGGTGGACAACACGCCGGCCGTGGAGCTGCCCCTGTGGAAGCAGCCCGAGGTGATCGAGCTGGCCAAGAGCCTGGGCTGGCCCGTGGGCATGTCGCTGTTCGCCGCCCTGGTGCTGCTGGGGCTGGTGCGTCCCGCCATCAAGGGCATGAACGCGCCGAGCGCAGCGCCCGCCGTGGCGCAGCGCCGGCAGGTGGACGCGATCGAGGCCGACCAGCCCGAGCGTCCGGCGCTGGCCGCGCCCTCGAAGCCGGAAGACCTCATCCAGACCCCCGAGCAACTGCGCCTGGACGAGGCGCGCGTGCTGGCCAAGGGCAATCCGATGGCCGTGGCCAATATCCTGAAGACCTGGGTGAATGGCGACGCTTGAAACGCGCGCCGCATGCACCGATGATGGCGGCGATGACTGCCCTGATCCACACCCACCCCTTCCACCGAGTGACCTTCCATGGATGAGCAAGGCCTGAACGACGCGGCGATCCTGCTGATGTCCCTCGGCGAGGAGGAAGCCGCCGAGGTGTTCAAGCACCTCTCCCCGAAGGAGGTGCAGAAGCTCGGCGAGACCATCGCCCGCATGCGCTCCGTGTCCAAGGAGAAGGTGGACGAGGTCATCAACCGCTTCTCCAACGATGCCGCGGCGCAGAGCCTGCTGGTGTCGGACACCAGCAACTACGTGCGCTCGGTGCTCAAGCGCGCGCTGGGCGACGACAAGGCCGCGTTGCTGATCGACCGGATCCTGCAGGGCGGCGACGTCTCGGGCATCGAGAGCCTGAAGTGGATGGACCCGCTCTCCGTGGCCGAGCTGCTGCGCAACGAACACCCGCAGATCGTCGCGGCCATCCTCGTGCACCTCGACCCGGAGCAGTCCGCCGCGGTGCTCATGCAACTCACCGACCGCCAGCGCGGCGAGGTGCTGCTGCGCGTGGCCACGCTCGAAGGCATCCAGCCCACCGCGCTCAAGGACCTCAACGAGGTGCTCTTCAAGGTGCTGGCCGGCGGCGACAAGATCCGCAAGAGCTCGCTGGGCGGCGTCAAGGCCGCGGCCGAGATCATCAACCTGCTGGGCTCCAACATGGACACGGTGGTGCTCGAATCGATCCGGGGCTACGACCCGGACCTCGCGCAGAAGATCATGGACAAGATGTTCGTCTTCGACGACGTGATGAAGCTCGACGACCGCTCCATCCAGACCGTGCTGCGCGAGGTGGCCTCCGAAACCCTGGTGGTCGCGCTCAAGGGCGCGCAGCCCGAGCTGCGCGAAAAATTCCTCTCCAACATGTCTTCCCGCGCGGCCGAAGCCATGCGCGAGGACCTGGAGTCGCGCGGCCCCATGCGGCTGTCGGAGGTCGAGGCGCAGCAGAAGGAAATCCTCAAGACCGTACGGCGGCTCTCGGATGAGGGCCAGATCGTGATCGGAGGCGGTGGCGATGACGCATTCGTATAGCCCGCGCGGCGCCTACACGCGTTTCATCCCGAGCGAGGAGATCGGCGATGTGACGCAGTGGCGTTTCGGCGCCGTGGATGGCTCCGACGCCGTGCCGCCAGCCGCCGAGCCGGACCCGGAAGAGCTGCTGCCGGCCGGCATCGACGAGGAAACCCACCTGGCCGCCATCGAGGCCGCGCGGCAGGAGGCCTTCGCCCAGGGCAAGGCCCTGGGCGAGGAAGAGACCACGCTGGCCTGGCAGCAGCGCATGGACGACTACATCGCCGGCGAGGGGCAGCAGGTCGCCGCCCGCCTCGACCACCTGGTGCGAACCACCGAGGAGAGCCTGGCCGAGCTGCAGCAGCGCATGGCGCACGAGGTGCTGGAGCTGGCCTGCGACATCGCCCGCCAGGTGATCCGGCAGGAACTGGCCTCCGGCCCCCAGGCGCTGTTGCCGGTGGTGCGCGAGGCGCTGGGCATGCTGGTGGCCGAGGGCCGCCCGGCCACGGTGCGCATCCACCCGGCGGACTGGGCCTTCCTGGAGCAACCCCTGACCGAGGCCTACGCGGGCGCCAAGGTGCAGTGGGTGCCCGATGCGGCCGTGGCGCAGGGCAACTGCCTCGTGGAGTCCGCCGGAACCGTGGTGGACGGCTCGCTGGACAAGCGCTGGCGCCGCGCCATCGCGGCGCTCGGGCTGTCGTCCGCCTGGAAGATCGAGGAGGACGGCCATGACTGAAACCCTGTCGCCCGCCAGCCCGGGCGTGGAGGAGTCCTCCTGGGCCGCGTTCATGGCCGATGCCCGCGCGCGCGTGGCGGAGGGTGCGCCCCTGGAAACCTGCGGCACGCTCACCCGCCTGACGGGCCTCGTGCTGGAGGCGGCCGGCATCCGTGTTCCCGTGGGGTCGCAATGCACGGTGCAGATGCCCGGGCAGGAGGCCGTGCTCGCCGAGGTGGTGGGTTTCTCCGCCGACCGTGCCTTCCTGATGCCCGCCGGCGACATCCACGGGCTTTCGAGCGGCGCGAGCGTCGTTCCTGCGGCTCCGTACATTCCGGTGCCGCGCCTGGGCGATGCGACGAAGCCGTCCAGCGCCGCCGGCGTGCTGCGCCTGCCCATGGGCGACGGGCTGCTGGGGCGGGTGGTGGACTCGCAGGGCCTGCCGCTCGACCATGGCGGGCCGGTGGTGGATGTGTCCTCCGAGCCCATGGACCGGCGCCAGATCAACGCCATGGACCGCGACCCCGTGCGGGAGATGCTGGACACCGGCGTGCGCGCGATCAATGCCCTGCTCACCGTGGGGCGGGGGCAGCGCCTGGGCCTGTTCGCGGGGTCCGGCGTGGGCAAGAGCGTGCTGCTGGGCATGATGGCGCGCTACACCCAGGCCGACGTCATCGTCGTGGGCCTCATTGGCGAGCGGGGGCGCGAGGTCAAGGAATTCGTCGAGGACATCCTGGGCGAGCAGGACCGGGGCCGCGCCGTGGTCGTGGCTGCGCCGGCCGACGCGCCGCCGCTGCTGCGCATGCAGGGCGCCGCCTATGCCACGGCCATCGCCGAGCATTTCCGCGACAAGGGCAAGCACGTGCTGCTGCTCATGGATTCGCTCACGCGCTACGCCATGGCCCAGCGCGAGATCGCCCTGGCCATCGGCGAGCCGCCGGCCACCAAGGGCTATCCGCCCAGTTGCTTCGCCAAGCTGCCCGCCCTGGTGGAGCGCAGCGGCAACGGGCTGCACGGCGTGGGCTCCATCACGGCCTTCTATACCGTGCTCTCCGAGGGCGACGACCAGCAGGACCCCATCGCCGACGCGGCGCGCGCCATCCTGGACGGGCACATCGTGCTCTCCCGAGCGCTGGCCGAGACGGGGCACTTCCCGGCCATCGACATCGAGCAGTCGGCGTCGCGCGTGATGCACAACGTGGCCTCGCGCGAGCATTTCGACCTGGCGCGCCGGTTCCGTGCCGTCTATTCGCGCTACCAGAAGAGCCGCGACCTGATCCAGGTGGGCGCCTACATGAGCGGCTCGGATCCGGCGCTGGACGAGGCCATCCGCCTGCAGCCGGCCATGGCCGCCTTCCTGCAGCAGAACATGTTCGATGCCGCCCCCATGCAGGACAGCCTGCAGTCCATGGTGGCCGTGCTGGGCCCGCAGGCCTGACGGCACGCCGGGAAGAAGGACCTTCGCCATGGCCTCCCTCAACGCATTCCTCGTCGCCGTCGAAATGGCCGAGCGCCAGCGCGACGCCGCGCGGCAGACGCTGCAGGACATGCAGCGCGCGCGCCATGCGTCCGAGATGCAATTGCAGCAGCTCCAGAACTACGCCCAGGAAACCGAGGGGCGCTGGGGCATGCGGGCCGATGCGGTCGTCAAGCCCGAAGTCATGGGCCACCACTACCAATTCATGGACCGGCTCGGGCATGCCATGGGTCTGCAGGGCAACGTGGTGGGTGAGCAGGAGGGCCGGGTGCGGGCCGCGGGCCAGGCGCTGCTGGAGGCCGAGTTGCGCGTGGCAGCGCTGCGCAAGGTGGTGGAAAAGCGTCGCCGCGACATCGAGCAGGCCGAGGCGCGGCGGGATCAGAAACAAACGGACGAGCGCGCCGCGCTGCGGTTCGGCAAGTCCCCAGGTGCGGGGCAGGGCCTTCGCGGGCCAGAGGAGCCATGATGAATACGGATACCCACCATCGCATTTCCCGGGGCGCGTCCTCGGCCCAGTCCGGCCACGAAACCCGGGGTGCACGGGGTGCCGGCAAGGCCGCGGGCACGAATGCCGCGCCCGGCTCGGAAAGCGTGGATGCCAGCCAGGGCGGCTTTTCGATGCTGCTCGCGTCGCTGGGCGACACCGGCCTCTCTGGCGATGCCGGGCTGCCCGGTGGAAACGGCCTGTTGTCCCAGGACGGCTCGGTCGCCGTGGATGCGGCGACGGACCCGGCCGCCGCGCTGACCGGCACCCAGTCCGGCCCATCGGACCCCCTGGCCGCCCTGCAGGGCGTGTTGCCTGCGGCCATCACGGCCGGTTGGGCGTCGCCGGCCCTGTCCGGTGCGGCTGGCGCGCAGCCCCTGCGCGCCAGCGGGTTGATGGATGCCAGCAGCCTCGTGAGCCAGACCAGCCTCATCGATGGCGCGGCGGACCTGTCGGGTGCTTCCACGGCAGGCATGGGCCGGGGCCAGGCCACGGCCCGCATGGGCGCCGGGCGTGCGCCGCACGCCGCCGCCAATGCCCCGGCCGGATTGGCGGGGGGGGACACCGGAGGGGTGGGTGGATCGGATGCCCTGGGCCTGGCGCGCAAGGGCGAGGTCCGGACGGGTGCCGCCGAAGGCCTCGCGGCTGCAGGCATGGCCGCATCCCAGACGGGCGCGGAGCGGCGTGACGGCATGGCGATGCCCGTGGGCGCGCCCATGGCGGGGCGCAGCGGTGAGCCTTCCCCGTCGTCCCAGGGCATTGTGGAGATGGCCGCCACGGCGCTGCAGGGCGCGGGCCGGGGAGACGCCGGCACCGCTTCCGGGGGGGCGGTGGATCGCGCCGCCGTACCACCGGTGGGCGCGAATGAGAACGGGCAGGCCCTGTCTTCCGGAGGGGGCGGTGTGTCCGCCGAGGGCTCCGCCACCATGGCCGATCCTTCGCAGATCCCCATGGAAGACCAGATCGCGGAGCAGGTGGCCTACTGGGTGCACCAGAAGACGCAGAACGCCGAACTCACGATCGACCGCGATGGTCAGCCGGTCGAGGTCACCGTGTCCCTTTCGGGCAATGAAGCGCACGTGGCATTCCGCAGCGACCAGTCTCACACCCGCGACATGCTGGATACCAGCGTGGCCCAGCTTCGCGAACTGCTGCGGGGCGAAGGGCTGGAGCTGGCGGGGGTCACCGTGGGCCAGTCCGGCGGCGGCTCCGCGGGCGATGACGCGGGGCGGTCCTCTTCGCGGGGCGACGGCGCGCGGGTTGCGCGGGTTCAGGCCGGGGTGCCCCAGGCAGCCGGCGCCGTGGCCCGCCCTTCCGCGCCATCGGACCGGGCGCTCGACATCTTTGTCTGAGCGCCGGGCCGGGCAGCGGCCTGGGTTCTTTGGCGCGGTGGGTTGAGCGGGGGGCAGGGCACGGCCGCAACCCGCCTGAAAGCAGTGGTTTCGGCCTTTATTCTGGCTATTATTGGCCGAGGCCGTGCCCAATAATGCGTCCATGAGTGAGGTGCGTGGCCGGTGGCGAAGGCGCCAGGCCCCGTTCCCCGCGAGTGTCCGCCCTTCCTGTCCCGATGACCCCGTTGCGCAAGGAACCCCAACGTGTCCGCCAATCCTCCTGCCGCAGCTCCCGCCAAGCCCAAGAGCAAGAAGCTGGTTCTCATCATCGCCATCGTCGCGGTGCTGGTGCTGGCCGGCGGTGGCGCGGCCTGGTTCATCCTGGCCAAGCGCAACCATGCCGCCGCCGATGAGGAAGAGGGCGCGCATGCTCCCAAGGCCACCGCGCCGAAGACCGCGCCCACGTTCCTGCCGATCGAGAACATGGTCGTCAACCTGGCGGACCCGGGGGGCGAGCGCTTCGCCCAGATCGGCATCACCCTGGAACTGGCCGATGCCAAGACCTCCGACATGGTCAAGCAGTACCTGCCCAGCATCCGCAGCGCCATCCTGATGCTCGTGTCCCAGCGCACGGCCCAGGAGCTTCTGGGCCGCGAGGGCAAGGAGAAGCTGGCCG
Source organism: Paracidovorax anthurii (assembly GCF_003269065.1). Classification (GTDB taxonomy): domain Bacteria; phylum Pseudomonadota; class Gammaproteobacteria; order Burkholderiales; family Burkholderiaceae_C; genus Paracidovorax; species Paracidovorax anthurii. The sequence goes on from NZ_QLTA01000024.1 coordinate 58,828, forward strand.
TCGACATCCGGCGCGAGGTGTCCCGCCCGCTGGGCTATACCGCCCCCAAGCCCCGCAAGCGGCCCGCCAGCGAGGAAGAGGAAGAGGGCGACGAGGCCCCTCGCCCCAAAGCGGACACCAATCCCGTGCGGCAGGTGCTCTTCTCCAGTTTCATCATCCAGTGACCTAGGCCGGAGATTTCCCATGAGCGAATCATTCCTTTCCCAGGAAGAAGTCGATGCCCTGCTGGAAGGGGTCACCGGCGAGAGCCAGAAATCCGTCGAGGAGGCCGCGGAAACCGGCTCGGTCCGCAACTACGACATCTCCAGCCAGGAGCGCATCGTCCGCGGCCGCATGCCGACGATGGAAATCGTCAACGAGCGGTTCGCGCGCAACTTCCGTATCGGCCTCTTCAACTTCATCCGCCGCAGCCCCGAGATCTCGGTGGGAACGGTTTCCGTGCAACGCTACAGCGCCTTCCTGCGCGAGCTGGCGGTGCCGACCAATTTCAACATCGTGGCCATCCGGCCGCTGCGCGGCAGCGGGCTCATCGTCTGCGAACCCTCGCTGGTGTTCGGCATCATCGACACCCTGTATGGCGGCGTGGGCAAGTTCCAGACGCGGATCGAGGGGCGCGATTTCTCGCCCACCGAGCAGCGCGTGATCAACCGGCTGGTGGACGTGATCTGCACCGAGTACAAGAAGGCGTGGCACGGCATCTACCCGCTGGAGCTGGAATACCAGCGCTCCGAGATGCAGCCCCAGTTCGCCAACATCGCCACCCCCAGCGAAATCGTGGTTTCCACGGCCTTCCAGCTGGAAATCGGCGACCTCTCGGGCGCCATCCACGTCTGCATGCCGTATGCCACGCTGGAGCCGATCCGCGACGTGCTCTACTCCTCGACGCAAGGCGACTCCATCGAGGTGGATCGCCGCTGGGTGCGCGTGCTGACGCGCGAGATCCAGGCCGCGGAAGTGACCCTGGTGGCCGAGCTGGCGCGCGCCGATGCCACGGTGGAGCAACTGCTGGCCATGAAGCCCGGTGACTTCATCGAGCTGGACCGGGAGCCCCGCATCCGCGCCTCCATCGGGGGCGTGCCCATCTTCGAGTGCCAGTACGGCACGCACAATTCCAAGTACGCCATACGGATCGAGGAGTGCCTGCGCAACCCGGATCTGAACTGGCTGGGAGAAAAGAATGTCAACTGAAGGCGACAACGACGGCAAGAACGCGGCGGACGATCCGTTCGCAGGCTGGGCCGAAGCCCTGGAGGAGCAGAAGCGCTCCGACGATGTTCCCGAGGCCGATCAAGGGGGGCCGCTGGCGGGCGAGCCCGTGCGGCCTTACTCGTCGAGCAACGAGGCTCCGGTCAACGACATCAACATGGTGCTCGACATCCCGGTCCAGCTTTCCGTGGAACTGGGCCGCACCAAGGTGCCGATCAAGTACATCCTGCAGCTGGCACAAGGCTCGGTGGTGGAGCTGGATGCGCTCGCGGGGGAGCCGATGGACGTGCTGGTCAATGGCTACCTCATCGCCCAGGGTGAAGTGGTGGTGGTCAACGACAAGTTCGGTATCCGCCTGACCGACGTGGTCACGCCCTCGGAGCGGCTGCGCCGCGTGAGCCGTGGATAACGCCGCAGGCGCCGGAATGGCGCAGACGCTGGTCGTCGTTGTCCTGTTCATTGCGGCGGTGGCATTGCTGCCATGGCTTATCCGTCGTCTTCAGCAGCGCCAGGCCGGCGTGCTCGGGCCGGGGGCCGGTGCCTCTGCCAAGGTGCTGTCCGCCGTGGCCGTGGGCCCGCAGCAGCGCGTCGTGACCGTGGAAGTCGGGCCCGAGCACCAGCGCGTATGGCTGGTGCTGGGGGTCACGGCCCAGCATGTGCAGTGCCTGCATGTGCTTCATCCTTCCGCCGCCGCACGGCCGGGGATGTCGTCTGTGCAGCCGGCCACATCCTTTGCTGGAGAGATGGTCGTCGCCACCCAGCGCCAGGATGCGCCCGCCCCTCATGGCTGAACGGCGGCGCTTCGGCCACGCCCCGCTCGGCCACACCCCGCTTTCGTGCAGCGCTTGGAGGGCCGCAGGGGCAGCGGCATTGCTGGCCGCGGCGCTTTTGCATGCACCCGCAGCCTGGGCGCAGGTGCCCGGAGGCTCGTTGCCCGTGCTCGTGGGCTCTGGATCGGGGGGCGCCAGCTACTCCGTGCCGATCCAGACGCTGCTGTTTTTCACGGCACTTTCGTTCCTGCCGGCCGTGCTTCTCATGATGACCGGCTTCACGCGCATCGTCATCGTGCTCTCCCTGCTCCGGCAGGCGATCGGAACGCAGTCCGCGCCGCCGAACCAGGTCATCGTCGGCCTGTCCCTGTTCCTGACGTTCTTCGTCATGGGCCCCACCTTCGACCGGGTGTACCAGGACGCTTATCTGCCCTACACCACCAATGCCATCACCTTCGAGCAGGCAGTGGAGCGGGCCGAGGCGCCTATGCGCGCGTTCATGCTCAAGCAAACGCGCCAGTCGGATTTCTCCCTGTTCGCGCGCCTGGCGAAACTTGAGCCCGGAGCCACGGCGGAAACCGCGCCTATGCGCGTTCTGGTTCCCGCGTTCGTCACCAGCGAACTCAAATCGGCCTTCCAGATCGGTTTCATGATCTTCATCCCGTTTCTGGTCATCGACATGGTCGTCTCCAGCATCCTGATGTCGCTGGGCATGATGATGCTCTCGCCCGTGCTGGTGGCGCTGCCCTTCAAGCTCATGCTCTTCGTGCTGGCGGATGGCTGGAATCTGCTGATCGGCTCGCTCGCCGCCAGCTTCGTGACCTGAAGATCACTGAGAAGGAAAACGGACATGACCTCCCAAATGGTGCTGACGATGGGGCGCGATGCGCTCACGCTGCTGCTCATGGTGTCCATGCCCGTCCTTGGCGTGGTGATGGCGGTGGGGCTGCTGGTGAGCATCTTCCAGGCGGTGACCCAGATCCACGAAGCCACGCTGGCCTTCGTGCCCAAGCTGATCGCCGCCATGGTCGTGTTCGCGGTCATCGGGCCCTGGATGATCACCACGCTGGTGGACTACATCCGGCGCATCATCGAGTCGATCCCCTCGGTCGTGACGTGATCACTTTCTCCGAAGCGCAGATCATGGCCTGGCTCTCGCCGGTGCTGTGGCCCTTCCTGCGCGTGCTGGCCATGTTCATGGTCGCGCCGGTCTTTTCCATGCGCAGCATTCCGGTCCGCGTCAAGATCGGGCTGGCCTTCCTGGTGGCCGTGTGCGCGCAGGCCGCCCTGCCGGACCAGCCCGTCATCAACGTGAATGGCAGGGAGGCGTTGGGCGCGGTGGCCCAGCAGGTGGCGGTCGGCGTGGCGATCGGTTTTGCCGTGCGGCTCGTTTTCACCGCGGTCGAATTGGCGGGGGAGGTCATCGGGTTGCAGATGGGCCTCAACTTCGCGTCCTTCTTCGATCCATCGACCAGCAGCCAGGTGAGCGCCGTGGCGCGCTTTTTCGGGCACATGGCGCTCCTGCTTTTCGTCGTCATCAATGGGCACCTGATGGTGCTCATGGCCGTGGTCAAGAGCTTCGACGCCTTTCCGGTGGATGGCAACTTCATGCAGGCGCTGAGCCAGATGCGCCTGCACGACCTGGGAGCTTCGCTGTTTTCCAGTGCCTTGTGGATCGCGTTGCCGATGATTGCGCTGCTGCTCTTCGTCAATCTGGCGCTGGGCGTCATATCACGCGTTGCGCCGCAAATGAACATCTACTCGGTCGGCTTTCCGGTCACCTTGACGGTCGGGCTGCTGGGCATCGCAGCCACGTTGCCCATGCTGGAGCAGCCGGTTCTCACGCTCATGCAGCAGTCCATCGATCTTTTCGCCTCGCAGCGCTAGGGCCGGGCTGCCCTGCTACACCAGCTGGTTGCGGATCGCATACACGGTCAGTTCGGCGTTGTTGCTGAGCTTGAGCTTTTCCAGCACCCGGGAGCGGTACACGCTCACGGTCTTGGGGCTCAGCATCAGCTCTTCGGCGATGTCGGAAAGGCGCTTGCCCGAGGCAATCTTGACCAGCGTCTGGAGCTCGCGCTCGGACAGTGCCTCGTGGGGTAGCTCGGGTGCCGGCTGGGCCAGGCTGTCTGCCAGCATCTGGGCGACCTCCGGCGTCAGATATTTTCTGCCTTTCATCACCGTGCGCACCGCTTCGATCAATTCCATCGGGTCACCGGCCTTGTTGGCATAGCCCTGGGCTCCGGCGCGCAGGCACCGCAATGCGTACTGGTCCTCGGGATACATGGACACCACGAGCACCTTGATGGCCGAATCCGTTTCCCGCAGGCTCGCCAGCACTTCAAGGCCGCTGCGGCCCGGCATGTTCAGGTCCAGAAGCAGTACGTCGCAAGAGACCTTGCGCAAGGTTTCCCGCAACTCCGAATAGCCACCAGCCTCTCCGGTGACCTGGATGTCCGGCGCGTCGGTGAGCGTATCCCGGATGCCGCGCCGCAGCACCGCATGGTCGTCGCACAGCACGACATGGATCATGGCATTTCTCCTGGGTCTCCCGCTTCGGTGGCCGGAGGCGCTCCCAGTGGGATCGAGACAATGACGGAAGTGCCCCGGCCGGGCTGGCTGCTGATGTCCAGCCACCCGCCCACGGTGCGTGCACGCTCTTCCAGGCCCTTCAGTCCGAAGGACTTGGGCTTGTGCCGCATGGAGGGCGCCATTCCGCAGCCGTCGTCCGTCACTTCCAGCGTCAGGACGCCTTCGCTGTCCGAGAGGTCGATGGTCACATGCCGCGCTTGCGCATATTTCGATATGTTGGTCATGGCCTCCTGGGCCGTCCGGTAGGCCACGAGCTGGATGTCGCTGGGTACGTCGATGGCATCCCGATGGGCATGTACCCGGGTCGGAATGCCGGTGCGGCGCTCGAAACTCTCTGCCAGCCACTGCACTGCCGCCACCAGCCCTTGGTCGAGGATGGGAGGGCGCAGGTTCATCATGATCCGCTGGCTGGCCTCGATCGCATGCTGCAGCATTTCCGTTGCACTTTCCGCGTGCATGCGAATGGGGTCCTCTGCAGTGTGCCGGGTGATCCAGCCTACGTCGAAACGCACGGCCGTCAGGGCGCCACCGATATCGTCGTGGATTTCCCGGGCGATCGCTGCACGCTCCTTTTCGATGGAAATCTGCAAGTGCTCCGTCAATTCCGCAAGCCGCCGCTCTGAGGCGGCCAGCTCCTTGACGGCCTGTTCTCGCGCTTGGCGGGCCTCATGCACTTCGATGGCGCGGTCGATGACATGGGGCAGCCGTGCTATGTCGTCCTTGAGCAGATAGTCCGCCATGCCCAGCCGGATGGCATCCACCGCTGCCGCTTCGCCAATGGCGCCGGACAGCAGTACGAACGGAGGGGCATTGCCGCGCCCGGAAACGATGCGCCAGACATCCAGCGCCGTGAATCCAGGAAGGCGGTAGTCGGCGAGGATCAGGTCGAAACTCTCCGCATCCAGCCACGCGATAAACGACTCCATCGTATCGGCGTGGCGGATTTCATACATCCCGTTGGCGCGGCGCAACGTAATACACGCCAAAGCATGGTCCGCTGGGGAATCTTCGAGATGCAGGATGAGCAGGGGTTTAACCGTTACTCCTGAGGCCATATGAACGCTATCATAGGATACATATTGGAACAAACGACTGTGTTTGTCCTGTGCGGTGGTGTACGGCGACGACTGTTAAATGGTCGAAGCGGTGCGCCGGGTGCGGGTGGTACGGGCCACCAGCGTGTGTTTGCCGGAATGGATTTAGCGTGCCCTGAGCCGCCTGCAGCCATGGAGAAACCATGCAATCTACGCTAACAAGCCCTGACGAGCCAGGAGTGAAACTTCCGGTCATGGTGGCCGCTGAACTCCAGGATTCCTTGCTGGTGGTCATGCACGATCTGCACCGCCTGGAAGGCCTGTTGAGCCATGCCACGGATAATTTGCTGGCCCGCTTCGGGGAGGCCAATAGCGCCCTCTCCGATGAACTCATCAACGGGTCTCCCGAGCTGGTAGCGTTGCGTACTGCGCTGCGCAGCGCGGTCACCGAACTGCAGTTCCATGACATGGCGTCGCAGCTGATATGGCACACGACGAAGGTATTGCAGGGCTGTGCGTTCAGGCTCGCTTCCGAAGCCATGGGTTCGGAGGACGGCGAGGAGGCTGCGCCGTTTGCCGAAATGGCGCCCGACCGCCCCAATCCTGTTACCCAAAGCGAAATGGACGCTGGTTCCATTGACTTGTTCTGACCTTTGCCGCGTCTGGTTACCTTATATATTCAAGTGAGTTGGAGCCTTAAATGCAATCGATCCTCGCCGTTGATGATTCGCCCTCCATGCGCAAAATGGTGTCCTTCACTTTGACGGGTGCCGGTTACCACGTGGTGGAGGCTGTTGACGGCCAGGATGCCTTGGAGAAGGCCGAGACCCACGATATCCATCTGGTGCTCGCCGATCAGAACATGCCGCGCCTCGACGGTATCGGGCTTACCCGCAAGCTGCGCGAACATCCGCGCTTCAAGACCATTCCCATCCTGATATTGACCACGGAATCCAGTGATCAGATGAAGCAGGCAGGTCGTACCGCGGGGGCGACGGGTTGGCTTGTGAAGCCTTTCGATCCGAACCGTCTGATCGAAGTCATCCAGAAAGTGATTCGCTGAGACAACCGCGTAATCAACAAAGCATACGGGAGCCATCCATGGCCGAAACCTACCAAGAAGGCGCGGGCGCGGACTTCGATCTCAGCCAGTTCTACCAGATCTTCTTCGAAGAGGCTGGTGAAAACCTTGACCAGATGGAGCACATGCTTCTTGATCTGGATCTGAGCGCAGCCAATGACGAGGAGCTCAACGGTATTTTCCGTTGTGCACATTCCATCAAGGGCGGCGCCGCCACTTTCGGATTTTCCGATGTCGCGGAATTGACCCACCAAATGGAATCGTTGCTGGATCGCCTCCGCAGGCATGAGCTCCAGCCGATTCCCCAGATGGTGGACGTGCTGCTTGAGTCTGCCGATGCATCCCGCAGCCTGTTGGCGCGGCATCAAGCGGGTGGGCAGGGCGAAGCCTTGTCGACGGGTGATTTGGTGCGTCGCATCAGCGAACTGGCGGCGGGAGTCGTCCCTACCGCTTCTCCTGCTCCGACTCCTGCGCCAGCGCCTGCACCGGCACCGGTCGCTCCTTCAAAGGCAGATATCGCTCCAGCCGCTGAACCTGCATTGAAGCCTGCCGTACCTGGCATGGCGCGCTCGTTGGCGATCCGGATCGGCCCGATTGAAAGAGCGGAGCAGGCCGATGCCATCAAGGATCTCTTCCGGGATATTCCAGGCCTCGGCAGCATTCGCGATATTTCATCTGACCAAGCCGATATTCGGGTGTTTGCGGTGGAAACCACGTCCACCAATGACGATCTGCTGGATTTGTTCGCATTCCATGTGTCGAAGGAGCAGGTTCGTATCGATGTCGCCGGGGACGCCGTGGCCGATTCTCCGAGTGCGCCAGCCGAGGCGGCGGGAGGGGGGGCTAGCTCTTCAACGGTGCCCAGTGGCATGCTGGATGCGCCCTATGGCTTCTTCCCTGGCGCTCCTGGAATTCCAGCTGAACGTAGCGAAGCCTCGGCCGTGGTGGGTGGTTCGGACGCGGCTGCTTCCAGATCGTCTCCCGCGGCAGGCCGTGCAGCAGAACCCAAGGCCGTCAGCCAGGCGCAAATGGAGTCCACCACCATCCGTGTCGCGGTGAACAAGGTGGACCAGTTGATCAACCTGGTCGGTGAGTTGGTCATCACGCAAGCCATGCTGGCCCAGAACAGCCGCGGGCTCGATGGTGCGGTGTATCAGCAGCTTCTCGCTGGGTTGGCCGACCTCGATCGCAACACGCGGGATCTGCAGGAATCGGTGATGTCGATTCGCATGATTCCCATGTCCATCGTGTTCAGCCGCTTCCCCCGAATGCTCCGTGATCTGGCCAACAAATTGGGCAAGAAAGTGGATCTGGTGACCTTGGGCGAAGCCACGGAACTGGACAAGAGTTTGGTCGAGAAGATCACCGACCCGCTGACCCATCTGGTGCGCAATAGTTGCGACCATGGCATCGAAATGCCTGCGGACCGATTGGCCGCTGGTAAGTCCGAGCACGGAACCATCACCTTGTCCGCATCGCACCAGGGTGGTTCCATCGTGATCGAAGTGCGTGACGACGGGCGTGGACTTTCGCGCGAGAAGATTCTGCGCAAGGCCCGCGAGCGCGGGTTGGAGGTGTCCGACCAGATGAGCGATCAGGATGTCTGGGGCCTCATTTTCGCCCCGGGCTTCTCCACGGCCGATGAAGTGACCGATGTGTCGGGGCGTGGCGTAGGGATGGATGTGGTCAAGAAAAACATCGCGGCCCTCAACGGATCCGTCGAGATCGACTCCGCCGAAGGCTATGGCATGCGCGTGTCCGTGCGCCTGCCACTCACGCTGGCCATCATGGATGGCATGTCGGTGGGCGTGGGCGAAGAGGTGTATATCCTGCCGCTTTCTTCCGTGGTCGAGTCCTTCCAGGTCAATCCGGACGACGTGAACACGGTTGCGCAGGGCTCCCAGCTCGTGAAGGTCCGTGATGAATACATGCCTGTCATCGCGCTGGAGAGAATCTTCCAGGTGCCGCGCATCGATCAGAGTAAATCGAGCAACATCATGGTTGTCGTGGAAGCGGATGGCAGCCGTGTGGCCCTGCTGGTGGACGAATTGCTGGGGCAGCATCAGGTTGTGGTGAAAAACCTGGAAACCAATTACCGCAAGGTACCCAATGTATCGGGTGCCACTATCTTGGGCGATGGCACCGTGGCATTGATTCTGGACACAGGTGCCCTGGTTCGCCGTGTGCGCCATTGATTGGCCGCAATGCAGTGTGAAGGAGAGTCACCATGGCGAATGTGATGGAAAAAACGAACGAAGTGGCTGGCGCGGCTGTGGCGGGTGCGCGTGAGTACCTGACCTTCCGGCTGGACCAGGAAGAGTATGGAATCGACATCCTGAAGGTGCAGGAGATTCGAGGGTATGAGCCTCCGACCCGCATCGCCAACGCGCCGGAATTCATCAAGGGTGTCACGAATCTGCGGGGGACCATCGTTCCTATCGTGGACATGCGTCTCAAGTTCGATTGTTCGAAGGCTGAATACAACAGCTTTACCGTCGTCATCATCTTGAATCTTCGTAGCCGTGTCGTTGGCATCGTGGTGGATTCGGTGAGTGACGTCATGGAGTTGGCTTCTGACCAGATCCGCTTGGCCCCTGATATTGAAAGCAGCATTGACAGTAATTGCATCGTCGGACTCGGTTCTGTGGGGGAGCGAATGCTGATCCTCTTGGACATCGAGAAGCTCATGTCCAGTCCGGACATGGGTCTTGTGTCCACCCAGGATTGAGTTGGTTGAGGAGATCAGCAGTGCGCCAGATCTCCCCGCATATGTGGCAGAGGCGTGGACGTTGCGCTGGTATGCGTACCTACCCATAGAAAAGCGGAATTGAATCCAAGATGCGCCAGACCTCCTCCTCTTCTGTACCCCCGCGCGGTGTGGCGGACTCCAGTGCTGCCGCACCGCCCTCGGGGCCCTTGGCCCAGGGGCGTGAATTCGTCTGGACCAACGCGGACTTTTCTCGCGTACAGGCACTGATCTATCAGCGGGCTGGGATCAGCCTCCACGATGGAAAACATGCCATGGTCTACAGCCGGCTTTCCCGGCGTCTGAGAGAGACGGGGCATTCCAGTTTCCACGACTATCTGAGTTGGCTGGAAAACCATGATGGGCCAGAGTGGCAGGAGTTTGTGAACGCTCTGACCACCAATCTCACGGCATTCTTTCGTGAGCAGCACCATTTCGAGATTCTGGCGAACCTGTTGCGAACTCGTCCTGCGGGCCCTTGGAGTGTCTGGTGCAATGCCGCATCTACAGGAGAGGAGCCGTATTCGATTGTGATGACCGCGTTCGAGGCGCTTGGTACCAATGCATCTTTCAAGCTGACAGCCAGTGATATCGACTCTCGCGTGCTTGCGACGGCGTCGGAAGGGGTCTATCGACTCGACAGTGTGAAAGGACTAAGTCCGGAGCGGCTTCAAAAATTCTTTTTGCGGGGCAAGGCTGCGAATGCAGGTCTTTCGCGCGTGAAGCCCGAGTTGAGACGCGCCATCGAGTTCATGAGCGTGAACCTGATTCGTGATGATTGGCCGTTCCGCGAGCCTTTCGATGTGGTCTTTTGCCGGAACGTGATGATTTACTTTGATGCTCCTACGCAGCGTCGGGTTTTGGAGCGGATCCACCGTGTGCTCAAGCCGGGGGGGATGCTTTTCGTCGGGCACGCGGAGAACTTCAGTGAATCCCGTGATCTTTTCAATCTGCGCGGCAAAACCGTGTACGAGCGCCGATGACCGGCCGCATTCCGCAAGAAGCCTCTCATGACCCAAAACCGCCCTGGCTCTCTTCCTGTGTCTGGAGCTTCATCGCCCCCTTCGGCAATCGACTCGATCGAGCGTCGCAGGGCGCCGCGCATCGCCCCGTTGAGTGCAGACATTTACTCGGGTACGCCTGCTGCTTCCGCAAAGCAGTCGACCTTGCAGGAGCTGAAGGCGCGCCAGCGGCGCCCGGGAGAGGCCTCTTTCTTCTTTTTTGATCACCATTTCCAACACAACGCTGTCAAGGTATTGCCCGGGGAGTATTTCGTCTCGGATGAGAGCCTTGTGATCATGACAGTCCTGGGTTCTTGTATTGCGGCTTGCCTCTGGGACAGCCGTAGCCGAGTAGGGGGCATGAATCACTTCATGCTGCCAGATGGCGACTCCAATGATGTCTCGGGTCGCTATGGCTCTTATGCGATGGAGCTGCTCATCAATGAAATGCTGAAGCTGGGTGCCCGGCGCGAAACCATGCAGGCAAAGGTTTTCGGGGGTGGGCAAGTAATGCACAACTTCACCACAATGAACGTGGGGGAGCGCAATACCAACTTTGTGCTGAACTACCTGCAGACAGAGCGAATCCCCATCGTGTCGGATGATGTGCTTGATATCTATCCACGCAAAGTCGTGTTCTTTCCCGTGACAGGCAAGGCCATGGTCAAGCGGTTGGCCCATGCACATCCAGAGGCCTTGGTGGCTCAGGACGTGCGCGGCAATGCTGCAACGGTGGCCAAGGCTACCGCAGGTGGATCGGTGGATCTTTTTTGATTGAGAAGGATAAGAGGGAATGAGCAGGAAGATCCGTGTGATCGTGGTGGATGACTCTGCGCTGGTGCGCAGTCTGCTGTCGGAAATCATCAATCGCCAGCATGATATGGAGTGTGTCGGGACGGCTAACGACCCTCTGATCGCCCGGGAGATGATTCGCGAGATGAATCCCGATGTGATTACTCTGGATGTCGAAATGCCGCGCATGGATGGAATCGACTTCCTCGGTCGGCTCATGCGCCTGCGGCCCATGCCTGTGGTCATGATCTCGACGCTGACGGAGCGCGGTGCGGAAGTCACTATGAAGGCGCTGGAGTTGGGGGCGGTGGATTTCGTCGCCAAGCCGCGCGTGGGGCTCTCCAGCGGATTGAACGAGCTGGCAGCGCAGATCGTCGACAAGATCCGCGTGGCTGCCGTCGCCCAGGTGCGGCGGGCTCCCGTGGCCCGGCCCGCCAGCGCGCCGGCCCATTCCGGTGGGGGGGCTTCCACGGCTCCAACCTCCGCTGCCACGCTGCTGGGCCGCGTATCCACAGAAAAGCTCATCTGCATAGGTGCATCGACGGGTGGGACGGAAGCCATCCGCGAGGTGCTGGTGCAGATGCCGGCGGATTCACCTGCCATCGTGATCACGCAGCACATGCCCCCCGGATTCACAACGAGCTTTGCGGCCCGGCTCAACGGCTTGTGCCAGATCACGGTGAAGGAAGCGGTAAACGGTGAGCGCATTCTCCCGGGTCATGCCTACATTGCTCCGGGTGGAAAGCAATTCCACGTGGCGCGCAGCGGGGCGAACTATGTGGCGGTGGTGGATGATGGCCCACCGGTCAATCGGCACAAGCCGTCGGTAGAAGTGCTCTTCAAATCCGCTGCGGCTGTCGTGGGCAAGAATGCTTTCGGCATCATGCTGACCGGCATGGGCAACGACGGCGCTGCCGCCATGCGTGAAATGAAGGACGCCGGTAGCTACAACTACGTGCAGGATGAGGCCAGTTGCATCGTCTTCGGTATGCCCCGAGAGGCGATCGCTCATGGCGCTGCCGACGAGGTGCTTCCCCTGACGCAGATTGCGTCCGCCTTGATCACGCGCCTGCGCGGTGCCACCGATCGGTTGCACCACCGCATCTAGAACATCCAGGCGCCTCTTGGCGCCGGAGGTGTTTCACTCGGACAGGGCTGTCCATCGTTCGAGCGCTGCCATCAACTCCTCTTCGATTTCACCCTCCCGGGTATGCAGGGCGGCAGCGTGCGTTCCATCCCGGACATACAGGGTGCCATCCGCCAACGCTTCCTGAATCTCCTTTTGCTCGGCCTCCAGCGCCTCGATACGCAGGGGAAGCTGCTCCAACTCTCGTTGCTCCTTATAGCTAAGCTTCTTTTTTGATAGCGAACTTTGCTGTAAAGACGGCGACATCGGTGTGATTTTGCTGTCAGTCTGCTCCGGCGCAGGCGTTTTGCCTGCGGAGGGCGCCGCAAGCTGCTGGCTGCGGCGGGACTGGATCAGCCAGTCCTGGACCCCGCCCTCGTATTCACGCCACTGGGCGTTGCCTTCGTAGGCGATCGTGCTGGTGACCACGTTGTCCAGGAACGTCCGGTCGTGGCTCACCAGGAACACGGTGCCTTCATAAGACTGGAGCAGTTCTTCCAGCAGGTCGAGGGTTTCGATGTCCAGATCGTTGGTGGGCTCGTCCAGCACCAGGACATTGGCGGGACGTGCGAAAAGCCGGGCGAGCAGCAGCCGGTTGCGCTCTCCGCCGGAAAGCGATCGAACGGGGGATTGGGCGCGGGCTGGGGAAAAGAGGAAATCGGTCAGGTAGCTCTTGACGTGCTTGCGCTGCTTGCCGATCTCGATCCATTCGCTCCCGGGACTGATGAAGTCTTCAAGCGTGGCGTCCAGATCCAGTGCATGGCGCATCTGATCGAAATAGGCGACGTCGAGGTGGGCCCCGCGCCGAATGGTTCCACTGTCAGGTGGCAACTCGCCCAGGATCAACTTCAGCAATGTGGTTTTGCCCGCGCCATTCGGACCGACCAGGCCCACCTTGTCTCCGCGCAGGACTGTCGCAGAGAAATCTCGGACGATCGTCTTGTCGCCGAAGGCCGTCGTCACATGGGCGAGTTCGGCAACGATCTTTCCCTGGTAGCCCGACTGTGATCCGGCAGCAACGTCCATCCTGACGCTACCCAGCACATCCCGGCGGGCGGCCCGGCTTGCACGCAGCGCTTCCAGTCGGCTGATCCGGCTCTGGCTGCGGGTGCGCCGGGCCTCGACGCCTTTGCGGATCCACACCTCTTCCTGGGCCAGCAGCTTGTCCGCCTTGGCTGCGATCACCGCCTCCTGGGCCAGCTGTTCCGCCTTCTGCTGCACGTACTGCGCAAAATTGCCTGGATAAGACAGCAGGTGGCCACGATCGAGTTCAACGATGCGGGTGGAAATGCGATCCAGGAATGCCCTGTCGTGGGTGATGGTGACGACACTGCCCGGAAAGGCCAGAAGAAGCTCTTCCAGCCATTCGATGGAATCCAGATCGAGGTGGTTGGTGGGTTCGTCAAGCAGCAGCACGTCGGGACGCGCCACCAACGCCTGCGCCAGGGCAACGCGCTTTTTCAGGCCGCCGGAGAGGTCGCCGACACGGGCATCGGGATCAAGATGCAGACGCTGCAGCGTTTCGTCCACGCGCCGTTCCCAATTCCATCCGTCCACCGCCTCAATTTCCGTCTGTAGCGCATCGAGATCTGCACCACTCGCATTCGCATACCTTTCGCGAAGAGCCACCACATTCGCCAAACCGGCGGCCGTGGACTGGAAGACGCTGTGCTGTGAATCTAGAAGAGGCTCCTGTGCAACGTAGGCGATGCGGGTTCCTTGCTGGATGTGCAGGGCACCGTCATCTGGTTGTGCAATACCGCCAATGATCTTGAGCAGCGATGACTTGCCGGCACCATTGCGACCTATCAGCCCCACGCGCTCGCCGGCTGATAGAGAGAAGTCCGCATGGTCCAGCAGTGGTGTATGTCCGAAAGCCAACTGGGCATCGAGAAGAGAAATAAGTGCCATGAGATGAAGGGGAAGCTGAGGAAGATCACTTTCTCCCAGCCGATTGCTTTGCTGGAAGAATTTCTTGCTATACTAGCGGGCTTCGCTACTCAAAAGCGTGATTCCTCCGGGGTGATGCGCTGCGATGGCGAGGTTGGTGGGTTGAGAGAGAAGAGAATTCTTTCTGCTGCGAGTTGTGCTGGTGTTAAAAACTGGTGTATGATTCAAGGCTTCGCTGATTGGGGCGGCTGCAACGAAGGTTGCGGCGGTTGAGAAAAGCGAATAACCACAAAGTTTGACAGGACTTTAAAAAAGCTGTTAGAATTCGAGGCTCTGCTGATTGCAGCAAAGCGAGAAGAAAAAAAGAGATTCTGACTTCTGGTTCATTAAAAATATACAGCCGATAAGCGTGGGCGTTTGATGGCGAGTGCCAAGTTCTTCGGAACTAGTGCTTAGCACTACAAACGCTCATGAGAATAGAAGTGAAGTTCACTTCAATTCCGTTTTTATGAGTGAAGTC
>NZ_QLTA01000025.1 GCF_003269065.1 Paracidovorax anthurii
TGCGCCAGGTCGAACGCGAACTTCAAGAGCCGCTCGGCGCCCTTGCGCGAATACACCGACTCCTGGATCACGATCTCCCGCTCCGTGCCCTCGTACATGATGCCGCCCAGCGAGGTGTACTCGCCCTCGGTGTTCTCGCGCACCACGTAGTAATCGATGTCCCCGGGCTTGCGGCCCGCCAGCGGGCAGGGCACGCCCTCGAAGAGGCGCACGGGCCGCAGGTTGATGTACTGGTCGAACTCGCGGCGGAACTTCAGCAGCGAGCCCCACAGCGAGACGTGGTCCGGCACGGTGGCCGGCCAGCCCACGGCACCGAAGAAGAGCGCGTCCATGCCCTTGAGCTGTTCCTTCCAGTCGTCCGGCATCATCTGCCCGTGCGCCGCGTAGTAGTCGCAGCTCGCCCACTCGAAGGTGTGCAGCTCCAGCGCGAAGCCGAAGCGCCCGGCCGCCGCCTGGATCGCCCGCAGGCCCTCGGGCATGACTTCCTTGCCGATGCCGTCTCCGGGCAGTACGGCGATGCGGAACGTGGTTTCCATGGTTCTCTCCTCCAGTCGATCGTTCATGCGGCCCGGGCGAGCGCGTCCTGCTCCTCCAGCCAGCCCTGGCGCAGCTCGGGCACGGAGCGCGCGAGCAGTTCGTAGTACGGGTGGTGCGGGCCCCGGTCGAAGTCGGCGCGGGCCACCTGCGCGAGCTTTCGCCCGTGCTGCATGACGACGATCTCGTCGCACACGGCGCGCACGGTGTGCAGGTCGTGGCTGATGAAGAGGTACGACACGCCCAGGTCGCGGCGCAGCTCGGCCATGAGGTCGAGCACGGCCGCGCCCACCACGGTGTCGAGCGCGGAGGTGACCTCGTCGCAGAGGATCAGGTCGGGGTCGGCCGCGAGCGCGCGCGCGAGGTTCACGCGCTGCTTCTGCCCGCCCGAAAGCCCGCCGGGCAGCCGGCCGGCCACGGTGTGCGGCAGCTTCACGAGGTCGAGCAGCTCGTGGATGCGGCGCTGCAGCGCGGGGCCGCGCAGGCCCTTGTAGAACTGCAGCGGGCGCGCCAGGATGCGCTCGATGGTGTGCGACGGGTTGAGCGCCGTGTCGGCCATCTGGAAGACGATCTGGATGCGGCGCAGCTCCTCGCGCTCGCGCTCGCCCAGCGTGGGCCGCAGCTCGCGCCCGTTGAAGACCACGGTGCCGGCGTGCGCGGGGATCAGCCCCGCGATGGCGCGCGCGAGCGTGGTCTTGCCCGAGCCCGATTCGCCGATGACGCCGATGGCCTGGCCACGCCGCACGGTGAGGCTCACGTCCTCCAGGATCAGCGTGGCGGGCCGGCCCTGCGCGTCCTTGGGGCCGTAGCCGGCCGAGAGGTGGCGCACGTCGAGCAGCACGCTGCCCTCCTCGCCCGCCCCGCCCTCGCGCGGCGCGGGGCGCGCGGCGGCCAGCAGGCTGCGGGTGTAGGGGTGCGCGGGCGCGGCCAGGATGCGCGGCGTGGTGTCCAGCTCCTGCATCTGGCCGCCCCGCAGCACCAGGATGTGGTCGGCCATCTGCGCCACCACGGCCAGGTCGTGGCTCACGTAGACGGCGGTGGCGCGGCGCTCGCGCACCACGCGGCGGAAGGCGCGCAGCACCTCGATCTGCGTGGTCACGTCCAGCGCCGTGGTGGGCTCGTCGAGGATGACGAGGTCCGGGTCGGTGATGAGCGCCATCGCCGCCATGATGCGCTGCAGCTGCCCGCCCGAGACCTGGTGCGGATAGCGGCCGCCGATGGTTTCGGGATCGGGCAGCGCGAGTTCGCGAAAGAGCTGCACGGCCTTGGCCTCGGCCTCGGCGCGGGGCAGCGTGGCGTGGATGCGCGCGGGCTCCACCACCTGGTCCATGAGGGTGCGCGAGGGGTTGAACGAGGCCGCCGCGCTCTGCGCGATGTAGGCCACGGTGCGCCCGCGCAGCGCGCGCTGGCCGGCCGGCGGCAGGCCCAGCACGTCTACGTCGCCGATGCGCACGCCGCCGCCCGCGATGGTGCAGCCGTGGCGCGCATGGCCCATGAGCGCGAGGGCCGTGGTGGTCTTGCCGGAGCCGGACTCGCCGATGAGCGCCAGCACCTCGCCGGGCTCGATCTCGAAGCTCACGCGATCGACCAGTGTCTGGTCGCCGGCGGTGACGTGCAGGCCTTGGACGATGACGGATGCACCCATCAGCGGGCTCCTCTCTCGCGGGCGGCGCGGCCCGGCAGGTGGTCGATGACCAGGTTGACGGCGATGGTCAGGCTGGCGATGGCGATGGCCGGCGCGATCACCGCGGCGCCGCCCTCGGGCAGCGCGCCGATGTTCTCGCGCACGAGCGATCCCCAGTCGGCCTCTGGCGGCTGGATCCCCAGGCCCAGGAAGCTCAGGCCCGCGAGCAGCAGCACCACGTAGACGAAGCGCAGGCCCAGGTCGGCCAGCATGGGGCCGATGATGTTGGGGAGGATCTCGCGCAGCATCACGTAGAGCGTGCCCTCGCCGCGCGTGCGCGCCACGGTCACGTAGTCGAGCGCGTTGATGTTCACGGCCAGCGAGCGCGCGATGCGGTAGGCGCCCGGCACATAGATGACGGCGGCGGTGGCCACCAGCATGGCGACCGAGGAGCCGAAACCGGCCACCATGATGAGCGCGAACATCTTGCTGGGGATGGCGGTGAGCGTGTCCAGCACGCGGCTGAGCACCGCATCGAGCATGCCGCCCACGGAGGCGGCCAGCAGCGCCAGCATGGTGCCGGTGCCGCTCGCGATGAGCGTGGCGAGCAGGGCCACGCCCACCGTGTAGCGCGCGCCGTTCACCACGCGCGCCAGCATGTCGCGGCCCAGGTAGTCGGTGCCCAGCCAGTGGGTGGCGCTGATGGAGGCGAACACGTCGGTGCCGCCGCCCGAGGCGGTGGGCGTGGCGCCCAGCAGCATCGGCCCGAAGAGCGCGGCCAGCATCCAGAACAGCAGCACGGCCAGCGCGAGCAGGCCCATCGGGCCCAGGTCGCCGAGCCACCGGAGCGCGCGGCCGGCAACGCCCCGGGGCGCCGTGGCCGCCCCGGGGGGCGCGGCGGGAGAAGAAGTGGCGGATTCCATCGGAGGGCTCCTTGTCGCGGGGGCGGGCGTTCAGCGGTGGCGCAGGCGCGGGTTGGCGACGATGCCGCACAGGTCGGCCAGCGTCACGAGGATCAGGTAGCCGGCGCAGAAGATCATCGCGCAGGCCTGCACCAGCGGCATGTCGCGCTGGGTGACGCCATCGACCATGAGCTTGGCGATGCCGGGGTAGTTGAAGATGGTCTCGATGATGATCACGCCGCCCAGCAGGTAGGAGAGCGACAGCGCCACCGCGTTGGCGATGGGGCCCACGGCGTTGGGCAGCGCGTGCGCCATCACCGTGCGCAGGGGCGATGCGCCCTTGAGCCGCACCATCTCGATGTAGGGCGCCTCCAATTGGTCGATGACGGCCGCGCGCGACATGCGCAGCATCTGCGCCACGATCACGCAGCACAGGCTCAGCACCGGCATGGCGAAGGCGCGCAGCATCTGGCCCACCGATTCGATGTCGTTCACGTACGAGAGCGCGGGCAGCCAGCGCAGTTGCACCGCGAACACCAGCACCGCGAGCGTGGCCACGAGGAATTCGGGCACCGACACCACGGCCACCGCGCCGGTGGAGACGATGCGGTCGAACCACGAGCCGCGCCACACCGCCGAGGCGATGCCCAGCGCGAGCGCGATGGGCACCGAGAAGATCGCCGTCACCGCCGCGAGCAGCAGCGAATTGGGCAGCCGGCTCGCGATCAGCTCACCCACGGGCATCTGCGTGGTCGCCGAGATGCCCAGGTCGCCGCGCGCCACGCCGCCCAGCCAGCGCACGTAGCGCAGCGGCGCGGGCACGTCCAGCCCCATCTGCGCGCGCAGCGCGGCCAGCGCCTCGGGCGTGGCGTCCTGCCCGAGCTGCTCCTGCGCGGCATCGCCGGGCAGCACGGCCGTGATGGCGAACACGATCGCCGACACCGCGAGCAGCGACAGCAGCGCGAGCAGCACGCGCTGCGCCAGGAGCTTGAGGATCACACGGTTCATGAAGGGCCCATATCCGTATCAGTTGTCCATGAAGACTGTCTCTGCCATCCGCGCGCGCGGCACATGATGCCCGCACGGCGCCACCCGTCCGACGGCCGCGGAGCAGGCCATGCCAGCGGACGCCGTGGAACCGGCTTTGCCGGTCCGCCGGCGTCGCCCCCCTTCCCGGCGAAGCCGAGAGAAGGGGCTGAGGGCCGCGGCTCCAAGCCTGCCTGCGCAGGCTTGGACGTGCCCGAAGGGCTGACGCCTCCGGCGTCCGCGCCGAGCGGCGCAGCCGCTCAGGGGGTTGTCGTCAACCCTCCAGCCACACGTGTTCGGCGAACGAGTAGCCCATGAGCCCGCCCAGCGGAATCGGCGAGAGGCCCTTGAGCTTGGTCGAATGCCCGTCGATGCTGGCGAGGAACAGCGGGATGCCGATGCCCGCCTCCTGGTGGATCATGGTCTGCATGTCGGCGTACATCTGCTTGCGCTTGGCCTGGTCGGTCTCGGCGCGCGAGGACAGCAGGAGCTGGTCGAACTGCGCGCTCTTCCAGCGCGATTCGTTCCAGGTCGCGTCGGACTTGAAGAACTGCGTGAGCAGCGTGTCGGCGCTGGGGCGCGGGTTGACGTTGCCGAAACCCACGGGGCTGTTCAGCCAGTGGTTGGACCAGTAGCCGTCGGCCGGCATGCGCTTGACGTCCAGGTCCAGCCCGATGCGCTGGGCCGACTGCTGCAGCAGCAGCGCGATCTCGGTGGAATACATCGCGGCCGGCGAGGTGACCACCGGGATCTTGCCCGTGACGCCCGACTTCTGCAGGTGGAACTTGGCCTTCTCGGGGTCGAACACGCGCTGCGGCAAGCCGGCGAAGTAGAAGCGGTTGGTGGGGTCGATGGGCTGGTCGTTGCCCAGCACCGCGTAGTCGAGCGCGATGGTCTTCTTCATCTGCTCGCGGTCGAAGAGGTACTTCATCGCCAGGATGAAGTCGGGGTTGGCGCCCGGGCCCATGTCCTTGCGCAGGATCAGGTCGGAGTACTGGCCCGACTGCGTGGTGAAGATCGCATAGCCGGGCGTGCCCTTCACGCGCGCCACGGCGCGCGGGTTCACCGAGGCCACGAGGTCCATGCCGCCCGAGAGCAGCGCGTTCACGCGCGCCGACTCGTCGCCGATGCCCACGAACTCGATCTCGTCCAGGTAGGGCTTGCCGGGCTTCCAGTAGGCCTCGTTGCGCACCACCAGCGAGCGCACGCCGGGCTTGAACTCCTTGAGCTTGTAGGGGCCGGTGCCGATGCCGGCGTTGAAGTCGGTGGTGCCGTCCTTGACGATGTGGAAGTGGAAGGTGCCCAGGATCACGGGCAGGTCGGCATTGGGCGCCGACAGCACGATGGTCACCTCGCCGGGGCCCGAGCCCTTCACGCTCTCGATCTGGTCGGCCAGCACCTTGGCCTTGGAGGCCGTGGCCGGGTCCTTGTGGCGCATGATCGAGAACACCACGTCCTCGGGCGCGAGCGGCTTGCCGTCGTGGAAGACCACGCCCTTGCGCAGCTTGAGCACCCAGGTCTTGGCGTCGGCCGTGGAGAACGACTCGGCCAGCGCGGGCTGCGGCGTGAGGCTGCCGTCCAGCACGAAAAGGCCGTTGTAGAGCATGGTGCCGCGCGAATAATCGGTCTGGTTGGACTGCTTGGCCGGGTCCAGCGTGTCGGTGGCCGCCGCCGTGGCGCCCGCCACGCGGATGCGCCCTCCCCGTCGGGGCGTCTGCGCGTGCGCGCTCACCGCCATCGTGGCCAGGCCGCCGGCCAGCGAGGCCTGCATGCCGCCGGCCAGGAACATGGCCAGCACGTCGCGGCGCGAGGCGCCTCGCCGCAGGGACTCCATCACGCGCTGGCTTTCGGCGGGGCCGACGAGACGGTCGAGCTGGGTGGTTTTTTCGCTCATGGTGGGACTCCTGTGTGACCTGAAAGGATAGGAACGATGGGAGGGGTGGAGGGAGAGGGAAACCCGGGAGACGCCGGCCGCTAGCCGAGCCGGTCCTTGAGCCGGTAGTAAAGGCCCACGGCCGGCAGGAACCACGGCGGGCCGAAGTGCCCCGGGATGGCCGGCCATTCGCGGCCCCGCCAGGGGTTGGCGGCGGCGTTGCCGGCCATCACGTCGGCCATGCACTGGCCCATGTGGACGGACATCTGGGTGCCGTGGCCGCTGTAGCCCAGCGCGTAGAAGAGGCCGTCCCGCTCGCCGGCGTGCGGCAGGCGGTCCTGCGTCATGTCCACGAGGCCGCCCCAGCAGTGGTCGATGCGCACCTGCCCCAGTTGCGGGAAGGTCTGCGCGAGCCCGGCGCGCAGGATCTCGCCGCTGGCCGCGTCCTGCTGCGGGCTGGAGATCGCGAACTTCGCGCGGCCGCCGAACACCAGCCGGTGGTCGGCCGTGAGGCGGAAGTAATGGTGGATGTTGGCGATGGTCACGTAGGTGCGCCGCCCGGCCAGCAGGGCCTGCGCGCGCTCCGCGCCCAGCGGCTCGGTGACCACGATGAAGCTGCCGATGGGCACGATGCGCCGGCGCAGCCAGCCGAAGGTGCCGTAGCCGCCGTGGCGCGAGGCACCCGTGGCCAGCAGCACCTGCTTCGCATCGACCGGGCCGCGCGCCGTGTGCACGCGGTGCGCCTGGCCCTGCAGGCGCTCGATCCGGTCCACGCGGGTGGCCAGGTGGATCTGCGCGCCGTGGCGCGCGGCGGCCGCCGCCAAGCCCTGCGCGAAGCGGCCCATGTGCATCTGGCCGCTGCGCTTGTAGAGCAGGCCGCCCACGAAGCGGTCGCTCTGCACCTCGTCGGCCACGCGGGCGGCACCCCACACCTCCACGTCGGTGTCCACGCCATCGGCCACGAGCCGCTCGGCGCTGCGGCGCAGCGCGTCCAGGTGCTGCGGGCGCGTGGCCAGCTTGAGCTTTCCGTGGCGCAGGAAGTCGCAGTCGATGGCCTCCTCGCGCACCAGCCGCTCCACCGTGTCCACCGCGGCGTCGTAGGCGTGGTACCAGGCGCGGGCCTGCGCCACGCCGACGCGGGCGGCCACGTCGGCATAGTCCACGGCGAGGCCGTTGTTCACGTGGCCGCCGTTGCGGCCCGAGGCCTCGGGCGCCACGGTGGCGCCGGCCTCAAGCACCGCCACGCGGGCGCCGCGCCGGGCCAACGCATGCGCCGCCGAGAGGCCCGTGAAGCCGCCGCCCACGATGGCCACGTCCACCCGCTCGGGCAGGTCGTGCGCGGGCAGGGCCAGCGGGGGCGCCGAATCGAGCCAGTAGGAATCGAGCTTCATGGTGGAGTGGGCGGGGGTTGCGGGCGGGGCCGGTGGGCGGCGGGAATCAGAGGCCGACGACGCCGGGCAGGCCGCCGATGTCCTGGATTTCCACGTAGCGGTAGGCCGGGTTGCCGGGGCCGTGGCCGCGGTTCACGAAGACCTTGTTCACGATGCCCATGTCGTCGGCCGACATCAGGTCGTAGCGCAGGCTGGAGGAGACGTGCAGCACGTCCTCGGGGTTGCAGCCCAGCGAGTCGAGCATGAACTCGAAGGCCTTGAGACGCGGCTTGTAGGCCTGGGCCATCTGCGCGGTGTAGACGCGGTGGAACGGCGCGCCCAGCATCGCCACGTTGCGGTGGATCTGGTCGTCCGAGGCGTTGGAGAGGATCACCAGCGGGATCTCCTTGGCCACCTTGGCGAGGCCGGCGGGCACGTCGGCGTGCGGGTCCCAGGTGGGCACGGCGTCGTAGTAGCGCTGGGCCTCGTGGTCGAAGTACTGCAGGTTCCACTTCTTGCACAGCCGGCGCACGGCGTTCTTCAGCACCTGCTCGTAGGGCTGCCAGTCGCCCAGCACCTCGTCGAAGCGGTAGGCCGTGAAGTCGGTGATGAACTGCTCCATGCGATCGGCCGGCACGCGGTCGGCGAAGATCTCGCGGGTCATCTCCCCCATGCGGAAGCGCGTGAGCGTGCCGTAGCAGTCGAAGGTGATGTACTTGGGACGGAAGGTCATGGTCTCGGTTCCTGAAAGGGCTCTCTCGGGTTCTGCCGGTCGCCGACCGGGGCGGGCCGCCGGGCCTTATGCGCCCTTTGCGACAGTGTCATTACGAAGTGATTGAAGCACGCGGTTTCACGGTCGTCATAGGGAAATACAGGGGTGCGGCGCATGGAAGTTGCGGTTGCGGGGGCCTTCGCGGCATGCTGTGCGGTGCGCACCGCATGCGTGCGGAACTGCACCGTTAGTGCGCCGCAGCAAAGTCGATGAGCACGCTTTTGAAGCGCAGGTTCGCCTCCACCGCCTGGCGCCCCAGGTCCTTGCCGATGCCCGACTGGTGGTAGCCGCCCGTGGGGATCACGAAGTCGGCGCTGCGCCCGTAGCGGTTGATCCACACCGTGCCGGCGGAGATGCCGCGCATGGCGCGCAGCGCGCGGCCGATGTCGGCGGTGTGCACGCCGGCCGCGAGGCCGTAGTGCTCGTGCGCGGCCAGCTGCAGGCCCTCTTCCTCGGTGTCGAAGGTCTGCACCGTGAGCACCGGCCCGAAGATCTCCTCGCGCACGGCCGCGTGCTGCGGGCCCACGCCCTCGATCAGCGTGGGCTGGAAGTAGGCGCCGCCCGGGCCGCCGTCGTAGAGGCCGCCGCCGCAGCGCACCTGCCCGCCCGCGTCGCGCGTGCGCTCCACGATGTCCAGGATGCGCTGCGCCTGCTGCGCCGAGATGATGGGCGGCAGCGTGGCGGCGCCGTCCCAGGTGGCGCCGGGCACGTGGGCCGCGAAGCGCGCGGCGATGCGCTCCAGCAGCGCCTCGGCGATGCCGCGCTGCACGATGAGGCGCGAGCCCGCCACGCACACCTGGCCCGCGTTGCCGGTGATGGCGCCGGCCAGGATGCCCGCGAGCCGGTCGAGGTCGGGCGCGTCGTCGAAGACCAGCTGCGGGCTCTTGCCGCCCAGCTCCAGCGTGGCGGGCTTGGGGCCGTGCAGCGCGCAGGCCGACATGATGGCCGCGCCGGTGCGCGTGGAGCCCGTGAAGGTCATCTTGGCGACGAGCGGGTGGCGCGTGAGCGCATCGCCCGTGGTGCGGCCGTCGCCCTGCACCACGTTGAAGAGGCCGGGCGGCACGCCCGCGTGGATGGCCAGCTCGGCCAGCCGCACGGCGGTGAAGGGCGTCATCTCCGAGGGCTTGAGCACCACGGCATTGCCGGCGGCGAGGGCCGCGCCCACCTTCCACGACATCATCACCAGCGGGAAATTCCAGGGCGTGATGGCGCCCACCACACCGTAGGGCTCGGCCACCACCATGCCCAGGTGGTCGTGGCGCGTGGCGGCCACCTCGCCGCCGAGCTTGTCGGCGTATTCGGCGAAGAAGCGCAGGCCCTCGGCGGTGAAGGGCACGTCCCACGCGGCGGCATCGCGCACGGGGCGCGTGGAGCACACGGCCTCCAGCGGCGCCAGGCGCTGCGCGTCGGCCTCGATCAGGTCGGCCCAGCGGCGCAGCACGCGCGCGCGTTCCCGGGGTGCGCGGCGCGCCCAGTCGCTGGTGCGCCACGCGCGCCAGGCGTCCTGCACGGCGGCGTCCACCGTGGCGGCGTCGGCCAGCGGCAGCTCGGCATGGAGCTGCGCGTCCGAGGGGCGCAGCACGCCGATGCGGCCGGCGTCCGCGACGAGGCGCCCGCCGATGAAATGGCCCGAGGGCACGGCGATCTGCCGGGGGTCGAAAAGAGACATGGTGTGGGGCCGCACGAAAACCGTGCACGGCATCGCTCGAAAGGTGATGGACAGTCCATGACGATGCTAGGCAACATGCCCCGGCATTTGTGCCCATAACGGGCGATGCCGCCGCAGCGAATTGCAAAACCGCCCCGCCCCGCAGACGAAGCTTGCAAGTTGCGGGCAAACCCTCACGGCGCACTGGCACGGTGCGCGGATGTCGTCCAAGATAAGTGCCAGTCACCGCTCGCGCCAAAGGACCCCGCCCATGCTCCCTACCCCTTCGCTCGCCGCCGGCACCACCGCCGACGACGGCGTGCTGATCCGCCCCATGACCGATGCCGACCTGACGCAGGCCCATGCGCTGTCGGCCGAACTGCGCTGGCCGCACCGGCCCGCCGACTGGGCGCAGATGTTCGCGCACGCGCAGGGCCTGGTGGCCGAGCGCGACGGACAGGTCATCGCCACCGCGCTGCGCTGGCTCTGGGGCGAGCGGCACGCCACCATCGGCCTCGTGATCGTCACGCCCGCCTGCCAGGGCCGGCGCATCGGCCACCGCCTCATGAACGCGCTGCTGGAGGGCCTGGAGAACCACACCGTGCTGCTGCACGCCACGGCCGAGGGCCGGGGCCTGTACGAGCGCCTGGGCTTCGTGCGCACGGGCGAGATCCGCCAGCACCAGGGCACGGCCCAGCCCACGCCGCTCATTGCGCTGGAGCCCGGCTGGCGCCTGCGCCCCGCCGGCCTGAACGAGGCCGCCGCGCTGCGCCGGCTCGACGCCGAGGCGCGCGGCATGCCGCGCGACGCGCTCGTGGACGACCTGCTGGACGCCGCCCAGGCCTGCGTGGTGCTGGTGGACCAGGACGCCACGCCGCGCGGCTTCGCCATGCTGCGCCGCTTCGGCCGGGGCCATGCCATCGGCCCCGTGGTGGCCCCCGGCGTGGAAGGCGCGAAGGCGCTCATCGCGCACCTCGCGGGCCTGAACGCCGGGCACTTCACGCGCATCGACATCGATTTCGACAGCGGCCTCGCCGAATGGCTGGAAGGCATCGGCCTGCTGCGCGTGGACGCGCCCACCACCATGGTGCGCGGCGCACCGCTGCCCGAACCCGGCGAGGGCGGCGCCCGCCTCTTCGCGATCGTGACCCAGGCCGTCGCCTGAAACGTCCCCCGGAAAACAGCGCCATGCCCTCCCCCACGACCTTCCTCTACAAATCCGACCCCGTGCGCGGCCGCCTGTGGGCCGAGGTGTTCCGCGAACGCGCGCCGGAGATCGACTTCCGCATCTGGCCCGACACGGGCGATCCGGAGCGCGTGCGCTTCCTCGCGGCCTGGGAGCCGCCGGCGAACCTCGCCACGGGCTTCCCCCAGCTCCAGGTGCTGTTCTCCTCCGGCGCGGGCGTGGACCAGTTCGACTTCTCGGCGCTGCCCGCGCACCTGCCCGTGGTGCGCATGGTGGAGCCCGGCATCGTGCGCGGCATGGTCGAGTACACCTGCCATGCCGTGCTCGACCTGCACCGCGACATGCCGCAGTACCGCCGCCAGCAGCAGCGCGGCGAATGGCGCGCCCTGCCCGTGCGCACCGCGGACGAATGCCGCGTGGGCGTGCTCGGCCTGGGCTCGCTGGGGCAGGCGGCGCTCGCCCAGCTCGCGGGCCTGGGCTTCGCGTGCGCCGGCTGGAGCCGCTCGCGCCACGCCATCGCGGGCGTGCAGTGCTTCGCGGGCGAGGACGAGCTGCCCGCCTTCCTCGCGCGCACCGACATCCTCGTGTGCCTGCTGCCGCTCACCGATGCCACGCGCGGCTTCCTGAACGCCGGGCTCTTCGCCCGCCTGCCGCACGGCGCCCAGCTGGTGCACGTGGGGCGCGGGCCGCAGCTCGTGGACACCGACCTGCTGGCCGCGCTCGCCACCGGCCAGATCGCCGAGGCCGTGCTGGACGTGACCGACCCCGAACCCCTGCCCCCCTCGCACGCCTTCTGGCGCCATCCGAACGTGCGCCTCACGCCGCACATCGCGAGCATGACCCAGCCGCGCACGGCCGCCGCCGCGGTGATCGACAACCTGCGCCGCTTCGCGGCCGGCGAGCCCATGGAAGGGCTCGTGGACCGCACGCGGGGCTATTGACCCCCCACCGCATGCTCCGCACGATCTGCCGTCCACGCCCCCACAACCGCAGCCTGCTGCGCGCGGGGTCGCCAAAGCGGCACCACGGATGCGGCACGCGGCCCTAAGCTGACCCCATCGACCGCCCCCCCTCTTTTTCCGTCCCGCCCGGAGAAGCCCCACGCCATGAACCAGCTCGCCGACCTTTCCTCGCTCGCCTCGCTCGACGCCATCGACCGGGCGCACCTCATCCACCCCGTGTCGCCCTGGCGCACGCACGAGGAGCGCGGCCCCACGGTGCTCTCGTCCGGGCGCGGCGCCTGGCTCACCGACGCGAAGGGCCAGGAGCTGCTCGACGCCTTCGCCGGCCTGTGGTGCGTGAACGTGGGCTACGGCCAGGAAAGCGTGGTGCAGGCCGCGGCCGAGCAGATGCGCCGCCTGCCCTACGCCACGGGCTACTTCCACTTCAGCAGCGAGCCGGCCATCCGCCTGGCCGAGAAGCTGGTGCAGATCACGCCGCGCTCGCTCAACCACGTGTACCTCACGCTGGGCGGCTCGGAGTCGGTGGACGCGGCCGTGCGCTTCATCGTGCAGTACTACAACAACACGGGCCGGCCGTCCAAGAAGCACTTCATCGCGCTGGAGCGCGGCTACCACGGCTCCTCCTCCACGGGCGCGGGCCTCACGGCGCTGCCGGTGTTCCACCGCGGCTTCGACCTGCCCCTGCCCACGCAGCACTACA
Organism: Paracidovorax anthurii; assembly: GCF_003269065.1. GTDB lineage: Bacteria > Pseudomonadota > Gammaproteobacteria > Burkholderiales > Burkholderiaceae_C > Paracidovorax > Paracidovorax anthurii. The sequence goes on from NZ_QLTA01000025.1 coordinate 12,598, forward strand.
TCCCCTCGCCCAACCCCTACCGGCACGCGGCGGGCGCAAATCCCGAGGCGCTGATCGCCGCCTCGGTGGCCGACCTGCGCGCCAAGGTGGCCGAGCTGGGCGCGGACAACGTGGCCGCCTTCTTCTGCGAGCCCATCCAGGGCTCGGGCGGCGTGATCATCCCGCCCCAGGGCTGGCTCAAGGCCATGCAGCAGGCCGCCCACGAACTGGACATCCTCTTCGTGGTGGACGAGGTCATCACCGGCTTCGGCCGCACCGGCCCGATGTTCGCCTGCGAGGCCGAGGGCGTGGAGCCCGACCTGATGACCATGGCCAAGGGCCTCACGGCCGGCTATGTGCCCATGGGCGCCACGCTCATGAGCGACAAGGTCTATGCCGGCATCGCCGACGGCGCGCCCAAGGGCGCGCCCATCGGCCATGGCGCCACCTATTCCGCCCACCCGGTGAGCGCGGCGGTGGCGCTCGAAGTGCTGCGGCTCTATGGCGAAGGCGGCATCCTCGCCAACGGCCAGCGCGGCGCCGCGCACTTCGCGACCGGCCTGGACGCGCTGCGCGACCACCCGCTGGTGGGCGACGCGCGCCACCGCGGCCTGCTGGGCGCGCTGGAGCTGGTGAGCAGCAAATCGTCCAAGCGCGGCTTCGACCCCGCGCTGGGCCTGGCCGACCGCATCTTCGCGGCCGGCTACCGCAACGGCCTCGTGTTCCGCTCCTTCGGCGACCAGATCCTGGGCTTCGCGCCGGCGCTGGTCTTCACCGAGTCCGAGTTCGCGCTGCTCTTCGAGCGCCTGCGCAAGACGCTGGACGAGGTGCTGGACATGGCCGACGTGCGGAAAGTCCTCGCGGACTGAGGTGGCGCACGCCGCGAACCCGGCCGCCGCGCGCACACTGCAAGCCTGTTTCTTGCTAGCGATTCCGCCATGAACGAAGCCTTCAAGATCGACCGCCTGGACCTGCGCATCCTCGCGCAACTGCAGAAGAACGGGCGCATGACCAACGTGGACCTGGCCGACGCGGTGGGCCTCTCGCCCAGCCCCTGCCTGATCCGCGTCAAGCGCCTGGAGCAGGCCGGCTACATCGCCGGCTACGGCGCCTACCTGCGGCTGGAGAAGCTCGGCGACACGCTCACCGTGTTCACCGAGGTCACGCTCTCGGACCACCGGCGCGAGGACTTCGCGCGCTTCGAGGCCGCGCTGCGCGAGGTGGACGAGGTGCTCGAATGCCACCTGGTGAGCGGCGGCTACGACTACCTGCTGCGCTTCATCACGCGCGGCGTGAACCACTACCAGGAAGTGATCGAGGACCTGCTGGAGCGCAACATCGGCATCGCCAAGTACTTCAGCTACATCGTCATCAAGTCGCCGTTCATCAAGACCCACTGCCCCATCGAGCGGCTGTTCCCCCACCAGCGCTGAGGCCCCCACGCCCCTCTCCCCCATGGCCGACACCCTCCCCCACCCGCCGGCGCGCTTCGTGCGGCTGGCCGAAACCGACCGGCCGACGATCGCCCTGCGCATCGACGGCGCGCCCACCACGGCGCTGGCCGGCGACACCCTGCTCACGGCCCTGCTGCAGCACGGCCGCCGCGTGCGCGACAGCGAGTTCGGCGACGGGCCGCGCGCGGGCTTCTGCCTCATGGGCGCCTGCCAGGACTGCTGGGTATGGACGCCGGAGGGTGCCCGCCTGCGCGCCTGCTCCACGCCCGCGGAGGACGGCATGCAGGTGCTCACGCGCCCGCCGGCCGGCCACTGGCCCATGACGCCGGACCTGCGCGCCTCGCTCGCGCGCCGGGGCACGGCGGAGGCCTCGCCATGAGCGGCGCCACGGCTGCGCGCATCGTCATCGTGGGCACCGGCCCGGCCGGCGTGCGCGCGGCCCAGGCCGTGGTGCAGGCGGGCCTGCGCCCCACCGTGGTGGACGAGGGCCGCCGCGACGGCGGGCAGATCTACCGCCGCCAGCCCGAGGGCTTCAAGCGCCCCTACGCCAAGCTCTACGGCACCGAGGCCGCCAAGGCCGAGGCGCTGCACCGCGATTTCGACGCGCTGCGCGCCCAGGTCGATTACCTGCCCGAGACGCTCGCCTGGAACGTCACCGCGGGCGAGCTGCACGTGGCGCGGGGCGGCACGCCGCGCACCCTGCCCTTCGACGCGCTCATCGTCTGCTCGGGCGCCACCGACCGGCTCATGCCCGTGCCGGGCTGGCACCGCGCGGGCTGCTACAGCCTGGGCGCCGCGCAGATCGCGCTCAAAAGCCAGGCCTGCGCGATCGGCTCGCAGGTGGTGTTCCTCGGCAGCGGGCCGCTGCTGTACCTGGTGGCCTCGCAATACCACCAGGCCGGCGCGCGCGTGGCCGCCGTGCTCGACACCTCGCCCGCCTCCCGCGCCTGGAGCGCCCTGGGCGGCCTGCTCGCGCGCCCGCGCCTCGCGCTGCGCGGCATGGCCCTCATGGGCCAGTTGCGGCGCGCGGGCATCCCCCTGCTGCAGGGCGTGGAGCCCGTGGCCATCGACGGCGACGACGCGCTCGGCGTGCAGGGCGTCACGGTGCGCGACACGCGCGGCCGCGCGCACCGCTTTGCCTGCGACACCGTGGGCCTGGGCTGGCACCTGCGCGCCGAGACACAACTGGCCGACCTCGCGCGCTGCGATTTCGCCTTCGAGCCCGTGAGCCGCCAGTGGCTGCCGCGCATCGACGAAGACGGCCGCGCCAGCACGCCCGGCGTGTACCTGGCGGGCGACGGCGCGCGCATCCTGGGCGCCGACGGGGCCGAGGCCGCGGGCCGCCTCGCCGCGCTGGCCGCGCTCGCCGACCTCTCCAACGACCCGGGCCGCGACCGCTACACCGCCGAGGCCCCCGCGCTGCGCCGCACCCTGCACACCATGGACCGCTTCCGCGAGGGGCTGGCGCGCGCCTTCCCGTGGCCCCACCCCCAGGCCGCCCGCCTGCCCAACGAGGCCGTCGTCTGCCGCTGCGAGGCCGTCACCGCCGGCGAGCTGCGCCGCTGCGTGGCCGAGATGGACAGCCGCGAGGTGAACCGCGCCAAGGCCTTCAGCCGCGTGGGCATGGGCCGCTGCCAGGGGCGCTTTTGCGGCCATGCCGCCGCCGAGATCGTCGCCCATGCCTGCCACATCCCCGTCGAACAGGTGGGCCGCCTGCGCTCGCAGGCGCCCGTCAAGCCCCTGATGATGAACACGAGCGAGGTCGCCCAGCCATGACCACCGGCCCCACCGCGAACCACAGCGACGTGCTGGTGCTGGGCGGCGGCCTCATGGGCACCACCACCGCCTTCTTCCTGCGCCGGCACGGCCTCTCCGTGACCCTGCTGGAGCGCGAACTGGTCGGCCGGCAGGCCAGCGGCACCAACTTCGGCAACGTGCGCCGCCAGGGCCGCGCGCTGCACCAGATGCCGCTGGCCAACCGCGCCCGCGCCGTCTGGGGCCGCGTGCGCGAACTGCTCGGCGAAGACCTGGAGTTCGTGCCCTACGGCCACCTGCGCGTCTGCTACACCGAGGCCCAGGCCGCCGTGATCGAGCAGCACGCGCGCGACGTAAAGCCCCTGGGGCTCGACCTGGAGATCCTCACCGCCGCCCAGCTGCGCGAGCGTTGGGGCATCTTCGCGCCGAACGTGGTGGCGGGCTCCCTCTCGCCCCAGGACGGCCACGCCAACCCGCGCCTGGCCGGCCCCGCCTTCGCGCGCGCCGCGCGCCGCGCCGGCGCCCGCATCGTCGAGCACGCCGAGGTGCTGCGCGTGGAGCACGGCGGCGAAGGCTTCACCGCCCACACGGCCGACGGCCGCAGCTTCCGCGCGCCGCAGATGCTGGTCGCCTGCGGCGCCTGGTCCAACCGCATGGCCGGGCAGTTCGGCGAGCCCGTGCCGCTGGAGTCCCGCGGCCCGCAGATGGGCGTGACCGAGCCCCTGCCCTACGCGATCGGCCCCTCCATCGGGCTCTCGTCGCCCATCGAGCACGAGGGCCTGTATTTCCGCCAGATCACGCGGGGCAACATCGTCTTCGGCGGCGGCCTCAAGGGGCCGGCGCATGCGGATCACATCCGGGCGTATGTGAAGCCGGACAACATCCTGCGGCAGATGCGGGAGCTGCGGCGCTTCGTTCCTGCCTTCGCGAACGTGCAGCTCATCCGCGTGTGGAGCGGGATCGAGGGGTACACGGGGGATTGGCAGCCGGTGATGGGGCCGAGCGCGCGGGTGCCGGGGTTGCACTATGCGTTCGGGTTCAATGGGGAGGGGTTTGCGATCAGTCCGGGGGTGGGGGAGACGATGGCGGAGTTGCTGGCGACCGGGCGGACTGATATTCCGCTGGAGGCTTATGCGATTGGGAGGTTTGCGGGGGGGTGAGCTTTTTGGGGGGTGTCGGCGGGTTTGCTGGGTTTTTTGCTATTGTTTTTGTAGTTGCTGGTTGGTTACGTTCCGGGGCCGGGTCTCGGCCCGGCGGCCGAGTCACTTTCTTTCGCTTCGCCGAAAGAAAGTAACCAAAGAAAGGGCGACCCTGCTGTCTGCGACCCCTTCGCTGCGCTGCGGGGCAACCTGGGGTGCTCAGGCACGGGGTGCGCCGTGGAACTCGCTACGCGCTGCGCGCTTCGCTCGAACAACCCCGGCGAGCTAGACAACGAAGCGGGTGTGTCCTGCGGCACACCCGCCACCCCGCGCCCTGCGCGCCCCAGGCGCATCCAGAAGGGTGGGGAGCACACGGGCCATCGCTGCGCTCGGCCCCCGATGCGCGAGCGCTGCGCGCCGCGCACCAGGCCGAGCGAAGCAACGGCCCGTATCGCCTCAGGGCCGAGCGCAGCGATGGCCCGTATGGATGGAGGGCCGAGCAACGCGATGGCCCGTGTGGCAGCCTCCCTTCTGGATGCGCCGAGGAGCACAGGGCGCGGGGCGCGCGGATGTGCCGCAGGACACATCCGCTTCGTGATCTGACTGGCTGCGGTTGTCCGAGCGCAGCGCGCCAGCGCGTAGCGAGTTCCGCAGCCGCGCCCCGCGACCGAGCACCGCAGGTTGCCCGCAGCGAAGCGGAGGGACGCAGACAGTAGGGTCGCCTTTTCTTTGCCTACTTTCTTTTGGCGAAGCAAAAGAAAGTAGGTGCGCCGCCGGGCGCAATCCCGGCCCCGGAACTTAACCCACCAGCAACTACAAAAACAATAGCAAAGAACCCAACAAACACACCGACCTCACCCAAAAACCACAAACACCTTCCTCAACGTCTCCGTCACCTCCCACACCCCCCTCGTATCCTCCGGAAAAAACAACGTATCCCCCGCCCGGATCGCCCGCGCCTCCCCGCCCGTCGGCGTGAACGTGCAAGCCCCCGACAGGATGTGCATCACCTCCGCCTGCACCAGTTGCCGCTCGAACTTCCCCGGCGTGCACTCCCAGATCCCCGTCTTGCTCTCCCCCGCCCCGGACAGATCGACATCGATCCCGCTGAAGCGGCACGGCGGCGAGCTGAGGGGCCTGGCGGGCAGGCCCTGCTCTTCAAGGCCGGCGATGCTGACGGTCTGGCGAAGGATGGTGATGCTCATGGAAGCTCCCGGAACGGACGAACAGGACGGAACGAGGCGGAATCACGGCGCCGTGGCCAGCGCGCGCCGCGCCACCTCGCAGAACCAGCGCACCCCCAGCGGCAGGGCGTCGTCGTTGAAGTCGTAGCACGGGTGGTGCAGCGGGCGCTCGCCCTCGGGGCCGGGATCGGCGCGGCCCTGGCCGAGCCAGAGGTAGGCGCCGGGCCGGCGCTGGAGCATGAAGGCGAAATCCTCCGATGTAAAGGCCGGACGCGGCGCCACGCCGGCCTGCAGGCCGATGGCCGAAGCCGCCTCCAGCGCCAGCGCGGCCTCGGCGGCGGTGTTGACGGTGGCCGGGTAGTAGCGCGAATAGTCCACTGCCACCGCCGTGCCGCTCGCGAGCGCGATGCCCTCGCACGCGGCGCGCAGCGCGGCCTCGATGCGGTCCTGCGCCTCGGCGTCGAAGCTGCGCACGGTGCCGGTGATGCGCACCTCGGCCGGCAGCACGTTGTGGCTCTGCCCGCCCTCGATGCGCGTGACCGAGAGCACGGCCGATTCGCCCGGGTCGATGCGCCGCGCGACGATGGTGTTGAGCTGCGCGACGAGCTGGCTCGCCGCCAGGATGGCGTCGGGCGTGTGGTGCGGCTGCGCGGCATGGCCGCCGCGCCCGCGCACCGTGATGTCGAAGCGGTCGGCCGCCGCCATGATGGGCCCCGGGCGCGTGCGCGCCGCGCCCAGCGGCAGGTCGGGCCAGTTGTGCAGGGCATAGACGCTGTCGCACGGGAAGCGCTCGAACAGGCCGTCCTCGATCATGCGGCGCGCGCCGCCCTGGCCTTCCTCGGCGGGCTGGAAGATGAAATGCACCGTGCCATCAATGCCGCCCGCGCGCGCCAGCTGCCGGGCCGCGCCGATCAGCATGCTGGTGTGCCCGTCGTGCCCGCAGCCGTGGTGCGCGCCCGGGTGGCGGCTGGCGTGCGCCTGCCGGCCCAGCTCCACCATGGGCAGCGCGTCCATGTCGGCGCGCAGGCCCACGCTGCGCGGGCCGGTGCCGGCGCGCAGCGTGCCCACCACGCCCGTGCCGCCGAGGCCCTCGTGCACCTGCAGGCCCAGCAGGCGCAGCGACTGCGCCACGATGCCGGCGGTGCGCCGCTCCTGGTAGGCCAGCTCGGGGTGGGCGTGCAGATCGCGCCGCAGCGCGGCGAGATCGGGCAGCAGGTCGGCCACGGGCCGGGCGATGGCTTCCAGGCCCTCCAGGGCCTCGCGGCCCCCCAGGCTCATTGCCCGGCCTCCACGGCGTCGGCGAGCTGGGCCAGGGTGTGGAAGTGGTAGTCGGGCACGGTGTGCGCGGCCTCGATGGTGCCGCCCGAATCCTTCATGCCGTGGCGCCGCTCGATCCAGCAGCTCCGGATGCCCAGCTGCCGCGCGATGCCGATGTCGTGGTACTGGCTCTGCGCCACGTGCAGGTTGTCGGCCTGGCGAAAGCCCCAGGCGGCCTCGTAGCGGCCGCGCGCATAGGCGAAGTAGCGCGCATCGGGCTTCTCGCACAGCGCGTCGTCGGCCGAGAGCAGCAGGTCGAAGGGCGAGCCGAGCGTGCGGTCGAAATGCGCGAGCGCCCAGGCCTGGGCGTTGGTCATGGTCACCAGCTTGAAGTGCCGGCGCAGGCGCTGCAGCGCCTCGGGCGCGTCGGGGAAGGCGGGCCAGCGCGGCACCGAATCGCGGAAACCCTGCGCCAGCGCGTCGCTGTCCGGCAGCCCGAGCTGCGGCGCGATCACGTGCCAGCAGCGCACGAGGTCGTCGGGGTAGGCATCGGTGTCACCGCTCTTCCTCGCCGCGCGGTAGGCCGCGAGGAAGGCCTCGTCGGTCACGGGCGAGCCGGGCACGGCCTCGCGCAGGTATGCCAGCATGCCGCCCTCGAAATCGATGAGGGTGCCGACGACGTCGAAGGTGAGGACTTTGAAGTCACGCAGGGCCATGGGTGAAAAACTCCTGAAGGGGACGAGGAAGGCGCGGCATGCGCGCACGCCCCGAGCTTAGGAATTTCCGCGGCCCGCGCGCCGCCGAAACACGCGGCGCAACCGCAGCACATTGCGTTTTCGCGGCGGGGGCCGCAGATTGTTCTCGCGCCGGGGGCGGCCGCGCGCCCGGGGCCGGCGGCTTCGCATTCCCGCCCATGGCTTCGGACGGCCACCAGCATTCCAGAACACTTACACGAGGATCAGTAAAGCCCCCACGCCCCACCCCAGATTCAGAGCACGACCATGCAGTTCCAGATCGGCCGATTCTTTCGCACCCACCGCGGCGAGACCTCCGCCGGCTCCAGCTCCGGTTCGGGCCCGGGCACCCGCCCGGGTTCGCGCTCCTCCGCGGCCAGCGACGCGGGACGGCTGTCGGCCCTCCGGTCCCGGAACACCGGCTTGGGCAGCCCCCGCGCCATGCCGCCCCGGCAGGCGGCACCAAGTGGCGCGGACGCGCACCGGCAGGAAGACATCAAGGCGGCCATCGCCCACATGCGCGGCCGCGACGAACCGCAGCACGTCGTCCGGTCCCGGAACACCGGCTCTGGCAACCCCAGCGCCATGCCGCCCCGGCAGGCGGCACCAAGCGACGCGGACGCGCACCGGCAGGAAGACATCCAGGCGGCCATCGCCCACATGCACGGCCGCGACGAACCGCAGCATGTCGGCTCCCCACGACAGCAGGCCGTCCCAGGACACGCCCCAGCCGCCGGCACGCAGATGCAGCCCTCCGGGGTGGTGCCGGACACCACCACGGAGCCGCGCACGCCACCCGCCCCCGACGTGGTGCCCACGTCGTCGCCGCAGGAGAGCCATGGCATGGAGGACGACTTCGACATCGACTCCATGGACGACGACAACATCGAGGCCATCATCGATTCGCTGCGCGTCCCCGGCGGGGAGTCCACACCGATCAGCGGGGAAACCAGCGCCGCGATCACGTCGCGGCGCAGCGACACCTTCGCCCTGGGCCGGAATGCGCCCCAAGGCGGCGACAGCTTCGCACGGGACCGCGAGGCACTGCCCCCCTTCCAACCGACACTCACAACGATCCCGGAAGAACCCGCGGAAGGTGCCTCCCCCATGCATCCGTCCATCCGGGATGCCTTCCAAGCGGGAGACGCGGAAAACGCGAAAGATCGCCGGGAAGACCAGCGGGACGTCCTGCTGGGCGCCGGATTGAGCAACCAGGAAATCGCCATCGCCCGCCACCTGGCCTCGGGCCGCGAGCACCCCGCCATCGAGGAATCGGGCGCTTCGATCAACGCATACAGAAAGGACCGACTGCCCCCGCTGCGCGAGCCTGCCTTCCACGCCCGCCGCCCGCAGCAAACCGATGCCGCCGAGACCCGGCCCCAGGGCAACCCCGCGCAGGAAACCAGCCAACCGGCGCCGTACCAGCACTACGTGATGAGGCAGCGGCTCTCGGAAGAGAATCCCGAGGAAGTCGCGAGAATGGCCGGCCTGGACCAACTGCGGATATCGGACGGAGAGCCAGACCCCGTCCATGACCTGGCATCCGTCCGGGAGCACCCCGCCAACGGGGAGACGGATGCCTCGATGCTGAAGTACGACAGGCAAGGGCTGCCCCCGCTGCGCGACGCTCCCCTCTCCGCAGCCCAGCCACGGCAACTCGGAGCCGAGGCCTCTGCGCAGCCAGGCGGAGCCGAGACCACGTTGCCCGCGCCATCCGGACAGCCGGCCCCTGCCGCGTCGTCATCCAACGACGACTTCCAGGAGGCGCGCGATTTTCTCTCCATCCCCTCCGCGACGTCGGAAGGCAGCGCGCAACAGGAAACTACCCCCCGGCTAGCCCCGCGCGGGGCGCCAACGAGACCGCGCCGCTGCAGAGCCAGCAATCCATGCTGCACCGGTGGCTCTCCGAGCAGAACGATGAAGAGGCCGCAGCCGCAGCTGCGGCCGTGGCCACGGCCGCGGCCAACGACCTGGCCCGGCAGCGCAACCAGGCGGGGCAGCGGCCCGCCGAGCCGGAGTCGTCTCTCCAGGCCCCGGGTAACCCGCATGCCGAACGCCCCCGGGGAAAGAGCTACCTGTCGCGGTTCCTGGACACGGTGACCCGCAGAAATCGCTGACGCGGCGTGCCGGGCGCATTCCCCGCGGCCCGCCCCCCGCGCATGCGGCGGTTCACTGCGCCCATCACACCCCGGCCGCCCCATAGGGCGTGAAGCGGCTCAGGTTCTCGTCCACGTCCAGCGCGCGCCCGATGAACGGGAAGGCGCGCTGCGGGCACTGCGTGCGCTCGCAGACCTTGCAGCCCATGCCGATGGGCGTGGCCGCGCCCGGGTCGCGCAGGTCCAGGCCCTTGGCATAGACCAGGCGCGGCGCGTGGCGGATGTCGCAGCCCAGGCCGATGGAGAAGGTCTTGCGCGGGGCGCCGTACCCGCCCTGGCCGCGCGACACGGTGCGGGCGATCCACAGGTAGGCGCGCCCGTCGGGCATGCTCGCGAGCTGCGGCAGGATGCGCCCGGGCTGGGCGAATGCCTCGTACACGTTCCACAGCGGGCAGGTGCCGCCGGTGCGGCTGAAGTGGAAGTGGGTGGCCGACTGGCGCTTGGAGATGTTGCCAGCGCGGTCCACGCGCACGAAGAAGAACGGCACCCCCGGCGCCCCGGGCCGCTGCAGCGTGCTCAGGCGGTGGCACACGGTCTCGAAGCCCACGCCGAAGCGCTGGCCCAGCAGTTCGATGTCGTAGCCCAGGCCCTCGGCGGCCTCCAGGAAGCGGCCGTAGGGCAGCAGCAGCGCGCCCGCGAAATAGTTGGCCAGGCCGATGCGGGCCAGCCGCGTGGAGGCCGCGTCGCCGCGCAGGGGCACCGCGTCGGTGAGCGATTGCAGGGCCTCGCCCAGCTCCAGCAGGGCCAGTTGGGTGGCCATCTGGAACCCCCGCTGCGCGGCGTCCAGCGTGGCGCGCAGCCGCAGGGTGCGCGTGGCGGGGTCGTAGTGCCGCTGGCCGTCCTCCGCGCCGCCGGCCACCGCCAGGTGCACCCCGTGCCGCTCCCGCAGGCGCCGCGCCAGCCAGTCCGCCAGCGCCGCGCCGCCCGCGCCCGCCTCCCCGGCCAGCGCTTCGGCCGCGCGGTCGATGCCGTCGAAATGGTTCCGGTGGGCGAAGAAGAAGTCCCGCACCGCCTCGTAGGGCATGGCATGCCCGGGCTGCGCGCCGGCGCGGTCGTCGCCCACCCGCAGGGCCATGGCCTCCAGGCGCGCCGCCGTCTCCGCGTGCCGGCGGTGCAGCGCGACCAGCGCGCGCCCCAGCGACGGCATCTGCGCGGCCAGCTCCTGCAGCTCGGGCAGGGCGACGGGCTCGGGCGCGTCGGCCAGCGCCTCGCGCAGGGCGGCCACCAGCCGGGCCTCCTCGTCCTCCGAGAACTGCTGCACATCGACGCCCAGCGCCTGGTGGAGCCTGAGCAGCACCGCCACGGTGAGGGGCCGCTGGTTCTGCTCCAGCTGGTTGAGGTAGCTGGGCGAGAGGCCCAGCGCGTGCGCCATGGCCACCTGCGAGAGGCCGCGCTCGGCCCGCAGGCTGCGCAGGCGCACGCCCATGAAGATCTTCTTCACCACGGCCCTCCCAGCCCCTGCCCCAAGGCATTCGCAAAATTCGCAAATTCACGCTTCCAGCTTCGCAAGGATTCGCCCTTTCAGTGCTTCCCGGTGGCGCATTCTCTGCGTAAATTGCGAAGCATGGCAACGCTCCACGGCACCCTTGAATCGCATGCGCTGGTCCTGCCCGCGCAGGCCAACCACCGCGGCACGCTGTTCGCCGGCCACGGCCTGCAGTGGATGAGCCAGGCCGCGTTCCTCGCCGCGCGCGGCCGCGCCGGGCGGGAGGTGGTGATGGCCGGCGTGACCGGGGTGCGGTTCATCGCGCCGGTGCCGGTGGGCCGCCAGCTCACGCTGCGCGCCCGGGTGAGCCGCGTGGGACGCACCTCGATGACCGTGTGCGTGACCGGGCTGTCCACCGGGCCCGGCGGCGCGTGCGAGGAGGCCCTCTCGGGCGTCTTCGAGATGGTTGCCGTGGACGCGGCCGGGCGCCCCGCCGCCATCGATCCCTCTCCCCAGCCCCAGGAAACCACCGCATGACCTCCGCCACGCCCACCGCCCTCGCCCCCGCCGAAGCCCCCGCGGCCGGCTTCCGGCCCAAGAAGTCCGTCGCGCTCTCGGGCGTGGCGGCCGGCAACACCGCGCTGTGCACCGTCGGCCGCACGGGCAACGACCTGCACTACCGCGGCTACGACATCCTGGACATCGCCGAGGTCTGCGAGTTCGAGGAGATCGCCCACCTGCTGGTGCACGGCAAGCTGCCCACGCGCGCCGAACTCAAGGCCTACAAGGCCCGGCTGCGGGCCCTGCGCGGCCTGCCGGCCAGCGCCCGCGAGGCGCTGGAGCGCCTGCCCGCCGGCGCGCACCCGATGGACGTGATGCGCACCGGCGTCTCGGCCCTGGGCTGCATCCTGCCCGAGAAGGAGGGCCACGCCCCCGCCGGCGCGCGCGACATCGCCGACCGGCTGCTGGCCTCGCTCGGCTCCATGCTGCTGTACTGGCACCACTGGAGCGCGCACGGCCGGCGCATCGAGGTCGATACCGACGACGACTCCATCGGCGGCCATTTCCTGCACCTGCTCCATGGCGCGGCGCCCTCCCCGGCCTGGGTGCGCGCGATGCACACGTCCCTGAACCTCTATGCCGAGCACGAGTTCAACGCCTCCACCTTCGCGGCGCGCGTGATCGCCGGCACCGGCAGCGACATGTATTCGGCGATCGCCGGCGCCATCGGCGCGCTGCGCGGCCCCAAGCACGGCGGCGCCAACGAGGTGGCCTTCGAGATCCAGAAGCGCTACGACTCGCCCGACGAGGCCGAGGCCGACATCCGCCGCCGCGTGGAAGCCCGCGAGGTGGTGATCGGCTTCGGCCACCCGGTCTATACCGTGAGCGATCCGCGCAACGCCGTCATCAAGGGCGTGGCCCGGCGGCTGTCCGAAGAGGCGGGCTCCACCCGGATGTTCGACATCGCCGAGCGGCTGGAAACCGTGATGTGGGACGCCCGCAGGATGTTCCCCAACCTCGACTGGTTCAGCGCCGTGAGCTACCACATGATGGGCGTGCCCACCGCGATGTTCACGCCGCTCTTCGTGATCGCGCGCACCAGCGGCTGGGCCGCGCACGTGATCGAGCAGCGCCTGGACAACAAGATCATCCGCCCCAGCGCGAACTACACCGGCCCGCAGGAGCGGCGGTTCGTGCCCATCGAGCAGCGCGGCTGAACGCCGCCGGCCCCCCCGCCTCCATGGCCGCCATGCACCACCACCCCCACCGCAAGCCGCTCCCGGGCACCGCCCTCGACTACATCGACGCCCGCGCGGCCGTCGAGGCCCTGCGCCCCGGCGCCTGGGACCGCCTGCCCTACACCGCCCGCGTGCACGCGGAGAACATCGTGCGCCGCTGCGATCCGGCGCTGCGGGACGAATGCCTGGCGCAGATCGCCGAGGGCCGCCGCGACCGGGATTTCCCGTGGTTTCCGGCGCGGGTGGTGTGCCACGACATCCTGGGGCTCACGGCCCTGGTGGACCTGGCCGGGCTGCGCGACGCCATCGCCGATGCCGGCGGCGACCCGGCGTGCGTGAACCCCGTGGTGCCGGTGCAGCTGGTGGTGGACCACTCGCTGGCCGTGGAGCACGGCGGCGCCGACCCCGGCGCCTTCGCGGGCAACCGCGCGATCGAGGACCGGCGCAACGCGGACCGCTTCCACTTCATCGACTGGGCCCGGCGCGCCTTCGAAAACGTGGACGTGATCCCGCCGGGCAACGGCATCATGCACCAGATCAACCTGGAGAAAATGTCGCCCGTGGTGTGCGTGCGCGACGGCCTGGCCTTCCCCGACACCTGCGTGGGCACCGACAGCCACACGCCGCACGTGGACGCGCTGGGCGTGATCGCCGTGGGCGTGGGCGGCCTGGAGGCCGAGAGCGTGATGCTGGGCCACGCCTCGTGGATGCGGCTGCCCGAGATCGTGGGCGTGGAGCTGACCGGCCGGCCCGGGCCCGGCGTCACGGCGACCGACGTCGTGCTGGCGCTGACCGAGTTCCTGCGCGCGCGGAAGGTGGTGGGCGCCTACCTGGAGTTCTTCGGCGAGGGCGCGCGCGGCCTGACCGTGGGCGACCGCGCGACCATCGCCAACATGTGCCCCGAATACGGCGCCACCGCCGCCCTGTTCCCCATCGACGCGCAGACGCTGGACTACCTGCGGCTCACGGGCCGCGAGCCCGCGCAGGTGCGGCTGGTGGAGGCCTACGCCCGCACGGCCGGCCTCTGGGCCGATGCGCTCGCGCGCGCCGAATACGGGCGCGTGCTGGCCTTCGACCTCTCCAGCGCCTCGCGCTGCCTGGCGGGGCCCTCCAGCCCGCACCGGCGCGTGCCCACGGCCGAGCTGGCCGCGCACGGCATCGCCACCGGCCCGGACGCGGGCATGGCCCGGCCGCCGGAGGCCGGGGGCCCGATGCCCGACGGCGCGGTGATCATCGCGGCCATCACCAGTTGCACCAACACCAGCAACCCGCGCAACGTGATCGCCGCCGGCCTGCTGGCGCGCAACGCCCGCCGGCTGGGCCTCGCGCGCAAGCCCTGGGTGAAATCCTCCCTCGCCCCCGGCTCCCGCACGGTGGAGCTGTACCTGCGCGAGGCCGGCCTGCTGGGCGATCTGGAGGCCCTGGGCTTCGGCATCGTGGGCTTCGCCTGCACCACCTGCAACGGCATGTCGGGCGCGCTCGACCCGGCCATCGAGCGGGAGATCGCGCAGCGGGGCCTCGCCACCGCCGCCGTGCTCTCGGGCAACCGCAACTTCGACGGCCGCATCCACCCCCACGCGCGGCAGGCCTTCCTGGCCTCGCCACCGCTGGTGGTGGCCTATGCCATCGCCGGCACGGTGCGCCTGGACATCGAACGCGGCGTGCTGGGCGTGGCGGGCGGCCGCGAGATCCGCCTGCGCGACCTCTGGCCCGAAGACGAAGAGATCGACGCCATCGTGGCGCGCTGCGTGCAGCCGGAGATGTTCCACGCGGTGTACGGCCCCATGTTCGCCCCGCGCGGCGCACGGCAGGCGCCGGTGGCCGCGCGCTACGCCTGGCGCCCGGCCTCCACCTACATCCGCCGCCCGCCCTACTGGGACACCGAGGGCCCGGGCGCGCTGGCGGCGCATCCGCGCACGCTGCGGGGCATGCGCCCGCTCGCCATCCTGCCCGACAACGTCACCACCGACCACCTCTCGCCCTCCAACGCCATCCTCGCGGATTCCGCCGCCGGGCAATACCTCGCCCGCATGGGGCTGCCGCAGGAGGACTTCAACGCCTACGCCACGCACCGCGGCGACCACCTCACCGCCATGCGCGCCACCTTCGCCAACCCCACGCTGATGAACGAGATGGTGCGCGGGCCGGACGGCCGCGTGGTGGCCGGATCGCTCGCGCGCGTGGAGCCCGGCGGCCAGGTCATGCGCATGTGGGAAGCCATCGAGGCCTACCTGGGCCGCCGCCAGCCGCTGATCGTCATCGCCGGCGCCGACTACGGCCAGGGCTCCTCGCGCGACTGGGCGGCCAAGGGCGTGCGCCTGGCCGGCGTGGAGGCCGTGGCGGCCGAGGGCTTCGAGCGCATCCACCGCACCAACCTGATCGGCATGGGCGTGCTGCCGCTGGAGTTCCCGCCCGGCACCACCCGCCACACCCTGGGCCTGGACGGCACGGAAACCTACGATGTGCTCGGCACCCCCGCCCCGCGCGCCGCGCTGGTCCTGCGCATCCACCGCGCGGGCGGCGATGCGCTGCACGTGCCCGTGGCCTGCCGGCTCGACACCGCCGAGGAAGCGGCCATCCACGAGGCCGGCGGCGTGCTGCAGCGCTTCGCGCGGGACTTTCTCGCCGGCCCCTCCGGCACCGACCGATCCCTCCACCACCCATGACCTCCGCAATTCCACCCCTGCGCATCCCCGCCACCTACCTGCGCGGCGGCACCAGCAAGGGCGTTTTCTTCCGCCTGCAGGACCTGCCCGGGGCGGCCCGCGTGCCCGGCCCGGCGCGCGACCGGCTGCTGCTGCGCGTGCTCGGCAGCCCCGACCCCTACGGCCAGCAGATCGACGGCATGGGCGGTGGCACCTCGTCCACCTCCAAGGCCGTGATCGTCTCGCCCTCGGAGCGGCCCGGGCACGACGTGGACTACCTGTTCGGCCAGGTCTCCATCGACGGCGCCTTCGTGGACTGGTCGGGCAACTGCGGCAACCTCTCGGCCGCCGTGGGCCCCTTCGCGATCGCCGGCGGCCTGCTGCCGGCCGGCCGCGTGCCCGAGGACGGCACGTGCACGGTGCGCATCTGGCAGGCCAACACCGCGAGGACCATCGTCGCCCACGTGCCGATGGCCGCGGGCCGGGTGCGCGAGGCGGGCGACTTCGCGCTCGACGGCGTGGCCTTTCCCGCCGCCGAGGTGGCGCTGGAATTCCTCGGGGCCGGCGAGGACGGCGGCGGCGCCATGTTCCCCACCGGCCACGTCGCGGAAGACCTGCACGTTCCCGGCATGGGCACCCTGCGGGCCACGCTGATCCAGTCGGGCATCCCCACCATCTTCGTCAACGCCGCGGACCTGGGCCTCGCGGGCACCGAGGGGCAGGCCGCGGTCAACGGCGACCCGCGCCTGCTGGAGCGCCTGGAGGCCGTCCGCGCCCACGGCGCGCTGCGCATGGGCCTGGTCCGCGACCCGGGCGAGGCCGCCACGCGCCAGCACACCCCCAAGATCGCCTTCGTCGCCCCGCCCGCCGACTTCACCGCCGCCGGCGGCAAGGCAGTGCGCGCGGCCGACGTGGACCTGCTGGTGCGCGCGGTGTCCATGGGCCGGCTGCACCACGCGATGATGGGCACGGCGGCCGTGGCCATCGCCACCGCCGCCGCGGTCCCCGGCACCCTGGTCCACCAAGCGGCGGGCGGCGGCGGCGCGCGCGGGGCCGTGCGCTTCGGCCACCCCTCCGGCATCCTGCGCGCGGGGGCCGAGGTGCGGCGGGACGGCGACCAGTGGGTCGTGACACGGGCCCTGATGAGCCGCAGCGCGCGCGTGCTGATGGAGGGCTGGGTGCGCGTGCCAGGCGACACCCTCTGATCCGGAGGCCATCCATGGCATCCGCCCGCAAGCCACTGCGCACGCGGCAGTAGCGCCGCCGCTGGCCGTCAGAACAGGCTGGCCTGCCCGCGCGCCAGCCCCGGCCGGAACTGCGACATGTCCAACTCGGTGCGCTGGCGGTTCAGCCCCAGACGCTTGCACGCCGCCATGAAGCGCTGGCGCAGCAGGTCGGCCCAGAGGCCCGAGCCCTTCATGCGCGTGGCGAAACGGCTGTCGTAGGTACGCCCGGCCGCGCGCGCTTCGGCGCTCAGGCCGTGCAGGTCCTGGATGCGCGCCATCACGCGCGCGGCGCGCTGCGGGTAGTGCAGCTCCAGCCATTCGCGCATCAGGCCGTCCAGCTCCCAGGGCAGGCGGATGACGGTGTAGAAGGCCGAGGTGGCACCCGCGTCGCGCGCGGCTTCCAGCACCTGCTCCATGTCCTCGGTGATGAAGGGGATCTGCGGCGCCACGCTCACGCCCACCGGGATGCCCGCCTCGGCCAGCGCGCGGATGGTGCGCAGCCGCCGGTGCGGCGCGGCCGCGCGCGGCTCCAGGCGGCGCGCCAGGGCCGCGTCGAGCGTGGTGACGGTGACGTAGGCGGCGGCCAGCCGGTCGCGCGCGAGCGGCGCGAGCAGGTCGATGTCGCGCTCCACGCCGCTCGACTTGGTGATGAGCGAGAACGGGTGGCGCGCGTCGCGCAGCACCTCGATCACCGCGCGCGTGAGCCCCAGCTCGCGCTCCACGGGCTGGTAGCAGTCGGTGGCCGAGCCCACGTTGAGCAGGTGCGGCACGTGGCCGGGGCGGGCCAGCTCCGCGCGCAGCACCTCGGCGATGTTGTACTTGGCGATGATGCGCGTCTCGAAATCCAGCCCCGGCGAGAGGTTGAGGTAGCTGTGCGTGGGCCGCGCGTAGCAGTAGACGCAGCCGTGCTCGCAGCCCCGGTAGGGGTTGACGGAATGGTCGAAGAAGATGTCGGGCGAGTCGTTGGCGCAGATCGCGCTGCGCGCGGTCTCGGGAATCACCTGCGTGGCCGGGGGTGCCGGGGCATCGGCCACGCCGCCCGCCCCGGGATCGCCCCAGCCGTCGTCGAACGCGCCGCGCGCGTCGCGCATGAAGCGGTGCGGCGTGCGCGCCGCCGCGCCCCGGCCCTTGATGGCCTGGAGCGGAACGATGGCTTCGGGCATGGAGCGTGCCTTTCGATGAAAACTGTATGAATATACAGCCATCGGGAATACACTCGGTGCTGCGCGAGATTTCGCTCCGTGGCACAGTGCATCTCTGCCGCACCGCACGCGCCCGGCCCTCCGCGCAGAACCGTCCAGCCCGCCGACCATGACACCGCCCTCCACCGCCGCCATCTCCCCGCCCCAGGCCCCCGAAACGGAGCCCGGCGCCGCCTCCGCGCAGCCCGCGCCCGCGGCCCCCCGGAGCCGGTGCGCCGCCACCCGCCGCTGGGGCCGGGGCGACTGGACGCCCGAGTGGTTCTGCGCCTTCCTCGCGGGCAACCAGCGCGAGCAGAGCCGCTTCCGCAAGGAGCTGGCCACCATGCGCGGCTCGGTCGCCTGGCTTCTGCGCCAGCGCCGCCAGGGCCGCTGGAGCGCCGAGGAGCGCGAGCGCCTGCGCGACGTGATGCGCTCGGCCTCCTCCGTGAGCCCCTACCTGCTGGTGTGGGCGGTTCCCGGCTCCATGCTGCTGCTGCCCTTCATGGCCTGGTTCATCGACCGGCGCCGCAGCGCCCGCGAGCGCGCCGCCCTGGCCGTCGTCCTGCCCGCCGAAGGCCTGCCCGCGCTGGCCGTGCTGCCGGTGCCTTCCGGCGCCGAAAGACCGCCCCGGGCGCTCCAGCCCGAGCCGCCCGCCGAGTCCGCCAACCCGCACGGCGGCCGCTGACGCCAGGCCGTGCACGCGGCCTAGCGCGAAGGCGGCCCCCCCGGCGAAAGAAAGGCCTCACGGAAAGCAGCCTGGCCGCTGAAGATACGGGCCAGCGTGACCGTCAGCGCACCGGCTCGTCGGGCACCGCCCGCTGGGGCGGGCCGTCGTAGCTCCAGAGGTATTCGCGGGGGATGGGCCCCTTGTTCCGCCCTCCCTGCTGCGTCTGCTCCCAGGCGTGCGCGAGGATACCCACCGAGCGCGACAGGCAGAAAAGCCCCCGCGCCAGCGGCGCGGGAAAACCAAGTTCGGCATAGATGACGGCCGTCGCGCCATCGATGTTCATGGGGATGCGCCGGCCCGACTTCCTCGCGGCCAGCTCCTCCTCCACCGCGCGCGCGATGCGCGCGAAGCGGCCCGTGACGTGGCCCGCCGACGCCGCCTGATCGACCAGCTCCAGCAGGCGGGGCGCACGCGGATCGAGGGGATGGAAGCGGTGCCCGAACCCCGAGACGAACTTGCCGTGGCGTGCGATGGCCGCGTCGAGCCCGGAGCGCACCGCGCAGGCCTCGTCCTCGCCGCCGTCGATCCGGCCCGCGATGTCCAGGTACATCTCCACGGCCTGCTCCCCGGCGCCACCGTGCACGTCGCCCAGCACGTTCAGGGCCGAGGCCATCGCGTTGTTGAGCCCGACGCCGCAGGTGGCCGCCATCCGGGCGATACCGATGCTGGGCGCCTGGGGCCCGTGGTCCACGGCGGAGACGAGCGCCGCATCCAGCAGCCGCGCCTGCGCCGGGCCCGGCAGCTCGCCGCGCGTCATCAGCCAGACCATCTGGGCGAAGCCGATCCGCCCGATGAGCTCTTCGATGGGGTAGCCGCGATAGCGGATCTCTCCCGGGGCCATGTCGATGATGGAAGTGCGCCACCAGTCGCGCACGCCCTGGCGGACTTCTTCGGGGGTTTTCGTGGTCATACGGCCTGCTCCTGTTTCAGGGTGTCGATCTCCTGCGCATCGAAGCCCAGCTCCGCGAGGATCGCCTCCGTGTGCTGCCCGAGCTCGGGCGGGGGCGAGTCCACCGAAGGCGCCTCGCCGTTGAGCTTGAAGCCCGAGCGCACCAGCCGCACGTCGCGGCCCACGCCGGGCACGTTGCCGTAGGTGGCCACCATGCCGCGCGTGGCGATCTGCGGCGTCTGCAGCACCTGGGGCACCGAATACACGGGGCCGGCCGGCACGCCGGCCGCGTTGAACGCCTGCCACCAGTCCTCCGTGGAGCGGCCCCGCATGGCCTCCTCCAGCAGCGCGGTGAGTTCCGCCCGGTGCCTGAGCCGCGCGAAGCGATCCGAGAACCGCGCGTCCGTGGTCCATTCCGGATGCCCGACCACGTTGCAGACCTGCTCGAACTGCTCCTGCTTGTTGGCGGCGATGTTGATCAGGCCGTCGCCGGTCCTGAAGGTGCCCGACGGGCTGGCGGTCACGTTGTCGTTGCCCATCGGCACAGGCTCGCGCCCCGCCACGAGATAGTTCGACACGGCCCAGCCCATGGTGGCCATCGTGGCCTCCAGCATCGACACGTCGATGAAGACGCCTTCGATGCGCTGCGTGTCCGCCAATGCGGCCGCGACGGCGAACGCGGCCGTCATCCCGCCGATCGTGTCCGCCACGGGATAGCCCACGCGCAAGGGCGCGGAGGCCTCGTTGCCGGTGATGCTCATGACCCCCGACATGCCCTGGATGATCTGGTCGTACGCGGGCAGGTCGCGCAGCGGACCGGTCTGGCCGTACCCCGAGATGGCGCAGTAGATGAGGCGCGGGTTGTCCTTGAGCAGCTCGGAGTAGCCCACCCCCAGGCGGTCCATCACGCCGGGGCGGAAGTTCTCGACGACCACATGGGCGGTCTTCACCAGCCTGCGGAACACCTCCTTGGCGCGCGCGTTCTTGAGGTTCAGCGTGAGGGAGCGCTTGCCGGGGTTCTGCGCCAGGAACGACACGCCCATGTTGCGGCGGTTCAGCTCCACGTCGGCGCCCAGCTGGCGCGCCAGATCGCCGGTCAGGCGGGCCTCGACCTTGATCACGTCCGCGCCCATGTGCGCCAGCTGGTGGCAACAGAACGGGCCCGCGAGCACGTTGGTGAGGTCGAGGACGCGCACGCCCTCCAGGGGTTTGATGGCCATTCGCTGCTTTCCCGTCATTCCGGCTGGATGCCTGCCTGTTGGATGATGGCGGACCAGCGCTGGATTTCTCCGAGGACGAACTGCGTCGCCTGCGCCGGAGTGTTCGCGACCACGGAGAACCCCATGTCCGCGATCTTCTTTTTCGCCTCGGGCTGTGCCAGCGCGGCGTTGATGTCCCTGCCGAGCTTGTCGATCACGGGTTGGGGGGTACCGGCCGGCGCGCCGATGCCGATCCAGTAATCGATGTCCATCCCCGGGAGGCCCGACTCCTTCGCGGTAGGCACCTCGGGCAGCATGGCGTTGCGCTCCGCGCCGGTCACCATGAGGGCCTTGAGCTTTCCGCTGCGGATGTGCGGCAGCGCCGTGGGCACGGAGGTGATGAGCGCCTGGACCTGGTTGCCCATCAGGTCCGTGAGCACCGCGCCCGCGCCCTTGTAGGGCACGTGCACGAGGTCCGTGCCGGTGGTGCTCTTGAACAGCTCTCCCGCGAGATGGGTGTTGGTGCCGTTGCCGCCGGAGCCGTAGTTGAGCTTGCCGGGCCGGGACTTCGCCAGCGCGATGAACTCCTGCACGTTCCGGGCGGGCACGGCCGGGTTCACCACCAGCACGTGGGGCACCTTGACCGCCGTCGTGATCTGCGTGAATGCCTTTCGGGGATCGAAGGGAAGATTCGGCAGCAGCCCCGCCGCGATGGCATACGACAGCTCCACGGTCAGCAGGGTGCTGCCGTCGGGCGCCGCGCGCGACGCGGCGCCCCAGCCCACGATGCCGCCGCCGCCGGTGCGGTTGTCCACCACCATGGGCGATCCCACGCCGGGGGCCGCGAACTGCGCGATGACGCGGGTGGCCAGGTCGGCACTGCCGCCCGGCGCATAGGGCACGATGATCGTGATGGGCTTCTGGGCCCAGGCCGCGGTGCCGACGAGGCAGGCCGCGCTCGCGAGCAGCAGGCCGCGGCGGATGGGTTGGAATCGCATGGGTGTCTCCAGAGATGTTTTTGGGAACGGAAAGCGCCGCGTCAATCGACCGTGGCGCCGGACTCGCGCACGGCGACGCCCCAGCGGGCCTGCTCGCTCCGCATGAACTTGCCCAGGTCGGCGGGCGTGCCGCCGCGCGGCACGCTGCCCTCGTCCTTCAGCCGCGTGACGACCTCCGGGCGGGCCAGCGCGGCATTCATCACCTGGTTGATCCGCGCGATCACCCCGGGGGGCGTGCCCGCCGGTGCCACGACGGCCTTCCAGTCGTCCGCGACGAACCCCGGATAGCCGGACTCGGAGACGGTGGGCACGTCGGGCAGGATGTCCAGGCGCTTCTGCGAGGTGACGGCGATGGCCCGCAGCTTGCCGCCCTTCACCAGCGGGATGACCGTGGGCGGCGTGGCGAAGTAGAAGTCGGTCACGCCGCCCAGCAGGTCGTTGGTCGCCGGGCCCGCGCCCTTGTAGGGCACGTGCATCATGCGGATGCCCGCGCGCCGGGCGAACATTTCGCCGCTGATGTGGCCGACCGTGCCCGTGCCGGCGGAGGCCATCGTGAGCTGCCGGCCCTGGGACTGGCTCTTGAGGTCGGCCAGGGTCTTCACCGGGGACCCGGCGCGCACCACGAGGATCACCGGCTGCGATGCCAGCAGGATCACCGGGGAGAAATCCCTGGCCGCGTCGAACGGCATCTTCGTGTAGAGCGTCGGGTTGATGGCCAGGTTCGCCGTCTGCCCGGTGCCCAGCGTATAGCCGTCCTTCTTCGCCTTCGCCACCGCGTCCAGGCCGATGTTGCCGCCGGCCCCGGGCTTGTTCTCCACCACGAACGTGATCTTTTCCTTCATCGCCACCTCGTTGGCGATGAGGCGCGAGAGGACGTCCGTGCCCCCGGCCGGCGGGAACGGCACGACGAGCCGGATGGGCTGGTCGGGGTACGCGGCCTGGGCCAGCGCACCGCCGCCCACGAACACGAGGCCGAGCGCGAAAGCGCCTCGGGCCAATGCCTTGCGCATCTGCATTCTTGTCTCCTTCAATCAGTCAGTCGGTGATCCGTGGGGCGGCCGCGCCGCCCGCGAGCCCGTAGACACGGGTGGCCGTCCCCGCGAACAGGGCCTGGCGCTCGCCAGGGCTCGCGGCGGAGGTCATCGCCTTGAAGGCGTTCCACAGCGTGCGATAGGAATACGAACCCTTGTCCACGGGGAAATTGCTCTCGAACATGCACCGGTGCGCGCCGAAGGCTTCGATGCATGTCTCCATCCACGGCCGCCAGGTGTCGGCCAGGTGCCGCGACGAGGGCGGCCGCTCGCCTTCCTCGAATCCGAAGCCGTTGATGCGCATGCCCAGGCCGCCCAGCTTCACGAACACGTTGGGCAGTGCCGCAAGCTCCTGCATCGACCGCTTCCAGGCCGCGAAGGCCTCCGCGCGGCGCGATGCATAGGGGCCGATGCGCACCACCCCGCCGCAGTGGTTGATGACCACGGGCATCCCGGGAAACGATTTCGCCAGATCCAGCAGCTCCGGCAACTGCGTGAAGAACAGCCAGGCGTCGAACGAGAGCCCGAGCGCCGCGACGTGCGCGACGCCCGCGCGGTACGCGCTGTCCCGCAGCAGGCCCGCCGGCACGGCCGACAGCGGATTGGTCAGCGCGGGATCGGCATCCCAGGTCGTCAGGTGCCGCACGCCGCGGAACCGGCCCCGGCCGGCTTCGAGGTGCGCCTCCAGCACGGCCCGGATGCCGTCTCCCAGCCGCAGATCGCCATGGCCCACGATGCCCAGCGCGATCCGCGGCCCCCCCGCGGAGCCCGGCTCCGTGGCGCGCACCACGAACTCCGTCTCGCCGACCGGCTTCAAGGCCTCGGGCCCGTGCGCGCGATAGCGGGTGAGCGCCTGCATGTACACGGACGCGCGCACGCCATGCCCGGAGCCGGCATCGGCGGCGTAGTCCTCGGCGAGGTACACCCAGCCCGGCCGGTCGTAGAAGTGGTGGTGCGCATCGACGATCGGCAGCTCGGGCTCCAGCACCGGCTCCTGCGCCAATGCCAGCCAGTCGTCTCTTACAGGCAGGTAGTTGCTCACGGTCATGCTCACGGAAATTCGCCGCACCTGGGGGTGCGAGCGGGGTCTTGTTTGTTCTATCTGATAGAACGTAAATTCATCAGACAGAACTATAACGATACCCCACCGGGTGCCCGACGGGGTTTTCCCGTACCCCGGAGGCATGCCGCCATCGCCCGAAGGGGCCCCCGGGCGCGTGCCACACTCGGCGTTTGCCGCATCCACGCGCCGATCCCCTGGAAATCCATGACTGAACCGGTTGACCCCTCCCCCCTGGCCGCCCCGGACACCAGCGGCGTCGCCGTCCTCGACCGCGCGTTCGCGCTCCTGGCCGCCTTCGGGCCGGGCGACGACCGGCTGACCCTGACGGAGCTCTCGCGCCGCACGGGCCTCTACAAGAGCACCGTCCTGCGGTTGCTGGGCGCGCTGGAGCACGGCGGCTTCATCCGCAAGCTCCAGGATGGGCAGTACGCCGTCGGGCCCCAGCCGCTGCGGCTGGCCGCGATCTACCAGCGGTCATTCCACGTGGGCCACGTCATCGAGCCGCTGCTCAAGGCGCTGAGCCAGGCGACGGGCGAGACGGCGTCGTTCTATGTGCGCCACGGGGAGGCGCGCGTCGCGGTGTTCCGCGTGGAGCCTGCCCGTTCGGTCCGGGCCTCCGTGGCGATCGGCCAGGAATACCCCATCGCGCAGGGGGCTTCCGGGAAGGTGCTGCAGGCCTTCAGTTCCGAGGCTGGAGACTGGGCGCCGGTCAGGGACCGCCTCTGGGCCGTGTCCTATGGCGAGCGGGAACCCGATACGGCGTCGGCGTCCTCGCCGGTGTTCGCGGTCACCGGCGAGCTGCAGGGCGCCATCGCCCTGTCGGGCCCGCGGCAGCGCCTGTCGTCGCCCGACACCATGCTCGCCGCCTGCCGCGGCGTTCTGAAGACCGCCGGGGAGGCCACCCGCAGCCTGGGAGGCGATGCCGCGCCCTACGAGGCCAGCATCGCCGCGCTGGCGCCGGACCTCTTCAGCGACGCCGCGTCGTAAATACGTTCCTAGCCCAGCCGGCCGGCCGCCAGCACCACCACCAGCCCGGTGCCCACCACCCCCGCCTGCCAGCGCAGCGCCAGCGTCCACGACGGCACGTGGCGCTCCACGCGGTCGTAGAGCAGCCGGCCGGCGGCCAGCGACAGCAGCAGCGCCAGGGCCATGCCCAGTGCGTTCACCGCGGGCGAGTCCGGCCAGGCCGTGGCGACCGCCGCGTTCACCAGCAGGCACACGGGGAAGTGCACGAGGAACACCGAGTACGACATGCGCCCCAGCTGCGCGGGCCACGCGCGCCAAGCCATCCAGCGGGGCGCCGCCGCGCCCGCCATGCCCGCCTGCGCGGCACCGGCCCGCGCCTCCAGCCAGCGCAGCGCCAGCACCAGCCACAGCGCGGTGCCCCAGGCCACGGCGATGCGCGCGCGGAACTCCAGCGCCAGCGCCACCGCGCCCCAGGCGCCGATCAGCAGCAGCCAGCCGGCGGCGGCGGCGCTGCCGCGCGGCGCGCGCACGGCCCAGTGGGCCATCATGCCCAGCCCATAGGCGCCGAAGAAATACACCGCCCAGACGTCCAGGTCCGGGTGGCGGTTCAGCTCCCAGAGCGAGAGCGCGGTGGCGGCCACCACGACAGCGCGGGCGATCGGCAGGGCCAGCGCCGCGCCCCCGCCCGAGGCGCCGGCCCCCCGGCGCACCGCCGCCAGCAGCAGGGCCGTGAGCGCGAAGAGCTGGAAGTCGATGGCCACGTACCAGACACCCGCCGAGAGGGCCGATTCGCCCACGATGTCCTGCAGCATGAGCGCGTTGGCCACGAGCTGCGACAGGCTCGGGCCGCCGGGCACGGACGGGTGGTCCAGCCAGGGCCGCACGGCGGCGGCGGCCAGCACGGCCAGCACCAGCGCCACGGCATAGGGCACGGCCAGCCGCACGAAGCGCCGGCCGATCTCCGGCCCCGTGCCCCCCCAGCGCGCACTGCCCTGGGCCGCGAACCGCGCCGCCGCCAGGAAGCCGCCCAGCACCAGGAAGACCTGCACGGCCATGCGGCCGTACTCGTACAGCCACGCGATGAGCCCCGGCATCAGCGGCTGGGCGATGTCGGACATGGGACCGTAGAAGGCCAGGTGGTGGGCCACGATGGTGGCGCAGGCCACCCCCTTCACCGAATCGATCAGGGTGCTGCGGGAGGTCGAGGAAGGCATGCGGAAAAAGCCCGCCACGGAATGCGCGCGGGCTGGAGGAACCGGCAGGGAATGAAAACGGGTGGGTTGGCGGGCGGGCCGGGCCGGCGCGGGCCGCACGCGCCGGACCCCGGCGGGGCCAGGGCCGCCATTGTGCCCCAAGCCGCGCTATGAATCGGATAGCGGCCCGCGGACTCAGCCCGGCGAGAGGCGGGCGCGCGCAGCCTCGTACTCGCGGCGCAGCCGGGCCACCAGCTCGGCCGCGCCGGCCACCTCGGTGACCGCGCCGATGCCCTGGCCGCAGCCCCAGATGTCCTTCCAGGCCTTCTTGGCATCGCCGCCAAAGTTCATCTTGCTGGGGTCGGAGACGGGCAGGTTGTCGGGGTCGAGCCCGGCCGCGCGGATCGAGGGCGCGAGGTAGTTGCCGTGCACGCCGGTGAAGAGGTTGCTGTAGACGATGTCGTCGGAGTCGCCATCGACGATGGCCTGCTTGTAGGCATCGTGGGCGCGCGCCTCGTGCGTGGCGATGAAGGCCGAACCGATGTAGGCGAAGTCGGCCCCCATGGCCTGCGCGGCCAGCACCGCCCCGCCCGAGGCGATGGCGCCCGAGAGCGCCAGCGGGCCGTCGAACCACTGGCGGATTTCCTGGATCAGCGCGAACGGGCTCTTCACGCCCGCATGGCCGCCCGCGCCCGCCGCCACGGCGATCAGGCCGTCGGCGCCCTTCTCGATGGCCTTGCGGGCGAATCGGTTGTTGATGATGTCGTGCAGCACCACGCCGCCCCAGCCGTGCACGGCCTGGTTCACGTCCTCGCGCGCGCCCAGGCTGGTGATGACGATGGGCACCTTGAACCTGGCGCAGACCTGCATGTCGTGCTCCAGCCGGTCGTTGCTCTTGTGCACGATCTGGTTGATGGCGAAGGGCGCCGAGGGCGACTCGGGGTGCGCGCGGTCCCAGGCGGCGAGCGTCTCGGTGATCTCGGCGAGCCAGTCTTCGAGCTGCTCGGCCGGGCGGGCGTTGAGCGCGGGCATCGAACCGACGATGCCGGCCTGGCACTGCGCGATCACCAGCTTCGGGTTGCTGATGATGAAGAGCGGCGAGCCGATGACGGGCAGGGAGAGTTTCTGGAGCGCGGGCGGCAGGGTTCGCATGGGGTGGGTCTCCTGGGGGGCTGAATCCGGGGCGCCGCACGGGTTTCCAGGCCCGGCGGGCACCATGTCGGCGTATTTGCTACGAAGTTTGCTACGTTTTCAATAGCGCATCAGAAGGCTTCAGGCGCCAGCGCGGTCACGCTGGCGGCGCCCTCGACGATGGCGTCGCGCTGGGCGCGCGCGCGCACCAGGATGTGCTCGGCATAGAAGCGGGCCGTGGCGACCTTGGCCTCCAGGAAGGCGGCATCGCCCTGCCCCCGGGCCTGCAGCGCCTGGGCAGCCAGCAGCGCGCGCCCCATCTGCCAGCCGGCCGCGAGGTTGCCGGCCAGCATCAGGTATGGCACGCTGCCGGCGAAGGCGGCGTTGGGGTCGGCCTTGGCGCTGCCGGCGATGAAGCGCGCCGCATCCGCGAAGGCCTCGCGCGCCTCGCCCAGGCGCCGCGCCACCGACTGCGCGGCGGGCGTGCCGCTGGCGCGCAGCTCGGCCTCGGTCTGCTTCACCCGGGCGGCCACGCCCAGGGCCAGCGCCGCGCCGTCGCGCGCGGTCTTGCGGCCCACGAGGTCGTTGGCCTGGATGGCGGTGGTGCCCTCGTAGATGGGCAGGATGCGCGCATCGCGGTAGTGCTGCGCCGCGCCCGTCTCTTCGATGAAGCCCATGCCGCCGTGCACCTGCACGCCCAGGCTGGTCACCTCCAGGCTCATCTCGGTGCTGTAGCCCTTCACGAGCGGCACCATGAATTCGTAGAACGCCTGGTTGTCCTTGCGCACCGCCGCGTCGGGGTGGTGGTGCGCGGCGTCGTAGGCGGCGGCGGCCACGCTCGCCATGGCGCGGCAGCCCTCGGTGAGCGCGCGCATGGTCATGAGCATGCGGCGCACGTCGGGGTGGTGGATGATGGGCGCGCTGCCGGGCAGGCTGCCGTCCACCGGGCGGCTCTGCACGCGGTCGCGCGCGTACCGCACGGCCTGCTGGTAGGCGCGCTCGGCCACGCCGATGCCCTGCAGGCCCACGGCGTAGCGCGCGGCGTTCATCATGATGAACATGTATTCCAGGCCGCGGTTCTCCTCGCCCACGAGGTAGCCCACGGCGCCGCCCGCGTCGCCGAACTGCAGCACCGCCGTGGGGCTGGCCTTGATGCCGAGCTTGTGCTCGATGGAGACGCACTGCACGTCGTTGCGCGCGCCCAGCGAGCCATCGCCGTTCACCAGGAACTTCGGCACCACGAACAGGCTGATGCCCTTCACGCCCTCGGGCGCGCCGGCCACGCGGGCGAGCACCAGGTGCACGATGTTCTCCGCCATGTCGTGCTCGCCGTAGGTGATGAAGATCTTGGTGCCGAAGACCTTGTAGCTGCCGTCCCCCTGCGGCTCGGCGCGCGTGCGCACCAGGGCCAGGTCGGAGCCGGCCTGCGGCTCGGTGAGGTTCATCGTGCCGGTCCATTGGCCGGAGACGAGCTTTTCCAGGTAGGTGGCGCGGAGCTGATCGCTGCCCGCCGTGAGCAGCGCCTCGATGGCGCCGTCGGTGAGCAGCGGGCACAGCGCGAAGCTCAGGTTGGCGCTGTTGAGCATCTCCGCGCAGGCCGCGCCGATGGTCTTGGGCAGGCCCTGGCCGCCGAAATCCACCGGGTGCTGCAGGCCCTGCCAGCCGCCCTCGGCGAACTGGCGGAACGCGTCCTTGAAGCCCGGCGTGGTGGTGACCCGGCCGTCCTTCCACGCCGAGGGATCGCGGTCACCCGCCACGTTGAGCGGCGCCACCACGCCTTCGTTGAAGCGCGCGCATTCCTCCAGCACCGCCTGCGCCGTGTCGAGGCCGGCGTCCTCGAAGCCCGGCAGCGCGGCGACCTCGGCGAGGTTCGCGAGGTGCTCGATGGCGAACAGCATGTCCTTGACGGGGGCGGTGTAGCTCATGGGAATGTCTCCGGAATCGATGGAAAGGGCCTCGGATCGGACGGGCCGGGCAAAAAAAAGGGCACCGCGCGCGATGCCCTCGTGGAGGCTCTGCCGGCACCCCGCGGCGCCGGCGCGGCCGCTGGGGTCAGAGGGCCTTGACCAGCTCGGGAACGGCCGTGAACAGGTCCGCCTCCAGGCCGTAGTCGGCCACGCTGAAGATCGGCGCCTCGGCGTCCTTGTTGATCGCCACGATGACCTTGGAGTCCTTCATGCCGGCCAGGTGCTGGATGGCGCCCGAGATGCCGGCGGCGATGTAGAGCTGCGGCGCCACGATCTTGCCGGTCTGGCCCACCTGCAGGTCGTTGGGCGCGTAGCCCGCGTCCACCGCCGCGCGCGAAGCGCCGATGGCGGCGCCCAGCTTGTCCGCCAGCGGGGTCATGACCTCGTTGAACTTCTCGGCGCTGCCCAGGGCGCGGCCGCCCGAGACGATGATCTTGGCGGCCGTCAGCTCGGGGCGGTCGCTCTTGGTGACCTCGCGGCCCACGAAGCGGCTCTTGCCCGAATCGGCGGCGGCATCCACGGTTTCCACCGCGGCGGAACCGCCCGTGGCGGGCGCGGCGTCGAAGCCGGTGGTGCGCACGGTGATCACCTTGGTGGCGTCGGCGCTCTGCACGGTGGCGATGGCGTTGCCGGCATAGATCGGGCGCTCGAAGGTGTCGGGGCTGTCCACCTTGGTGATGTCGCTGATCTGCGCCACATCGAGCCTGGCGGCCACGCGCGGGGCGACGTTCTTGCCGCTGGCGGTGGCGGGGAAGAGGATGTGGCTGTAGCTGCCGGCCAGGGCCAACACCTGCGCGGCCACGTTCTCGGCCAGGCCTTCGGCCAGGCTCGCGCCGTCGGCGTGGATCACCTTGGCCACGCCCGCGATCTGCGCGGCGACCTGGGCGGCCCCGGCGGCGTTCTGGCCGGCCACCAGCACATGGACATCACCGCCGCAGGCCTTGGCGGCCGTGACGGCGTTGAGCGTGGCGGGCTTGATCGAAGCGTTGTCGTGTTCAGCGATGACGAGTGCGGTCATTCGTTCTTCTCCTTAAATCACTTTGGCTTCGTTCTTGAGCTTGTCGACCAAGGCGGCCACGTCGGGCACCTTCACGCCGGCGCCGCGCTTCGGGGGCTCGGTGACCTTGAGGGTCTTGAGGCGCGGCTTCGCATCCACGCCCAGGTCCTCGGGCTTGAAGGTGTCGAGCTGCTTCTTCTTGGCCTTCATGATGTTGGGCAGCGTGACGTAGCGCGGCTCGTTCAGGCGCAGGTCGGTGGTCACCACCGCGGGCAGCGTGAGGGCGATGGTCTCCAGGCCGCCATCGACCTCGCGGGTCACGGTCACCGCATCGCCGCTCAGCTCGACCTTGGAGGCGAAGGTCGCCTGGGGCAGGTCGGCCAGCGCGGCCAGCATCTGGCCGGTCTGGTTGGCGTCGTCGTCGATGGCCTGCTTGCCCAGGATCACGAGCTGGGGCTGCTCCTTGTCCACGAGGGCCTTGAGGATCTTGGCCACGGCCAGGGGCTGAAGCTCTTCGGCGGTTTCCACCAGGATCGCGCGGTCGGCGCCGATGGCCATGGCGGTGCGCAGCGTTTCCTGGCATTGCGCCACGCCGCACGAGACCGCGATCACCTCGGTGACCACGCCCTTTTCCTTCAGCCGCACGGCTTCCTCCACGGCGATCTCGTCAAACGGGTTCATGCTCATCTTCACGTTGGCGATGTCCACACCCGTGTGGTCCGACTTCACGCGGACCTTCACGTTGTAGTCCACCACGCGCTTGACGGGGACCAAGACCTTCATTGCTGCGGCTCCTCAGATTGGTTGGTTGATTGACGTAACGTAACCCGGTTCATTCTATGCCCCGCCTCCGGGGCACCCTGGCGAGACGGTTCGGCGCCGCGATCCGTTCATAAAAAAGAACGACCGTGCTTTTCGTGCGCAGTATAGCCGCGCCGCGTCACGCGGTGGGCGGCGCGGCGGACGCGTGCGCGACATGCAGCGGCCCGGCGGGCGGCGCGCCGCGGGGCTCGGCCTGCAGGCGCACCACGCGCTGCGGATAGGGGATGTCGATGCCCTCGGCGCGCAGGCCTTCGAGGATGGCGATGTTGATCGCCGAGCGCAGGTTGACCGTACCGGCGGAAGGGTCGCTCACCCAGAAGTTGAGGCTGAACTCCAGCCCGTCGGGCGCGAAGTTGACGAGGTAGGCCACGGGCACCGGGTCGGCCAGCACGCGCGGCTGCGCGGCCGCCGCGCCGCACAGGATGGCCTGCACGCGCGCCACCTCGCTGTCGTAGCCCACGGTGATGTTGGTGGTGATGTTGAACTTGCGGTCGGCGTCCGAGAGGTTCTCCACGCGCTGGGTGATGAGGGTCTCGTTGGGCACGATGGACTCGCGCCCGTTGCCCGCGCGGATGAGGGTGTAGCGCGTCTTGATATCGGTGATGCGGCCCTCGAAGCCGTCCACGCGCACGTTGTCGCCGATGCGCAGCGAGCGCTCCAGCAGGATCACGAAGCCGCTCACGTAGTTGGAGGCGAGCTTCTGCAGCCCGAAGCCCAGGCCCACGCCGAGCGCGCCGCCCAGCACCGAGAGCGCCGTCAGATCGACCCCCACGGCCGAGAGCGCGAACAGCAGCCCGATGAGCAGCAGCAGCGCGCGCGTGGCGTTGGCGGCCACCTTGCGCATCGACAGGTCCACGAAGGCGCGGTCCAGCAGGCGGCGCTCCACGGTGGAGGAGATCCACAGGGCCACCATCATCACCACGGTGGCCGAGAGCGAGCCCTCGATGAGCGTGAGCGCCGTGACCTGCGACTTGCCGAAATGCAGGGCGATGCCTGCCAGCTCCGCGCGCACGGCCGGCAACAGGCCCACGATCCAGAGCACCGCCACGCCCCAGGCCAGCCACGAGACGATGCGCTCCACGAGGCGCATGGCGGCCGACCCCGGGAACGCATTGGCCAGGATGCGCGCGAAGAAGCGGATCAACACCAGCGAGCTGAGCACCGGCACGGCCACGCGCAGCAGGAACACCGGCTGGTAGAACTCCACCGCCGTGCGGCCGGCATACACCAGGGCCAGCGCCAGCAGCGGGAACAGCAGGCCGTCCACCGTGCGGCGGCCGAACCACACCGAATCGGGCGGCTGCCGGCGCCCCAGGACGCGGGCCGCGCCGTAGGCGAGCGCGAGGCACAGGGCCAGCACGGCCGCTTCGAGCCAGGTGCGGGAGTGGCTGAAATCGCGGATCAGGGTGTCGAGAGCGTCCATCGAAGGTCAGGATGTGGCGGCCGGCTTCCAGGCCGGCGCGCGCTTTTCGGCGAAGGCGCGCGCGCCCTCCTGCGCGGCCTCGTCCACCATGTTGGCGGCCATGGCCTGCACGGCGAGCTGGTAGGCGGCCTCCACGCCCAGCTCGCGTTGCTGATAGAAGAGCGCCTTGCCCATGGCGACGGCGGCGCGGGGCTTCTCCAGGATGGAGCGCACGAGCGATTCGACCTCGGCATCGAGCGCCTCGGGCTCCACTACGCGGTTCACGAGGCCCCGAGCCAGCGCCGTGCGCGCGTCGATGAAGTCGCCCGTGAGCAGCATCTCCATGGCCTGCTTGGCCGGCACGTTGCGCACCAGCGGCACGCTCGGCGTGGCGCAGAAGAGCCCGTAGTGGATGCCGCTGGTGGCGAAGCGCGCGCCCTCGGCCGCCACGGCCAGGTCGCACTGCGCGACGAGCTGGCAGCCCGCCGCCGTGGCGATGCCCTGCACGCGCGCGATCACCGGCACGGGCAGGCGCTGGATGGAGAGCATCACGCGGCTGCACTGCGCGAAGAGCCGCCGGTACCACGCCGCGTCGGGGTGCGCGGCCATGTCCTTGAGGTCGTGGCCCGCGCAGAAGGCCTTGCCCTGCGCGGCCAGCACGACCACGCGGGCCTGCGGGTCGGCGGCCACGGCGTCGAGCGCCTGCTGCAGCGCGGCCAGCAGGCCGTCGCCGAGCGCGTTGAGCCGCACGGGGTCGGCCAGCGTGAGGGTGGCCACGCCGCGGCCATCGCGCGCGGTGTGGAGCAAGGGGGCGGAGGCTGCGGGTGCAGTCATGGCGGCAAAGTCACAGGTCGGCCAGCACGCGCACGTGGGCTTCCACGCTGCGCGCGAGGGGGCCCATCATGTAGCCGCCCTCCAGGCACGAGACGATGCGGCCCTTGGCATAGCGGCGCGCGATGTCCTTGATGCGCTGGGTGATCCAGGCATAGTCCTGCTCGGTCAGGCCGAGCTGGCCCATGTCGTCGTCGCGGTGGCCGTCGAAGCCGGCCGAGACGAAGACCATCTCGGGCCGGAAAGCCTCCAGGCGCGGGATCCAGAGCATCTCGATCAGCTCGCGGATGTCCATGCCGCGCGTGTACGCGGCCACGGGCACGTTGAGCATGTTGGGCGCCGGGTCCTGGTCGCCGCTGTAGGGGTAGAACGGGTGCTGGAAGATGCCCACCATGAGCGCGCGCGGGTCGCCCGCGAGGATGTCCTCGGTGCCGTTGCCGTGGTGCACGTCGAAATCCACCACCGCCACGCGCTGCAGCTTGTAGCGCTGCAGCGCGTACTTGGCCGCGATGGCGACGTTGTTGAAGAAGCAAAAGCCCATGGCCTTGGAGCGCGTGGCATGGTGGCCCGGCGGGCGCACGCAGCAGAAGGCGTTCTCCAGCTCGCCGGCCATCACCGCATCGGTGGCGGCCAGCGCCGCGCCGGCCGCGCGCAGCGAGGCGGTCCAGGTGTGGGGGTTGATGGAGGTGTCGGGATCGACCTGCGCGTGCGCCGGGCCGCCGGCCAGGATCTCCTCGGCGAGCCGGTCCGAGAGGCCGCGCAGCGCGGCCACGTGCAGCCGGTCGTGCGCCAGCTCCACGTCGGCCAGCGACGCCTCGGGCGCCTCGAAGCGCTCCAGCGCGTCGGCCACGCCGGTGGCCAGCAGGCGGTCTTCGATGGCGTCCAGCCGCGCCGGGCATTCGGGGTGGCCGGGGCCCATCTCGTGCTTCCAGCAGTCGCGATGCGTGAAATAGCCTGTCGAGCCCACCATGAATCCCTTGCCTCTGGGTTTTTTCGGATAACGTCGCGTGCCATGAACACACAGCACAAGATCCAGTCGCTTCTGGACCAGCTTAACACGGTGATCGTGGGCAAAAGGCCCCAGGTCCAGGACTGCGTGGCGTGCCTGCTGGCGGGGGGGCATCTGCTGATCGAGGACGTGCCGGGCGTGGGCAAGACCACCCTGGCGCACGCGCTGGCGCGCACCTTCGGGCTGCACTTCTCGCGCGTGCAGTTCACCGCCGACCTCATGCCCAGCGACCTCACGGGCGTCTCGGTCTACGAGCGCGGCCGCGAGTCCTTCGTGTTCCACCCCGGCCCGGTGTTCGCCCAGGTGCTGCTGGCCGACGAGATCAACCGCGCCAGCCCCAAGACCCAGAGCGCGCTGCTCGAAGCCATGGAGGAAAAGCAGGTGTCGGTGGAAGGCGAGACACGCGCCCTGCCCCACCCCTTCTTCGTGATCGCCACGCAGAACCCGCACGACCAGCTCGGCACCTTCGCGCTGCCCGAGAGCCAGCTCGACCGCTTCCTGATGCGCATCTCCATCGGCTACCCCGACCGCGCGGCCGAGCGCCTGCTGCTGTCGGGCGACGACCGCCGCGACATGGTGGAGGGCATGCCCCCGCTGCTCTCGCCCGAGGAGCTGACGTCCCTGCAGCAGCAGGTGCTGGCGGTGCACACGGCCGAGCCGCTGCTCGATTACGTGCAGGACCTGATCTCGGCCACGCGCTCGGGCCGCTGGTTCCTGCAGGGCCTCTCGCCGCGCGCGGGCATCGCGCTCATCCGCGCGGCCAAGGCGCAGGCGCTGATCGCGGGCCGCGACTACGTGGCGCCCGACGACGTGCAGGCCGTGCTGCCGCAGACGATCGCGCACCGGCTCGTGCCCGTGGGCGACGCGGGGCGCGGCGCTATCGAGCAGGTGCGCGCCATGGTGGATGCCGTACCCCTGAAATGATGTCCCCCCTAAATGATGTCCCCCCCTGAGTCGCCTTCGGCGCCTTCCCCCCGAGGGGGACGACGCCCGTGGACGGGCAGAGCCCGCTCCACGGCGTCCGCTGGCGTGGCCTGCTCCGCGGCCATCGGAAGGGTGAGGCCGCGCAGAATCACGGGCTGCGGCGGAAGCGCAAAGCGCGTGACGGGGAACCTCTTTTTTGTTTCGTGGGGCGCGCACCCGTGGACGGGCAGAGCCCGCTCCACGGCGTCCGCTGGCGTGGCCTGCTCCGCGGCCATTGGAGGGGTGAAGCCGAGCAGAATCACGGGCTGCGGCGGAAGCGCGAAGCGCGTGGCGGAGAGCCTCTTTTTTGTTTCGTGGGGCGCGCACCCGTGGACGGGCAGAGCCCTCTCCACGGCGTCCGCTGGCGTGGCCTGCTCCGCGGCCATCGGAGGGGTGAGGCCATGACAGACATGCATGCAACGACCGCGGGCTGGCGCACCGCCGCCGCTTCGCTGAACCCGCTGGCCTTCGTCCGCCGGCGCTTCCAGCGCTGGTGGCAGGCGCGCCTGCCGCGCACCGACACCACGGTGCTCACGCAGCGCAACGTGTACATCCTGCCCACGGGCGCGGGGTGGATGCTGGCGCTCACGCTGCTGGTGCTGCTGGTGGCGTCGATCAACTTCCAGCTCAACCTGGGCTACCTGCTCACCTTTCTGCTCGCGGGCAGCGCCGTGGTGGGCATGCACGTGTGCCATGCCACGCTGCGCGGGCTGACGCTGCACCTGCTGCCGCCCGAGCCGCGCTTCCTGGGCCAGAGCACGGTGTTCGAGGTCCAGCTCGGCAGCGAGCGCGCCGCGCCGCGCCACGGCATCGCGCTGGCGGTGCACGGCGGCGGCCAGGACACGCACTGGGCCTGGACCGACGTGCCGGCTCAAGGATCGGCCAGCGTGCAGGTGGCCTTCCAGCCCGAGCGGCGCGGCCTGCACGACGTGCCGACGCTCACCGCCGAGACGCGCTTCCCGCTGGGCACCTTCCGCGTGTGGACGGTCTGGCGCCCGGCCGCGCAGGTGCTGGTCTATCCGCGCCCCGAGGTGCCGCCGCCGCCCCTGCCCGCCGGCGAGCCGCGCGGGGGCGGCGCCGGCAGCGCTCCGGCCCAGGGCATCGGCGAGTTCGACGGCGTGCGCGCCTACCGCCGCGGCGATCCGCTCAAGCTCGTGGTCTGGAAGAAGGCCGCCAAGTCGCTCGCCACCGGCACCGACGACCTCGTGAGCCGCGATGCCCAGCAGGCCCAGCGGCAGGAGCTGTGGCTGGACCCGGCCCTCACCAGCCTCTCCGACCCCGAGGCCCGCATCTCGCGCCTCGCGGCCTGGGTGATCCAGGCCGAGCGCCTGGGCGTGGACTACGGCCTGCGCCTGCCCACGGGCGAGATCGGCCAGGGCAGCGGCCCGGCGCACGAGAGGCGCTGCCTGGAGGCGCTGGCGCTGTGCTGACACGACCCCGCATTGCATGCCCGGCAGGCCCGATGTCGCCGCATCCTGGACTTCTTCAGCTACATTTTTCATAGCAAACCGATGCCACGCCCACCCGCACGCCACGCGGCGCTTCCGCCGCCCACCCTGCCATGACCGCGCTGCGCCACACCCTCGCGAGCCTGCCGCGCGAAACCCGCGACACGCTCTTCCTGCTGGTCACCGTGGGCTGGATCATGCTGCCGCTGGTGCCCCACGTGCCCGTGTGGACCGGCCTGCTCGCGGCCGGCCTGCTGGCCTGGCGCGGGGCCCTGGCGCTGCGCGCGCAGCCGCTGCCCGGGCACTGGATGCTGGGCCTGCTGCTGGCCGCCTCCGTGGTGCTCACGGTGGCGTCGCACCGCACCATCGTCGGGCGCGACGCGGGCGTGACGCTGATCGTGATGCTGCTCGCGCTCAAGACGCTGGAGCTGCGCGCGCGGCGCGATGCCATGGTGATCTTCTTCCTGGGCTTCTTCACGATGCTCAGCAACTTCTTCTTCTCACAGTCGCTCGCCACGGCGGCCGCGATGCTGGTCGCGCTGCTGGGCCTGCTGGCGGCGCTGGTCAACGCGCACATGCCGGTGGGCCGCCCGCCGCTGGCCGAGCCGCTGCGGCTCGCGGGCCGCATGGCGCTGCTGGGCGCGCCGGTGATGCTGGCGCTGTTCGTGCTTTTCCCGCGCATGGCGCCGCTCTGGGGCATGCCCAACGACAACCCCTCCGGGCGCAGCGGCCTGTCGGGCAAGATGGAGGTGGGCAGCGTGGCCTCGCTCGCGCTCGACGACGGCATCGCCCTGCGCGTGCGCTTCGACACGCCGGACGGCGATCCGCCGTCGCAGAGCGCGCTCTACTTCCGCGGCCCCGTGCTCTCGGCCTTCGATGGTCGCGAATGGTTCGCCTTCGGCCAGCCCGGCGCGCCCGCCTCGGCCTGGCGCCCGCCCGCGCCCGCCGCGCTGGAGGTGCGCGGCGAGCCGCTGCGCTACGAGGTCACGCTGGAGGCGCTGCGCATGCCCTGGCTGCTCACGCTCGACGCCGCGCGCGAGGCCCCGGCGCTGCCGCCGGGCCTGTCCGCCACCATGACCCCCGAGCTGGCCTGGATCGCCAACCGCCCCATCAGCGAAGTGGTGCGCTACCGCGCCGAGAGCTACACGGACTTCTCCCACGGCCCGCGGGCGGACACGCCCCGGCTGCGCCCCTACCTCGAACTGCCCGAGGGCTTCGACCCGCGCACGCGCGAACTCGCCCGGCAGATGCAGGCCGACGCGCGCATCGCCGCCGGCGGCGCGCCCGCCTTCATCGACGCGGCCCTGCAGCGGCTGCGCACCGGCGGCTACGAATACACGCTGGAGCCCGGCGTCTACGCCCAGCACACGGCCGACACCTTCTGGTTCGACCGCAAGGCCGGCTTCTGCGAGCACATCGCCTCCGCCTTCGTGGTGCTGCTGCGCGCCGCCGGCATCCCCGCGCGCATCGTCACCGGCTACCAGGGCGGCGAGCGCAACGGCGTGGACGGCTACTGGACCGTGCGGCAGGCCGACGCCCACGCCTGGACCGAGGTCTGGCTGGCGGGCCAGGGCTGGGTGCGCGTGGACCCGACGGGCGCCGTCTCGCCCGGGCGCGTGGGCGCCTTCCAGCGGCTGCAGGCGCCCCGGGGCGTGTTCGGCGCCGCCGTGGACACGGTGATCGGCCCCGGCTTCATCGCCCAGGCGCGCGCCGTGTGGGAGGCCGTGAACAACCGCTGGAACCAGTGGGTGCTCAACTACACGCAGAGCCAGCAGCTCGACCTGCTCAAGTCCCTCGGCGTCGAATCGCCGAGCTGGCAGGACCTGGCCCGGGCGCTGGGCGGGCTCGCCGCGCTGGCGGCGCTGGTCGGCGCGGCCTGGACGATCTGGGAGCGCCGCCGCCACGACCCCTGGCTGCGCCTGCTCGGCCGCGCGCGTGGACGCCTCGCGCGCGCAGGCCTCGCCCTGCCCGCCCACCTGCCGCCGCGCGCCATGGCGCAGCGTGCCCGCGACCACTTCGGCGATGCCGCCGCCCCCGCCGCCGGCTGGCTGCTGCGGCTGGAGCAGGCCCGCTACGCGCCCCGCCCCGCCATGGCACTGGCCGACCTGCGGCGCGAGCTGCGCGGCCTGCGCTGGCCGGGCGGCGATACCGCCCCGCCCCCAGCCCGCTGACCTGCCGCCCCGACGCCTCCTTTTTCCTCCTGCATCCCCCATGCCTTCCGCAGCCCGTATCGCTATCGTTTTAATAGCTGCCTGCGCAGCTTTCTCGCCGACATGGGCGCAAAAACCCGCCAAGAAGAAGGCCCCGCCCCCGGAAGTGACCTACGACCAGCGCGCCGAGGCCATGCGCTTCGCCGACGACCTCGCCGCGCGCCGCAGCCTCGACCGCGAATGGGTGCGCCAGGCCATCGGGCAGGCGCGCTTCCTGCCGCAGGTGCCGCGCCTCATGCTGCCCGCGCCCCAGGGCACGCCCAAGAACTGGGCCGCCTACCGCGCGCGCTTCGTCGAGCCCGTGCGCATCCGTGCCGGCGTGCGCTTCTGGAACGACAACGCCGACACCCTGGCGCGCGCCGAGCGCGAATACGGCGTGCCCGCCGAGATGATCGTCGGCATCCTCGGCGTGGAAACCCTCTACGGCCAGCACATGGGCAACTTCCGCGTGATGGACGCCCTCGCCACCCTCGCCTTCGACTTCCCCGCCGCCCACCCGCGCGCGCGCGATCGGCAGGCCTTCTTCCAGGGCGAGCTGGAGCAGTTCCTGAGCCTGGCCGACCGCACCGGCACCGACCCCTTCACGCCGCGCGGCAGCTACGCGGGCGCCATGGGCCTGGGGCAGTTCATGCCGTCGAGCTGGGCGCGCTGGGCCGTGGACTTCGACGGCGACGGCCGCATCGACCTCTTCAGGAGCACCGCCGACGCCATCGGCTCCGTGGCCAACTACTTCAAGGCCCACGGCTGGGTGGCCGGCCTGCCCACGCACTACCCCGTGGCCTTCGACCAAGACCGCCTGCGCCTGCCCGAACTGCTGGCCCCCGACATCCTGCCCACCTTCAGCGCGGCCGACCTCGCGGGGCTCGGCGTGCGCCTGCTGGCGCCCGACGGGGCCGCCAGCGCCGCCGGGCCGCTGGCCCTGATCGAGCTGCAGAACGGCGGCGCCCCCGCGACCTACGTGGCCGGCACGCAGAACTTCTACGTGGTCACGCGCTACAACTGGTCGAGCTACTACGCGATGGCGGTGATCGACCTGGGGCAGGCGGTGGCGGCGGCGCGGTAGCCGCCGGGCGCCACCGCTCAGGCGGCTTCGCGGTCCAGGCGACCGATGGCCGCGCGCTGCTTCGCCCGGCCGGGCCTGCGCGCCGGGCCGCCGTTGCGCGGTGCGCACGACCGCCGGCCGCCATGCCCCCTCGGGGCCCGTCAGGGCCCGCGCAACACCACGGCCCGCCCACGTCTCGGAATGTGCGCACAGCGCAGCGCCCCACCCCGCTGACGCGCTGTCGCATTTGCGACAACTGGTTGCAACCCCCGATAGGCACTGTTACGCTCAGCCATAGTGAGCATCTATCCATAAGTTCTCGGCATCCCCGGCGGTACGTCACCGCACCTTGCGGGGCCGGCAGCGAATGGCCCGCCGTCGCCGCCAGCCCTGCCGAGCCAGGGGCAAGGCACGGGGCGGGGCCGCCCTCCGGCAAGGCCCCGCGGTACCTGATTGATCGTTTTCGTTCCGTTACGCAAACCGTTGTAGGGGGTTCCAGATATGCCGTTCAGCCGTCGCCTGCTGCTGCAATCCGCAGCGCTCACCCAGCTTCCCCTCATCGGCCGCGCCGCCCGGGCCGCCGACACCATCCGGGTCGGACAGACCGTGGCCCTGTCCGGCAGCTTCGGCGAAATGGGCACCATGTACACCGCCGGGCTCAAGGCCGCCTTCGCCCACCACAACCAGCGCATGCCCCAGCGGAAAGTCGAGCTGATTTCCCTGGACGACAAGCTGGATGGCGCCCTCGCCACGCAGAACGCGAAAACGCTCATCGAGCAGGAGAACGCCGTCTCCATCATCGGCGTGACCGGCACCGGTGTGGCCCGGGCCATCATGCCCTACTGCGAAGACAAGAAAATCCCGCTCTTCGCCCTCACGGGCGATGACGCCCTGCGCAAGGTCAAGCAGCAATACACCTTCTTCTCCTGCGCCAGCTATGGGGACGAGGTCAAGAACATGGTCCGCCACGGCGCCACCATCGCGCACAAGAGCGTGTTCGTGGTGCACACCGACGTGCCCGCCGGCAGCACCTGGGTGGAGAGCGCCAAGGCCTCGGCGGCGGACAACAAGCTGGAATTCAAGGGATCGATCGCCGCCGCCCCCGACGGATCGAACGCGGACGCGGTGGCGCAGGCCTACCTCGCCTCGAAGGCCAACTTCGTG
The DNA here is from genome assembly GCF_003269065.1 of Paracidovorax anthurii. Classification (GTDB taxonomy): domain Bacteria; phylum Pseudomonadota; class Gammaproteobacteria; order Burkholderiales; family Burkholderiaceae_C; genus Paracidovorax; species Paracidovorax anthurii. Next base: position 53,525 of record NZ_QLTA01000025.1, read on the forward strand.
GTGCTGGTCTATGCGGGCGCGGGCGTCAAGATCCTGCTGGAAAAGCTGCACCAGGCCCACGTCTATCCGGGCTCGATCTACCTGCTCTCGCAAGGCGCCACGCCGGGGCTGGTCGAAACCACCCGCCACGACTCGTCCGGCCTCATCGTCTCCCAGGTCGTCCCCAACCCCTTCTCCGCCATCAACCCGCTGCTGCCCGAATACGAGGCGGCGCTGAAAGCCGCGTCGGCCCCCAAGAACTACCTGACCTACCAGGGCTTCCTGCTGGGCCAGATGTTCGTCGATGCGCTTTCCCGAATCCGGGGCAACGCCACGCCGGCCGCCATCACCGACGCGCTGCAGGACGCACCCTTCGCCTACAAGAACTACAAGCTGGACTACACAGGCGGCAAACGGCTGGGCACGGCCTTTACCGACATCTCCATGCTGAGCAAGGACGGGCGGTTCATCTCGTGAGCATGGCGGGGCAACGGTGACGAACGGCGCCCGGCGCCGCGCCCCCTTCGCCCATCAACCGTGAATGCGGAGCGCCGCCATGGCTGCGCTGCCGCCATACGCCAGACGCTTGCCGGGGGTACCGTGAGGTGCGGCGGGCCTCCCGGCCAAGACAGCACTGTGGCCAGATAAGCCGATGCGAGTCCGCTTCCCGGACTTTTCCCTCCAGGCGGTTGCGTCTCACCACCGAATGGTTGTATTCTGCAACCATATTCCAAAGAAGCGTCCGGCCATGAACACCGATCCGCCCCTGGTTGCAGAAATCCGCGCCGCATCGCGCGCGATGGTGCGTGAGCTGGGTTTCATGGGCGGAGATTTCGCCGGAACCGATCTTTCACCGTCCGCGGTACACGCGCTGATCGAGATTGAAAACGGCGGCGTCACGGCGCGCGACCTCGGCACGCTCCTTCGCCTCGAAAAATCCAGCGTCAGCCGCATGCTGCGCAAGCTGGTGGAGTCCGGCGACGTGCAGGAAGCGGCGGGAGAGAACGACGGCCGCGTCAAGAGGCTGTCCCTGACGGCGGCTGGCAAGCAGCGGGTTGCGGCGATCCATGCCTTCGCCCGCGCGCAGGTCGCCCAGGCGCTGGGCCGCCTGCAACCCGGCCAGGGCCACACCGTGCTGGAAGGAATGCGCCTCTACACCCATGCCCTCGCCCCCCCTGCGGGCAACGAGAAGGCCGCTGCGCGCATCGAACTCGTGCGTGGCTACCGGCCGGGCCTCATCGCGCGCATCACGGAAATGCACGCGCTCTACTACGCGCGGGCCTCGGGATTCGGCCAGCGCTTCGAGTCGGTCGTGGCGAGCGGCCTGGCCGAGTTCTGCCATCGGCTGGAGAAACCACAGAACGCGATCTGGACAGCCAGGCAAGACGGCCAAATCGTCGGCTCCGTCGCGATCGACGGCGAAGACCTGGGCGCGGACACGGCGCATCTGCGCTGGTTCATCGTGGACGACGGCGTGCGCGGCAGCGGTGCCGGAAAAAACCTGCTGGACACCGCCCTGGCATTCGCTGACAAGCGCGGCTTTGCGCAAACGCACCTGTGGACGTTCTCGAGCCTCGATGCCGCACGGCACCTCTACGAAACGAGGGGCTTTGCGCTGGCAGAGGAATGGCCCGGCACGCAATGGGGCAAGGAAGTCCTGGAGCAACGTTTTGCCAGGCGCTGTCCATGACGAGCCTGTCATTTATCTTTCACCAATGGATCGATCCATCGATACAAAAAGAAGTTATACAAAAACCCAGGCAGACTCCCATAATCAATCAAGAAAGCAATCCACCACCAAGAATTTTCATAAAGATAGATTCCCAGGGCCAAAAAAATACCACCAACAACTGGAATCCAGGAAGCCCTAGATTTTCTGAAAAATATATTATAAAAAACAACCCAATTATATAAAATAAAAGATAAACCAATGACAATCACAATGGTTTTCATGGTCGATATATCCTCTGTCCAAAAATTATCTTGAAGGTCTCCCAGCCACCCGGATTGACCAAGGACGAATTAGGCACTTGATAGCTAGCCCCAGTTGAATATGGTGCTGGCTGGTTCCAGGGGGTTCTCTCCCACTTAAAGGAGCGCACGTAGTTCCAGCGATTGACACCACCTTTCATCACCCAATCTCCAGCTTCAAGTCCTTCGCGACCCCAGCGAGAAACAGTGACGGTCTCAGGCGCTGCACAAAACAAAGGCGCAGATGCAGACCCGACCAATCCAATTGCAGAAGGTGTAAGGCCAGCAGTAACGGCAGGCATCGTCACAGCTCTGGTCCATGCCCCGGCCCTTACCGCCTCATCGAGCGTTGTATTTCGCCTCGCTCCTGCAAGCGTCGTCAAGTCAAGAAACTGCAACCCCTCGGGATCGATGAAGGAAAGCGGATTCCCCCCCACATACCCAAACCGATTCCACCCGCCCTCCAGCCCGATCGGGTCCGCCTGGATGTATCTCCCCATCCCCGCGTCGTAGTACCGATGCAGGTTGTAGCTCAGCCCCGTCTCCCCATCCCACACCTGCCCCGGGTACCGCAGGTCGAACCGCACCGCTTCGCCGTAGCTGCGCACTCCCGCTTCCCCGCTCTGCGCATAGCCCGTCGCTCCCGTCGTCGGATTCGCCTCTCCAAATCCCGTGATCAGCCATTGCCACACCACCTGCCCCTGGGCATTGGTCAGCCGCCTCGGCGTATTCAGGTGGTCCGCATCGATCGCATACAGCCTCCCGTTGATCTGCGCGGCCACCGGCATCGGGCCTGAGGCCGTCGGCAGCCAGATCACCTCCGTGCTGTCCATCTCGCCTGGGGGCGCCGCGCTGTCGCCGCTTCGGCGGTTGCCGTACTGACCCAGCACCGTGCTGCCGATGCCGTCCTCCGCATACACGGTCTGCTGCGTGGTCGCCGGGTTGTCTGCTCCCGACAGGCGCGCATCGCGCTTGAACACGCGCTGGCCCAGTGCATTGGTCGTGTAGCTGACGGCCAGCGCGTTGGCCGGGTCGTTGCTCGCTCCCACCTTCGCGATGCGCCCATCCACACCGTAGTGCAGGTAGGTGTCGCCCTTCTTCGTGAGCGCCCCCGTCGCATCCTGGCTGTAGTTCACCTGGGTGCTGCTGGCGGTCGTCCCTGCCGACGTGAAGGTCTCCGCATACCCCTGCAGCCGGTTGCTGCCCGCCACCCGCGCATAGACCCGCTCCAGTGTGTCGTTGCCCGCCCCCGTCGCGCTCGTGTGGTGCACCTGCGTGCGGTTGCCGTTGGCATCCCACGCATAGCCGCTGGCCGTCGCCCCCAGCGTATCCCCCAGGCCCCAGCCCAGGGGCAAAGTCAGGTCCGCCGGCGCGCTGTGGGCGCTGGCCGTGAGGCGCCCCACGGTGTCGTAGGTGAACACGCTCGTGAGCGTGGCCTGCTGGGCGGTGTGGGTGCTGCTGTCCGCTCCCGGCAGGGCGTGGCGCTGCTGGATGCGCGTGACGCGCCCCGCGCCGTCCCACACGAGCTCAGGCAGCAGCCGGCTCGCGGCCAGTTGCCCTGCCGTGGTGTAGCTGCGCTGCTCGCTCTGGCCCGGGTTCAGTCCGCTCCACTGCCAGGCCGTGGGCTGGCCCAGCGGGCTCCAGGTGAGGCCCGCCACCAGCGGCTGGCCATTCCACTGCAGCCCCGTGAGCTGGCCCGTGGCGTCGTACTGGTATTGCAGCTGCCGGCCACTGGGGTAGGTGATCGCTGCGATCTGCCCCGCCCCCGCGCTGCCCGCGGCCCCATAGCGGTAGCCCAGCGTGCGGCTGTCGCCATTGGCCAGGATCTCGGTCTTGCGCGTGATGCGCCCCTGCAGGTCGCGCTGGTAGCGCGTGGTGACCTCCGGGTCCTGGATCTCGCTCAACTGTCCGGCGCTGGCCTGGGGCGCGCCCTCGGCGTTGTAGTCAGAGCCGGACAGGTCATAGCGCAGGAGGGTGGTTCGGCTCGTTCCTGTACCGCCGCTGGCACTGCTCACGATCTGCGTGGGCCGGCCCAGCGCATCGCGTGTGATGCTGCTCGCGCGCCCCAAGGCGTCGGTGATCGCCTGCGGCAGGCCCAGCGCGTCGTAGGTGGTTGTGAGCGGGCCGCCGTCCGGCGTGCTCTCCTGCAGCGCATTGCCCAGCGCGTCGCGCACGTATCCCGTCGCCACGCCCTGGAAGTCCGTGGCCTGCACCACCGCGTCCCGCGCGTCGTAGGCCAGCGTGGCGCTGGCGTTCTGCGCGTTGGTGATGGTCTTCACGCGCCGCAGCGCATCCAGTGCCAGGGTGGTGCTGCGGCTGGCGCCATCGACCGTCTCGGTGCTGCGCACCTGTTCGCCGTTGGCGTCGTAGCCGAAGCCGGTGGTCACGCTGCTGCTACTGCCGCTACCGGCACCGCCCAGGGTCACGCGCTCCACGCGGTTGAGGCCGTTGATGCTGCGCGCCAGTTGCCAGGCCGCCTGCCCTTGCGCGTCGGCAATGGTCTCGCCCACCGGGTTGCCCAGGCCGTCGAGCGTGTAGCTGGCGCTCGCGCCCCGGTTGTCGCTCCAGCCCGTGGGGCGCTGGGCCGCGTCGTACTGGTAGGTGATCTGGTAGCCCTCGGGGGTGCTGGCGGTGGCCAGTTGCCCGGTGGGGCGGTAGGTGTAGAGCGAGACCTCCTCACCGCGCTCCAGGCGCGTCAGGCGCCCGCGCGGGTCGTAGGCGTAGCGGCTCACGAGGCCCGTGGCGGCGGTGTGGGTGAGCACCCGGCCCGCCGCGTCGTGGGTGTAGGTGTCGCTCTGGCCCAGGGCGTTGGTGGCCTGGGTGAGGTGGCCCTGCGCGTCGTAGCCGAAGGTGGTGACCGCGCCGCTCGGCTCCGTGGCCGTGGCGACGAGGCCCGAGGGGTGGTAGGTCCAGCCCCAGGTGCGCGTGCGCGCCGGGCTGACGCTGGTGTCCGTCACCACCCGCGTGAGCAGGTTGCCCACGCCGTCGTAGCTGTAGGCCGTCTCGCGCCCGGCTTCCGTGACCTTGACGGGCAGGTGCCATTGCGGATGCCATTCGGTCGTGGTGGTGCGCGCCTCGGGGGTGCCGGCCGCCTGCGTGGTGCCCAGGGGCAGCCGCCGGCCCGTGTCCCACTGGTAGGTGGTGACCGTGCCCAGGAAGTCGGTCTCCGATTCGATCAGGCCCAGCGCGTTCTGGACGCGGCTGGCGGCGTCGGGCCGGCCGGTGCCGTCGGGCGTGTCGGCCCCGGTGACGGCCAGCTTGCCCTGATTGAGGCCGTAGTGGAAGGTGCGCACGGTGCCCAGCGGGTCGGTCACGGTGGCGGCGGAGCCGTCGCCGGCCGGGTAGCTCACCTGGTAGCGCTCCACGCCACCGGCCAGCTCGGTGCTGGTGGCGCGGCCCGCGCCGTCGTAGCCGAAGGTGCCCCAGCGCGCTCCGCTCTCGTCCACGATGCCGGTCAGGGCCTGGGGGTAGTCGCCGTTTTCGTAGAGGAAGGCGCGGCTCTGGCCGTCGGGGGCGGTGACGCTGGAGAGGCGCCCGCTGGCGTCGTAGGCGTAGCCGATCACCTGCGGGCCGGGCACGGTGACGGAGGTGAGCCGGCCGGCACTGTCGTAGGCGAGGGAGAGCGTCTGCCCGAATCCGTTGGAGACGGAGGCCAGCCGGCCCGAGGCGTGGTAGGTGTAGGTGGTGACCCAGCCGTTGCGGGCGGTGATCGAGAGGAGCCGGCCGCTGGCGCTGGCGCTGCTGAACTGCAGGACGGCATCGTCGTCGCTGCGCCGGTAGATCCAGGTGCCCTGGGAGGGCTGCGACAGGCTGTCGTTGCTGGTGCCCGTCCAGTCGCTGGCGCCGGTGGCCTGGAAGAAGGTGCGCAGGCGGCCGTCCCCGGTGGAGATGCTGACGCTTTTGCCGGTGGGCGTGGCGGTGATGGTCAGGCTGGCGAGGTGGTTGTGGCTCCAGGCGGTCCCCAGGGGCCCCTGCGGCCGGCCCGGGTCCTTGGCCCAGGTGCTCTGGTATTCGCGGACGAAGGACAGCGCGGCCGGCCCTTGCCCGCTCCAGTCCGTCTCGCTGCGGACCTTCGCTTCGCTGGCCGGCACGATGGGGTGCCCCACGTCCACGCCGGAGGCCCTGCACGATCCCTCCACGGGCTCCGGCGCGGCGGGAATGCAGGAGTTGCTGGGCACGTCCTCCGCGAAGCCAGGGCGGCAGGTGCACGATTCGCCCACCTGGGTGCTGTTGGGCGGACAGGCCGGGGTCGTGCTTTTCCAGAGATAGAACCAGTAGTAGCCCGCCCCCGCAGCCGTGTCGCCCCAGCAGTAGTCGCCATCGGCGCCGAAACTGATGACGTCGGGGTACTGGCTGGTGTACCAGGCGCAGAGGCCTTCCTTGGTGGAAAACCGGGGCGTACCCGTCGGATGGTGGTACTCGATGCCCTTCTGCAGCCATGCATTGGCAGAGACGCTGCCTATCAGCAAGACCAGCCCGAGCATGGCACGCGCGAGCAAGCCCGAGCCCCACCGGCGGTGATAGCGCACCGGCCGTGCCGGTATCAGTCGATCCACGACACGCGCGCCGCCCTGCGGCGCGCCCTGTTCCAAGCGTTGCATGCCTCTCCCCTCTATCGATCTGCCGATGGCCGGCCCCCCAGCGGAAGCCCGGCCTTGATCTCTCTCGATCGCCCGCCGTGCGCCTGCGGGCGATCCCGCCTAACCCACAGTCACGCGGCGGTTACGCGCTCACGGCCGCCGCATCTCGCAGCGCTGCGGCATCTCGGCCTTCTCCGCCGCGATGCGCCGCACCACGCGGAAGCCGTACCCCGAGCCTTCCACGTCGAATTGCACGCCCGGCGTGCCGGCGCGCTCCATCACGCCCACGACCAGCGGCTGCTGGAACTGGTGGTCGGCCGCGCGCATGGCGCCACTCTGGCCGGCAAGCTGCACGCGCGAGGTTTCCATCGCGCGGGCGACGGCGGTGGTGTCGGTGGTGCCGGCACGCTCCATGGACTCGGCGAGCGATTCGACCATAAGCTGCATGCGCATGTGGACGTAGTCGTCGGCGGGGCTGGGAAAGCGCTGGCGGAAGGCGCGGTAGAAGGCCTCGCTTTCCTTGGTGGGCACGTTGGGCAGCCAGTCGGCCACGGCCACGACCTTGCCCACGCCGGCATCGCCCAGCGCGGCGGGGGCGCCCAGGGCATTGCCGTAGAAGGTGTAGAAGGTGCCGGCATAGCCCACCTCGCGCGCGGCCTTGACGAGCAGGGTGAGGTCGTTGCCCCAGTTGCCGGTGATGACGGCCTGGGCGCCGCTGGCGTGGATCTTGACGGCGTAGGGCGCGAAGTCCTTCACGCGGCCCACGGGGTGGAGTTCGTCGCCCAGGATCTTCACGTCGGGGCGCTGGGCGGCCAGTTGGCGTTTGGCCTCGCGCAGCACGGCCTGGCCGAAGCTGTAGTCCTGGCCGATGAGGTACACGCCCTGCAGGGCCTTGTCCTCGCGGATCGTTTCCATGAGCGCGGCCATGCGCATGTCGGCATGGGCGTCGAAGCGGAAGTGCCAGAAGCTGCACTTCTCGTTGGTCAGGATGGGATCGACGGCGGAGTAGTTGAGGAAGAGCACGCGCCGCGCGGGGTCGCGCTCGTTGTGCTTGTTGACGGCCTCGATGAGCACGGCGGCGGTGGCCGAGGAGTTTCCCTGCAGGATGACGCGCGCGCCGGCGTCGATGGCGGCGCGCAGGGCCGAGAGCGCCTCTTCGTTCTGGCCCTTGCTGTCGTAGCGCTCCAGCGCCAGGGGGCGCGCGCCGCCGGCCGCCGCGGGCAGGCGCACGCCGCCGCGCGCGTTGACGCGCTCCGCGGCCCAGAGCACGTTGCGGAACACGGCCTCGCCGGTGTTGGCGAAGGGGCCGGAGAGGCTTTCGATGAGGGCCACCTTCACGGGCGGGGCCGCCAGCGCCGGGGCGGGCGCGGCGGCGGGCGAAGCGGCGGTGGCGGCGGTGGCGCCGACGGAGCCCCACAGGGCCAGCGCGGCCGCGAGGGCGATGGAGCCCCGGCGCAGGCCGGCATGCACGGAGCGGAGGGAGGGCGAGAAAGCGGTCATGGAGAAGGCGGTCGGAAAAAAGCCGTGCGCGGGCCGTGCACGGGCCATACGCGCGCACGGGGCCGAAAGACGGCGGGGCGCCCACGGCCCACGCGCGGGCTTTCAGGAAAAGCCCGCCAGATGGAACGAAGGCGGCGGCGCGGCAGTGTATCGGACGGCCCCGGCCGGGGCCAGCGCCGGCGGAAGCGGGCCGCCGGTTGACGCTGGGACGGCGTCAGGGCGCCAGCACGGGCACCGATGCGGCCGACGCGGGGGGCGCCGGCAGGGGCGGATAGGGCAGCACCTGCGGCAGGGGCTCGCTGGCCGTGGTGGCGGCGGGCTGGGACTGCGGCAGCGCGGACGATGCCGGCGCCTGCTGCGGCGCGACCGGCGTGGCGGTGGCGCCGGCGGGGTCTTTCACCTCGCCGGATTCGCGGGCCTCGCGCACCATGGTGGCGGTGTCGGCGGTCACCGGCACCTTGGGCGATGCCTGCCCCACTTCCTGCGGCGCCTCGCGCGGGGGGATGAAGCGGTCGAAGACCTGGAAGAAGCGGTCGTAGAAGCGCGCGTCGGTGACGGTTTCGCTGCCCACCTTGACGAGCGTGTCGTCGCTGGCGGAGACGGGCAGCGACACCGAGCCCAGCGCCCCGACGCCGAGCGAGGCGGAGTTGTTGATCTTCTTGATGACGTAGCGGTCCTGCAGGGCGCTCGCGAAGACGGCGGTGCGCTGCTTGTCGGCGCCTTCCGTGGCGCACACCACGCGCATCTCGACCTGGTAATGGATGTCGGTGGAGGGCTGGAAATACTTGCGGCCCGCGACGACCTCGGCGCTGGCGGTGCCGACGAGATAGCCCTGGCTGAGCAGGGCGCGCCGCGCGCCCTCGCAGACCCGCGCGGGCGGCGCGTCGATGTGGCGCGTGTAGATGCTGGCGTTGGTGTTGAAGTCGTCGGGATCGAAGCGCGGCGCGCCCAGGCCGGGCATGGAGCTGGGCACGCCCGAGCAGCCGGCGAGGGCCAGGGCCGCCACGGCGGCGGTGACGGAAGCAGCGAAGGCGGAATACGGGCGCGGAAGGCAGCGGGTACGGAAAGGCATGGACATGGCGGCGGATTCCAGGAGCGGACATTGTGCTTGCTGCACTCCGGCGCATTCGGGAAGGGGTTGTAAGAACGTGTTCACGCTCTCGCGGCGCGCGCGCAGTGGCGTGCGCGGGCAGGCCCTTGAAATGCGCGGCGCTACACGCATTTGGGATCCAAGCGGTGAACCCGGGCGCCGCGAAGACCATCCACCGTATCGCGGCGCTCCGGCGCCGCCCCTTGCCTCGAAGGAGCCATTGCCATGTTCTTCACGCCCGTTCTCCGCCGCACCCCCTATGCCACCCGCGCCGCCGCGCCCGCCGACTTCGCGCTGCAGCGCTTCCTGCAGAGCACGCTGGCCAGCCCCGGCACCGCCGTGAGCCAGGACGACAAGACCGTGACCCTGCAGATCGACGTGCCCGGCCTCTCCCGCGAGCAGCTCCACGTGCACATCGAGGGCACGCAGGTGCGCCTCTCCAGCGTGGAGGGCGCGCCGCGCCAGGTGCAGCGCGCCTGGGAGCTGCACGACGAGATCGATGCGCAGGCCAGTTCCGCCAAGCTGGAAAACGGCGTGCTCACGCTGGTGCTGGCCAAGGTGGCGCCGCAAAGCCGCGCCACGCAGCTCGCGATCGGCTGATCTGCCGGCCGACGGTTGTCGCCCTTGCGCCCGCGCCTTCGATGGCCGGGCGCTTTTTTTTGTGGCTACGCCAGCGCGTCCAGCGGCCAGCGCGGCTTGACGTCGAAGGCGTAGTCGCGGTTGGGCGCCTCGCGGCCGGCCTGGATGCGCATGGCGGCGGCCATGGCGATCATGGCGCCGTTGTCGGTGCACAGGTGCAGCTCGGGGTAGTGCACGCGCACGCGGCGGCGTTCGCAGGCGGCGTTCAGCTGCGCGCGCAGCAGCCGGTTGGCGCCCACGCCGCCGGCCACGACGATGCGCGCAAGGCCCGTGGCCTCCAGCGCGGCCAGGGTCTTCTTGACGAGCACATCGACGATGGCGGCCTGGGTGCTGGCGGCCAGGTCGGCCTTGCGCGCCTCCAGGTCGGGGCCGAGTTTTTTCGCCTGCGTGAGCACGGCGGTCTTCAGGCCCGCGAAAGAGAAGTCGAGGTTGCCGCTGTGCAGCAGCGGCCGGGGCAGCTTGAAGGCGGCCGCGTCGCCCTGCTCGGCCAGGCGCGAGAGCGCGGGCCCGCCCGGGTAGCCCAGGCCCATGAGCTTGGCGGATTTGTCGAAGGCCTCGCCGGCGGCGTCGTCGATGGTCTCGCCCAGCAGTTCGTAGCGGCCCACGCCGTCCACGCGCATGAGCTGGGTGTGGCCGCCGGAGACCAGCAGCGCGACGAAGGGGAACTGCGGCGGATCGGCGCTCAGGAAGGGCGAGAGCAGGTGCCCTTCGAGGTGGTGCACGCCCAGCACGGGCCGCTCCAGCGCGGCGCCCAGCGCGCAGGCCACGCCCGCGCCCACCAGCAGCGCGCCGGCCAGGCCCGGGCCGCGCGTGTAGGCCACCACGTCCACCTCGGCCAGCCGCCGGCCGGCGTCGGCCAGCACGGCCTCGGTGAGCGGCAGCACGCGGCGGATGTGGTCGCGACTCGCCAGCTCGGGCACCACGCCGCCGTAGGCCTGGTGCATGTCGATCTGGCTGTGCAGGGCGTGGGCGAGCAGCGTGGGCACGCCGCCATCCTCCGGCGTGCGCACCAGCGCCACGCCGGTTTCGTCGCAGGAGGATTCGATTCCGAGGATCAGCTGGCTCATGGGGCCGCAAGTGTATTGCGCCAGGGGCCCTGCCCCGGAACGGCCCCGGGGATGGCCCCAAACCACGGAATCATTTTCATCACCTTTTAGCTTCAAAACGGAAAGTCTGAAATATCCAATCCTCCAAATTGAAACAAGAACTTACATTGGGCCGGTAACCCCCCTTCACCCCCGATGCCGCGCCGCCCGGCTCCGCAGCCGCCCGGCCCGCGCCATCGCCTACCGGAGACGCGCAAATGGCCCATGCCCCCCGACGCCCTTCCCTTCCCCCGGCCGGCGGAATGCGCGGCAGGCCCCCCGGCTGGGCCGCGGCCGCGCTGGCGGCCCTGCTGGTGTCGTGCGGCGGAGGCTCGGCCGGCGACGGCGTGGTGGCGCAGGAGGGCGAGGTCGCGGCCAGCGTGACCACGCTGTCGTGGCGCGGCGACGGCCAGCCCGGGGTGCCGGCCACGCTGCTGGCGCAGCCCACGTTCCACGTCGCGCCGGTGGTGCTGGACGAGCCCGGCGCGCAGGACGAGCGCGACCCGAATGCCAGCGCCCCGCTGCGGCCGCGCTCGCAGGCGGTCGAGGCGGGCCTGGCGGGGCTGCCCACCGGGGGCCTCACGCTGGAGCGGATCGAGGCCGCGCGCTCGGGCGCCGGGCCCGCGCCGGAAGGCCGCGTGGACGCCCTCGCCTCCGGCGTGGTCACCACCTACACGCCCGCCCAGGTGCGCGCGGCCTACGGGCTGCCGGCCCTGCCCGCCGCGGGCGCCACGCCCACCGCGCAGCAGGCGGCGCAGATGGGCGCGGGCCAGACGATCTACCTGGTGGCGGCGCGCCACGGCCCCAACGTGGCCGCCGAGCTGGCCACGTTCAACCAGAAGTTCGGCCTGCCGACCTGCGCGGCCAAGGTGCTGCCCGCCACCACCGCCCTGCCCCTGGCCGCGCCGGCCGCCACGGCCGGCTGCGAGCTGTGGGTGGCCTATGCCACCACGGCGGGCGGGCTGTCGGCCACCGCCCCGGCCTACGACGCGGGCTGGGCCACCGAGATCGCGCTGGACGTGCAGTGGTCCCACGCGATCGCGCCGGCCGCGCGCATCGTGCTCATCGAGGCGCCCGACCCATCGGTGAGCAGCCTCGCGGCGGCCGTGCGGCTGGCCAACGCCATGGGGCCCGGGCAGGTGTCGATGAGTTTCGGCGCGGCCGAGGGGGCGTGGACCCCCGGGCTGGAATCCACCTTCACCGGCACGCGCATGGGCTATCTGGCCGCCACGGGCGACTCGGGCGCGGGCGTGACGTGGCCCGCCGTGTCGTCCGGCGTGCTGGGCGTGGGCGGAACGACGCTCACCTACGGCGGCACGGGCAGCCGCTCGGAGGTGGCCTGGTCGAGCACGGGCGGCGGCACCAGCGCCTACCTGCCGACGCCCGCCTACCAGCAGTCGGGCCTGCCCGGCGTGGGCACGGTGGCGCGCCGCACGGTGGCCGACGTGGCGATGAACGCCGACCCCACCACGGGCCAGTACCTGGCCGTGATCCCCCAGGGCGCGAGCACCGCGCAGTGGCTGAGCGCGGGCGGCACGAGCCTGTCCACGCCGATGTGGTCGGGCCTGCTGGCCGTGGCCGGCGCGCTGCGCGCGCAGGCGGGCCGGGAGCCGCTGGGCCGCCCGCACACGGTGATCTACGGCACCGTCGGCGCGCAGCCCGCCAATTACGCGGCCGGCTTCCTCGACGTGTCGGCTGGCCAGCACGGCACCTGCGCCGCCTGCACGGCGCGCGCGGGCTACGACCAGCTCACGGGGCTGGGCACGCCCCGGGCGCAGGACCTGCTCGCCCTGCTGGCGGGCACCGCGGTGGCGGTGCCGCCGCCCACGGTGGGCAGCGCCGCGGTGAGCGGGGTGGCCGGGCAGCCGCTGTCGTTCACCGCGTCGGTGGCGGCCACCAACCCGGTGACTTTCAGCCTCGCGGGCGCGCCCGCCGGCATGGCGATCTCGGGCGCGGGCGTGGTCACCTGGGCGGCGCCGGCGGCCGGCAATTACGCGGTCACCGTGGCGGCGCGCGACACCACGACCGGCCTGAGCGGGCAAGGCGTCTATACGGTCACGATCGCGGCACCGCAGCCGCCCACGGTGACCGGGGGCACCATCGACGGCACCGCCGGCGTGGCGCTCGGCTTCAGCGCGGCGGCCACATCGGTGAACCCGCTGCGCTATGCGCTGAGCGGCGCGCCCGACGGCATGGCGATCGGGGCCGACGGCCTCGTGGCCTGGCCCCGGCCGGTGCAGGGCAGCTACGTGGTGACCGTGGCGGCCACCGACACGAAAACCGGCCTCACGGGCCGGGGGGCCTACACGGTGCGCATCGCCCCGGCGGGCAGCGGCGCCAGCGCCGGGCTGTCGGTGACGGCGGCGCCCTGGACCGGCACGGCGGGGCAGGCGTTGACGGGCACGGTGGCGATTTCCGCGCCGGGCGCCACCTGGATCTCGGTGGCGATCACCGGGGCGCCGCTGGGCATGGGCTTCTCGCTGCAGGGCACCACGCTCACGGCCCGCTGGCCCTCGCCGGTGGCCGGCAGCTACGCGCTCACCGTGGTGGCGCGCGATTCGCAGGGCCGCAGCGCCCAGGCCACGGTGCCGATCACCGTCCGCTGACGGGCCCGGGCCGCCGCGTCACCAGCGGTCGGAGCGCATGCGCAGCTCCCAGCCGCCGGGGCGCAGGACATACACACCCACGGCGCCGTAGCGCGGCTCGCCCTTCTCGTCCCACTGCATGGTGCCGGTGATGGGCGCGTAGCCGTTGATGGCGTGCAGGGCGCGGGCGATGGCCCTCGGGTCGCCCGACTTCGCCTGCTGGATGGCGGCCGAGAGCACGTAGATGGCGTCGTAGCTGTAGTGGCCGCCATAGGCGGGCGGCTTGCCGAAGGCCGCGCCGTAGCGGTCGAGGAACGCGCGGCCGGCGACGAATTCGCGGGCCTCCAGCACGGGCGAGGTGGCGTAGAGCGCCGCCACCTTGCCGCCGCCGCGCAGCATGTCGGGGGTCTTGAGGGTGTCGCCGCCGAGGATGGTGGCGCGGTCCTGCCCGGCGCGGTTGAGCGCGCGGATCAGCGCCAGCACCTGGAAATCGTTGAGCGTGGAGACGATCACATCGACGTGGGCGGCCTGCAGGCGGGCGGCCAGGTCGGCGAAGTCGGTGGTGCGGTCGTCGAACGACTGGCGCACGGCAATGGTGCGCTTCTCCGCCGTGAGCTCGCGGGCGGCCCCGTCGGCCAGCCCCTTGCCGTAGGGCGTGCCGTCGTCCACCACGGCGTAGCCCGGCGCCGAGAGCTGCGTGGCCGCGAACGCGCCCATCGCGCGCGCCTGCAGGGTGTCGTTGGCGACCAGGCGGAAGGTGCCCGGCAGGCCCATCTGCGTGAAGCGCGGGTGGGTGGAGATGGCAAGCTGCGGGATGCCCTTGGACGCATAGACCGGCGCCGCCTCGATGCTCACGCCCGAGTTGAGGTGGCCCACCACGGCGACCACGCCGGCATCGATCAGGTGTTGCGCAACGGTCTGGCCGGCGGCGGGGTCGGCGCCGTCGTCCTCGGCCACCACCTCCAGGGTGACGCGCCGGCCATCCACGGTGAAGCCGGCGCGGTTCAGCTCGTCCACCGCCAGCCTCACGCCGTTGAGCATGTCCTGCCCCAGCGCCGCCAGCGGCCCGGACAGGGGCTGCGCCACGCCGATGCGCAGCGTGCCGGGCACGCGGCTGCAGCCCCCGAGCGCGAAGGCGGCGCACAGCGCCAGCCCCGCAGCCACTGCCCTGCCGGCCGCGCGCGCCCCGCGCGCCCGTGCCAGCCCCGCCATCGACATCGCCATGTGCGTACCCCCGTGAGTTGTCGGTTGATCCCTGGGCCCGGAGGTATATAGGACCGCCGGCCCCGGTGCCATCGGGTAAACCATCTTCATAGCAAGAATCAATCCCGTCAACCCGACCACGCGCCCCCTTTCGCGCACCAATTTGGCGTGCTTCTTGCTTTGATGCAGGGCATATGAACGAGTCGCTGCGCATCGTGGTGGTGGCCCCCGACCTGGCGGTGGCCGAGGAGGACGACGAGCACGCCCGCCTGCAGGCCGAGCGCTCGCGGGGGCTGCGCATCGGCCTGCTGGAGAACGGCTTCAACCTGGTGGCCACGCTGCCGGCCGACGTGTTCCTGGGCGAGCGCATCGCGCAGCTGCAGCCCGACATGGTGATCGTGGACGCCGAGAGCGCCGCGCGCGACGCGCTGGAGCACGTGGTGATGGCCACGCGCGAGGCGCCCCGCCCCATCGTGCTCTTCACCAACGACGAAGACACCTCGCACGTGAAGGACGCCGTGGCCGCGGGCGTCACGGCCTACATCGTGGCGGGCCTCGCGCCGCAGCGCATCCGCCCCATCCTGGACGTGGCCATGGCGCGCTTCGAGCACGAGCAGGCCCTCAAGGCCGAGCTGGCCGGCGCGCGCAGCGAGCTCAAGGACCGCAAGACCATCGACCGCGCCAAGGGCCTGCTGATGCAGCGCCAGGGCCTCACCGAGCAGGCCGCCTACGACAAGCTGCGCAAGACCGCGATGGACAAGGGCATGAAGCTGGTGGACGTGGCGCAGCGCATGCTGGACGTGGCCGAATTGTTGGGGTGAATCCCCCCGGGCGGCTGCGCCGCTCCCCCGTGCGCTCACGGCGCTGCGCGCTGCGGGAAAGGGGGCGACGCCGGTGGCCCGGCCAAGCCGGCTCCACGGCGTCTGCGGGCCTCGCGCCGCGCCCGTTGCAAAGGCCTGGGGTGGCGGCACGCGCACCGCATCCGCGCCCGTCCGCACAAGCGCAGTGCGGCGCCGCACCAAGGCATGCCACGGGCACACCCAGGAGGGCTTCTGAATCAAAAGGCGTCCATGTCGCCGGGAAATATAGGCCTATTGCTATCAATTAAATAGCAAACCGATTCCCGCCGGCCCCTGGCACAGCGCTTGCAAAGAGCTTGGCGGACCGATGGCGGTCCAGGCTGCGGACCTCCCAACGGCGGGCGGGACGCGGCAGCACCGGACAAAGGCGTCCCCACCCGCGCAGCGCGCGGCCCTCGCAGCCGATCCCTCCCAGGATCGCCAGGGCCCCGCGCACCGCGGCGTGAGGACGCCTTTTTTGTTTGTCGCCGGGCCGGCGCGGCCCGCAACGTTTCCAAGGAAGCCTCCATGACCGACCTGTCGAAAACCAGCCTCCACCGCCGCACCGTGCTGCAGGCCGCCGCGGTGGGCGCCGTCGGCGTGAGCCCCGCGCTGCGCGCCCTCGTGCACGCCGCCGGCTCCGACGCGCCCGAGAAGAAGGAAGTGAAGATCGGCTTCATCCCCCTCACCGACTGCGCCAGCGTGGTGATGGCCTCGGTGCTGGGCATCGACGAGAAATACGGCGTGAAGATCATCCCCAGCAAGGAAGCGAGCTGGGCGGGCGTGCGCGACAAGCTGGTCAACGGCGAGCTGGACTTCGCCCACGTGCTCTACGGCCTGGTGTATGGCGTGCACCTGGGCCTGGGCGGCCCCAAGAAGGACATGGCCGTGCTCATGACCCTGAACAACAACGGCCAGGCCATCACGCTCAGCAAGAAGCTCGCCGACAAGGGCGCGGTGAACGGCGCGTCGCTGGCCAAGCTCATGGCCGCCGAGAAGCGCGAATACACCTTCGCGCAGACCTTCCCCACCGGCACGCACGCCATGTGGCTCTACTACTGGCTGGCCGCCAACGGCATCGACCCGCTCAAGGGCGCCAAGGTGATCACCGTGCCGCCGCCGCAGATGGTGGCCAACATGCGCGTGGGCAACATGGACGGCTTCTGCGTGGGCGAGCCCTGGAACCACCGCGCGATCATGGACGGCATCGGCATCACCGCCACCACCACCCAGGCCATCTGGAAGGACCATCCCGAGAAGGTGCTGGGCACCACCTCGGAGTTCGTGCAGAAATACCCCAACACCGCGCGCGCCGTGACGGCCGCCATCCTGGAGGCCGGCCGCTGGATCGACGAGGGCCTGGCCAACAAGAGCAAGATGGCCGAGACCATCGCCGGCAAGGCCTACGTGAACACCGGCGTGGACGCCATCAACCAGCGCATCCTGGGCCGCTACCAGGACGGCCTGGGCAAGACCTGGGACGACCCCGACTACATGAAGTTCTACAACGATGGCGCGGTGAACTTCCCCTACCTGTCGGACGGCATGTGGTTCCTCACGCAGCACAAGCGCTGGGGCCTGCTCAAGGACCACCCCGACTACCTCGGCGTGGCCAAGTCCATCAACCGCATCGACCTCTACAAGCAGGCCGCCACCGCCGCCAAGGCGCCGCTGCCCAAGAGCGAGATGCGCACGAGCAAGCTGGTGGACGGCGTCGTCTGGGACGGCAAGGACCCGGCGAAGTACGCGGACGGCTTCAAGATCAAGGCCTGAACGCCCGAGCGCCCCCGGCCCGCCCTGCCCCGCCCCCACGAATCCCCCCGCGAAGGAGTTCCCCATGGTCAGCGCCGTCTTCCACGCTCCCCCGGAGCCCGCCGCCTCCACCCCCGCCGCCGTGCCCCACGCCATGACGCCCCAGCCCCCCGCCGCTTCCACCCCCGCCCCGGCGCGCGCCGCGCAGCCAGCGCCGCGGCGCGACACCTCGGCCGCGCTGCGGCGCTTCTGGCTCGCGGTGCTGCCGCCGGCCTGCGGCCTGGGCCTGCTGCTGGTGGTGTGGGCCATCGTCTCCAGCACCACGGGCGGCAGCATCCCCAACCCGGCCGACACCTGGAAGCAGGCGGTGGATATCTTCAGCCACCCGTTCTACCGCAACGGCCCCAACGACCAGGGCGTGGGCTGGAACGTGCTGGCCTCGCTGGAGCGCGTGGCCATGGGCTTCGGCCTCGCGGCGCTGGTGGGCATCCCGGCCGGCTTCGTGATCGGGCGCTTCACCTTCCTCTCGCGCATGTTCAACCCGCTCATCAGCCTGCTGCGCCCGGTCTCGCCGCTCGCGTGGCTGCCCATCGGGCTGCTGGTCTTCAAGGGCGCCAACCCGGCGGCCATCTGGACCATCTTCATCTGCTCCATCTGGCCCATGGTCATCAACACCGCCGTGGGCGTGCAGCGCGTGCCGCAGGACTACATGAACGTGGCCCGCGTGCTCAACCTCAGCGAATGGAAGATCGCCACCACCATCCTCTTCCCCTCGGTGCTGCCCTACATGCTCACCGGCGTGCGCCTGGCCGTGGGCACGGCGTGGCTCGTGATCGTGGCCGCCGAGATGCTCACGGGCGGCGTGGGCATCGGCTTCTGGGTGTGGGACGAGTGGAACAACCTGAACGTCAAGAACATCCTGATCGCCATCTTCGTGATCGGCATCGTCGGCCTGCTGCTGGAGCTGGCCCTCGTCAAACTGGCCACGGCCTTCTCGTTCGAAGAGGTGAAAGCATGAGCACGACCCCCGCCACCACCGACACGAAAGCGCAGGCCGCCGCCGCGCGCTTCCCCAAGTTCATCGAGATCCAGGGCGTGGAGCAGACCTTCCGCACCGCCAAGGGTGCCTTCCCCGCGCTGCGCGGCATCGACCTCGCGATCGCCAAGGGCGAGTTCGTCTCGCTCATCGGGCACTCGGGCTGCGGCAAGTCCACCCTGCTGAACCTGATCGCGGGCCTGGCCACGCCCACGGCCGGCACGCTGATCTGCGCCAACAAGGAGATCAAGGGCCCGGGCCCGGACCGCGCGGTGGTCTTCCAGAACCACTCGCTGCTGCCCTGGCTGACCTGCGAGGGCAATGTGCATCTGGCGGTGGAGCGCGTCTTCGGCGCCACCGAATCGAAGGCGCGGCTCAAGGAGCGCACCGCCGCCGCGCTGGCCCTCGTGGGCCTCACCCACGCCGCGCACAAGCGCCCCGGCGAGATCTCCGGCGGCATGAAGCAGCGCGTGGGCATCGCCCGGGCGCTGTCGATGGAGCCGCAGGTGCTGCTGATGGACGAGCCCTTCGGCGCGCTCGACGCCCTCACCCGCGCCAAGCTGCAGGACGAGCTGCTGGAGATCGTGGCGCGCACGCACAGCACCGTGGTGATGGTGACGCACGACGTGGACGAGGCCGTGCTGCTGTCCGACAAGATCGTGATGCTGACCAACGGGCCGGCGGCCACCATCGGGGAGGTGCTGGCGGTGGAGATACCTCGGCCGCGCAGCCGGGTGCAGTTGGCGGAGGATGCGGTGTATCTGCAGTGCCGGAAGGCGGTGATCGATTTTCTGTATACGCGGCAGGGGCATGTGGAGAAGGCGGCTTGAGGGTTTTTGGGCTTCATGTCGCCGTATTCATTGGGTTGTTTGCTATTGTTTTTGTAGTTTCTTGCGGGTGGCGCTGGGGGCTGGGGTGGTGGCGCCGGATGGCTGTGGCGGGGGGTGTGGGTGGGGTTTGTTCCGGGGCCGGGTCTCGGCCCGGCGGCCGAGTCACTTTCTTTCGCTTCGCCGAAAGAAAGTAACCAAAGAAAGGGCGACCCTGCTGTCTGCGACCCCTTCGCTGCGCTACGGGGCAACCTGGGGTGCTCGGGCGCGGGGTGCGCCGTGGAACTCGCTACGCGCTGCGCGCTTCGCTCGGACAACCCCGGCGAGCCAGACAACGAAGCGGGTGTGTCCTTCGGCACACCCGCCACCCCGCGCCCTGCGCGCCCCAGGCGCATCCAGAAGGGGTGGGGAGCACACAGGCCATCGCTGCGCTCGGCCTGGGGGGCGCG